>JASGIE010000178.1:0-22242 GCA_049841055.1 Paludibaculum sp. | reverse complement strand
TGTATGCCTGTTCTTGGTTGAGTACGTATTGCTAAGGTTAATAGGGAAACACAATAGAATCCGAACAGCACCTGGATTGTCGCATTCGCCGCGTGGACTGGCGGCAGCAGGTACAGTACGCCACAGGGCTTTGTGCCGGAAACCGGGCAAAGGTCCGTCCTTTTTCCCGGCAATTCGGGCCTGCGGCTTACGGTAGAACCGGGCCAACCCGAATACAGGCCCGGCGCACAAGGGTTGGTCAACATGCAGGTCCAGACATCGGAGGGCCGCCCTGTGGAAGCGGCCCTGGGCCTTGCGGTGGTTGACCAGGCCGTGATGGAGCGTGCCCGGACGGATAACGAATTCGGTCAACGGGGGTGGTTCGGCTGTGTGTATTGCTCGTCCAGCGACCCGCAAGAGATCAGCGGTATTCAAGTGAGCAGCCTTCTGACTGTGAATCACACGCAATCGTTGAATCCGGAACTGAACCTTGTGGCGGAGGCGCTGCTGGCGCGGACATCCATCTTTCTTGTGCGCACTGCCAGCGAAGACATCACGGGTCGTCCACAATTCTCATCGATCGGCGACCTGTCGAAATGGATGGAGGACCGGTTCACCGGGAGTTACAACGAGACGCTCGATTTTCCGGCCGATGAGGCAAGCCTGGTCCAGACGCTCGGGACAGAGTGGTACTCGAAACGGGATCCGTGGAACCGTGCCTATCTGGTGGAATTCGGGCTTGACGAGAACTTCCGCACGGTGACTCTCAAGTCCACCGGGCCCGACCAACGTCCCGGCACGGAGGATGATTTCGTCGCCGCGGTTTTCCGGCGTTCCTATTTTCTGCCGCTCCACAGGGTGCTGCAAGCATCCTGCATCGACGGCAGGATTTTCCGGGGGATCCGGCGGCTGTTCAGAGTCTGCTCAAAGACAACGGAATCCTGCTTGAGGGGCTTCGTGACCCGTGGGGTACGCCGTACCGGGTTCAGGTGGAAACCTATCAACGGACGCGAAGTATCCGATTCCTCGAGTGCGGGACCCGATCGCGTATTTCAGACCGAAGATGATTTCGGGGCCGATTCTGTTTTCCGGTTCCTACTTCCTGAAGCAGGAGGAGGACCTACTGCAGGCGGTTCAAAGGTCCGCCACACCGCCGAGGACACTCGAGGAGTTCAGAAAGGTGCTCACCGATGCGGGCCTTGATGTGGAGAGTTACCTGGATGCGTGGGGGCATCCTTACCGGCTGGACAGCAGGACTTCGGCAAACTTCGCAGACCGCGTCTCTCGCTGGACAGAACAGGTATATGGCGGCCAACCGGAAATTCGTACGAGCGTAACGCCGGTGACCAGGCGGTTCATCGTCTTCGTCCTGCGCAGCTCAGGTCCGGACGGCCAACCCGAAACCTGGGACGACTTCGAAATGCTGAGCATCCCCATTCTGCTGAAGGAGGAGAGCGCTGTAGCCGCGAAAGAGCGTGCCCCCTCTCCGGCTGCCGGCCTGCAAGGCAGCGGTGGAATCGCCGGCCATGTCCTGGATATCACAGGCGGCGGGATTCCGCGGGCGCGGGTGCTGCTCACGACATCCAAGGGAGGGGCCTATTTCGTGGTCTGCGATCCAGGCGGGGCGTTCTCATTCCCCGCCCTGCCGGCCGGTACGTACAGCCTTCAGGCGGTTGTGCAAGGATTCCTGCCGGGCTGGATTAAGGCTATTCCCGTTGAGAGCGGGAGAATCACCCCACTGGACATCACCATACAACTGGGGGACTCCGGCGCGAGCGTCACCGTGGGTGCAACTGTATATCCACTGCAGACCAGCGCGGCAGCTCGTTCCGTTTCCTCCTACAGCTCGGAGGCGCCGGTATCCACTCCACGCCTCCGGACCTACTTCCCGGAGACCCTGTATCGGGTTCCAGAACTCACTACCGATGCCAAGGGTGCAGCGACGGCGCAGTTTCCACTGGCGGATAGCATTACGACATGGAAAGTCGCGGCGATCGCCTCCACATTGGACGGCAGGCAGGTGGAGACCGAGGCCGACCTGCGGGTTTTCCAGCCATTCTTTCTCGACTTCGACCCACCCCCGGTGCTGACACAGGGAGACGAAGTGAACATTCCGGTGGCGGTGCGCAACTACCTCGATCGCGCGCTGGAGGTCGACCTGGCTCTGTTGCCGAACGACTGGTCGACGCCCAAAACCCGCACGAAGCTACAGCTAACAATTCCCAGCGGCAAAACGGACACGCAGTCGTTCGGGATTACCGCAAAGGCGAGCCGGAGAAAGGCCGCCCAGCGGGTGGTAGCGCAGGGCGGCGAACTGAGCGACGCCATTGAGAGGACGACCGATGTTCACCCTGACGGACAGGCGGTGACACAGACGGTGGGCGATCTTGTGGCGGGACCGACGGCGTTTCGCGTCACGATCCCAGCGGCAGCCATCGCCGGAGCCACCACGAGCGAACTCAGGCTGTACCCGAATATTCTGACTCTCCTCAGCGAAGGAGCCACGGCCCTTCTCGTCACGCCGCATGGTTGTGCCGAGCAGACGACGTCCGCCGGCTTCGCAAATCTCATTGCCCTGCGGTTTGCGCGCAAAGCAGGAATAGCCAAACCGGAATTCGAGAAGGAAGCATTGAAGAATATCCGCCTCGCTGTGGACAAGCTGGTGTCGTTCCGTGTGGACGGCGGCGGAATCAGCTATTGGGGCAATGGTGGCGCCGACGCGGCCGTCACGGCGTACGTCCTGGAGTTCCTGCTGGCCGCCAAACAGGACGTGCCGGCGGATGAGGAGCACATTGAGGAACTGGCCGATTGGCTTGAGTCCACGCAATCGCCGTCGGGCCGGTGGGAGAAGGGCCTCAGTGGCACCGCCGAGAGTTCGCGGCAACTTCTCCTGACTACGGCCCATGTGGCCCGGTCGCTAGCGTTGGCCCAGCGGGCAGGAATCGAACTCAAGCCCTCAACTCTGGCGGGCACCTTTCATCACCTGGCGCGTTACACCGACTCCATCGATGAGCCTTATGCGCTGGCGCAGTTCATAGTCGCCGTGCTGGATTCCGGCAACGAAGCCTTGCTTGGCAAGGCGGTGCAGCGGCTTTCCGCCCTCGCCCGTCCGGAGAACACCGGCTTGTACTGGGATCTCCAGTCGAACTCACCCTTCTACGGGTGGGGGTTGGCCGGGCGGGCGGAGACCACCGGCCTGGTTATCAGCGCCCTGTCGGCCTGGCGTTCGTCGCATCCTCAGTCTCCCAACATTGACAACACAATTCGGCGTGGACTGCTTTTCCTTCTACGTCATCGCGATTCCCTGGGCAGTTGGTATTCCACACAGTCCACAGTTCGCGTCATGCGGGCGTTGTCGGACGCGTTCGAGGTGCTGGGACCGCTTGCCAGACCGGGCGGTTCGATTGGAATCCAGGTGGATGGCCGGATCGTCCACACCGTCACGATGCCGGCGGATTTGAACTTCACGGATCCGATCCTGGTCGACATGTCACCCTTCCTGCGTGCCGGACAGAATCAGGTAGAACTGGTGCCTGTCGGGGGCTCGGGCAGCGGTCTGTTGCGAATGACCACGACGCACTGGATGCCGTGGACAAGGACGAAGGCTCGGACCTCGCCGGAACTGCGACTGGGCGTTGCGTACGACCGACTGGAGGCGCGCGTGGGGCAATCCATCCGTTGCACGGTTAAAGCCGAGCGCGTCGGGTTCCGGGGCTACGGCATGATGCTCGCCGAGATCGGCCTGCCGCCTGGGGCGGAAGTCGATCGGGAGAGCCTGGAGGAATTGCTGGCGCAGGACGGAACGGGACTACAGGGATACGACGTCCTGCCCGACAGGATCATCCTCTATCTCTGGCCCGCGGCAGGCGGGGCAACGCTCACGTTCCGGCTTTCCGGGCGACTCGCAATGACTGCGAAGTCGGCGACATCTACCTTGTACGACTACTACAATCCGGAAGCCCTGTCGGAAGTGGAGCCCCTGTTGTTCAGGGTTCACTGACCCGGCCTACTTCTTAGCACCCCCGGCAGCCAGCTGCCCCAGGATCTGCTGGCGCTTGGTCTGCATTTGCTTGTAGAGACTGGTGGGCGCTTCGCCGTCCTTGGGCGCATCGAGCAGGGCGATGGCACGGTCAATCGCGGTGAGGGCCACGTCGTAGCGCCCCAATTGGCGATTGGCCTCCGCCACGCTCTCCCAGGAGTTCAGGGCGTCCGGCTCCATCTTGGCCGCGGCTTCCGCATAGGGCAAGGCCTCTTCCGGCCGCGATGCGCCGTCGACGCCGAGATTCAACAGCAGGTCCGCCATGTCCGCCTTGGGCCGGAAGCCCAGGCTGTCGTCGGCGGCTGCCTTTTTCAGTTCATCGTAGGCCTTGTGGACCGCCGCCGAAGTCTGCGGCGTCTTGAGCTTGTCGTGGGCGTAGGCCAGGTTGCGCAGCGAGGAGAGGTAGTAGAGCCGGAATCTTGCGCCGGCGCTGGACTTGACCAGCCGTTCATTGAGAGGGGTCGACTCCGAGTAGTCGGCGAGGTATCCGGTGAAGTCGTCGATGTTCCAGCGCATGAGCGCACGGTTCTCCAGCAGCACCGCCAGGTTCGCGCAGGCCTGCAGATCGTCGGGATCGCGCGCCAGTTCACGCACGATGGCCAGAGGCTCTTCCATCATGGCCAGAGCCTGCCTGGCATCGCCTTCGGCGTTCGCCACGGCGGAGAGCGTCATCAAATAAGACGCGCGCGCCTTACGAGCGACTGAGCTCAGCTGCACCTCGGGCGGCAGGGTGCGCAGGAGCCGGAAGCCACGCTCTACCCAGGTCCGCGACTCCTTCGGCGCCCTGTCGGCCAGCGCGTTGGCTCGCAGGCGATAGAGGTCGAGCAAGGCCAGTTGAAAGGAGGTCTGCCGCGCTCCCTGACGATCGACGCCCTCCAGCAGAACGGCCTCGCCTTTGCGGGCGATCTCGGCGGTGGCGTCCCGCGTGCTGTCGCGGGCTTCCGGAGAACTGAAGACCGCGAGCAGGGCTCGTCCGAGCAGCAATCGGCTTTCGTCGTCCTTGGGATTGGCCTGGACCTGCCGCTCCAATTGCTGGATGGTCAGCTCGAATTTCGGCAGAGTGCCGGCCGCGGGATTGGTGGTCAGTTCGGCGATGGCCGCGCTGGCTTCGAGTTCGCGTTGGGCCCGCAGAGCTGCCTCGCTCCTGCCGGACCACGGCTTGAGGACCGCCAGTCCCTTTTCGTACATCCGGGCCGCCAGGGCGGGGTTGCCCAAGGTCGCCTTCGCAAAGTTGCCCTGCGTGTCCCCAAGCCGGCGGTATCCTTGCGCGATTTCCACCGCGAGGCCTTCGTCCAGGTTGCGTTGCGCGGACAGTCGATCGAGATAGTCGAGGGACTGCTGCACCATGCCGGCTCGCATGCGGAGAGTGCCGGGAATCAGCTCTGCGCGATCGTAGAGCTCGAATAGCTGATAGCGAGCCAGGCGCCGGACTTCCTCAAAGCGCTGTTCGGCCAGGCGGCGCTGCTGTACGGTGGTGACGAAACCGACGGCGGAGGCCAGCAGCACGGCGGTGACGGCGGCCACCATGTAGCGGCGGCGATAGAGGAACTTGCGCGCGCGGTAGCTGATGGTGAGGGGCCGCGCGTGAACGGGCCGGGATTCCAGGAACGCCGTGAGATCGTCTCGAAATTCCTCCACGCTTTGATAGCGATCGCGTAGCTGGTAGGCGACGGCTTTGGAAGCGATCGCGCTCAGGTCGCCGGAGAGCGAGGATCGCAAATCGCCCAGGCTGACGCCGCGCGCAGCAGCCGCATCGGCCGTTGCCGCTGAGCCCAGTGCGAGCACCGGCATGTCCTGTGTCGCGCGGCCGAACTCCTGAGCCAGATCATTCGAGAGCGTAAAGGCACGGTGCCCGCCGATCAACTCGTGCAGGATGAGGCCGAGGGAGTAGACGTCGGTGGCGATGTTCAGCGGGTCGTTTCGAAGCTGTTCCGGACTGGCGTAGCGCGGCGTCAACAGCGGCAGTGTCGTCACGGCCGTGCTTTCCCGGGAGCCGATCAGCGTGGCTGTGCCGAAGTCGAGCAGCTTCACGGCCCCGGTCCTGTCGACCAGGATATTGGCCGGCTTCAGGTCCCGGTGGATGACGAGATTGCGGTGTGCGTGCGCGACGGCGTCGCACACCTCGAGAAACAGCCTGAGCCGGTCACGAACGTTGAGGCGCAGCCGGTCGCAGTAGTTGTCCAGGGGCTCGCCGTCGATGTACTCGGTGACCAGGTAGGGCTCTCCGTTGGCGCTGACCCCGCCATCGAGCAGGCGCACGATGTTCGGGTGGTTCATCTGGGCGAGCAACTGCCGTTCCGTCCGGAAGCGGGTGGTGAAGGCGGCGTCGGCCAGATGCGGCGCCAGGACTTTGAGCGCTACGTTCTGGGTGTATTCGCCGTCGGCGCGCTCGGCGAGGTAGACCGCGCCCATGCCACCGCGGCCCAGCAGCCGCATCACACGGTAGGAGCCGAACTGCGTGAGGCCGGTCATCTCGGCGATGGCCTGGACGGCGGCGCCGGGCTGAGGGTCCATACGCCCATGGGTGGCGTTGTCGGCCCGCAGTAGTTGGCGGACCTCGTCCTGGAGGCTGGGATCATCGCCGGCCTCGCGCGCCAGGAACGGCTCCTGCTCCTGAACGGGCAGCACTCGGGCCTTGTGGAAAATGGTTTCCAAGCGGGCGAAGCGATCCATTCTGGAATAGTCTCTCACGTTCCCGCCAGCAGACTGGCGAGAACAGGAGGCGGTTTTGTTCCAGAAAGTACGGCTACTCCTAGACCATGCAAACCGGTACGGATCGCCGAGGTTGCCTCAGTCTCGGAGCCACTCGTCCCGGTGTTGCTCCACAAAGGCGTCGTCGTTCAACTCGGGATACTGGCGGTAGACGCGATCGATCTCTTCCGCCTGACCGGGGCCGAGAGCGCCTCTTCGGGATCCCAGCACCAGGTTCCGGCCAGCAGTCCCTGGCGGCGCAGCACCTCGTGCAAGCCGGCGATACAGCCGCGGAATGCATTCGCGGAATCGAAGAAGGCGGCGTTGGAATCGGTCACCTGCTGGGCGAGAGAAGCCAGCGGGCCGGGATCGGCGCGCCGTCGCGGACAATCTGATGGATCTCTTTCAACAGGTCAACCGCCGACGCGGTCCAGACAGACCAGTGGCCCAGCAGGCCGCCCGGGATCCGGATGGACTTGCCCTCCACCTGGAACTCGGTAAGCAGGTCCAGGACGATGCTGTCGTCGTTGCCGGTGTAGAGGGCGATCTCGTCCTGCCTGCCGGAAAGGGCCAGCGCGCGGACGACGTCGAGCGTCTGGTAGCGATTGAACGGGGCGATCTTGATGGCGACGACGTTTTCAATTTCCAGGAACCGGCGCCAGAACGCGTGGGACAGGACGCGGCCGCCGACCGCGGGCTGGAGGTAGAAGCCGAACACAGGGATGGCGCTTGAGACCTGGCGGACGTGTTCAATCAGTTGATCTTCCGATGAGGTCGACAGAGCGGCGAGGCTGACGAGTCCGGCATGGTAGCCCAACCCGGCGGCGAATTCCGCCTCGGATACAGCCTGCGGAGTCGTTCCGACGATACCAGCAATGCCGAGCGCTCCCTGCGGCAGCCACTCGCCGCGGGCCAGTTCGAGGACCGGGCCGTAGAGTCCCACTTTCGGATTGTGAATGGCGAACTGCGTGGTGTGAACGCCTACCGCAACGCCACCCGCTCCGGCCGCGAGGTAGTAGCGGGTGAGGGCACGCTGGCGCCGTTCGTCCAGCTTGCGTTCGGCCGTGAGGGCGAGAGGATGAGCGGGGATCACCACTCCGCCGCGAAGAGTTTCTTTCCAGTTCATCGGCTAGTACCGTCCATCCGGAACTTCAAAGTGGGTGGGCTTGTCGAGGCTGGCACCGCCCTGCCGGATCCATTCCGCGGTCCAGAGCAGGCACTGTTCAAAGCTCACCGAGGGGTAGCCGAAGAGCCGGTGGCTGCGTCCGGCATCGTTGAGCAAAGCGGTCCCCGACTCCACCCCGGAGAAGACCGGCGGCCGGCCGAAGATCGCGCCGAACCGCTCGGCGATGCGGCGGACCGGCACCGTTTCCGGACCGGCGATGTTCAGGATGGCCGGCGGAGAAGAGGCCAAGGCCAGCGACTGAAGCGCCACGGAATTGGCATCACCCTGCCAGATCACGTTGACGGCCGACACGCCGAGTTCCACTGGCTCGCCCCGAAATACCTTGCCGCCGATATCGGCCAGTACGCCGTAGCGCAGTTCGACTGCATAGTTCAGGCGCAGGAGGACGATCCGCGTGCCGTCGCGATGGGCCGCGTATTCGAACATGCGCTCGCGCGCCAGGACGGACTGGGCATATTCGCCCACGGGTCCAGGCGGCGTCAACTCGTCCGAGCCGCCCTGCACCAGCGGGCGGTGTGCATAGACATTGCCCGAGGAGAAAAACGGCGATGCGTGCGCCCTTGTAGTGCTCGGATACATGGGCGGGAACCAGTGCGTTCATTGCCACGTGAGATGGGCCGAACCCGCAGTACCGAATTGCGGCCGGCCATGAAGATGACATCGGAACTTTCAGGCAAAGCGCCGACAGATATGCCCATTGAGCAGTCGCGCTGACCGTTTCGATACCGGCGGCTTCCAGCCGCTGCTTCAGCCTGCCCTCGCTCGAAGCGGGAGACGCCGATCACGCGCCGGCGGACTCCGGCCTGGGTCCATGGCGCGCCGGGCGCGAATGGCCAGCGTGGGTTCCATTTCGCCGCCGACGCCGAGGATTACCAGGTCACCCGTTAATGCCCGTACGGCGTCCAGATCGCCCGGCAGCGGCCTGGACAGCCGGTCTTCCAACTCTTCCGTAGTTGCTGATCGTGTTCATCCCGAATGAAGCCCTGGCTTAGCAGATATCTTCCTTCCGGGCATCCCAGCGAACAGTGCGGCCCTGGCGGTAACTTTCCACGGCCATGCGGCAGGCGATGGGCGACATGGAAGCCGAGGTCGAAGGGACAGTTCGGCTCGATGCTGGTACGAATCGACTCGATGAAGTTCTTCATGTGGCAGGCGGGCACGGTGGGGGTGGAGCCGCGCAGTGCCGCCGCGTCTTTGCGGTTCACGGCCTGTGGAGTGTAGGTTACGCGCTCGGATCGGAAACGGTGCCATCTGTGCCGAGCACATCCTCAGTAAAGCCCAGATAGTCGTTGCCGAAGCCGGAATCCCACGACCAGAGCAGGTCTTCCGGCTGTTCCAATGCGACGTTCATGGTGTCCGGCACTTCACGGCCATCCTTCCAGAGATAGAGGCCGCCAGTCATTGTCGCCTTCTTCGGGATCTGCAGGTTCAGAATCTTGTACCAGAAGCAAAGCTGGTGGCACATGTTCTCATAGACGTTGCCGCCGGAGTAATCCCAGAAGAAGCGCCAGTTCACATAGCGGTTGGCATCGAAGGCATGCTGCGGCGCGTCGCCCAGGAAGGATTGCCAGAGGACGCTCTCAGGATTCATGTCGGGGTTGACGGCGCGCGACCACTGCGGCTTGTCGTGCGGGGTGTTGCGATACATGTGCGCGATGAACCGCGGTGATCTTGCCCATCGCCGATGGTGTGGTGAAGCGCGCGGCATCGGTGACGTCGCCGAACGAGCACGACTGATGGCCGATCTGCACGGTCAGGCCTTTGGACGCCTGATAAGCGGCGCGCATCTTCTTGGCATGGTCCACCGTGAAGGCCATCGTCTTCTCCTGGTAGACGTGCTTCCCGGCTTGCAGACTGGCCACGAAGTGCCGGCAGTGGAGATGCTGCGGCGTCGCGATGAGGACGGCATCGACCTCTTTCATCTCGAGCAGCCGGCGGTAGTCCATGACGGTCTTCACGCCAGGGACAGCTTGCTGAACGGCCGCCAGACGGCCGGTGTAGATGTCGGCGGCGGCCACGAGTTCGGTGTTGGGGCACGCGTTGAGGTCGCGAATCGAGTTCCATGCCACGGGCACCTGGCCCGATGATGCCGACGCGGATGCGGTCGTTGGCCCCCAGCACTTTCGGAGGGATGGTGAGAGAAGCGCCTGTGCCGGCGGCTACGGCATGCAGGAATTCACGGCGGGAAGACATAAGGACGTTCTCCGGAGGGGATTGAGTGGAAGGGCGCCGCAGCGCCGGGGAGGATCTGAAGAGGACAGGCATGGGCCCGCGCTCCGGGTGGGGTCATCACCCGGAGCGCGTCCGTTCCATGCATTAAAACAACAGTTTCAGCCCGAACTGGATGGTTCTGGCGTCTACTGTCGTGCTGCTGATGATACCCACCGTCGAGGGCACGGTAATGTCCGTTGCCGGCAGACCGAAGCTGGGTGTGTTGGGCACGTTGAAGAACTCAGCCCGGAACTCCGTCTTGATGCGCTCGGTGATGGCGGTGATCTTCGTCAGGCTGGCGTCAATCGACTTCGAACCGGGCCCGAACAGCATGTTGCGCGCGCTGTTGCCGAAGGTGAAGTTTGCCGGCACGGCGAAGGCGCTCGGGTTGAACCAGCGGGCGATGGACTGGTTGGAGCCGTAGAAATCGCTGCCAGCCACATCGGCGCGATTCGCGTACCAGCCGCCCAGGGTAGGTGTAAAGGTAACGCTGAACGGAGCGCCGGATCGCAATTGCACAACCGATGCCAGGCGCCAGCCGCTGACCACGTACTTCATGGGGTTGTCCCAGTTGGCGAACTTCTTACCTGTGCCGAAGGGCAGGTCGTAGGTTCCCGTTGCGTAGAAAGTGAAGCGCCGGATGCCTTCGGAGTTGCCGCGATCGAGCGAGGTGTTGTACGGGTTCTGCACAGTGCCGGAGTACGGCACGTTGTCCAGCGTCTTGGTCCAGTTGAAACTGCTCTGAAGGAACAGTCCGTTGTTGAAGCGGCGCGTGCCTTCCACCTGCAGTTGGTGCGTGAACATGTTGCCCGTGGGGCTCATGGTGTAGATGTTGGCCCAGGGCTGGTAAGGCCGCTGCGTCTGCAGGTTGCCGAGGACATGGTCGCCGGCAGGTTCATGTCGGAGTTGACGAACAGCGCCCGGTTGCCCTTGTTGCCCAGGTAGGCGACGCGGAGGCCGACTTCGCCTGGCAGCACGCGTTCGACCGAGAGGTTCCACTGCTGCGAATACGGGTTGCGGATCTGGCGGTTCACAGCGTAAGCAACTGGATTGGCCGATACCGTGGGCGTGACGCTGAAAGGATCCGCCAGGCTGATCGTGGGCGAGGTGGCGCCGCCGGTGAACGACTGCGCCAGACGATAGGGCGTGTTGCTGATGCCCAACTGGTAGATGCCCTGGTAGACAGGGATCAGATTGTAGAAGATGCCATAGCCGCCGCGGACCACGGTCTTGTTGTTGCCGAATGGACGGTAGGCGACGCCCACACGCGGAGCGAAGTTCTTGTGGTCGGGCAGCAGCAGATCGGAGCCCCAGCCGACATTCTCAGACTTCACCGATGGATAAGCCGCAAGCAGGGCAGAGATGGCCGCCGGAGCGTACTGGCCGCCGCCGGTGGTCCGCACCACCATCTGCCCCGAGCCGAAGTCGAAGTTGGAGAGGGCGCCGCCGCGTTCCGTGAACTGCGTCTGCAGTTCATAGCGGAGTCCGGCGTTCACTGTGAGGTTGCGCGTCACTTTCCAGTCGTCCTGGATGTAGAAGCCGTAGCGATTCTGGTTCATCACGTTGGGCGGCGTGGCGGTGGCGCGGGTGGCCGAGGTGGGATAGCCCAGCAGCAGGTTGCCGATGACGTTGCCGGTGTAGCGGGCCAGGAAGCTGAAACTGCCCAGCACGGAGGCGGAAACCGATGGATTGGTCGAGACGCGGCCAAAGGAGGCATCGACGCCGGCTTTGGTCACGTGCGAGCCGTGGATCCAGGAGAACGTATCGCCGAATTGATTGGTGATCTGCGGGTTCGGCTGCGCGCCACCCACATCGCCGACTTTCGTGTAGCCGGAGATGTTGAACGTGGGGAGGCCGCCCATCGGGATGGGGGTGAAGAGACCGGGGAAGATCGAGGCGGGATTGAAGTCCTGATTCTGGCCGATGCGGATGTTCACCATCGTGAAGTAGGAGCCGCGCAGCTCGTTCGTCATGTTGGCCGAGAGGATTCGCGTGTAGGTCAGGCTGGCGGACTTTGTGAGGAAGCCGGCATTGGAGTAGTTGCCGTACATGCTCGGCGAATAGAGGTTGGTCGAGTAGGGGTCGCCCTTGGCATAGGCCAGCGACACGGCGAGCATGTTCGACTGGTTGAAGTTGTGATCGACACGCGCCGAGTAACGCTGCACGCCGATCTGCACCGGCAGATTCTCCACGTAGTTGAAGGTGGCGCCGGCCTTAGTCGGCAGCGGGATGAAGCCCAGCATTGTCTTCGAACGGGAGTCGATACGGTTCGCCGGTATCTGGTTGTTCGGGAACGCCGCGCCGCTGTTGAGCGGATCCTTCACCGTAGTCGTAAACGTACCGTCGCGCAGAGACTGCACCGGGACAGAGAACGTACCGACATTCGACTGCCGCAGCGTCAGTGCTTCGACGGCGCCAAAGAAGAAGGTGCGGTTCTTGATCACCGGGCCGCCCACAGAACCTCCGAACTCGTTGCGATTGTAGGGAGGACGCGCCTTGCCGGCGGAATTGGAGAAGAACTGATTGGCGGCCAACTGAGCATTGCGGTTGAACTCAAACAGCGAGCCATGCACCGCATTACTGCCGCGCTTGGTGATGGTGGACACGGCCACGGAGCCGGAGTATTCGGCTTTGGCGCTGTTGCTCTCGATCTTCATTTCGTCGATGGTCTCGAGAGAAGGCTGGGTGGCGAGGGAGGTCGCATAGGAATAGGTGCCGCCCCCATTGCCGAGATCGTCAGTGGAGACACCGTCCACGGTGAACTTGCTACCGCCCCAGTGCTGGGCGCCGCCGATGTTCGGGTTCGATGCCCAATCGCTGGCGTTGCCGGGGGCGATGAGGATGAAGGTGGCGGTAGTGCGGCCATTGACGGGAAGAGACTGGACGGCGTGCGTGTCTATGATGCTGGAGATCGAGGAGGTCTCGGACTGCACGAGCGGAGACTCCGCCGTGACGGAAACCCGCTGGTCGAGCGAGCCCGGCTCCAGCCGGACATCGGCACGCACGGTCTGGTTCAGCAACACCGTGACGTTCTTCACGTCCACGGGCCGGAAGCCTGCCTGCGAGACCTGCACGCGGTACTCGCCCGCGAGAAGATTCGGCACCGTGTAGTCGCCGTTATTATTCGTTGTGGTATTGAAGGCGGCCCCTGAGCCTTCGCTGGTGACGTTGACCTTGGCGCCCAGAATGACGGCGCCGGAAGAGTCTGTGACAGTGCCTACGATAGTGCCGGTGATACTCTGCGCGGAGAGACCGGCGGCAGTCAAGACCAATATGAGGATTGTTCGCAGCATGGTGAGCGACCTCCCGAGAAATCTTCTGACTCGCAGTATGGGTGGCCGCGAAGATCCTCTCAATCGAAATAAAACGTTCATCCAGCATCCTGGACGAAAACCCCTGGCATGCAACGGTGGATGGATTGACGGAATCTCTCAAGTTCCGGTACTCTGACGCCGCGGTACCTTTTGGATTCCCACGAATGCGCCTACCTTTGATCCGCCTGATTCTATTGTCCCTCGGATGTTCAGGGACGGCCAGTGCGCAGTATCTGCCGGGCCGCTACTATGCCTGGCTGGAGGAAGGCGCGGCGCGAATCCGGCAGCATCTGGAGGCCGTCTCTAACGCCGATTTGAAGCAACTGGAGCAGCAGGCAGGCTGGAATCATTTCCCCTACGCGGTGCTGACGCCCGCGGTGCTATACCGTCAGAAGCATGCGGCCAATCCGAGGTTCGACGATAAGCGCCTGCTGTCATTGGCCTTACAGATCGGCGACCTGCTGGTCAGGGAAAACGAGAAGGGCGGCTTCGAATCGCGGCCCGACAGCTGGTGGGACACGTACATGTGGCTGGAGGCCTACCGGTTGCTGCGGGACGACCTGGGGGAAGCGCGCCGCGCCCGATGGCAGTGGGCGCTGGAGAAGAATATCGCCACCATTGTGGACGAGAGCCGGGCGTGGCGCGATGTTCCCTGGTACACGGCAGCGTTCATTGGCACATCAACGAACCACTACTCGCTTTGGGCGGTGAACCTGATGATCGCCGGACCGTTGTTCCAGAAGCCGGAGTGGACGAAGTTGGGGCGGCAGATCCTCCAACGCTATGTGGAACAGCAGCACGAGGACGGCTTCTGGGGCGAACGCAGCCGGTTGACGCCGACGATCGGCTACGACCATCTGACGATGAGCGCGGTGGCGATTTACTACGAGAACACCAAGGACCCAGCCGCCCTGCGGGCCCTGCGCCGCTCCACCGACTTCCACAAGTACTTTACTTACCCCGATGGCCAGCCCGTGGAGACCCTGAATGACCGCAACCGGTACTGGCATGTGATGGACTGGGGCCAGTTCGCGTTCTCTCATTTCCCCGACGGCCGCGGCTACGCCGAATTCCTGGCCCGGCACCTGCCGGAACATGACCTGGACATGGACGCGCTGGGCCGCATTGCGCAGAACGCCATCTACTATCACGAAGGGCCCGCTGCTCCGCCGCCGCAACTGCAACCGGCCTACACGCGTCAGTTGCAGATTCCGGCCGGGATCCGCAAGACCGGCCCCTGGGCGGTGAACCTCTCCGCGCTGCGCGACACGCCGCTTCCTCTGAGCCAGTGGTTCCTGGAGCGGCAGGCGCATGTCAGCGTATGGAACATGAGAACGGGCCTCATCCTGACGGCCGCCAATTCGAAGAATCAACCGGAACTTGCCACCTTCAATGAGAGGATCGGCGGCAAGTTGAACTACCTGCCCATCGACGGAAAGCTATCGATGGACGCGAGCGGAGACCGCTTGTCCCTGGGCTACCAGCGCTTCTTTGCGGATCTCACCACGGTGCCTACCGCCGGTAAAGAACTGGCGTTGCACTGGAGCATCACCGGCATGGGTCCGGCGCCGGAGGAGGCGCAACTGGCGCTGCAGGTGATCATTCAACCGGGGAAGACGCTGAGTTCCGCGACGAAGCAGGCGACCGCGGGCAAGGATCCAATCCTCTGGACAGCGTCGGACTTAGGGGGCGTGCTGAAGCACAACGGCTGGACCATGGCCCTGCCCGCCGGCGCGCGATTCCAATGGCCCGTGTATCCGTACAACCCATATCGCAACGGGCCGGAATACCGGATGGACCGGGCGGTCGGCGTGATCACCATTCCCTTCACGCTGAAAGGCGGAACTGCACCCCTGGGTGCGCCCCGCCGAGCAACAGTTCGACATTCGGATCACGGTCGACTAGTGGGTGATGGCGTAGCCGCCGTCCACGCGCAGCACCGAACCGGTGACGTACGAGGCGTCGTCGGAAACCAGGAACGCCGCTGTCTTCGCCACTTCTTCAGAGGTCGCCAGGCGGCCCAGCAGCAGATCCTTACCCTTCTCCGTAATCTGGTCCTCGGAGTAATAGACTCTCTCGCCGGGCGTATCGGTCCAGCCCGGTTCCAGCACATTCACGCGGATCTTGTGCGGCGCCAGTTCCACGGCCCATGTGAGCGCCATCTGATTCATGGCCGCCTTGGCTCCGTTGTAGGCGCTGCAGTTCGGATAGGGCCGGGATGCGTGCACCGAGCTGATCATGAGGATCGATCCGCCGCCGCGCTCGGCCATGATGCGCGCCGCGAACTGGCTGCAATGGAATGCACCCCATAGGGAAACGGCCCACGTCCGCTCCATATCGGCCGGTTCCATCTCCAGCAGCGGCTTGCGCACGCTGTAGGCCGCGTTGTTCACGAGGATGTCGAGCCGGCCGAACTCTTCGAGCACAGACCGCACCATCACCTCGTCCTCGGCTCGCTCACCGACATCGGCCTGGATCACCATCGCGTCGCTGCCGATGCGCTCGATCTCGGCCGCCACATCCATAGCCTCCTCGCGATGCTTCGCATAGTTGATAGCGACGTTGGCGCCCTTCCGCGCCAACTCCACCGCGATGGCCCTGCCAATTCCGCGCGATGCGCCCGTCACGAGCGCCGCGCGTCCCGCCAGTTCGCCTTCCATGTTCCTACCAGTCCGCCACGGATCCGTCGCGGTGATTGTAGGCCATCAGGACTTCCGGTTGGAAGGGGTATTTGGCGGCCTCCGCCTCGTTGATTTCGATGCCCAGCCCCGGACGCGTGGGCGCCGTACAGATGCCGGCCTCCAAGGGGATGAACTCGCTAACCACGTCGTTCCGCCACGGGCACATCGGCGCGGACCATCTCCTGAATCAGGTAGTTCGGTGTGGCGAAACCGACATGCGTCGAGGCCGCCGTACTCACCGGACCTTGCGGATTGTGACAGGCGACAGACATCTGGTACGTCTCGGCCATCGCCGCGATGCGTCGCGCTTCACTGATACCACCGCAGTGCGACACATCGGGCTGGATGATGGAGCAGGCGCGCTTCTCGAAGAGTTCGCGGAACTCCCAGCGGCCGACAAGCCGCTCGCCGGTCGCGATGGGGTAAGGCAGCGCCCGCGCTACTTCCACCAGCGCTTCGGTATGCTCCGGCCAGCAGGGCTCCTCATACCAATAGAGGTTGTAGTCCACCAGCATGCGCCCGAACTGGATCGCCGCCGCCGGAGTGGTGCGTGCGTGAAGGTCGAGCATGATGTCGATCTCGTCGCCGGCGGAGAGACGCATCGCCTCCACGCATTTGGCCGCGCGCTTCAGCGTGGACGCACTCTCGATATACTCCGACACAGGGATCGGCATCGCCTTCACGGCCGTGAAGCCGCGCGACAGGCTGTCCTGGATGCGGTGCGCCGAACTCCTCGGGCTCGACGGTTTTGTACATGCCTTCCAGCGTGCCGCCGCCAAGGTGATCGTAGAACCGCAGGGTATCGCGCACCGGGCCGCCCAGTAGCTCGCAGACGGGCTTGCCGCACTCCTTGCCCTTGATGTCCCATAGCGCCTGGTCGATCCCGCTGATGGCGGAGAAGTTCGTGATGCCGCCGCGCCAGAAGTACTGGCGGTGCATGACCTGCCAGCAGATGCTCCACCCGTAGCGGATCCTGACCGATCAGCAACACAGACAGATCTTCAATCGCGCCGACGACGCCCTTGGTCTTCCACTCGAGCGTGGCCTCGCCCCACCCATACAGACCGGGCTGATCCGTCTCGACTTTTACAAACACCCAGTTGCGCATCCGGGCATTCACCACCATCGTGGAGATCTTTGTGATTTTCACGCGTGCTCCTTCTCGTGCAATTCATTCAATAGCGCTGCAGAGCTTGGGCGACCACCACGTCGGCAGGCATCCGCGGAGCAACGGAGTCGGCTTCGATCTCGTAGCCGCCCTCGTCATCACGCGCTGCGCCGTCCGGGATGTACCCGAAGCCACCGTTGGAATAACCCGACATCAAAGTGAACGGGAACGGCGAGGCTTCGCGACACGCGCTGTCGCGATGGAGGAGAACGGTTCACCGGCAATGGCCGACCAGGGCCATGGCCCGATCTGGATGGCCTGCACTGGCCAGGGGGTCTCGGTCTTTCCGTGGAACAACTGGGCGTTGTTGACGCGCCATCCCATCTGTGTCGCCAGGCCGTTGGCTTCACGCTTAACTCCTCGGCCCGCCGGCATCGTTGCAATCGGGCTGTGCTTCTGCCGCGCAGCCGGGCCAGTTCCGCATCTTCTGAGATCCGGATCGGGGAACTGCTGCAGAGGTAGAGAGATTACGCGGGACTCCACCTGAAGGAGGGGTCCGGCTTCTCCACTGGCTCATAATCGTATTGAGCAATATTGGCGCCGCTGCGGACGATACCAGTCAACCGCCGTGACTACGGGCTGCATCTCGATGGAGGACGCGACGCCCGCCGCCGTCAGGCCCAACGTGCTGGCCGAGGCGGCGGTAGACTTCCAGATCGCCGGTGAAGCCTTCGGCGCGGGCCCAGATCGCCCGCCGCGCCCTGCAGGAACAGGCAAAATCCGCCTAGCTCGCGCTCGACCACCTGACGCGCGGGGCCCGGAAAATCGGGTGTAAGGTCGCGGCTCTGCCAGGCGATGGTTGTGCCGTGGCAGGCGTAGTGCAGCAGGTGCGCGATCGGCACACCGTACAGCGACTCCAGCCTCACCACGTGCAAGGACTGGTCGCATTCGGCATCGGGATCCTCGCCTACTACGGTGAGCCCGCCCTCCACCGTGACTCGGCGCTTGCAGTTGATACCGCACTCGCCCTGCTCCCGCGCCGATGCGGACGGGTTGCAGGTTCAGCAGCGCCTGCCAGGCCGCCCCGGCGATGCGATCCGGCAGGCTTTCCAGGTAGCTCATTGCCATGTCGAGACCTTCCGCGATGTTGGCCAGCCGGAACGTATTCGGGCCCGAATGCGTGTGCGAGCAGGAGAACCGGATCCGCTCCTCCGCCAGTCCGGTCGCCTTCGCGATGGCCTCGATGATGCGGCCGGTCCATCCGGCATCGAAACCGATGGCATCGGCCTCCACGATCAACGCACGTTCGTCACCCTGCGCCAAGGCCAGGGCGGTTGCGTAGAACGGCATATCCGCTCGATCGCCTCGGGTGTGGGTCTGCGCGCCCCAGCCACCCTGCGGCGTACCGGGCGCCGGCGTGATCTCACTACGCCCCGCGCCTGCCAACAACGGTCCGGTCATTCTTTTTGTCTCCGGTTCCATCCGCTCATGCTCTTCTCGCGCCTCCGCATAGTTGCAGATGCGCGCCGAGGCCCGCTGCAGCAGGCTGACAATCGGAGATGCTCTGGTCGACGATCGTGCCCAGGGTGCCAGTGACGCTCAGCGCTGCAACAAGTTCACCCCGCGGGTTGAAGACCGGCACGGCCAGGCAGCGCACCTCCAACTCTTCTTCCTCGTCATCGATGGCGTAGCCGCGCTCCAGCGTCTTCGCGAGATCGCCCCGCAGAGCCGCCGCCGTGGTGAGCGTCTTCCGCGTATACCGCGCGTATGTCATCGTTCGACAGGAACTCCTTTCGGTGCGGCTCCTGGCAGTAGGCCAGCAGGACCTTTCCCACCGATGTGCAGTGCAGGTTCGTCCGCTTGCCCACTGTCGTGTCGAAGCGAATGAATCCCGGACCCTCCACCTTTTGCACATACACGGCCTGATCGTTCTCCAGCACCAGCCAGATGGCTCGTCAGCCGCGCCTGCGCCGACAGCCACTTCATCGGCTCCAGCGCGATCTCGGAGAGCTTCTGGTTCTGAACCATCTCGCGCCCAAGGTTGAACACCTTCATCGAGAGCATGTAGTTCCGGCTGCTGGCGGACTTGGTGACGTAGCCGCAGCGCTCCAGCGTGAGAACCAGGACGTGCGCGGTGCTCCTGGGGATGTCCAGCTTGCGGCCCAACTCGGCGATGTTCATGCCGCGCCGTGAAGTATCGAGCACCTCCAGAATCTGCAGAGCTCTTTCCACGGAAGGAACAGTCGTTGTGGTTGGCATTTCGACTCCTCTCCACTCCTACCGGCGACCCGGCCCCCAGAACTGGAACCAGATCACGTACGCGTAAAGTGCTCCAGCCAGTCCCACCAGCAGCCCCCACCACAGCAGCAGGCTGCGGGCCCCCTTGGCATAAGCCCGCTCGGACTCCGGCAGTTCCAGATACCTCTTCGACCAGATGATGCCGTCGACACTCGCCGCCGGCGGTGCGGGCGTCAAGTAGGACACCACCACCATCACCACCATGCAGGTCGCCCACACCAGGAATGTGCGGTTCAGCCAGTTGTCATAGGGCAGCAAAAGGGCACCTGCTTGAACAGGACATACTCCACCAGCGCTGTGTAGGGAAAGCCGAAGAGGAGCACGAACGTCGCTGGCCTGCGCCGTGGCTCGCTTCCACAACACGCCCAGAAGGAAGACCACAGCGATGGGAGCAGCCACCCAGGCTGCCCACGTTCTGGATCACCAGAAACACGCTGTGCTGGCCGCGGGTGAACCAGATGGCCAGCCCCATGGCAAAGGTCAGGATGAGAAAGCCGCTCCAGCGCCCGACGCTCACCAGGTGTGCGTCGCCCTTGCCTTGGCCGAAGAACGGCCGGTAGAGATCCATGGTGAAGACCGTGCTGCACGAGTTCAACACCGAGCTCAGGTGCGACAGCAACGCGCTGGCAATGCCGGCCATCACCACTCCACCCAGGCCCAGCGGGACCAGTTCTTTCACCAGCCGCGGATACGCCTGATCCGGATCAGTCAAGCCCGGAAACAACTGGAACGCCACAATGCCGGGGATCACCACCAGGAACGGCAGCAGCAGTTTCATGAAGCCGGCGAAGATGACGCCCATGCGCGCGTCCCACTCCGACCGGGCACCCAGGCAGCGCTGCACGATGAACTGGTTCGTGCAGTTGTACCAGATGCCGATGGAGAGGAATAGCGTGAACACGCCGAACCACGGGTAGTTCGGATCCGTGATGGGGTAGATGATCTTGAACTTCGCCGGGGAACTGGTGCATCAGGTTGACGATGCCACCGGCGCGCTCCAGGCCGAGGTAAGAGACGATCAGCCCGCCCACCATCAGCACGACAAACTGCAGAAAATCAGTCCAGGCGACGGCGATCAACCCGCCATAGATGGTGTAGCTTCCGGCCAGGATCGTGAGACCGATGATGGTGACGAAGGGGTCCAGGCCGAACATGCCCTCCAGGGCCTTGGCTCCGGCCAGCAGCACCACGGCCATCTGGGCGACGATCCACAGCACCAGCGAACATATGGCAAAAATATAGCGGCACTGCTGGTTGTAGCGGCGCTCCAGGAACTCGGGCATCGTGTAGATGCCGCCGCGCAGATAGAGTCGGGCAGGAAGATCCAGACCAGGGCCGAGAACGTGAACCAGTTGCCCCATTCCCACTGCGCCACTACGAAGCCCACCGCATAGGCGGCGCCGACCATTCCGATGAAGTGCTCGGTGCTGATGTTGGCGGCGATGATGGAGCCGCCGATGGCATACCAGGGCAACTGCTCCCCGGCGAGGAAGTAATCCTTGACGCTGGCCTTGCGCCGGCGCGACACCCACAGGCCGAGACAAATGTTCGCCACCAGGTAGAGGGCGAACAGCAGTTGGTCCAATCGGCCGCCAAACATATGGATATCTGTCCCGAAGTCCAGCTCAGAGAAACCTCATTGTCCCGGCTGGGTCTCCTGGAAACAAGGATTTACGCCCCTTTGTCCAGAATACTGGACAAATCCAAATCCAGGATGCTGGATCAGGCCGGAGCCTGGCCGTAGTCGCGGATCTTCATCGATTCGCCGCCGCGCAGGGCCGACTGGTGCGCAATGATGCCCGGCAGCGTGTAGGCGATGGCCTCCCAGACGTTCACCGTGGGGTGCCGGTCTTCCAGCACCGCTCGGACGAACTCGTGCGTCAGGAACGTGTGCGAATCGCCATGACCGCTCTTCACCCGCAGGGGTTCAGGCAGTCGTTCCAGATAGTTGGCCTTCTTGTCCACTAGCCGGTCTCGGTCTCGCCCTCGGGATACCCGTTGGAATCGAGCACGGTCTTACCCTGGGACGAGATTCGAACGAAGGTATTCGTGCGTCCCCTCGGGCCGCTCCATCAGGTAGGACATGCGATCGCCGTAGAACTGCCCGCGCTCGCTGCCTGCCGCGGCCACGTGCCAGTAGACCGCCACGCGCGCAGAGTGGCCCTTCGAGGTCTTGAAGAATGCGGTCTCGTTCCAGAACGGATTCTTATACTGGTTGGTTCGCAGCACCTCGTGCCCGTCGCCCCAGCCCATCGCGGTTACTTCGGAGAGACGTTCGCGGATCACCGGGATAATCAGCCCCGTGCAGTGCGTCGGGTACAGCATCGGCGGCAGGCCGTGCCGCCAGGTCGGCAGCCCCCGGTCGTCGAACATCACCTTCATCAGTCCTTCGTGGTGGTACTCGGCTTCAGAGTGGAAGATCGTCCCGAACTTCCCTTCACCGGCCAGTTCGCGGCACGTGATCACCGGCTGCCGGTAGTAGCTCGTCTCCGCCATCATGTAGCGCAGACCGGTCTTCTTCACGGTGTCGAGGATCTCCTCCAACTCCTCGACACTGAGTCCGGCCGGCACGGCACTGATGACGTGCTTGCCCGCCTTCATCGCCTCCACGGCCATGAACGCATGCAGTGGAGCCGGCGTGAACACCGCCACCGCATCCAGATCAGGTGCTGTTCGGATTCTATCGTGTTTCCCTATTAACCTTAGCAATACGTAAATACAGGAAGTCGATGCAA
>JASGIE010000177.1:0-39453 GCA_049841055.1 Paludibaculum sp. | reverse complement strand
TTGTGCTGTCATTTCTACTTTTTCGAGTTTCAGTTGCGTATTGCTAAGGTTGATAGGGAAACACAATCAAGTCGAACAGCACCTGATGACGAAGAATGGCGCCTCGCTCTGGAAGGTGATGACGCTGCCGTCGTTGGAGAGCCGGGGTTGGGCGTACGACGGGAACCCTTCGTGGACTGTCACAAGAGTTCCGGTGGCAAGGTCCATCCGGCGCAGGCGGGGGTACATGTCTATAGGGAACCGGCCAGCGGGAGATGAAGAGGACCGACTGCCCCACACGGCGTCGATTGTGGCGTCCTCGATCGTCTCGCTGCCGAACGTCAACTGCCGGGGTTCGCCGCGCTGCCAGACCGCGAGATCGCCGTTGGAGATCAATCCGGCCACCAGGCCGTTGTTCGCGACAAGCCGGGCCGTGACCCGTCACGACGTGCGGTGCGTTGGGCTTGGAGTCGAGCAGAG
This sequence comes from Paludibaculum sp., assembly GCA_049841055.1. GTDB lineage: Bacteria > Acidobacteriota > Terriglobia > Bryobacterales > Bryobacteraceae > Paludibaculum. Next base: position 38,994 of record JASGIE010000177.1, on the reverse strand, counting down.
TTCAGGACTCGCCGGCCGCAATTCGAACTGAACGAGAGGGTCCCTGAACGGTCCGGTGCGGGGGTAGCGTAATTCACCAGATACCGGCCGTTCGTGCTCATGGTGGCTGGTCCGGTGAATTCGACGGCGGAGCCATTGCCTACGGCGGTGGTGCTGGTATTGGAGATGTGCTCGCACCCCATGGCGTTGCAGTCGCGGCGGGCCGCGGTCGCGACGGTCCTGCCATCGCCGGATACGGTCACCCGCTGAATGTCGTAATAATTCGAAATCCGTGAACCCTCGGCCGTGGGCGTGACGGTTCGGATCTCCACCACTTCCAGGCCGTTCGCACCGATGCGAAATGTCTTGCCATGCGAGGGTTGTTCTGTGCCCGTCCGGGTCAGCGGCGTAGTGAAGTACAACACACTGCCGTCATTCGTTGTGCTCAGGCTGGCGAACTGGGCAGACAGATTGGCGGCGGATAGGATGGCGAGAATGAACAAACACTTAACAATATTTCGCACCGTTTTCTCCGTTTTACAGCTCCATAATACGCCTAACCTCTTTCCCTGTGAATGAGGCCGGAGGAGCAGGACGATGCGACGGGAGGGGGAAGATCCAGCAGCCGGTGTTACTTCACCGCTCTGCGGGGCGGCCGGGTTCTCGATGCCGCGGGTGGTTTGGGCGGCACCGCGTGTGGGGTAGGCGGCCGGCGGGCGAGGTACCGCATCCAGAGAACGCACTGGCCTTCCGCATCGAAGGTGGTCCGCCAATACTCCCGGAACTCCGACTCCAGCTTCTGGGCGCGGGCTTCCACTTCCGCCAGGGGCGTCAGAACGAGAGAATCGCCGGCGGAGAGCGGCTTAAGGCGTTCCGTGGCGACGGCGCAATCCTGTCTTTTTCCGAGCAGTGACTGGATCTGCCGGACCCGTTCCAGCCGTTCCAGAAACGTTGGCCCATAGAACTGGCGGAAGAGTTCCAGGGTGTAGCGAAATCGTTTGGCGGAAAGCCGGAAAGCGTGCAGCTTTTTCGCCGAACCAGCCTGCAGTGCGACTTTGCGTCCTGCCTCGAAGAAGTCCGCCGCCAGTGGCGGCAGGACCTCGCGGGCCTGGAGCGCCGCATCATCCTCCGGCCCGGAGATGACGGTGATCCGCTGCTGCCAGGCGGCGGGCGCTCCGGTGGACAGCAGGAGATAGACCTGGCCGAGCAGGGCCAGCGCGGCGCTATCCCGTTCCGCCTTCATCGCCGCCAGCAGAGAGTGACCGTCGGGCAGCCCGCACTTGAGCAGCAGCGCCTCGCACACATCGTGGTCGCGAGCCACGGCGGCCGCATCGAGCGCGGGCTTCAGCGCCTTGCGCATGCCCCTGGCCGATTTACCCGGTAACAGGGGTCCAAATGTCCGGAGAGCCTGGGAGACGCGCCGGATGGACACGCGAAAATCATGGACAGGATCTTCGCCGGTATCCTTCAACGTGACCGCGATCTGCGCCTCCAGCTTGCCAATCGACTGGCGGAGTGTCTCGCGGGCATGATCAGCCGAGGTCATGTTGAGTTCACAGGCGAGTGGAAGCCACTGTCAGCGGCTTCTGATAGACCTGGCGGAATTGCGCGGCGGCGCGTTCCACCGCCCACTGCTCCAGGCCGGTGTCCTCGCTTGCTTCTATTGTGAGACAGAACGTACCGGCGCGCAGTTCGCCGCGGATGCCGGCCACACGCTGATCGCGGCTGCGATCGAGGGCGTCGGCGATGCGCAGGATGGGGGCAAGCAGCAGGACGACGCGCTGGCGGTCGGGCGGCAGTTGGAGGAAGTCGGCGTGGCGCGCACCCGGCATGGCCTTCCGGTGATAGCGGCAGAGCATGGCCACTTCGATGCGTTCCAGGTCAGTAAAGCCCGCGATGTCGGAGTTGGCCACGATGTATTGAGAATGCTTGTGGTGGCTCATGTCGTTGATGGCGTGGCCGACGTCGCGCAGATAAGCGGAGGCTTCCAGCAGCCGGCATTGCTCCGGCGAGAGGCGGTGCCATGGTTCCAGCATCTGGAACAGCTCGCGGGCAAAGATGCAGACACGGCGGGCATGGCGGAGGTCGACACCGAAACGGCGGGCGAACTGCTCCACCTGAAGCCGTTGTTCGTTGTCGAGACGAGTGCGTTCGCGGCCGACCCCGCGTTCCGCCAGATCGCGCAGAATGCCGTCGCGGACTCCGGCGGAGCAGTAGGCCAATTGCGCGATCTGGAAGTGCTCCATCACCGCGGAAAGCACGGCCGCGCCCGGCAGGATGATCTCGGCGCGACGGGGTCCGATGCCGACGACCTTGCGGCGCTCTTCCAGTTTCATGGTTGCCAGCGTCTTGTAGAGCCGGCGGATCTGGACCAGCGTCGCCCGGCGGCGGTCGGCTTCGGGGCGGCGGGCACGGGGGATCCGATTGGCGGCGCAGACGATGGCGGAGGCGGAAGCAGAGGTCCCGATGGCGCGGACAAAGCTGCCCTTTTCGATGCGGCGGGCGACCACGGCCAGCTTTTCCTCGATGAACTCGCCCATGCGGCGGAGATCCTCAGGCGGCGGCGGGTCGCTTTGGAGAAAGACGGAGTGGAGGCGAACGGCCCCCAGGGGCCGGGAGAACGCGGCCTTCATGAGGCCGTGCTCGGCTTCGATGATTTCGGCACTGCCGCCACCGATGTCGATGATGAGGATGCGCTCGTCGGGGTGGGGCCAGCGGGTCTCGACGCCCAGGTGGATGAGCCGGGCCTCCTCCTGACCGGAGATCACTTCGACAGGCTGGCCAAGGATTCCGCTGACGCGCTGCACGAATTCATCGCCGTTGGAGGCATCGCGGACAGCGGCGGTCGCCACGGCGCGTACCGCCAGGACCCCCAGCGGCCGGTAAGCGGCCACCATGCGCGTGAGGATTCCGCACAGATACTCCAGGGCGGCCGGATCGATGCTGCCGGTGCGAAAGACGCTTTCGCCCAACCGCGTCACCTGGCGATCTTCGGCCAGCACCTTGAGAGGTCCGCCCCGTTCCATCTCCGCCGCCATCATGCGGACCGAATTACTGCCGATGTCTATCGCCGCATAGCGTGGCATGGTGCAAAATGAATGAGTTCCCGCGAGACTTCGATTATGACCCAACGGACCCCTATCCTGGGACTGTTCGCGCTGGCCGCACTCAGTTCCGCCCAGACTCCGGACACGCAGAAACTGCTGCAGCAGGTGGAGGCGCGGTCGGGTCCCTACAAGGCGATGTCGCGCCAGATCTGGGAGAATCCCGAACTGGGCTGGTCGGAGTTCAAGAGCTCTGCGCTGTTGAAGGAACAGCTCCGCTCAGCGGGGTTCCGGATCCAGGAGAACATCGGCGGATTGCCGACAGCGTTCGTGGCGGAATGGGGCAGCGGGAAGCCGGTGATCGGGATCATCGGAGAGTATGATGCGCTGCCGGGTTTGTCGCAGGACGCGGAACCGGCGCGAAGCCCTCGGGTTTCCGGTGGTCCGGGTCATGGATGCGGCCACAACCTCTTCGGCACGGCCTCGGCCCTGGCGGCCGTGAGCGTGAAAGAGCATCTGATTGAGGGGAAGTTGCCGGGCACCATCCGGTTCTACGGCACTCCGAATGAGGAGGGCGGAGCAGGGAAGGTGTACATGATCCGCGCCGGGGCGTTCAAGGACGCGGATGTTGTGCTGGCCTGGCATCCCGGCGATACCAACCAGGCGGACGACAACTCCTATCTGGCGAATATCAGCGCGAAGGTGCGGTTTTATGGGAAGGCGGCGCATGCGGCCGGGGCGCCGGATGCGGGGCGGTCGGCGTTGGACGGGCTGGAGATCATGACGCACGCCGTGAACATGCTGCGGGAGCATATTCCGCAGGAGTCGCGGATGCACTACATCATCACCAGCGGCGGAGCGGCGGCAAACATCGTACCGGACTTCGCGGAGCTGTCGATTATCGTCCGTCATCCGGACCTGAAGACGCTGGACGGGATCTGGGAACGGGTGAGGAACTGCGCCGAAGCGGGGGCGCTGGCAAGCGGCACGCGCGTGGAAATCGAGATCGTCTCGGCGTACGCGAATTTCGTGACCAACCCGGTGCTGCGGGATCTGCTGGACAGGAACCTGCGCATCACGGGCGGCTTCACCTACACCCCCGAAGAGACGGTGTTCGCCGAGAAGATCCGGCAATCGCTGAACAACCCGAACCTGCCGCCACTGGACACAATCTCGAAGATCCTCCCGCCCCAGACGGCGGTGAGTTCGGTTTCCACGGATGTCGGCGATGTGAGCTGGGTGGTACCGGTGGGTCACATGCGGGCCGGCACCTTCCCACCGGGGACGCCGCTGCATTCCTGGCAGTCGACGGCGTGCGCCGGAACGGAACTTGGGCGCAAAGGTCTGATGGTGGCCGCGAAGGCGTTGACACTGAGCGCGGTGGAACTCTTCCACAACCCGGAACTGGTGAGGTCGGCCCGGGCTGCCTTCGACCAGAAGATGGCCGGGAAGCAGTACCGCTCACTCATCCCCGAAGGCAAGCAACCGGCGCTGCCGGCACGGCCCTAAGCATCAGACCGTGGGCAGCGAGCGGCGCCAGTCGAGCAGTTTCGCCGAAAGCTGTTTGGCGACCGCCGGATTCGCGGCGGCGACATTGGTTTCCTCCCGCTGCGATTGACGGAAGTCGTAAAGCTCGAGGTTCGAGCCGTCGACGTTGACGAGGAGTTTCCAGGGACCGCTGCGGATGGCGAGATTGGGGCTCTGATCGCGCGGCAGGCCTGGCCGGATCATGGAGGGCGACCGGCCGTAGTCCCAGAGCAGATCCTTGCGGCGCCCGACAGGCTGGCCGAGAAACGCCTTGCTGAGGTCCATGCCATCCAACTGGGCGCCGGCAGGCGGAGCTACGCCGGCCAGGGCGCAGCAGGTGGGGAAGTCCACCGCACTGGCCACGGTGGTCGAATCGGTCCTGCCCGCGGGAATGCGATTGTCCCAGCGCACGATGAGGGGCGTCCGGATGCCGCCTTCGTAGAGGCTCCACTTGCGCCCGCGCAGGCCGCCGGTGCGCCCGGGCGGGTCGAGTTTTTCCTTGTAGTAGAAGGGCCACGCCGTGGGACCGTTGTCGCTCAGCACGACGAAGAGGGTATTGGCGGCCTGTCCCATGCGCTCGATGGTGTCGACCAGACGGCCCACCTGCTGGTCGAGGTTGTCCAGCATCGCGTAATACTGCTGGACGTATTTGTTCGCGGCGAAGCGTTCGTACTTCTTCATCAGCTCCGGCTTGGGCTCGAACGGGTCGTGAACCTCATTGGGCCAGAGATGAAGATAGAAGGGCTTGCGGGCGGCGGCGCTGCGCTGGAGGAAGTCCACCGCACGATCGACGTAAATGCCAGTGAGCTCGGACTGGGCGCATGAGCGATCCGGCCTCGGCCGAGCTTCTCATTGAGTTCCGAGAGTTTGCCGGGTGGAAGCACACGGTCACCGAGGCCTTCGAACGACGTGTAGGACTCGTCGAAGCCGTACTCGGTGGGCAAGGGTGCGTCGCCCACATCCCGGCCGCCGCCCATGTGCCACTTGCCGAAGTGACCGGTGGCGTAGCCCACTTTCTGAAAGGCCCTGGCGATACACGGGGCCTTGGCGTCGAGAAAGTCGCGCTGGCCGAGTTCTCGCTGACGCTGACGGGTGTCGAGATAGGAATGGATACCCTGTCGGGCAGGGAACTGACCGGTGGTGATGCCGACACGCGAAGGGGAACAGACCGGAGAGGCCACGTACGCCTGGGTGAAGCGAACGCCTTTGGCCGCGATGCGGTCGATGTTCGGAGTGGGGATTTCGCCGCCGAAGCAGCCCAGGTCGGCGTAACCCATGTCGTCGATCAGGATCTGGACTATGTTCAGGCGCGGCGCGGGGGCGGCCTCTGCCCCTGCGAACAGGGTGGCCCCGACGCTCTTGAGAAACTGCCTGCGCTGTACCACGATCTGGATCCTCCCTGGCCGTTCAGCCGTCCGTCCCATGAAATCATACCGGGGCGGAGGTCCGGACGGGCAGGGCCGGCGCTGCTAGGGGAGGATCTCGAAGATGGCTTCGACTTCCACGGCGGCACCCACCGGCAGGGAGACGAAGCCCAGGGCGGATCTTGCATGATACCCATTGCCCGTCTTGCCGAAGATCTCGTGGAACAGATCGGAGGCGCCGTTGATCACCAGGTGCTGCTCAATGAAGTCGGGATGGGAGTTCACGCAGCCGAGAACCTTGATCACGCGTAAGCCGTCCAGCGTGCCGTGGGCGTTCCAGACGGAGTTGAGGATCTTGGCCGCGCAGTCGCGGGCGGCGCCGTACCCTTCCTCCGGCGCCGAGGCCGGCGCCCAGTTTCCCCTTTACCGTGCTGACGTGGCCGGAAGAGAGGAGCTGATTGCCGGAGCGGATGCACAGATTCAGATATCCGGGCTCCTGCCTGGTGAATGCAATGCCTAGGGATTCGGCGGTTTGTTGGGGAGTCATGCGAGGGTCCTTCGCTATTATCGCGGATCGGGTGCGGGCGGCACCGGCACGCCGCCTTCAGATTGCGTTGCCCGTCCGTGGTGGGCTAGAATTCTGCGAGTCCGCAGTCGCCCTGCCGCCGCGCACAAGGGTCGCCATTAGGAAGACAGCGGCGCATGGCCTGATGGCGGGCCTCCTGAAGATGATGGAGAGATTCACACCGGCTCAACGATTTCTGGGCGGCAGTGCGGGTGTCTTGGGACTCGGTGTTGTGCCCGTGCTGCTGGGTTCCGGGGCCATCGCGGAAGCGGCCCGCTTGTTCCCCATCGCCTCGGGCCAACATCCTTACTTCGTGCCGGAACATGGCGGGCTGCTGTATCTCTTCGCGCCGCTGGTGGCGCTCAGTGCCTTCCTGCTGTGTCTCCTGCCGGGACTGTTCCTGTCCTTCGCCGCCGGCGCCGCGACGCGGCTGGATCGTTGGATTCTCTCGGGATTCGGACTGAGTCTGGTCGTGGTCAGCGTCACCGCTGGCATCGTACAGGCGATGCTGCCGCGGCCGCTGGAGGGAGCCGGGTTCCTTCTGCTTTTAACCGTTCTGTCGGCGGTGTCGTTCGTAGTCGCCTGGCTGCGGGCGGGCCGTCAGGCTTCCGCACCGGAGTGGGGGCGTTGCGACGCGGAAGGCGCGCTGATGGCGGTCGTAGTGCTGTTGGCCTGCATGGCGGCGCTCGCGCCGAAGATCTACTGGGAGACGCTTCAACCGGATAGCCACCAGGTGCTTGAGACCAGCCGCAGACTGCTGTTCCAGGCGATGCCCTTCTGGCCGCCGGAATCGGGCGATGCCAGCTTCCCGGGCTTCACCACGATGTTGTTCGCCTTTCCGGGCTCATGGTTCGTGCGCCTCTTCGGAGACTGCGAAGCCGCGGCCCGGCTGCCTCTTTTTCTATCTCGGCGTGCTGTTCTTCGCCATCCAGTCGGTGATTCCCCGGCGGATGACCCGGCCCGCACAGCTTCTCCTGTGGCTGTCACTGATCACTTACCTGGTTGTCGTGGGCTATAGCGTCACCTACAACCCCTATCACGCCGACCTCGCTTCGCCCGCGACGCAGGATACGTTGTTTGTCGTGTGTTTTCTTGGCTTTGTGCGAGCGTTCAGCGAGGGCCGGCAAAGCTGGCTGGCGCTGTGGACCATCGCCTTGTACACATGCTGGCCGAGCGGCCTGATGCTGGCCGGATTCTGGTGCCTGGCCGCATGGATGGTGGGGCAGCAACGCCCCAAACGTCAGGTGATCGCCACCGCCGCCACCCTGGTCGCGTGCATGCTCGCCGGCCGGGCTCTAGGCTATGTTCTGCCGGTGGTGGGTATACCCCGGCCCGGCGGCGAACACGGTTGGGCGTCCCTGCTGGAGGAGCGGCTGAATGTCTACCAGATCGGGGCGTTGCTGCGGTTGCGGTTCGTGTGGGACCCCATCTTTCTGAAACGCTGGCTGTGGGTGTCTGTCCCCGCGGGCATCCTGCCGTTCGCCTGCCTCGCGTTCTGGCGCAGGCAGGATGAAGTCAGCCGGGCTCTCACCTTGACCATCGCGGGCTACTTCCTGTTCTTCTACACGCAGGCTCTGGTGCATGTGCACTACTTTGTGCCGGTGATGCTGTTGCCCCTGGTGGTCTACTGGCGGATGGAGCCCGACAGCGCCGCCGGCCGGCGCGTGTTCTATCTGGCCACCGCTGCAACGGGCGTGATCGCGCTTGTGCTGTCGTGGCCCGCCCAGGCGCGGCCGTTTCTGGCCACACGGTCCATTGGTTCAACGATCGAGTGCCGGTTGCCCGGCTACGACCGGCAGGAACCGCGCGTCTATAACGCCTTCCGCCTCTTCCTCCACGCCATTCCCGGCGGCTGGGAGGAAGGAGTGCCGGAGCGGCGCTTCGGTGTGCTGCCCGACGTCTGGGTTTACTATGCCCATCGAAGCCGCCTGCCGGGCGTAGCCATCAACTATGTTCTGACCGGCAAGGACCAGCCCGCGCCGCCAGGCTCCACGATGCTCGCCGCCAACGAAGATGCGGCTCTCTACGTCCTGGATCCTGGCGTCATGGAGGCGCAACGCGGCCTGCGTCTGCCCGACCGCCCCGGAAGCTGGATCTACCAGGCCCCCCGCTGGACCATGCTGAAAAAACAGCAGCCGCTCTCCGAAACCCTTGTCGAAATCCGGCGGCGGCTGGGATTCTAGGCAAAGTCCGGGATCGCCGGGCCTACAGCAAACCGGAGCGGATGGTGGAACTGATCACGCGGTATTCCAGGGCCTCGGGATCGATCAACTCCATATGCCCGGTGGCGGGCAGGGGGATCAGGCGCGCATCGTCGCCTGCCTTGCGGGCCGCCGCCTCATACCGGCGGGAGAGCTCGATGGGCACCACGTCATCCTTCATTCCGTGGATCAGACGGGTGAATACCTTCGTGGGGACGCGCTCGATGGGCGATCCGCGGGTGTAGCGCTCGGGGTACCTGGCGGGATCGCCGCCCATCAGCTCGCCGATCACTCCATTGTTCAACTTGAGTTCGTAGCCGCGCCGCAGATCGGCCACTCCAGCCAGACTCAGCACCATGCGCAGCGGTGCGACCTTCTCGGCCGCCAGCCAAAGGGCTAGTTGGCCCCCGGCGGAGTGCCCCACGGCCCCCAGCCGCTTGGGATCAATACTGTACTTGCTGAGATTCCTGGCGAAGTGCGCGGCACCGGCGCGGACATCGTCGAAGGTTCCAGGCCAGCCGCCGCCCGCTTGTCCAATCCGCCGGTACTCCAGGCTGAAACAGGCGACGCCCTCCACTGCCAGCGCCTTGCAGAGATGCGCCGAATGCTTCAGATCGTAGGCCGCGCGCCAGAATCCGCCATGGAGGAAGATCACGGCCGGATGCGGACCGGACCGGCGCGGCAGGTAGAGTTCCCCAAACTGATTTGGATCCGGGCCGTAGGCGATCCGGGCATCAGGGTCGGGAGCGGGTTTTGAAAGCGTGCCCTGCATACTCGGCGGACCTGGGGGCGATCAGGCTGGCTTGTAGAGAAGAACGGCGGCCTGGGCTTCACCCGACTTGCCTTCTCCCACGGGCCCGACCTTCTCGGCCGTCTTGAACTTCACGGAAACCCGGTCGACCGGCAGATCCATGGCGGAGGCCAGGCTCTCCCGGATCGGCTGGCGGAAATCCTTCAATCGCGGGCGCTGCAGAATCACCGTGGAATCGACGTTCGAGATGGTGAAACCCAACTCGCGAGCCAGACCGACGGCGTGACGGAGGAACACGAGCGAGTCGCAGCCCTTCCAGCGCGGATCGGTATCCGGAAAGTGCATGCCGATGTCGCCCAGCGCCAGCGCTCCCAGCAGCGCATCGGTGATGGCATGCGAGAGCACGTCGGCGTCGGAGTGGCCGTCGAGCCCGAACTCGCAGGGAACGGTGACGCCGCCCAGGATCAGCGGCCGCCCGACGGTGATGCGGTGGTTGTCCCAGCCCAGCCCGGTGCGGATATCCATCAGTTCTGGACCTTCCGCTTTTCCTCGGCCAGAAACAGACGCGCCAGCTCGATGTTGGAAGGCCGGGTGATCTTGATATTGCGGTCACTACCCGGAACCACGGTTACTTCAACGCTCTCCAGCCGCTCCACCAGGCTGGATTCGTCGGTGCCTACAAACTGGTCTTCCTGAGCCTTGCGGAAGGCCTCTCGAAGCAGCCCCGCCTTGAACACCTGCGGCGTCTGGGCCAGCACCAGGCGGTCGCGGTTGAGCGTGCCGCGCACCACATGGCGCTGGACCTGCTTGACGGTATCCACGGGGACGATCCCGACGATGGCCGCCCCGGTATCGGCCGCCTGAAGGATGACCTGAACAATGGTCTCGGAGTCGATAAACGGGCGGACGGCATCGTGAACGGCCACGATGTCGACGTCGGGATCCAGGGCCGCCAGAGCGTTCTCGACCGATTTCTGCCGGGTTTCCCCGCCCTCGACGCACCGCACGGGTTTGGCGAAGGTCTCCTGGCTGAGCAGCTCCGCGGCGAGCTCAAGATCGGCTCCGCGCAACGCAATCAGAACTTCGGTCACCAGGGGGCAGGCGACGAACTTACGCACCGTATGCAGCAGAATCGGCGCGCCTTCCAGCGACATGAACTGCTTCTTGTTGGTACCCGTATGTTCGTTGGACTGGCTCTTCATGCGAGTGCCGAGTCCGGCGGCAGGTAGAATGACGGAGACTTTCATCTTGTCTGGCTCTAGGTCGTTTCGCTCTCAAATGGCGGCCACGAGGCTGGCCGGCTCAGGGTTGCGGATGAGCGGGGAGGGCGGATTTCTCCTGTCCCGTCTCACTAGCACGGCCGCGGTCCGATGGCATGCTTTTCTCGTGTACGTGGTGCACCCGCTCATCGAACCGGCCAAAGATCATCTTTCCGGCCTGCGTCTGCAGGACACTGGTCACGGAGATGTCGATGGTCTTCGAGATCAGGCGTTTGGCGTTGTCCACCACCACCATCGTACCGTCATCCAGATAGGCGACGCCCTGGTTGTATTCCTTCCCCTCTTTGAGGATGAACACGCGCATCATCTCGCCCGGCAGGACGATGGGTTTCAGGGCATTCGCCAGCTCATTGATGTTGAGCACCTCAACCCCGTGCAACTGCGCTACTTTGTTGAGGTTAAAGTCGTTCGTGATGATCTTGCAGTCGTAGATCTTGGCCAGCTCGATGAGCTTCAGGTCCACTTCGCGGATCTGCGGAAAATCGTCTTCCAGAAGCTGAACATTCAGATTGGCCATCTTCTGGATCCGCTGCAGGACATCCAGGCCTCGGCGGCCGCGATTGCGCTTCATCGAATCGGCCGAGTCCGCCACGAGTTGCAGTTCCCGCAGGACAAACTGCGGCACGACGAGCGTTCCGTCCAGGAAGCCAGTCTCGGCAATATCAGCGATGCGGCCGTCGATGATTACGCTGGTATCGAGGATTTTGAAGGATTGCTTTTGAGCCTTCTCACCGCCGAAAAGTCCGCCCAGGGCCGACAGGTTGAGCATGTCGCCCTTGGTGGCGCCGACAATGAGGCCCACATATGACATCAGCAGAAGGATAAGAAGTTGAAGGAACGGAACCGTTCCTTTGCTCCCGGGCAACGCCCAGGCAATGATGAGAGACACGAGGAATGCGCCGACGATGCCCAGGACTGAGCCGACGGCCGCCCCAATCAACCGTTTCAGACTAACCTGCTTCAGCCGCACCTCGAAGAGAACAATCAGGATCCCTAGGATAATGCCGACGCCTGCGGCGAGAGGAGAGGTTAGCCCAAAGGGTTGAAGGAACCAGGCCGCGGCTGTCAGGATGAGCACGAACAGCGCCCTGATCAGCAACAAGTCATTCACCGGATTCTCCTCAACTCAGACTGAATTTGAGCACGGGAATCCGGACAAGACAGAGCGGACCCCCATCGCGGAATGAGTATACCACCAGCCCACCCCATTGTTAGTCCCCTAGTCCAGGACCTGGGGGAAGGGGAGGGACGGGAAAAACAGAACGGGCGCGCCAGACCAGCCGGCGCGCCCGTTCGTGTTCGATTGGGAAAGATGAAGCTTAGAGGGCCTTTGCCAGCTCTTCGGCAAAAGCGCTTTGGGGACCATTCGGGCGCCGATGCTTCTTGCCACCGCGGCGATTCCGGTCGCGCTCGCCACCAGGGGCCGGAGCGGATGCGGAAGGCGCGGGAGCAGCAGAGGAGGCGGCATGCCCCACAGGCCCACCAGGGCGCACAGCGCCTTTCGGGCGCGGCGGTTGGGCGGGATTTGCCCGCAAAAGGCGGTCTTCAAGAGGCGCGCGATCGAAACGCCGGATGATTGAATTCATCTCTTCGTCGTTCGGCGCTTCAATGAACGCAAAGCCCTTGGATTCCTGAGTCTCCGGATTGCGGATGACTTTCACGGAATCGGCCACCAGGTTGTCCGCTGTCAGCCACGCCTTGATGTCATCGGCAGTGACCCACACCGGAAGGTTACCGAGAAAAACGGTCGAACTCATCGAGTTGGGAAGTTAGCTCCGTCGGGGATTGGGACTGATTCGAGAGGAAGCGCAGTCCATGAGGCACTTACATGTTATCACGCACGAAAATGGGCGGCAATGTGAGCCGCCCATTTTTTTGAAACGAATTGTGCGGAAGTGGCGTCCTGGCCCAGATGGGCTAGTCGCCAGGCTGTACGGTGACCGCCAGCCGCACCGCGGGATTGGCCCGCAGCTCATCCAGCACCGCGTTCACCCGGCGTGGAGTCCACTTCCACCAGCGCCACGGCGATCAGCGGCTGCCCCGGCGCCGTCGGCCTGTCCTGGCGCCCCAACGAGAAGTTGGCGATGTTCACGGAGTTACGGCCAAGAACCGTGCCCACATGACCGATCACGCCAGGCACATCTTCATTCCGCATGTAGATGAGCTGTCCGGCCAGCGTGCTCTCCACCCGGATCCCGTCCACCGAAAGCAGACGCGGTTTGTCCAGGATCACACTGCCCGAAACCGACGTCACGCCCTGATCTGTATCGATTTCGACCAGTACCGAATCCTCGCCGACCGAGCGGGGCTGGTGCGATTCGCTCACCGTCAGGTTGCGCTGCGCCGCCACCTGCATGGAGTTCACCAGATTCACCCGGTTCGACAGCCCGCGGCTGAGCACCCCGGCCAGCGCGGCGTTCCGCACCAGGTTGGTGTTCATCTCCGCAATCCGCCCGAAATACGTCACCCGGACCCCTTTGGGGTGGCCCGACGAGACATACGCCGCGAACTTGCCCAGCCGTTCAGCCAGCGTGATTGAGCTCCCAATCGCCTGATACTGCTCCGGCGTGACGGCCGGCATGTTCACCGCGTTGATGGCCACGCCGTTCTGGAGGTACTCCACCAGTTGCTCGACGATTCGGATACCGACAATCTCCTGGGCTTCCTCCGTCGAACCGGCAATGTGCGGCGTCGCGATCAGGTTTTCGCACTGCAGCAGGGGATGATCCGCCGGCAGCGGCTCCGGCTCGAACACGTCCAGCCCGGCGCCGGCGACTTTCCTGGACTGCAGCGCCTCGTAAAGCGCCGTCTGGTCGACGAGCTCTCCCCGCGCGCAGTTGATGATGCGGACACCGTCTTTCATCCGGGCGATGTTGGCGGCGTTGATCATCCCACGGGTTTCCGGGGTGACCGCCAGGTGCAGGCTGATGTAGTCGGAGCCGGCCAGCAGTTCGTCCAGGCTGGTCAGTTCGACGCCCAGATGCGCTGCTGTGGCGGGATTCGACATACGGATCCGAGGCAATGATGCGCATCTCGAAGCCGCGGGCGCGCCGCACCACTTCCTGGCCGATATTGCCCAGACCCACGACACCCAGGGTCTTGCCCCGCAGTTCGTTGCCCAGGAACTTCTTCTTCTCCCACTTGCCGGCGCGGGTGGATGCGGTCGCCTCGGGCACCATGCGCGCCAACCCCAGCATCATGGCCAGGGTGTGCTCGGCGACCGAAACGGCATTGCCGCCCGGGGTATTCATCACCAGGACGCCGGCCGCCGTCGCAGCCGGCAGGTCGACATTGTCGACACCGACGCCCGCCCGCGCCACGACGCGGAGTTTTGGCGCCTTCGCCAGGGTGTCCCCCTTCACCTTCACGGCGCTACGCACCAGCAGTGCGTCGCAATCCGCCAGGTGAGGTTCATACTCTTTCGGGTTCGAGACGACGATGTCCCAGCCGGCCTGCTTCTGGAGCAGGGCTATCGCTGCGGGCGACAGGGGTTCAGCGACAAGGATCTTCATCGACTATTTCACCGCCGCTACTTCTTTGGCGGACACTGCTTCGGCATACACCCGCTGCACCGCGGCCACACCCTTGCCGAACTCGACCGGAATCCCCTTCGAATGCAGGATGATTTCCAGCTCCGCGACCATGGCGAACAGATCGGGGAAGTCGAAGTAACCCAGGTGCGCGATGCGGAAGATCTGGCCCTTCATCGTGCCCTGGCCGTTGGCAATGACGGACCCGAACTGATTGCGGAAGCCCTTGACGATGTCGCTGGAATCCATCCCCTTCGGAGCCTTGATGGCCGTCACCGAGGAGGAAGGGGCATCCGGCGCGAACAGCTCGAGGCCGAGTTCCACAGCGGCGGCGCGGGTGGCCTTCGCCAGCAACTGGGCGTTGTCCACCAGCTTATCCATGCCGAGTTCCTTGATGTACTTCAGCGCCTCGGCCAGCGCCAGGATGTGGGCCGACATTCGGAGTCCAGGCGCTTTCGCCCTTGTCCGCCATCTTCTTCTCTTTCTTCAGGTCGAAGTAGAGGCGGGGCAGCTTGGCGCTGGCGTTCTGGGCCCACGCCTTGGCGCTGACGCTGATGAAGGCCAGGCCGGGCGGGATCATGAAGGCCTTCTGCGAACCGCCCACGACGATGTCGAGGCCCCAGCCGTCGATATCCAGCGGCATCGTGCCCAGGCCGGTGATGGCGTCGACGATGCAGAGCGCGCCGGTCTTCTTCGTGATCTCACCAATCGCCTTCACATCGTGCGCGGCGCCGGTGGACGTCTCCGAAGCCTGGAAGAGCACACCTTTCGCGTCGGGATTCTCGTTCAGGGCCGCTTCCACCGCGGCCGGAGAGACCACCGAGCCGTATTCGGCCATCAGGACGACCGCGTTGAGCTTGAACGCCTTGGCCAGTTCCACCCAGCGCTCGCCGAACTTGCCGGCGCAGCAGATGACGACCTTGTCGCCTTCGCTGAAGAAGTTGGTGATAGATGCTTCGAGGGCGCCCGTGCCGGAAGACACGGTGATGAGAACGTCGCCCTGGGTCCCGAAGACTTCCTTCAAATCACGCAGCACTGTGGGGTACAGCTTGATGAAGTCCTGGGTACGATGGTGAATGTCGGACGCCATCATAGCGTGCAAAGCGCGCGGCAACAAGGGCGTCGGGCCTGGCGTCAGGAGTCGCTGTTTCTTGATATACATGGCTGTGGGAAAATAAACGGGAAGTAGGACTCAGGATATCAAATATGCCGCTCCTCGATCAGTTACAGAAGGACATGGTGACAGCCATGAAAGCCAAGGAGGAGGCGCGGCTCAGCGCGATCCGGATGGTGAAGGCGGCCCTGATGAAAGAGAAAGTCGACTCCATGAAGGAGCTCGACGAGGCCGCCGAAATGAAGGTTCTGAACTCCCTCATCAAGCAGCGGCGCGACTCCGCGGACATGTACCGCAAGGGCGGACGGCCTGAGCAGGCCGAGAAGGAAGAGACCGAGCTCCGGCTGATCGAAGGCTACATGCCGGCCGGCGCCACCGAGGAAGAGATGGATGCCGCCATCGCCGCCGCCATCGCGGAAACCGGCATCACCAGCCTGAAACAGATGGGCCAGGTGATGACCGCCGCCAAGGCAAAACTCGCCGGCAAACGCGTCGACGGCAAGCTGATGAGCGACAAGATCCGCGCCAGACTGAGCTGAGCACCCTCACCCTGCAGGCAACCGAAAAATAGCCCGGCGCGAAGCGTTCGCACCGGGCTCTTCGGAGTAACAAACACCGGGTGCCCGTTACGCGGGCAAATCTCTCACACCGGCAGTTTAGTTATAGAAGGCGGCGTTCGCGTCAGCGAAGGCAGCCAGTTCAGCCGGGAGTTCTTCCAGAACGTAGATCGAAGTGGTGGGGCAGACAGGCACGCAAGCGCCGCAGTCGATGCACTCGCCAGGATTCACGAACAGGTGGGCCGCTTCCTCGTAGCCCGGCTCGTCGGGCGTCGGATGCGATGCAGTTCACGGGGCAGGCGTCGATGCAATGATTGTCTTTCGTGCAGGTATCGGTGATCACATATGCCATAAGAGTAGGGGCTCCGTTTATACGTTATGCATGCGGCGTGCCATTCGCACCCTGCCTGGAAACTGCACAAGTTCCAACACTTAGCCGTTGCCCCACCCCGCCGCCACTTGGGGCAAATCACGCACTAGCGGGAACTCGCCCTAAACCAGTATCATGATCTCCGGTTCAGGGAGTTTACACCCGAATGGCTAACCCGCATAACCCACACAAGCCTTTTGTCCCACCGGACATGAAAATGGCGGAGTTCACGCTCCGCGCAGTCCTCCTTGGTCTCGTCATGACCGTCATCCTCGGCGCCGCCAATGCCTACCTGGGTTTGCGCGCCGGCCATACCATCGCCGCCACGTACCCAGCGGCCGTGATCGGCATGGCGGTATTTGCGCCTTAACTCTTCAAGGGATCCATCCTGGAAGAGAACATCGCCCGCACCGTCGGTAGCTATCGGTGAATCCGTCGCCGCCGGCGCCATTTTCACGATCCCGGCTTTCGTCATCGTCAAGTCTTGGACCCGGTTCGACTCGTTTGAAGCCTACTGGCAATCCAGCGTACTCATGCTGGTGGGCGGCACCCTCGGCATCCTGTTCGTCACCCTGCTGCGCCGCGTCATGGTGGAGGACCCTGAACTGCCTTACCCCGAGTCGTTCGCCGCGGCCGAGATCCACAAGGCCGGCCAGCGCGGCTCCGACGCCGCCTCGACCCTCTTCTCAGCTCGAACATGGGGATCGGCGGCTTTACCTATCTGCTGGGTGAACTGAAACTCTTTTCCGCCGAGTCAAGGACTTCACTGCTCAACGTCGGCGAGACTCGGCAGAAGCATCGTGAAGCTCGGCGCCGACCGCATCCTGAACGTCGGTGGCGTCTCCAAATTCTCGCTGCCCGGCCGTTCAGCCCGGCCTACCTGGGCGTCGGCTACATCATTGGACCCCACCTCGGCGCCCTCAACTTTGCCGGTGGACTGCTGGCCTGGGGCCTGATGGTTCCGCTGCTGGCCTACTTTTTCATGGGGCCCGAGATCTCCAGCAATACGCTGCCTGCTCGGCTCGGGCATTGAAGCCTGGGATGCCATCTCCAACTCCATCTGGCGTAACATCGTCCGCCCGATCGCCGTCGGCGGCATGCTGGTCGGCGCCAGCAACACCATGTTCAAGATGCGCAAGGCCTTCGCCAGCGGCATCGGCCGCGCCGTCGCCGACCTCAATGAAAGCCGGCGGGCAGGGCGGCGCCCAGGACCGTACCCAGGTGGACCTCAACTTCCAGGCCGTATTCCTGGGCCTCGCCGCCACGTTCGCGGCCATGATCGCGCTCTACAACTTCTTCGCCGGATCCATACTGGCCGCCGTGGTCGCCGCGGTCGTCATGATCATCCTCGGCTTCTTCTTCGCCGCCGTCTCGGGCAACCTCGTGGGCATCATCGGATCCTCGAACAACCCCATCAGCGGTCTGACGCTCTCGACACTGATCATCGCCGCGCTGATGATGGTCGCCATCGGAGTGAAGGGCATCTCGGGCGTGGCCGCCGTTCTCGGCGTCGCCGCCGTGGTCTGCGTCTCCTCGGCCGTCGCCGGCGAGATGCTTCAGGATCTCAAGGTGGGTACATATCCTGGGCGGTACTCCGCGCTCCATGCAGATCGGCGATTTCATCGGTATCGCCGTCGCAGCAGCCTGGTGCTCTACTTTCCCCTGCTCGCTGCTGCACATGGGCAACATCAAGGAAGGTGGCATCGGTTTCGGCGACGCGAAACTCTCGGCGCCCGCAGGCCGGCCTGATGGCCATGCTCAGCCAGGGCATTGTTGGCGGTGATATGGCGTGGCCTCTCGTCGTGGTCGGCATCTGCATGGGCCTCGGCTGCTCATCCTGCTCCAGGTCAAGAGCCCCATGCTCTTCAGCGTCGGAATGTACCTGCCGCTCGGAAACTACCTTTGCGATCTTCATCGGTGGTGTCATCCGCTGGCTGATCGACCATGCGTGCCGCGGACAGAAGGGTTTCAACGACGCCCAGCAGCTCCGCATCGAAAACGCTTCCGTCCTGATCGCCTCTGGCCTCATCGCCGGCGAAGCCATGATGGGTCTTGGTCAATGCGGGCTTCAGCTTGCTTCGACAAGTCTCTTGCCACCCGTTCAGCGTCTTGAACGACCCGCCCACCGTAGTCGGGCCTCATCGTTCTGGCGCTGCTGGCGGTGCTCATGATCTGCTGGCCCCTCGACCAAGGCCGGCGCCCCCAACGAACCCGCGCCGCCTCACGGCGATCATGTAGCATCAATGTCTATGAAGACAGATGCGCGACTATCCGAGCCTTTCCCGTCGAGAAAGGCTCGGTCGCTGTGTGGTGGCTGGGCCAGAACAGCTTCCTCTTCAAGAGCCCGGAAGGCACCCTCGCCACTGTCGATCTGTATCTCACCACACTTGCGCCGGCCTTCGTGCCACGCCTCCGGCATCAAACTCTCGCGCCGTACCCATCCTCATCGAGCCCGAAGACCTGGAAATCGACATCTTCACCTGTACGCACAATCACCAGGACCACACCGACCCTGAGACCATCCGCGAATCTCTGCAACAAGGACATCTTTACCTTCCTGGGCCCGCACTCCAGTTGTGACGTCTTTCGGAAGGAGGGTGTCGAGTGTGGCCGCATTCAGCTCGCCTGGCCCCAGTGCGATTTCGGATTCCGGACATCAAACTACACGGCACCTTCGCCCTGCCCACGGATGACTACCGACCTGAACCACATGGGCTTCCTGTCTGCAATTCGGCTACGGCCCGAAGATTTACATCACCGGTGACACCGATTACACGGAACTGCTGCCGAGTCCGCCGCGCACAAACCCGATCTGCTCATCACCTGCATCAACGGCGGATTCAACAACATGTCGTTCTTGGAGGCCGCACAACTGGCAGAAGCTGTAAAACCGAAGGCTCGCCATGCCTTGCCACTACGACATGTTCCCCGACAATTCTGTGAATCCGCGCATGTTTGAGGCTGCCATGAAGCTCAGATGTCCTGACGTGCGCTATGCCCAGCCGGAACACGGGAAACCCTTTGTTTTTGATATCGGGTAATCGACCCCAGCCAGCGAGTATCATAGAAGTTTGTCGATCGTCTCTTCTCTTGTCAGGGAAATCAACCGCCTGGCCTATCCTCTACGGCGCTGTCGCACTGACGACAGGGGCGACGCTCATCCTTGAGCTGGCGTTGACGCGCATCTTCTCTGTCGTCTTCTACTACCACTTCGCATTCCTGGCCATCTCCATCGCGCTGTTCGGTCTCGGTGCGGGGCGTGCTCTCCTATGAACGTCGTGGCCCGCGGTGAGAAGCTGTTTCATCGCCTGGGCGTGCTCTCCCCGCGCTGAACTCCGGCGCCGTCGTCTTTTCGCTGGCACTCATCCTGAACCTGGCCGGAAAGCCGTCGGGCTTCCAGACGCCGCTGGCCATGGTCTACTTCGCCGCCGCCCTGCCCTTCCTGCTGTCGGGCATGATCGTCTCGCTGGCCATCGCCGAGACTCATGAATCGCGTCGATCGCGTCTACTTCTACGACCTCGTCGGCGCCGCCGCAGCTGTGCTCTGGTCATTCCACTGCTCAATATCGTCGGCGGACCCGGCGCTCTCTCCGCCGCCGTCCTCTTCGCCGCCGCCGCCGCCGTCTGGTTTTGGCCTGGCGCGGGCGACCACCGGCCGGGTCTCGGCGTCGCCCTGGCTCTCTTCCTGGTCGCCCTGATCATCGTCAACAAACGGAAACCGATTCTCGATATCAGCAGCGCCAAGGCAGCAAACTCTCGGCCAAACTCGTCCAGTGGAACAGCTTCTCCCGCATCTCGGTCCGCCAGATGCGAAGGACCAGAGCCTCCTCGTGGTCATTGACGCGGACGCCACCACCGGGATCCCTCAATTCGATCTTGATCACCTCACGGACCGCGATCGCGCCGAACTCACCGCCCACGGCCCCGGCTTCCCCTATCAGCTCCGGCCGGGCGCCAAGACGCTCATCATCGGCGCCGGCGGCGGCTGGGATGTGGCGCCATCGCCTCGGGCTCCAAGGACGTCACCGGGGTCGAGATCAACCCGATCATTGCCGAGACCATCATGCGCGGCCGTTTCCAGGAACAAAGCCGCGGCCTCTACGCCCGTCCGGAAGCGCACATCGTTGTCGAGGACGGCCGCAGCTTCGTACGGCGGTCCAAGGACAAATACCAGCTCCTGCAGGCCACGCTGGTCGATACCTGGGCATCCACCGCCGCGGGCGCCTTCGCCCTTTCCGAGAACAATCTCTACACGTCGGAAGCGTTTGAGGACTACCTCTCCCACCTGACTGACGACGGTGTCCTTGCCTTCACCCGCTGGGGCTTCGATCCCCCGCGCGAATCGCTCCGCCTGCTCTCTCTGGCCCGCCTGGCCATGAGCCGCCTGGGCGAGCACGATTTCGCCCGCCACGTCATCGTAGTCCGCGAGGACGTCCAGAGGCTGAACACCTGGGGCGCCACCGACACGGTACTCATCTCCCGCAAACCGTTCCGCGTCGAGGACCTGGAAAAGGCAGCACTGGCCGCGGCCAAGGGTGGCTTCGAGATCCTCTATCTACCCGGCCAGAGCCCCGACAACCAGTTCTCGTCGTTCCTGACCGCCAAGGATCAGGCCGCCTGGTTCCGCGACTACCCGTACGACGTGACGCCCGTCCCGGACGACCGGCCGTTCTTCTTCTACACCGTCCAACCGCGCGACATCTGGAACTTCCGGACGACGGCCGCCCACGAAAACGCGGACTTCAAGGTGAATCTCGCCGTACCGACGCTCTTCTCCCTGCTGGGTGTCAGCCTGCTGGCCACGTTCATCACGCTGGCTCTGCCGCCGTTCCTATTGAAGGCTCGCCTGCCCCGCGAACCGGGCGTTCCGACGTTTCTGCTCTACTTCCTGTGCCTCGGCGCCGGCTACATTCTGGTGCAGGTCGGCCTCATCCAGAAACTGGTCCTGTTCCTCGGCCACCCCACCTACGCACTGACCGTAGTCATCTTCTCCATGCTGGTCTCCAGCGGTCTCGGCAGCTACGCCAGCCGCCGTCTGGTGCGCGGTCATGACGACCGCCTGATGTACGCCCTCTGTTCAGTAACCGCCATCGTCACCATCCTGGCCTTCAGCGTGAAACCCATCATCGATGCAGGCGAGGGATTGCCGCTGCCGGTGAAGATGCTGATTACGGTGTTGCTCATTGCGCCGGCCGGCTTCGCCATGGGCATCCCCTTCCCCAGCGGCCTGACCCGTCTGGAGCATTGGCATTCCCCGTCCGTCCGTTGGGCGTGGTCGTTGAACGCCGCGGCCAGCGTCCTGGGCTCCTGCGGAGCCATCTTCCTGGCCATCTACCTCGGCCTGCGGATGACGCTCCTCATCGGAGCGGCGCTCTACCTGGTGGCCCTGGTGACGCTGAAGCTCACCAGCCGGCACGCCGTGGCGCACTAGCGCGCGATCAGCGATCAGCGATCAGCGATCAGCTCCGGACAGACGCTGCTGGAGCTATAGACGATACCCAAACAACAACAAAAGCTCAAAAAGCAACGGGGCCCCGAAGAGCCCCGAAAGTCCGCAATCCCTGTGTGCAAGCTGACAGCTGAACGCTGACCGCTGAAAGCTTCCAGCTACAGCTTCCCTGTCCCATTCGGCTTCTTCTGCGCCAGATTGTGCCGCAGCGCCGCTTCCAGCGCTTCGACGAAGAAGTACTCACCCCACATCACCGCCTCATCCACGCCCGAGTTTCTTGTGAATGTGATACACGCCGCTCTTGAGGATCCCTTCCCAGCCGGGCGTGCTCGCCGCCAGGTACTCGTCCGCCATCAGGCTCTTGAGAATGGTCATGGCGTAATCCGGTACAGCCGTCATCGTGTGCAAGCACCGCTGATCCTGGACAGTTGCCAGAGCCCCTCGCGGCGATCGCCGCCGCGGATGTGTCCAGCTGCTTGCGGGATTCTGCCGGTGCGTCATATCCCACGGCGGCACGCCGCTTCCGGCGTGTGTGAAATGTAATAGTCGGCGCAGGTTCCGCCGTCTGGAGGAACCGCGGTCCTGCGTGCTCGTAGACCGTGCCGAACCCGTACAATGCCCAGGTCAGGCCTCGCGACCAGCACGAATCGCCGCGATAGCCCTGATGGGTTGTCTGCCGCAGGAACTCTCCTGTGTTGAGATCGAAAACCCTTCATGGCTCGTCGAACCGTCGCCGCGGACGAGGTAACGCCGGCTGGTCGAGGCGTGCTGGATCGCGATGTGGAGACGGTTTTTGTCACCGGTCTCGATCGCTGCGTAGAAGATCACCGGCACATTCATCATGATGTCCACGAACAGTGATTCGTCCGAGACGAACGACCGCAGGTATTGTCCTTTCTGTTTGAACCGCAGCGCCAGCGTCTTGCCGGCCTGCACAAGAATGTCGTTCAGCCGCGGCTCCCGCGTGATCTGATACCAGCGGTAGTAGGTGGAGAGGAAGATAAAACCAAGGTCGTGGACGTCGCGATCGAACTGCCTGGGCTCCAGCGGCCGGCTGTATTCAATCGCCTTGTCCATCCAGTACTGCTTGTTTTCGCCGTTCTCCAGGGCACGCCGGTGGAAGATCCACATCATCCCCGGCAGGAAACCATCACACCAGTGGGTCCATGCCGGACCCTCGTGCTTCCACTTCCCGCTCTTCGTGTAAATCGGATAGAAACCTGGGTGCTTCTCGATGAGATTTGTGACCTGACGCTCCGCGAACCGTAGCGTATCCTCGAGCAAAGTGCGATCAATCTCTGGACCAAACTGAATCACGGCTTATCATCTCCCCGTCCTTCCAGGGTACGCCAAGTGGTGTTGAACCCGCTCGACAGCTTGGCGCGCGCGCCGCGCAGCAGGATGATGGACGCGCCTGGTGACGCCATACCCATCTCCGCCGGCGGCATCCGCAGCTCAGGCCGCACGTTCACAAACGCCATCTCCATCTGCTTGTCCAACGCCGGATACTGCAACTTGGCCCGGAACGACCCGCTGGCATTCTCGTAAGTCACCTGCCCCGGTACCAGGGCCAGGAAGCAATGGCCTGTCGGGAAATCCCGGCATACCGCCATGTCGATTCTCATCTGCACGACTGCACCCTTGGGCAGCAGCACCGTGCCCTGCCGCTCCACGTTCTTCGTCACCTCGAACTTCACTGAGTCGCCCACCACTGACTTGCCCAGATCCACGGATGTCGTCAGTTTCAGCGCAACCGCCAACCCTTCCGGCAGGCTGATCACCACCGGAGCCGGCTTCGGTGCCGCCGTATCCGGAGGCGGATCCTCGAAGATCAGCGTCGATTCGCCCGAATACTGACGGCAACTGGAGAACAATGTCCGGTTGCGGCTTTCCGTACCATCCATCGCAGTCAGGCTCATGTCCATGCCGACCGGCAGGATGAACGTCTCGGCCCCAATCGGTACCGGCGCGTAATCCAGCAGCTTATGTCCGAGCTTCAGTGGCACCTGCGGCGGAATCTCGTCGATGTTCATTTCGATCCGCACCAGGTTTAGCGTCTCGGCATCGTTCCATACGGTCCCGGAATAGCCGACTTCGCCTTCCGCCGTCCCCACCCGCATGATGTAGTAACTGCCGGTTCTCGGCACCCGGAAATCGAACTTGTGCGCCGGCCGCCCATTGACGGTCTCCTGCCCTTTGTAATCGAACTTCGCATTGCCGCTGAAATAGATGCTCTTCGCATGCAGGGCGAAATCCCCCGTCCCAATGGCGCCCTGGCCACCCACCAGTTGCCGCACATCGCTCTCCTCGAACTTGTTGGCTCCCGGCCAGGCGTAGAGTTCCTTGCCGTCGACCAGGGCGACTTCCAGCCGGACCGTGTCCAGCAACTGGAACTTCTTCGACATTTGTTCCCTGCGGCTCCGCTCAATGGTCTCGACGCAGGTGAAATTGGGCATGCGGGCCATCATCTGCGAGACAACGCTGCGGATGCGGGCCATCAGAATCGTATCGGCGGTCAACGGCGCCTTAGGGTCATACTGGGCAGGCAACGCCTGGAGGCTCAGCAGCATCAAATACATGGGAGCCAGACGCATGACCCGATTATAGTCTCGGGGTCATCTGCTATTCTCGCCCTTATGGCTGTCAAGGTTACAGTATTCAACAACGGTCCTCTTCGCATCGAAGGGGAACCGTCCGACTTCACCATTTACGACGCACAGGGCAATGCTTTCGGGCTCAGCGGGCGCGTGGCTATTGGCCTGTGCCGCTGTGGCCTTTCAGCGAATAAACCGTTCTGTGACGGATCGCATGGCAGACAAGGCTTTGAATCGGTGTGCGAAGCGCGTGAGCTTCCCCCGCCGAAGCCGAAAGTCTAACTCTCTTTTTTCAGGAGGATCGATGAGAATTCACACAGGCCGTTTCACCCTGGCAGGCCTACTGATGGCAACGTTGTTCTTCGCCGGCTGTTCGAAAAAGGACGAACTGCCCACTCAGCAACAAGCCCAACAGCCTGCCGCCGCTACGCCTGATGCCGCGCCGGCGGGGCAGCCCAATACGGCTCCTCCGCCGGGGGCGAATGGACTCGCAAGCCAGTCCGGCCAGCCCGCACGCGTGCCCTCGGCCAACGGAGGCTCCGCGGCTAGACCAGCCGGCGGCGGCGGCCAGGCACCGCCTTCCAACGCCTGGGGCTCAACCCCCGGCAAGGCGCAGCCCGTCGCACCTCCACCGGCGCCCCGCCAGTTCACACTCGCGGCCGGCACCAACATCCCGGTCCGGACGATCACCGCGCTGTCGACCAAGACCGCCGCGCCCGGCGATGCCTTTGAAGCAACCCTCACCCGCGACCTCCTCGTCGACGACTACCTCGTCGCGCCCAAGGGTTCCACTGTCACCGGCCGGGTCACCAACTCCGACCCCGGCGGCAAGGTCAAAGGCCTGGCCTCCATTAGCGTGGCGCTCAACTCCATCTCCACCCCCAACGGCCCCATCTCCATCCAGACCGCGGCCGTCGGCCAGGTGGCCAAAAGCAGCAAACGCAAGGATGCCGCTAAAATCGGTATTGGCGCAGGCATCGGCGCGGCCATCGGCGCAATCGCCGGCGGCGGCAAAGGTGCTGCCATCGGAGCCGGCATCGGCGGAGCCGGCGGCACCGGTATGGTCCTGGCGACGAAAGGCGATGCGGCCGTGATTCCCAGCGAATCCGTGCTGACCTTCCGCCTTTCCGCACCCGTGACCGTGACTGAGAAGAGGTAGGACCCAGAACGAGTGAGACCGCGCGGGACTAAGTTAGGACACCTTCGATCCAGATTATTCACGATTCCCGTAGCGGTCTTGGCGACGGCAGTGCTCGTAACCACTGCCGTCGTCACTACCGTGTTCTCTCCGGAGGGCCGCTGGCAACGGTTCCTTTACCGCCTTTGGGGCGGCACCGTCCTCACCATCTTCGGCGCGCGCGGCCGCGTCGTCGGCGCTGAGAAACTGCAGGCCGGCGCCAACTACGTCATCATCTCCAACCACCTCAGCCTTGTGGACACACCCATGATGTTCCGCTGGCTGCCCATCCCCTTCAAATTCCTCGCCAAACGCGAACTGCTCAAAGTCCCCTTCATCGGCTGGTATCTCAACCGCGCCCGCCACCTCACCGTCGACCGCGCCAGCCTGCGCTCTTCCATCGAGAGCATGAACGAGTGCGCCCGCCTCATCCGCGAACGCCACCTCTCGGTCATCATCTTCGCCGAAGGCACCCGCAGCCTCACCGGAGAAATGCAGAGCTTCAAGGACGGCGCCGCTTACCTCGCCATCCAGTCCGGCACGCCCGTGGCGCCCATCGCCATGGTCGGCACCTGGGATATCCTGCCCGCGAAATCGTCCTACTTCATGCCCGGCAACGTCGAACTTCGCATCGGCGACCCCATCAGTCCCGAAGGCTACACCCTCAAGCAGCGCGCCGCCTTTACCGCTTTGCTCGAAGAACGCGTGCGTGAATTGCTCGCCGCGCCCGTGGCCTAGCAGGAAGCTCTGGATTGTCCCATCAAAGTCGATCTTCGCCGCCCAGCAGACACTCCTCAAGTTGATAGAATGGTCGCGAGCCGGAAGACCGGCAAGTGGAGGTTGTTAAAGGTGATCGCCATGGTGCTACGTTTCTATAGCTGCTTGTTCGCCCTCTTGGCGGGTTTGTTCATGACGGGAGTCTCCTGCCTGCTGCTGTTTAGCGACACGAAGAACTTCAAGCTGGACATGCTGCCCTTCTGGAAGGGGGAGAGCGCGCTGTATGGAATGCTCGTTTTGGGACTGCTCGGAATTGCCGCAGCGCTCCTCGGCCTCGTTAGAAAAGTGAAGCCGCTGCTGGTGCTCTACACCGTCGTATTCTTTGCCTTGATGATGTACGGCTTCTTCCTCAGCCCCGTCTACCGCTTCACCGGTGCGCCGGAAGCCAAGAGCGTAGGCTGGATCGCGTGCGCCGCCCTCGTCGCCGTGATCGGTGCGCTGATGCAGTACCGCGAACCACGCCGGGCATAAACCGCCTCACTTCGATCTCTCAATCGGGCCCACTCCTCACGGGGGTGGGCCTTTCTATTTGGCGGCTAACCCCACAGCTCGTGCACCGGCGCATACTGCTCCGACTGGTTCGTCGGCACCAGTGAGAATCCACGATTCAGCGGATCGTCGTGATACACCTTCGTCCAGTCGATCCCCAGCGCCGAGTACAACGTCGCTTCCAGATCCTCCGGCCGGATCTCCCGCTGCAGCGACCAGCCCGGCTCCACCAGCCCGTTACCCTGCGCATCCGTCTTGCCGATCACCCGGCCACCCTTGATCTTCGCCCCGGCCATCATCACGGCCTGCGTCATGAAGTGATCGCGGCCCGCGCCTGTATTCGGCGCGCCCACCGTTCGTCCGAATTCACCCATGCAGAGGATCAGCGTCTCATCCAGCAGCCCGTCGCTCTTCAGATCCGCGATCAACGTGCCCACCGCCAGGTCGAACGTCCTGCCCACGGAAGCCGCATTCGTCGGATTCAATCCGTTCGCCGTGTAGATGTTCGTGTGCATGTCCCAGCCGCTGGTCGTGATCTGGATGAATCGCGCGCCCAGCTTGCCGCGCAGCAGGTTGCGCGCCGTGATGCACGCATTGCCCAGACCCGTCGTCCCGTACCGCGCCCGCTCCGTGGCGTCGAACTTGAACACGGCATCCACCGCGGAGTTGTACATCAGCGACCGCGCCGTCAGGTTGAACTGCTCCATCTCCTTCACGGCCGACCCGATCGCCGCCTCCGCCCGCGTCTCCGCATCCAGCTCCAGCAGCAGCCCGTACCGGCGGTCGAAACCCGCCGCCCCAATCGGCGACGTCGTGTTGCCTAACCCGTTCCCGCCTGGACTCACATAAAACGGAGCCGTTGTCGGCGCCAGATACCCCTGCCCGGGACCACTGCCTGTATTCAACGACACAAACGCCGGCATGATCGCCGTGGGATCGCCCAGCTCTCGCGCCACCACCGACCCGATGTGCGGCGCGATCTTCGACAACCCCGACAGCGGATTGCGCCCGATCTGCACCCAGGTCTGCATAATGCCGTGCACCAGCGCCCACGCCTTCGCCGACCGCACCAGCGAAATCGAATCCATCTGTTCCGCCAATGTCGGGAACAGCCCGCGGGGCCAGCGGATGTCGCCATAGGACGTCGGCTCCATCGCCGGCAGCGTCCAGGCCCCTTCTTTCAGATCGAACGTGTCCGTGTGGCTGGGTCCGCCCGACATCATCACGAAAATGACGTTCTTGGCTGTACCCTTCGGCGTGCTCTGTCCCTTGGCAATCGTCTCCAGCGCCCGGCCTGGCAGGAAGAAACTCCCCGCCACCGCCGCCCCTGCATGCTTGAAGAACACCCTGCGGTCGAGAGCGGGACGGCGCCAGAAGTTCGTTCCCTGCACCTTCGACCAGTCCACGCCAAAGCGGTTCTTCATGAGATGCACCCCTCTAATAGCTAAACAGAAAATCCGTCTTGTTGATCAGGACCCACGCCAGATCCTCCACCGCGGCCCCCCGCGGATACTCCTTCGACCCCGATCGCGACAGCGCCTTGAGGGCAACCATCTTTTCATACTCGGTCGGCCGCCGCGACAGAAACGTCAGGAACAGATCCTCCACCACCGTCTCATTCTGAGGGTTCTTCACCAGCTCTGCAAGATATGGTGACGATCTCGAGTTCACCCGGTTGATGATCACCGGCGAGTTCATCAGCTGCAGCGACATCATCACCGACCCCGAAGTCCCCCGCGGAATCAGGTCGCGATTCCCCCTGTCGAAGGAGTCCAGGAACTCCCGCGCCCGCCCGTCCTTCTGCGGCTCCGTCGGCTCCGGCAACTGCATCGCCCAGTTCACTTTGTCCGTCCATCCGCCCACCAGGTACTCCGGCAACACATCGGTCGCCTTCACCACCGCGTCCAGCACCTCTTCCGCCTCCAGCCGCCGCGGCAGGTGCCGCGCAAACAGCCGAGCCTTCGACGGGTTCCACGCCGCCGCATACTCGGAACTCAACTGGTACGTCGTGCTCTGCGCCATCACCCGCAGCATCTCTCTCAGATTGAAATCGTTGCTCCGCGCCATCTGCGCCAGCGCTTCCAGCAGCGCCGGATGCGACGCCTGGTATTCCCAACCGGCCGGCGGCTTGACCGCTGGATCCAGCCGGTCCGGATCCAGGTTGTCCACGGGCTCGGCCAGCCCCACCGTGAACATCGCCTTCCACAGCCGGTTCACAAAGTTCCGAGCGAACATCGGATCCTCGACGATCTTGTTCGCAAACGAAGCCCGCCACTCCCCCTGCGCCGGGGTTCCGTCCCGGTACACCGGGGTCAGGTCCTTCTGCTCTTTCCCATCCACCTGAATCGGATACCGGTTCGGCCGGTTGCCCCACTTGGTGTCGAGCACATACGCACCGGCGGGCTTGTCCAGAATCACATGCGACTGCGTGTAGAAATTCGCCTTGTCATTGCCCGGATACCCCGCAAAGTTGACCCGCGAGAAGTGGGCCGACATCCGCTCCGCCTCCAGCCGCGTCGTCCGCGTCGCCCAGGCCGAGACCGCCTCCAGATGCCCGCGCCCGTCATGGCACATCAGGCAGTCGTACGACCCCATCCCCAGGAAGATCGTCGCCGCCCGCACCGTCACCGAATCCCACGTGTCCTGGTACGGACCCATTGGAGCGAACCCGCGCACAATGAAATTCACACCCGCCGACGCGTCGTCGTAGCTGTTCCCAGTCGCCGTCAGCATATAGGTCGCGATCTCCCGCCACGACCGCCCTTCCGCAATCGACGCCTTCAGATACTTGTGAACCGCATTCCGCCCCGACATCCCCTCATCGCGGTTCGTCGCCTTCATTGCGTTCTGGAACAGGTCGCCCATCCAGACCGTCCACTTATCGACGAACTCCGGACTATGCAGCAGGCGGTCAATCACCGCATCCCGCTTCTTCGGCGAGGAATCCGCCACAAACGCCCGGATCTCCTTCGCGCTGGGGATTCTCCCAGTCAGGTCCAGGTTGATGCGGCGGAAGAACTCTTCATCCGTGGAGAGTGGCGCCACGGGAATCTTGCCCACCTGCAGCCGCTGCAGCACCTCGCGATCAATCACGTTGCGGCGCGTGACTTTCAGCGCGGGCACCACCTTGCGCGCCGTCTGCCGCCGCGGCACCGCCTTGGCGAACGCCAGCGCCTGTTCGTAGATCTCATTGCGGAGCTGCGAGCCCGGTGCCCCAGGCTCGGCGGTGTACGAGCAGTCTCCAGGCCGCTCGACGCCCTTCGGTGGAACCACCCCGCCTGCCGCCATCCAACCGGCGCTGCCCGTCACCATCACAACCAGCGGGAGAATGAGGTACTGCCGTCGAACCGTCATTTCGTACTCCGGCATACAGAATTATAGCCGCCGCCGAGAGTCTTACCCAGACCGTCTTGTGATTCCTGACGTGTTCCGGAAGGGAAAAGTGTACCTGTTTATCGCCGCGAATTAGCGCCGGATCGACTTTCGATTTTCATTCCGCCGGTTTCCGATTCCGTGTATCCCGCGCGTGGAAAGAACTGTCGGTTCTGTACGCCAAACGTCAGCCAAATGTGTGACTTAGCACAAGAGAAATCGTCTGCGCACCGGTAATGCGGGCGCCCTCGCCCGCAGCCGGCCCCCAGGCCGGCTCCCTTCTAATAACTAAACAAAAAATCGGTCTTATTGACCAAAGCCCAGGCCAGATCTTCCACTGCCGCCGCCCGCGTATACGCCGCCGTACCCGACTTCGCCAGTGTCTTCAATGCCACGGTCTTTTCATATTCACTCGGACTGCGCGACAGAAACGTCAGGAACAGATCCTCCACCACCGCATCATCCGTCTTGCCCTTCAGCAACCCGGCCAGATACGGCGAGGCCGCCGTCCCTGTCGCCTTCACCCGGTTCGTCACGACCGTCGAGTTCATCATGTTCAGCCACATGAGAACCGACCCCGACGTGCTCCGCGGCTGCGTATCCCGGTTCCCCCGGCTGAACGAGTTCATAAATCCGTTCGCCGTGGCATCGCTCCGGGGCTCCGTCGGCTCCGGCAGTTGCATCGCCCAGCTCACCTTATCCACCCACCCGCCCACGGAATACGAAGGCAGCAGGCCCGTCGCCTTGGTGATCGCGTCGTGCGCCTCTTCCGCCTCCAACCGGCGCGGCAGATGCCGTGCGAACGTCGACACCTTGGTCAGATCCCAGTCGCCGTCATACCGGGAACTCAACTGATAAGCCGTACTCTGCGCAATCAGCCGCAGCGTCTCCCGCAGATTGAAATCGTTGTCCCGCGCCACCTGCGCCAGCTTTTCCAGCAGGACCGGATGCGACGCCTGATAATCCCAGCCACTCGGCGGAGGCACGTTCGGATTCAGCCGGTCCGGATCCAGGTTATCCACCGGCTCCGCCAGCGCCAGGTTGAACATCGCCTTCCACAGCCGGTTCGCATAATTGCGCGCAAACATCGGATCCATCGTCAGCCGCTGGGCGAACGCATCGCGCCAGTCGCCGCTGGCCGGCGTGCCATCCCGATACACCGGAGTCAGGCTCGTCACCGCCACGCCGTTCACGTTGGTCGCCACGCGGTTGGGCCGGTTCCCATACGTCGTATTCAGGCCGTAGGTGCCCGTCGTCCGGTCGAGCACATTCGTGGAGTTCAGGTAGTAATCCGTGGTTTCCTTGCCCGGGTAGGTCGACAGATTGATCCGCGCAAAGTGCGCCGCCATCCGCTGCGCGTCCACCCGCAGGGTCTTCGCACCCCAGGCCGACACCGCATCCAGGTGCCCGCGGCCGTTGTGGCACAGCAGACAGTCATAATGACCCAGGCCCAGGAACATCGACGCAGCCCGCACCGTCACCAGGTCATAGGTATCCTGCGCCGGACCCATCGGAGCGAACCCGCGCAGCATGAAATTCACACCCGCCGTGTCGCGATCGTAGTTGTTGCCCGTCGCCGTCACCAGCTGGTACGCCATCTCGCGCCACGACTGCCCGGAGTCGATCGAATTCCGAATGTACTCGTAGAACCGGTTGCGCCCTTCCTGATTCTGGTTCCGGTTGCTGGCGGTCATCGAATTCTGCAGCAGGTCGCCCAGCCACATCGTCCACTTGTCGGTGAACTCAGGACTAAACAGCAACTTGTCGATGAGTAGGTCACGCTTCGCCGCGGTGGTATCGGCGACAAAGGCCCGGATCTCGTCCGCCGTGGGAATCCGGCCAGTCAGGTCTAGCTTGACCCGGCGGAAAAACTCTTCGTCGGACGACAGCGCCGCCGGCGCCATTCCGTCCGCCTGCAGCTTCCGGAAGACCTCTTCGTCAATGAAGCTGCGCCAGGGCAGGTCCGCGGCCGAAACCGGTGTACCGGCTGAGGCGGACTTCGGCAAAGCCTTGGCAAACGTCAGGGTGCGGTCGTACGCTTCCCGTCGGATTCGGTCGCCCCGGGACAGCACTTTCTCCGGCGAAGCGATGAACGAGCAGTTCTCGCCAGACGCGCTAAGCGCTTGCTGCTCTTCCGTTTCCGCGGGCACCTGAGCATTGGCCATACACCCGCTTCCGGCACAGACCGCCAGCGCGAGTGAAAAAGAGATGGAAGTTTGGATCCGCCGAGCAGTCATGGTCACCCTGGATGCGTTGGATTATAGCAGGTCGTCTGACAACTGTCGGGCACTGACAACACTGCCTCCCCTTGTCTCCGGTTCGGATCCCCGGGAGCGCACTCCCTCGAAATCAAACCCGGAATCCCGGAATATTACTCAATCCATCGTCAGAAATCGGATCTATAATGAGGCCGCGTGCGCCTTCTGGCTCTTTTGTTAGTACCCTGCCTGCTCCCAGCGGCGGAGCCGGATTCTCTTCTCGCCCTCATCCACCAGCGCGTCGCCGATTGGCGCAGAGACCTTCCCGATTTCCTGTGTACCCAGGAGTCCACCCTCAATCGCACCAACAGAGGCCGAGGAGTGCGCCTGTCCGACTCAGCCTTATACGAAGTCCAGGTGGTCCAGGGCCGTGAATCTTACTTCCTCAAGACCGACTCCGGCATCGATCTCAAGCAATCGGAGCCGATCGATTTTCCAGCGATGAACAATCGCGGGGAATTCGCCTCAGCCCTCCTGCTGTTGTTCGATGCCCCAACCCAGACCATCTTCCATCGAGCGGACCGGGAGACGGTTGAGGGCCGCCGCCTGCGCCGCTACGAATTCTCCGTCCGTCAGGAGAATTCCCGATGGTTCGTCGGACCCGGATCCGGCTACTGCCCCGCCTATTCCGGCTCCTTCTGGGCGGATGAGAAGGATGGCCGCATCTATCGCCTTCACATGGAAGCCCACCGCTTCCCTAGAAGATATGTGGTGCAGGACGCGGCCCTGACCGTCAACTTCAAAACGGTCACCATCGAAGGCGAACCGTTCCTCATGCCGTCTCAGGCCGCGGTAATTGCCTGCCGGAACCTGATGGACTGCGACCGGGCCTACATGGCGTTCACGAATTACCGCCACTTCACAGCGACGTCCAGCCTGGCATTCAACGACCAGGAATGAGTCGGTCTGCCCGTCGTAACCGCGCCCCCATCGCCAACCCAACCGGTCGAGCAACGGGCAGAGAAAAACCGGCAACGTGATCTACGAAGGCCAGCTCGCGCTTTAGTAGGCCTTGGCGATCACCACACGGCGGTCCACTGTCTCGCCCGTCAGAATGCACTTGCCCGGACCGTCGTAGAGATCCACCGACGGGATATTCCGCACGCTGGCTTTGAACTCCTTGATCCGCGCGTCGTTCGCCGGATCGTCCTTCAGGTGCGCCATCACGAACTTGCCGCCGCCCTTCTCGGCCGTGACCGAGCTCAGGATCTCCTCCACCTCGCCGATGGAGTTCGCCAGCACCGTGTTGTCCTGCATCCGCTGCCGCGCTCTCGCCAGCAGGTCGCGCTGCATCGCCTCGAGAATCTCCGCCTGCTTCGCCACCGCCTCGGACTGCGGAATCACTTCCTTCGTACCCGTGTCGCGCCGTTTGATCACCATGTTCCCGCTGGCCACATCGCGCGGGCCCAGCTCGAACACCACCGGCACGCCCAGCCGCTCCCAATGGAAGAACTTGGCGCCCGGCGTCATCCCGTCGCGCAGGTCGATGTGCGCGCCCAGGTCCTTCGCCAGCTTGGCGGCCGCTTCCATCACCACGGCCTTCTCTTCGTCCTTGCGGAAAATCGGCACCAGCACGCTCTTCCGCGGAGCCACCTTCGGTGGCAGCACCAGCCCCTTATCGTCCGAGTGGGTCATGATCAGCCCGCCGATCAGACGCGTGCTCACACCCCAGCTCGTCTGCCAGACGTAGTCCAGTTTTCCTTCCTTACTCTGGAACTGAACATCGAACGCCTTGCCGAAATTCTGGCCCAGATCGTGGCTCGTGCCGGCCTGCAACGCCAAACCGTTCTGCATCATCGCCTCGATCGAGTACGACCGCAGCGCGCCGGCGAACTTCTCCGCTCGCGTCTTCACACCCTT
The DNA here is from genome assembly GCA_049841055.1 of Paludibaculum sp. GTDB lineage: Bacteria > Acidobacteriota > Terriglobia > Bryobacterales > Bryobacteraceae > Paludibaculum. The sequence continues at coordinate 4,736 of JASGIE010000177.1, read as the reverse complement.
GATCACCGGCACCGCCATGACCTCTTCCGAGACCTCGGCGTACAGATCCAGAATCCGCAGAACCTCCTCGATCGCCTCCTCATGGCTGGAATGCGCGGTATGCCCTTCCTGCCACAGGAACTCCGTTGTCCTCAGGAACATGCGCGTGCGCAGCTCCCAGCGGATGACGTTCGCCCACTGGTTCACCAGCACCGGCAGGTCGCGATAGCTCTGGATCCACTTCGAGAAGAAATGTCCGACGATCGTCTCCGAGGTGGGCCGGATGACGTAAGGCTCTTCGAGCTCCTTGCCGCCGGCGATCGTCACCACGGCCAGCTCCGGCGAGAATCCCTCGACATGCTCCGCTTCCTTCTGCAGGAAGCTCTGTGGAATCAGCAGTGGCAGGTAGATGTTCTGGTGATTGGTCGCCTTGAACCGGTCGTCCAGCTCACGCTGCAGACGCTCCCAAACGGCGTAGCCGTTCGGCTTGATCACCATGCAACCCTTGACGATCTCGGCCGGCTCGGCCATATCGCCATGCAGCACCACATCCTGATACCAGGAGGCAAAATCTTTTCCGCGAGGGGTAATAGGAGACTCGGACATCGTAAGGAACCATTCTAGCGTGCCGCTCCCGGGCTCAACGCGAGGATTTGCTATATCTTGCCTGCGGACGGAGCGCCGAGCGTCCATACTGTGTAGACGAGGCCCATGGTCGCGCCAGGGAAAATCCGCTTCGGTCCTTACCTCTTCGATCTGAGGGAGCAGCGCCTCTCCGGACCCGCCGGCGACATCCCGCTCAACCTGAAATCGGCCGCCGTCCTCGCCTATCTCGTCCAGCGCCCGGGCCAGATCGTCCCTAAGGACGAACTGCTGCACGCGGTCTGGGCCGACACCGCCGTCACCGACGACGCGCTCGTCCAGCGGGTCCTCGACGTACGCAAAGCCCTGGGCGATAACTCAAAGACTCCACAGTACATCCGCACCCATCCCAAACGCGGTTACGAGTTCGTCGCCGGGGCCGATGCGCCTCCGCCCAAACCGTCTCCCACCCGCCGCTGGATGCCCGTCTTCGCCCTCGCTTTGACTGCGGCAGCCGCCGCCCTGTTCTGGTTCGGCCGCAAACCGCCCGCTGCACCCGTCGAGCTCAAAATCGCCCAGATGACCTTCCTACCCGGCATGGAGGACTACCCCGCCTTCGACGCCACTGGCCGCCGCATCCTGTACGGTTCCGACGAGAATGGCATCGCCAACCTCTGGATCCTCGAGGAGTCCAGCGGCGACCGCCGCCAGGTCACTCAATCCAAAGCCAATCTCTCTGAACCCGACTGGTCGCCGGACTCCGACTGGATCGCCTTCCGCTCCGAGGAGGGCAAAGGCGGCCTTTTCGCCAAATCGCTCGTCACCGGCGAAACCGCCCCCATCGCCGAGTTCGGCCACCATCCGCGCTGGTCCCCCGATGGCCGCCTCGTCGCCTTCCACACCGCCGGAGCCCAAAGCGACCTCTACATCTGGAAGAAAGAGGACCGCTCCCTGCACCGCGTCGTCGTCACCGCGCCGACCCTGAACAGCCTCTCGTGGCCCGCCTGGAGCCAGGACGGCCAGTTTCTCTATTTCATTGCAACGGCTCAGTTTCGCAGCGAACCCGCGCAGAAGCGCTCGCCCGATTGGGTCTACCTGGGCCACCAGATCTGGCGCGTCGATGCCGCCGGCGGCGAAGCCCGGGTTGTGACACCCGGCACGGGCGTCCTCAAGGACGGCGGCTTCGACTACGACCGCACCCGCTCCCAACTCGTCTTTGTCGGTCTGGACCGCGGCCTTTGGCGCTCCGAGATCGACCGTCGCACCGGCGCCGAAACCGCCAAGCCGGTTCGCCTGACCCTCACCACCCAGGGCCACCAGCACCCGCGCTTCAGTCCCGGCGGCGAGATCGCCTTCTCCGCCATCGCCGCCCCCGAAGCCCTTTGGCTGGTTCCCTTTAAGTCCGAACGGTCGGCTGGACGAAGCGGCCATGGCCCGTCTCACGACCGGAGCCGCCTCGGTCCGCGCTCCCGTCCTCTCCCCCGACGGCCGCCGCATCGCCTACTTCCTCTGGCAGGGCGAGCGCTTTGAACTCTGGCTGCTCGACCTGGAAACCCGCAGCGTCCGGCCCATCGGCCCCAACGACCAACTCTCCCGCACCTCGCCGTCCTGGATCGAAGACGGCCGAGGCCTGGCCTACGACCTGATGGACGGCCGCAACCGCGAGCGCCGCCAGGCCATGTTCAATCCTGACTACTCCAAACTAATCAACGAGAAGATCCTCGACGGTGCGCCCAGCGGCCGCGCCCCGACCAACTGGGATCCCACCGGCCGCTTCCGGCCCTACGTCGAGTCCCGCGACGGCCATCAGAACCTCTTGCTGGAACGCAAGGACAGCACGCCGCTCCACCTGGCCGGTCCGGGCCACTACCAGAGCGCCACCTGGTCCGCCGACGGCCGCCGCATCTATTACCAGTCCGACGAGGACGGCTGGTTCAACATCTGGCTGCTCGACTTCGACCCGGCTCGCGGCCAGCCCGCCGGTCCGCCCCCGCCAAAGCAGTTACTTCCGCGGCAGTCCCTACCTGCTGTCGGACAGTAACCTCGGCTTCGCGATGCAGCCAAAGGGTTTAGTCGTGCCCCTGCGCGAAAACCGGGGCGACCTATGGCTCATCCGCAGCCATTGACCCTGCCGCTGCTTAACAGCTCCTTCGTCGATTTGTCGTGACAATTTCGCCCGGCTGTCAGTACTTGCTCCCCGGTTTGGGCGCAGCATGGGTCACCGTAGCGCAGTAAACAAAGGAGTTCCCGTCTATGTTGACCTGGGGTCTGAGAATCGCCACGTTCCTGCTTCTCACCGGTCTGGTACACGCCCAATCCATCACCGGCAGCATCGTCGGCACCGTCAGCGACACCACCGGGGCGCCCCGTCCCGGCAGCCAATGTCCAGGTTCAGAACCAGGACACCGGCGCCGCCCGCACCGTCGTCACCAACGAGCAGGGCAACTACGCCGCCACCCTGCTGCCGCCCGGCCATTACACCGTCTCCATCGCCCAGCAGGGCTTCAAGCCAAGCCGGATTGTTGACCTGGAAGTACGCGTCGACCGCAGCCTCCGCGCCGACCTCTCCCTCCAACTGGGCGAGGTGAGCGAAACCATCACCGTCTCCGACGCCGCCGCCACCAAAGTGGAAACCGACACCTCCACCCTGAACCAGACCCTGGCCAGAAGACGATCGTCGACATGCCCATCTCAGGCAGGCTTCGTCTCCCTCGCCGGACTCACCGCCGGCGTCGTGCCCGTCACCGGCGAGAACGGCCAGAGCCTCCAGACCAGCTTCACTAACCGGGGCAATCTCAGCGCCTTTGTCAGCGGTCAGCGCGAATCCTCCGTCTCGTTCCTGATTGACGGCGTCGAGTCGCGCGGCGAACGGCTGGGCAACGCCAGCATGCCGGTCTCGGTGGACGCCATCCAGCAGTTCGGGATGCTGCGCAACACGATATCGACGATACGGCGACGCCACGGCCGTCATGAACGTGTCCATCAAGTCGGGCACGAACCAGATTCACGGCACAGCATTCGAGTTCCTGCAGAACTCCGTCATGAATGCCCGCAACTACTTCGACACCAGCGCCAACGACGAAGATGAACGACTTCGGCTTCAGCCTGGGCGGTCCCCTGGTGAAAGACAAGACGTTCTTCTTCACCAACTTCGAGGGGATTCGCAGCCGCCGTACCACCCCGCTGCTGGGCCGCGAACCCACCCAGGCCCAGCTTGGCGGCGACCTCTTCTTCCATCTCCAGCGTGATCTACGACCCGCTCACCACCGACGCCGCCGGCGTGCGCGGCGCCTTCCCGGGCAACATCATTCCTGCCAACCGGTTAGACCCGGCCACCAAGAACTTCAGCAACTACATCCCGGTCGCCGACCTTCGCCGCCCATCAACAACAGCAACCTCTCGGTCTCGCCCAGCGCCATCGCCGACAGCAACCAGGTGCACTTCCGCATCGATCATGCCCTCAGCAGTACGGATCAACTCTTCGGCCGGTGGTCGTACTACGACGCGCCAAACACCGCCCCGTCGCTCCACCCTCTGTGGAGCGAGGAATTCTACCCTGGACTACGTACAACGGCGCGCTCCAGGAGACCCACGTCTTCGGCCCCGCACGGTGAACGAGTTCCGCTTCGGCTACAGCCGCGACAACATCTTCCAGAAAGCCATCGGCGTGCCCGGCACCAACCTCGCCCAGGCCATCGGGTTCGACGGTGCCCGACGAGCCCGATGGCGGAGCCCTGCCCGGCGTCACCATCACCGGCTACAACGTCACCGGAGGTAGCCGCCCAACCGGCTATATTTCCAATCGGTTCCAGTACTCCGACGTGCTCAGCCTGACGCGCGGCAACCATGTCCTGAAGCTGGGCGCCGACATCCGCCGGCTGCAGTACAACGTCTACAGCTCCAACTCCCCGAACAGGCGACATTTCCTTCGCCAAGATCTCACGACTTCCACGGCGGGCGGCAGCACCCCGGGAGCGACCCTCTGGCCGACTACCTGCTCGGCGCCTTCAACACCGCCAGCGGTGCGCCGCACGGTGAACAGCCCGGCCTTCCGCAACACCACTTACAACTTCTTCGCCCAGGATGAATGGAAGGTCACCTCGCGCCTGCATTTGTCCCTGGGTTTGCGATACGAGTATGCGCAGCGCGCCTACGATGTCCATAACAAGATCGCC
>JASGIE010000176.1:0-25943 GCA_049841055.1 Paludibaculum sp. | reverse complement strand
AAGGTTAATAGGGAAACACGATAGAATCCGAACAGCACCTATATTGCTGATGCTGACTCTTCCCGTGTAGTATCAGACCCATTGCTTCGCTGGGTTGCAGTCCATGAAATCTCTGTGGTCCAAGTCCGTCCTTTTGATCTCCTTTTCCATGTGCGGCGCCGTTTGGGGGCAGGACCCCACCGGAGTGGTGGAGGGCCGCGTCATGGACAGGTCCGCCAGCATGATCGGCAACGCTCATGTCTCCGTGCGCAACCTGACAACCGGTTTTGTCCAGGAGACGATCTCTTCGCAGGGAGGACTGTTCCGCTTCCCACCGCTGCCGGTCGGAACCTATACGTTGACGGCGGAGGCGCCTCGAGTTCTCCAAGTACGTCCAGACGGCTGTGCAGGTCAACGTCAGCAGCACGCTGCGGGTGGAGGACATTGAACTGGATCTGGCAAGTGTCCACGAAACGGTGACTGTGACCGGCGAGGCGCAGGTTGTGGATACCAGCACGAACACGCTCGGCAAGGTGGTGAGCGGTCGCGAGGTGCTGGACCTGCCCTTGAATGGCCGCAACTTCACGCAGCTTGGCCTGCTCCAGACAGGTGTGGCTCCGCTGACCGCCGGCGTTGCCACGGCAGGCGGTTCGCTGCGTCAGGGGCAAGCCTACGCCGTGAACGGCATGCGGCCGGAATCGAACCTTTATTTATTGGATGGAGCGCAGAACATCAACCGCATGGACGGTGGCTATGCGCTGAAGATTCCAGTGGACGCGATCGCCGAGTTCCGGATCCTGACGCAAAGCGCTCCGCCCGAATACGGCGGCACCAGTGGAGCGACCACCAGCGTGGTTACGCGGTCCGGTGGGAATCAGTTCCATGGCGGCGTCTATGAGTTCCTGCGCAACGACAAACTGGATGCCCGCAACTTCTTCTCCCAGGACGTGGAGCCTTTGAAGCAGAACCAGTTTGGCGGGACCGTAGGCGGCCCCCTGAAGAAGGACAAACTGTTCTTCTTCGGCTACTACGAGGGGTTCCGCAACAAGCAGGGCTTCACCAACTCCGCCACCGTGCCGACCGCTCAGCAGCACACCGGCGACTTCTCCGACCTGGGCGTACAACTGATCAACTTTGCGGCCGGCGGCGTACCGATTCCTGGCAACAAGATTCCGGTTCAGGCCCTGAACCCGGTTGCGCTGAATGTCGTCAACCTCTATCCCATCGGCAACATCTCGCCCTCCATCTATCGGGCCACCGTGGTGGCGACGAACTTCTTCGACCAGGCGGGCGGACGCGTGGATCTGGTGGCCACGGCGAAGGATCAGGTCTCGGTGCGTTATTCGTTCTCCGGCGGCTACGACATCAATCCCATCTCGGTCAGAGGTTCGGAAGTGCCGGGCTTCCCGACGCGCAACGACATCACCACTCATTCCGCCGCGCTGGCCAGCACGCACATCTTTACCCCTGCTCTGAGCAACTCGCTGCGCCTGACCTTCTTCCGGTACAGCTTCGATTTCGACACGCGCTTGAACCGGACGCCACCCAGCGCGCTGGGCTTCAAGTACAACTCGGCTTCGGACCTGGGTCAGGGACCGCCGTTCTTCAACATCAGCGGCTACTCGCCCATCGGCGGCGCGATTACCGGACCTCGCGATTCGGTACAGAACAGCTATGAAGTGCAGGAAGGCCTCTCCTGGTTCCGCGGAGCCCACTCGTTGAAGTTCGGCGGCGGCTTCGTCCGGACGCAGCTGAACATGTTCCAGGCCATCGCCCCGAACGCGTTCTACGTCTTCGCTTCGACTTTCCCGACCAACAATGCGATTGCGAACCTGCTGCTGGGCGGGCCGGTGACGTTCTACCAGGGGCTGGGCGATTTCCATCGCGGCCTGCGGATGTGGGGCACGAACCTCTACGCGCAGGACGAGTGGCGGATCTCGCGCCACCTCACTCTGAACTATGGAGTCCGGTACGAGCGGCTGAATCCGATCCGGGAGTTGCGGCAGCGGCTCAATGCCTTTGTGCCGGGTGTGCAGTCGATGGTGCGGCCGGACGCTCCGAAGGGGATGCTGTTCCCGGGTGATCCCGGCATCGCGGAAGGCATCGCGCAAAGCTACAACGGCTGGATGCCGCGCGTGGGCTTTGCCTGGGATCCGACGGGTCAGGGCGTGTGGTCGGTTCGTTCCAGCTACGGGCTGTTCTACGACCAGTTCCAGAACGGCTCCGGCACGGCGTCGCAGGGGCCGGTGAGCTCGCTGCCGTGGGCTCAGTTCAACCAGTACAGCGGTGCGGGACTGAATTTCGCCGATCCATATGCCGGCCGCGTCTATCCTCCGGCTGATACGTTTGTTCGGCCGTCCACGGTGTTCGCCATCGATCCCACGGCCCGGCCGCCCTATGCGCAGAACTGGAACTTCAGCATCCAGCGGTCGCTGTGGTCGCAGTATCTGGTGGAGGTGCGGTATGTGGGCTCCAAGGGCACACGCTTGCCGCGCAACATCGAAGCGAACCCGGCCGTGTTTGGGCCCGGAGCGACGGCCCAGAATGCCGACCGGCGTCGAGTTTACGCCAACTGCCCGGCCGACGGCAGCGCCTGCGATTTCTCGACGATCGCGATGCTCTCCAACATCACGAACTCGACCTACCACGCGGCGCAGGCGAGCCTGTCCCGGCGGTACAACGCGGGCTTCGGCTTCAATGTGTCTTACTGGTACTCGAAGTCGCTGGATTACCTTTCGGCGATGAACCTGTCGGGCGCGGCGGCCAAGCCGCTGTCCGGCGAGAACGATCTGGCGCAGAATCCGTTCAATCTCGCGGCCGAGCACGGTCCTTCGCTGTTCGATGCGCGGCAACGCTTCGTGGCCAGTGGAAGCTGGGAGCCGAAGGTCCGGAAGAGCGCGCCGGCGGCGCTGCGGCACTCCGTGAACGGCTGGCAGTTGAACGTAATCGCGATCCACAATTCGCCGACCCCGTTCACCATTTCCGATTCCACCAACGTCTCCCTGCAGGCCAACAGCCCGCCCATTTCGGGTTTCGCGGCGAGCCGCCCGGATGCGGTGAGCGATCCGAATGCGGGTCCGCATACCGTGGATCAATGGCTGAGCCGGTCGGCGTTTACGCGGCTGAATCCCGTGACGCAGGCCGGGCAATTCGGGAATGCGGGCCGCAACATCGGGCGCGGACCGGCGGTGACGAACTTCAACGTTTCGCTGGTACGAAACTTCCGGCTGACGGAGACGGCGCGGCTGCAGTTCCGGGCTGAGTCGTTCAACGTGGCGAACCACGCCAACTTCGGGCTGCCGGTGTCGGATCTGAATTCGACCAACTTCGGGCGCATCTTCAGTGCCGCGCCGCCGAGGCTGATGCAGTTTGCACTGAAGCTGAACTTCTAGAGTGAGGATCGAAGGATGAGCGATTCCGAGAAACCGAAGTCTCCGATGGAGCCGATGTTCTTGCCTGGGGTGGAGCACAATCCACAGCCGAGCCCCTACCTCGACAGCATCCGCATGATGCAGGCGTCGGGCGCGGAGTATCCCCAGATCTGGCACATGTTCGCCTTCAAGCCGGAGGCGACCACCCATCTGGCGCGATTCACGCAGGAGATGCTGCGCGAGCCGGGTCCGTTGAGTCCCGGCATCCGGGAGTTGATTGCCGCCTATACGTCGGTGCGCAATCACTGCCCATTTTGACTGAAGTCGCACGCCGCGGTCGCGGCGGTTTTGTTGGAGCAGGAGCGCCCTGGACTGCAGGGTGAGGCGTTTGTCGAGAGCCTGATGCGTGATCTCGAGACGTCGCAGTTGGACGCGAAGGAGAAGGAGTTGTTCCGCTTCGTGGACAAAGTGAACCACCACTCGCCGCACATTACGGCGGCGGATATGGCTCCACTGCATGCGGTGGGGTACGACGACGAAGCGATCTACTACGCCATCACGGTGTGCGCGCTGTTCAACTTCTACAATCGCTGGATCGATGCCAGCGGCGTGCATGCCTTGTCGGACGAGGCGCACCGCATGGGCGGAAAGAGGTCGGCTGGAATGGGGTATGTCAGAAAGTAGAACGGGAAGCGAGGGCTCGGCCGGGTACCCTGGCTGGCGGGTCGTCTTTGCGTCGTCGGTCGGGGTGCTGACAGGCTTTGCGTCGCTGCTTGTCTACACGTTCGGCATCTTTCTGAAGCCGCTGAGCACGGAGTTCGGCTGGTCGCGCGAATCCGTGTCCATGGCCTTTGGCTTCGCGGCGATGACGGTTGCCGTGTGTTCCCCAGTCCTGGGGCGGCTGCTGGACCGGTATGGACCGCGGCGGGTGATTGTGCCGTGCGTGACGGTCTTCGGCCTGTCGTTTGCGGCTCTGTCGCAACTCAGTCCAAGTCTCTGGCACCTCTACGCCATGTTCGTCCTGATAGGGGCCGTGGGCAACGGCACGGCGATGCTGGCCTATGCGCGGGCGATCAGCAGCTGGTTTGACGAGAAGCGCGGGCTGGCTCTGGCGCTGATGCTGACCGGCGGCACCGTGGGCGCCGTCGCCTGGCCTCCGGCCGCGCAGGCCCTGATCCTGAACTTCGGCTGGCGCTGGGCATTTGCGGTCCTGGGCGGGCTGGTGCTGGCGGTTGGCCTGCCCACCGTGACCCTGCTGGTGCGCGAGAATCCCGCTTCGCGGAAGCCGAGCGGCGATGCGCAGACCGGCGTGGAGTGGACCGAAGGATTGAAGTCGCGCGGGTTCTGGATCCTGGCCGTGGTGCTTTTTCTGGCGTCGATCAGCCAGAACGGGACGATTACGCATCTGTCGGCCTTGCTGACGGATCGTGGCGTGGATTCGGGGCGCGCGGCCCTGGCTGTCTCCGCGATGGGTGTGGCGGCATTCTTAGGCCGCATGATCACCGGTTGGCTGTTGGACCGCTTTGCCGCTCCGCGCGTCGCATTTGTGCTGCTGGCGTTGGCGGCGGGCGGCGTCTTTGTGCTGGCCAGTGCGCGCACTCTGGAAGCGGGCGTAACGGCGGCCGTGCTGATCGGGTTCGGAATGGGCGGCGAAGCGGATGTGACCCCGTTTCTCCTGTCGCGCTATTTCGGGCTGCGTTCGTTCTCCACTCTCTACGGCCTGACGTGGACTTCCTACGCGATCGCTGGCGCCATTGGGCCGATCCTGATGGGACGAGCCTTCGACTCGTCCTCATCGTACGGGGCGATGATTCTGAAGCTGGCCATCCTCACAGTCGGCGCGGCCGCGCTGATGCTGTTCCTGCCGCCGCTGCCGACGAGTCTGGAGAAGCGGGAGGAGAAGACACTCCCGGCGTCCATGCTGACTGCGGATGAGCCCGTGCCGCCGGCCGGCTAAGGAAGCCAGCCGATCTTCTTGAGAACCCGCCACTGGGTCTTTGTCGTCGAAGAACGGGTAAGCGCCTACCTGCCTGCCGCGTTCGAGAGCGACGCCATACGGCGGATCTGTCTTGAACGCGAAGGTCTGCCGGAGAAGTTGAACATCGGGAGAGACGCCCGCCTTGAGGCCGGTATCCCGCAGAAAGCCTTCCGCCCACTGAGGACGAACGGTGGGCACGGCGATGACTTTCACGTCTTTCCAGGTGTATTTTGACATCTGCTGAGCGGCGGCGAAGCAGTGCATGCATTCCGGATCGAAGAAGAACAGGAAGATGCGGCCTTCACCGGTGGAAAACGCTTTGCCGTCCACCGTGATCTGTTCGGGCGCTTTGGTGCCGGTTTGACGCGCGGCGGTGACGCCGTAAACAGCACCGGCGAACACCACGATGGCGCCCAGCACGAAGCACGCCTGCTTGAGGCTGTGCGCGGCGGTGGACCAGCGCGCGGCGGCGACGGCGAGAAGGAGCATGGCCGCATCGCTGATGAAGAAGCCAGGCCCGACCACACGTTTCAGAAACGGGAAGCAGCTGCAGTCTGCGCCCTGCAGCCTCTGGTAGAAGATGGCGAAGTAAAGGAGGAAGGCCAGCAGCATCAGGCCGCTGAGCCAGGCGCCCCATTTGCGCCAGCGGGGTACAAGGAGCATGACGGCGCTCCACACTTCGGCGATGCCGGCGGCCAGGGCGGTGGCCAGCGCAAGCTGCGAAGGGATGAGGGCCTGCACCATGCGGGTTTCCGTGGCCAGCGGATCGCTGAGTTTCCAAACTCCGGCGACGAGGAACAACAGGGCCAGCAGGACAGCGCTAACGGTTCCAACCCAGTACTGCCAAACCGAGGTCTGCAGCGCGGGGGCGGTCAGATCCCCGTGTGCCATACTGTCATCCATGCTGCCTATTGTAGCCCTGTTGGGGCTTGTGCTGGTTGTGCCCGCCATCGCGCAGAAGGCCGATCTCATTGTTGAAAACGCACGAATTTACACCGTGAACCCGGCCATGCCATCGGCGAAGGCGATCGCCGTGGCCGGGGACAAGATAGTGGCGGTGGGCGCGGACGTGAGCTCCTACGCCGGGGCGAATACGCGGCGTATCGATGCGCATGGGGCGGCGTTGATTCCCGGACTGATCGATTCGCACGGGCACATGCGCGGGCTCGGCGGGTTGCTGGAGTCGCGGGACCTGCGGCACGTGAAGACGGTCGCCGAGATCGCGGAGTATGTGAAGCAGCAGGCGGCGGGACGGGCGGTGGGCGAGTGGGTGGTGGGCCGGAACTGGGATCAGACGAACTGGGGCGGAGTCTTCCCCAGCGCTAAAGACCTGGATGCCGTGGCGCCGGATCGTCCGGTGTTCCTGACCCGAGTGGACGGCCATGCCGGCTGGGCGAACTCGAAGGCTCTCGCCATGGCGGGCATCGATGACAAGACTCCGGATCCGTCGGGCGGTAAGATTCTGCGGGACGCGCAGGGCAAGGCCACGGGCATTCTGGTCGACCGGGCGCAGGGCCTGGTACGGTCGAAGATTCCTCCTCCGACCTATGCGCAGATCAAGAAGCAGTTGGAACTCGCCGCGGCGGCGTGTGCGCGGCTGGGCCTGACAGGCGTTCACGATGCGGGCGTAACGGAAGCCGACCTGCGGGCTTACAAAGAGCTGATTGCCGAAGGCAAGCTGCCGATGCGGGTGTGGGCGATGATCGGCGGTGAAGGTCCGCTGTGGAAGCAGTATCTGGAAAAAGGCCCCGAGATCGGCAGCTATCTGACGGTGCGATCCATCAAGCTCTACGCCGACGGCGCCCTGGGATCGCGCGGGGCGGCGCTGTGGCAGCCGTACACAGACGACAAGGCGAATTCCGGGTTGATGCTGACCACGAAGGAAGACATCGAACGCGTGGCGAAGCAGGCGGTGGCGCGCGGGTTCCAGGTGTGTACGCACGCGATTGGCGATCGCGCCAACCGCACGGTTCTCGATGCGTACGCCGCGGCGTTGCAGGGAAAGAATGACAAGCGATTCCGCGTGGAGCACGCGCAGGTCATTTCACTGCCCGATTTCAAGCTCTTCGCGGACAACTCGGTGATTGCGTCGGTACAAGCGACCCACGCGACATCGGACATGCGCTGGATCGATAAGCGCGTTGGGCCAGATCGTGTGGCGGGCGCCTACGCCTGGCAGCGGTTCCTGAAGGCCGGTGTCCCGGTGGCGAACGGCAGCGATTTTCCAGTAGAAGAGCCGAATCCCATGCTCGGTCTGTATGCGGCGATGACGCGGCAGGATGTGACGGGCCAGCCGCCGGGCGGCTGGACGCCCGACCAGAAGATGAGCCGGGCGCAGGCATTGGAGAGCTGGACACTGACCGGAGCCTTTGCCGCTTTTGAAGAGAAGTCCAAAGGTTCGCTGGAAGTGGGTAAGCTGGCGGACTTCGTGATTCTCGATCACGACATCATGACGGCTCAGGTTTTAGATATTGTGAAAACGAAGGTGCGCCTGACGGTCGTCGGGGGCAAGGTGGTGTACGAACAGAAATGACGAGCCTGTGGCTGGCATTGTTGCTGGCATCGAAGGGCGCGGCCCCGGTCCCGCATAGCGTGACGCTGATTGACGATGCGGTGAAGGTGGGCGCGTCGAAGATCCGCACACTGGATATCGATCTGCCCGTGGAGCCGGCGCGGATTGTGTGTACCTATGAGGTGCTGGAGGGCGGGTCGGGCGTACGCGTCGTGCTGTTGAAGCAGGAAGACGCGCAGCGTTGGCTGCGTGGAGAGGCGCACGAAGCGGAAGCCTCCACGCCATTTGCACGCGGCGGCGGATTTTCGCACAAGCCGGCCGAGCCGGATCATTATCAGATCGTGCTGGACAACCGGATGGAGGGCCGAGCCCCGGCGGAAGTCCATTTGCTGGTGCGGGTTCTCTATGGAGAATCGGGCGAGGGGCCCGTACGGACGGCTGAACCGCGCCGCGGCCAGATGCTGGTCTGGTCCAGTATGTTGCTCTTTGCGGCAATTGCCGCAACTTTCACATTTCGCTTCAAGCAGAATCTGGACCGCGAATAGTTCCGCTCCCGGCGGCTATACTATCCCCATATCCGAGGAGGTCTTTCGATGATGCTGCGACTTGCCGTCTGCGGTTTGGCGCTACTTTCCCTTCACGCACAGGACCGGGTGGACCTGCAGGTGGTCCAACAGATCAAGGCGGAGGCCTTTGAGCGATCCAAAGTCATGGAGACGCTCTCGGGGTTGACGGACCGCTACGGACCCAGGCTGACGGGCTCGCCCGAAGCGCGGGAAGCGGCGGACTGGGCGTCGAAGCGGCTGACCTCGTGGGGCGTTCAGAACGTGCATTCGGAGAAGTGGGGTCCGTTTGGGAAAGCATGGTCTGTCGAGCAGTACTCGGTGGAGATGACGGAGCCACGCTACGCCGTGTTGACGGCAACGCCGTTGGCCTGGTCCGGCGGAACAAACGGACTTGTTGCCGGCGAGGTGCTGCAGGCCACCTTCCGGGATTCGTTCGTCCCGAAGAAACTGGCCGAGGAGCTGGCGAAGTTCAAGGAGAAGTACAAAGGCAAGCTGCGCGGCAAGGTCGTCTTGCTAAACCCTGTGCAGGATGTGAGCCCGTCGACGCAGGGCCTGGTGAAGCGCTACACGGATGCCGAGCTGGCGGATATGGCGAAAGCCACCGGACCCAGCGCGAAGGTGGGCTTCGATCCGGCGAAGACCGAAGTGCCCGAGGAGCCGGAAAAGCTCGGACCGTTCTTCAACAGCCTGACGGTGAAGGGTATCGAGACCTTCGTGGAGCAGATCTACGGGCTGCGCGGTGAGAGGGCGAAGTTCCTGAAGGAGGAGGGCGCGGTGGCGGTGTTCCTGTCGGACGGCAGGGCGCGAGATGGCCGTACGGCGGCGGAACAGGCGGGCCGGCAGGAGGCGGAGTTCGCCATGGGACCGCCAACGTTCGTGGTGACGGCCGAACATTACAATCGTCTGGTGCGGCTGGCGGAAAGCGGCGCGGCTCCCAAGGTGCGGGTGCAGCTGAAGGTGAAGACCGAAGAGAAGGTAGACAGCTTCAATCTGGTGGGCGAACTGCCGGGCGGCGCGAAGAAGGACGAACTGGTGATGGTGGGTGCGCACTTTGATTCGTGGCATGCGGGGACGGGTGCGACGGATAACGGCGCGGGCAGTGCCGTGATGATGGAAGTGGTGCGGATCCTGAAGGCGCTTAACCTGAAGCTGGACCGGACGGTGCGTCTGGTGCTCTGGACGGGCGAGGAGCAGGGGCTGCTGGGGTCGATGGCCTATGTGAAGGAACACTTCGCCGATCCGAAGACGATGCAATTGACCTCGGAGCACGGGCGGATGAGCGGGTATTTCAACCTGGACAACGGGGCGGGGAAGATCCGCGGCGTCTATGTCGAAAACAACGACGGGATGAAGCCTTTATTCGAGCAGTGGCTGGCTCCGTTTCGGGATATGGGCGTAAGCACGGTTACACTGCGGACCACGGGCGGGACGGATCACCTCTCCTTCGACGCGGTGGGGTTGCCGGGCTTCCAGTTCATCCAGGATCCGCTGGACTACGGCTCAGTGACGCATCACGGCAATATGGATGTCTACGACCACGTGCCGGCGGACGATCTGAAGCAGGCCAGCGCGGTGATTGCGTCGGTGGTTTACCACGCAGCCAACCGCGTTGAGATGCTGCCCCGCAAGGCGCTGCCGAAACCAGCGGAATAGCTGTTACTGGTGGCGAGCCGGCCCTTTGGGCCTGCCGACGAACTGCGGCGGGAAGTCGGCCGGCTTGGCTTTGTCCGGATTGCGCAGGCTCTGCTGGCTGCCTCCGTCGGGCTGCAGCGGGATGTTCATGCCGCCAGTCTGCTCCAGCAGTTCGAAGAGGCGTTTGCGCATTTCGGCGGCGATGGCCTTGTGGTTCTCGCTGAAGATGAGATTGCGGCTTTCCAGCGGGTCTTCCTGGAGATCGTATAGCTCGTCGATGTCCCACACACCCTGGCAGCGGATGAACTTGTAACGGTCTCCGCGCAGGGCATGGACGGTGGGCGTCTGCGGGAAGTTGCGTTCCCAGTAGTACTCGTAGAGCAGTTCCTTGCGCCAGCCTGACGCGTCGCCGCGCATGAGCGGCAGCCAGCTCTTGCCGTCGAGTCCGGCGGGCGTTTGCACGCCGCAGGTGTCGAGGACGGTGGGCATGATGTCGAGCCCGGCGACCACCTGATTGATGGTTTTGCCGCCCTGGAAGAGCTCGGGGCAGCGAGCCAGCAGGGGCACGCGCATGGACTCCTCATAGGCGGTGCGCTTGTCGATGAGGCCGTGCTCGCCGAAGGCGAAGCCGTTGTCGCCCATGTAGACGACGAGGGTGGAATCGAGTTCACCGCGGGACTTGAGGGTGTCGAACACGCGGCCGACGCTGTCGTCGACGGCCATCAGCGTTTCGGCGTAGCGCTTGTAGTATTCGGCGATGTCGAGCTGCGAGTGGTAAGGGTAGTCGACGCCGTGCCAGGAGTTGCGCTGGTTGCGCACCCACATGGGGCGGTTCTGGGCCATCTCGCCTGTTTCCTGCATGGTGGGCGGGTAGATGAATTTGGCGTCCTTGTAGCGGCCCTTGTGTCGCGGCGCGGGTTCGAACTCGGCGTGAACGGCCTTGTGCGAAAGGTACATGAAGTAGGGCTGGCTCTTGGGCAGCGAGTTCAGCCAGTTGAGGGAGTAGTCGGTGAGTTCGTCGGTGATGTAGCCCTTCTGCGGGACCTTGCGGCCGTTGACGTTCAGGCCGTTCGGGTTAGGCAGGTAGGTGCCCTGGCCGAGAAAACTGACCCATTCGTCGAAGCCGGGCTGGGGTGCGTCGCCGGCATTGCCCATGTGCCATTTGCCGAAGAAGCCGGTTTTGTAACCGGCCTTCTGCAGATGGGAGGGGAAGAAGGTTGTTCCCTGAGGGATGGCGGTATTGTTGTCGACGATTTTGTGCCGGTGGGCGTAGACGCCGGTGAGGATGGACGCCCGGCTGGGCGAGCAGAGCGCCGTGGTGACGAAGGCGTTGCGGAAGTGAGCGCCTTCGGCGGCGATGCGGTCGAGTTGTGGAGTCTCGAGCCAGGGCTGGGCTTTGAGGAAGCCCAGCGCGTCGTAGCGGTGATCGTCGCTGAGGATGAAGATCACGTTGCGCGGCTTGGCGGCGTTGTTCAGGCTGAGGGCGGCCGCGCCGGCCAGGATTTCTCTGCGGGTCATGCCGCTACATTAGCGGAAAGAGCGGATGGCCTGCACGGTGGCGTCGACGGCTTCTTCGTCGTGAGCGGCGCTGACGAAGCCGGCCTCGAACTGGGAGGGCGGCAGGTAGACGCCGTTTTCCAGCATATGGTGGAAGAACGCGTTGAAACGGGCGGTGTCGGCGGATTTGGCAGTGTCCCAGCCGGTGACGGGTCCGGTGCCGAAGAAGAACGTGAACATGGAGCCGACGCGGTTGACGGTGACGCCTTCCGGAGCGGCCTCGGCGATGCGGGCGGCGGCGCGGTCGATCTGCTGGTAGACCTCTTTGTGGGTCTTCAGGTAGCGGAGCATGGCGAGGCCGGAGGCAACGGCCAGCGGGTTTCCGGAAAGAGTGCCGGCCTGGTAGATGTTGCCGGAGGGCGCGACGCGGCTCATGATGTCGGCGCGTCCGCCGTAGGCCGCGATGGGGAGTCCGCCGCCGATGACCTTGCCGAAGGTGGAGAGGTCGGGGCGGATGCCGAAGAGTTCCTGGGCTCCGCCGAAGCTGACGCGGAAGCCGGTCATGACCTCGTCGAAGATGAGGAGGGCGCCGTGCTTGTTACAGAGGGCCTGCATGGCCTCGAGGTAGCCCGGCAGGGGCGGGACGCAGCCCATGTTGCCGACGACGGGCTCGACGATGACGGCGGCGATCTCGTTGCCGTGGGCGGAGAAGGCTGCCTCGAGGGCTTCGACGCTGTTGTACGGCAGGGCGAGTGTCGTTTCAGCGAAGGCGCGCGGGACGCCGGCGGTGTCGGCGATGCCGAGGGTTGCCATGCCGCTGCCGGCCTTGACCAGCAGGGAGTCGACGTGGCCGTGATAGCAGCCTTCAAACTTGATGGTGAGGTCGCGGCCGGTAAAGCCGCGGGCCACGCGCAGGGCGCTCATGGTGGCTTCGGTGCCGGAGTTCACCAGGCGCACCATCTCCATGGAGGGGACGGCGGCGGTGATCTCCTCGGCGAGCTCGATCTCGCGTTCCGTGGGGGCTCCGAAGCTGGTGCCGGTTTCCACCACCGAGCGGATGGCGTCCATCACCGGCGGGAAACAGTGACCCAGGATCAGCGGTCCCCAGGAGCAGACATAGTCGATGTAGGAGTTACCGTCCACGTCGAACATGCGGCAGCCGGAGCCGCGCTCAATGAATCGCGGTGAGCCGCCGACGCCGCGAAAGGCGCGGACAGGCGAGTTTACTCCGCCGGGGATCAGTTTCCGGGCACGCTCCATCAACTGGGCGCTACGGTCAGTCTTCACGTCTCAGCGTCCTTCCTTGACGACCCGATGGCCGAGCATCGAGCCCATGCAGACTTCCAGCAATGTTCCGTTCAGGTTGGCCAGCAGGCGGGCCTTGAGGTCGAGATAGCCCTGCGTGCCGGCGAAGAGGTCCTGCACGATTTCCATCATGCGCGGGCTGCGGCGCATGAACTCGATCATCCGGGCGGGCACGCTGGAAAAGAGGAACCGCTGGATGAAGAAGCGCTTGGCCAGGCCGGCGCCGAGGGTCAGATCCTCCATGAATTCGCCATGGATGAGTGAGCGGTAGAGCGCCGGGCGCTGGGCGGGATCGTGTTGTTCGTTGAGAATCGACTGGGCGGCGAGGTCGCCCGAGCGGAAGGCGTAGTAGAGGCCTTCGCCTGTGACGGGATCCACCAGGCCGGCGGCGTCTCCCACTGCCATCCAACCTTCCCCGCTGACGCGGTTGCTGCGCCAGGAGGGGCGCTCGAGCGCGGGGATCATGTGGCCGTAGAACTTGGCGTCCTTGAAGGGGATGCCGTTCTCGCGCATGTAGTTCTCCAACCGGGCGCGCATTTTGGCGGCCGGCTCGCCCTTGCCGCAGATGCCGACGGAGAGGTGACCGCAGCGTGGGAAGACCCAGATGTAGCCTTCGAAGTTGGGGAAGAACTGAATGTCGATGCGGCTGCGTTCGTCGGCGACCCAGTAGCCGAGGGCGTACATGGTGTCGGCGGCCGACCACTCCGTTCCAACGTTGCGAAGAGCGTTGCGGGCGCCGGTGGCGACGACGACAAAGTCGGCATCGAGGCTGCCGTTGCGGGTGCGGATCGACCAGCGGCTGCTCTTGCGTTCCAGGCCCGTGACGCGTTCCTGCTCAATCTGGACGCCGGAGTCCTCGGCGCGTTTCAGAAGCATGCCGTTCAGGTCGTAACGGGAGAAGATGACCAGAGGCTGGGTGAGGCGCATCTGCACCGAGCCGCCGCGGGGCTCCGCCAGAACCGCGTCGCTGACCACCTTCTTGGGACGGTCGTTTTCGAGCAGGAACGGATAGCGGGTATATGCCTTGAAGGTAATGCCGCCGCCACAGGGCTTTTCCCAGGCGAGCTTTTCGTCGAGCAGCACCGTGTCGAGGCCGGCTGACGCGATGCGTGCAGCCGCCATGGATCCAGCCGGTCCTCCGCCCAGGACGGCGACGCGCTTCACTTCTTCTCCGGCATCTTTCCGGCGCCCATGGGCGGGTGGTTGGGCGGCATTTCGCCGGCCGACGGCGTGGTGGCCCCATGCGGCGAAGCGGGCATGGCGCCGGGATTCATGCCGGGCATGGCCGCGCCGTGGCCGCTATCGGCCTTCTTCTTCACGACCCATTCGGAGCCCTGGCGTTCCAGGCTGTACCGCATCTGCATGCCGGTGGACGGGTCAGCGCCCTTGGGCTTGAAGGAGACCGATGCTTCGGCGGTATTGTCCTTGAACGTCACGCCGCTGACCGTGATGTCCATGCTGGCCAACTGGAGGCCGGTGTTCTGGCTCAAGTGTTTGATGATGCCCTGTTTGACAGCTTCATCCGTCTGGATGTTCTTGGAACAGGCAGACAGCAGGAGCACGGCCAGGGGGACGATCAGTTTCAGGTGTTTCACCCTTTGATTATATATTCGTCCCCTCGCGGAGCCGGAACCGAATTGAGGCTCCGGTCCGCGCGGGTAGATCGAATCAGCGAACCGCGATCGTCACGGTTTGGGTGCTTTCCTTGCCGCCGATGCGCAGCACGACCGGGACAGCGGGTCCGGGCGTCACTTCATCCGGTACCTTCAAATTCAGATAGAGGTAGCCGGTGAAGCGTCCGGGGGCGGCGCCCGAGTAGTAGACGTCGCAGGGCAGGCCGCCGATCAGGACCTCAACGGTGGCCTCGGGGTGATGGTCGGCGTCGGTGATCAGCTGGCCGTCGGTGGCGGCGGGTGTCAGGATGCCGGCGCCGGCGGCGTGCAGGATGACGGGGCGGCCGTGGACCGCCGGATTGTCGGCCGTGTTGGTGGCGCCGTCTTCGTTCTCGGCCAAGGCCTGGCCGTGGCCCGAGCCGTCGGCCGTGTAGAGGCCGGGGGCGGTGGGGGTGAGTGCGACTTCCATGGGTGCGCCGGCCAGACCGCCGCGAGTGACGACGATGGAGGCGCGGTCGCCGGTGAGTCCGAAGGGGGTAATGGCGGCGATGGTTGTGCTGTCCACCGATTCGAGCGGAGCGGGTATCCCGTTGATGGTCACGGAAACGCCTCCGAGCGTGGTGGGCAGGACCTCGGCGGAGGGATCCGGCGTCAGCTTTCCGGCGGTGAAGAGGAAGCCCTCACCCTGCATAAGGATCGGGAGGCCGGGTGAGATCGCCTGGGTGGTCCGTTCCGCCTGGTGGAGGACCGTGGTGAGTACCGGCGGCGTGGAGTTCTTCAGCCGGAGTGTGACCGCCACGGGCATGGCGGCCACACCGGCGAGCGGCGAGGAGACCTGGATGGTGGCTTTGTATTCTCCGGCGGGGAGTCCGGTCGCGTCCACCTGGACCAGCAGTTCGCCAGCCTTTTGGGGATTTGGGACGGCTTTCAGCCAGGTGGCATCGGCGGGAACTTTGCCGGCCAGCGGCAGGGCGCCAGCAAGGCTGGAGACGGTGACGGTCTTTTGCTGGGTGAGCGGACCGCCGTCGAGCAGGATGTCGAAGGTGAGGCTCGTCTGCTGGATGGAGGCGTCGGCGGTCATGCCGGAGACTCGGACCAGCAGGCCGTCCGTGGCGCCGCCCAGATAGCCGGCGCCTGCGCCCGCGAGTGTGCCGGTGAGGTCTCGTGAGGTGGTGAAGCCGCCGACCCAGACGCCATTGTCATTGGCGACGACGGAAGTAGATGCGTCGAGGCCACTACCGCCAAGCAGGGTGGTGAGGGCGAAGCCGGGGGTGGAGGAAGAAACGCGGGCCAGGAAGATGTCGTTGACGCCGCCCAACGGCGCATTGCCGAGGCCGCCCGTGACGGGGAACTCCAGCGAGTCCGTCGCGCCGGCGACGGCAAGGACGCCGCTGGGCTCGATGGTCAGCGACATGCCGATATCCGACCCATCTCCGCCGAGCAGGGTGGAAAAGGGCAGGGTTGCGAGCGTCTTGTCGAAGGAGGCAACGAAGCTGTCCGTTCCGGCTGTCAGGATGGCTTGCGGAGCGCCTGGAGTCGAGGGGAAGTCGGGAGAGTCGGTGCCGCCGGTGACATTCACAGAGCCATCGGAGCCTACCGCCATGGCGTAGATGTAGTCTTCGCCATCGCCGCCCAGGTAGCTGGACTGCAGGATCGTCTGTCCGTCCTTATCCAGGTGCATCACGAATCCGTCCGGTGCCAGTTGACCGCAGGAGTACAGGATGTTCTTGTCCAGCGGATTCAGGGCCAGGCCGTAGATGTAATGGTTCGAGAGTTCGTACGACGTGAGGCTCCAGGTCTGGCCGTAGTTCAGGGACTTGTAGATACCCTGGTCGGTCGCGGCATAGACTACGCCGGGGGCGTTGGTGCCGGCGCGGAACTCATAAACGGTCAGGTAAGGAGAGAGACCGCTGCGCATGGACTGCCAGGAGGCGCCACCGTCGGTGCTGCGGTAGGAGCCGCTGAAGACCGACGAGGCATAGATGGTGCTGGGATTGTTTTCGTCGATGTGGATGGAATCGTAGATTTCGTCGAAGGGTCCTGCATTCAGCGGCGTCCAGGTCAAACCGGAGTCGCGGCTGCGGTAAACATAGAGGTACCCGGCGGCATAGAGCGTGGACGGCGTCTGGGGGTCGATCGCAATCTGGATGATGTAGGGATAGTATTCGTCGATTCCAGTGTTGGCGCTGATCCAGTTGGCGCCACCGTCGGTACTCTTCATGATCCCGCTGGAATTGGTTGTCGCGTAGAGCGTTTTCGGGTTCTGGGGATCGATGGCAAGCTGCCAGACGCTTTTCGCCAGGCCGGAATTAGCCGCGGACCAACTGGCGCCGCCATCGGTGGTTTTGAACGCACCCACGGTGGATGTGGCGACATAGACGGTAGTCGGCGTTTTGGGATCGATGACGAGATACTGCGTGGCGGCCGAAGTCAGGCCGGAATTCGAGGCAATCCAGTTGATTCCGCCGTCGGTGGACTTGTAGACCCCGCGGTCTGTGGCCGCGTAGAGGATCTGAGGATTCGAAGGGTCGATCACCATCGACTCGCCCTGGATGCCACGCATACCGTCGGCGCCGGGGATCCAGGTGCGGCCGGCGTTACCGGAGTGCCACACTCCGGCGCTCTGGTGCACTTTCTGGAACGACTTGACCATCGGCAGGTCGCTGGCCGTCGCCGCTCCGGCTAACTGGAGGGTTCCGTCGGGCAGACTGGCGATGCCGTAGCCTTCCACCCAGCCGTTGCCGGTGAGCACAGTGCTGGAGACCAGCGCGGTTCCAGCCGCATTGAGGCGGGCGATCATCGCCCCCGGGCCTGCGGAGAATGCGCCGCGAGATCCGGCCGCCTGGGTGGGGAAGTTGGTGGAGGTCGTGTGCCCGGTGATGGCGACGACTCCTGTGGAATCCACGCTCATGGCATCCGGATTCTCGTCCTTTGTGCCTCCGAGAAGGGTGCAATAGACGAGACTGCCGTCCTTGGCGGACAATTTCGCGACAAAGGCGTCGTCGCCGCCCTGGCCAAACCTCTGAAATGCGTTGGCGGATGTCGGGAAATCGGACGAAGCGGTCCAGCCGGTGACATAGACATCGCCCTTGGCGTCCACGGCCACGGCGGTGGCGCCTTCTGCCTGCGTGCCGCCGAGACGCGCGGTCCACAGAATCGCCGAACCGTCGGCTTTGAGTTTCTGGACGAAAACGTCGCCGCGTTCATGCGCCACGGCGCCGGCGGTCACGAGCAATTCCGCCGAAGTGGTGCTGCCGGCCACGATCAGGTTGCCTTGATCGTCCTTTGCCATGGCATTCACCGTATCGATCGCAGTGCCGCCGATATAGCCGGGCGACAGGGCCACACCCGTGCCGGTTGCCTTGGGTGTGCGGTCGTTGCGGGCCGCGATGCGATGATTCAGTCGGCCGTGTTGGGGAGTTTCTGACGAGCGCAGCGCCCGGATGGCGGCGCGGGCGTTAGTGGATTTGGCAGATTCCGCGAAGCGAGCGCGGTCTGAGGGTGTGCCGGCGAGGAGAAATGCCGGAAGGAACAACGCAAAAATCGTTTTCATTGGAGCTGCGAGGCGCACAAAGACCGTAAGCAGCTCCATTATGCTGCATCAACTGTTAAATTTGTAGTGGGCCGGTTAAAAATATCCGACTTACGGGATACGGGCGGCTAATTGACCGGCCAGTTGTGTCGCATCACCTGTCGCGGCGTTGGTGTAGCCGGCGATTCGCATTCCTTTACGGAATAGACACATTTTGCCGAGATAGCGGTCTTCCGTGATGTAGCCTTCGTCGCCCACCTGAGTGGCGGATCCGCCGGGAAAGCGTTCCTTCAGCTTCGAGAACAGGGCGGAGGCGGCCGCGGGCGAATCCTGAGTTACTACAAATGACTTGCCTTCCTCGTACTGCGCCAGATAGCCGCGCTTGAGGATGCGCAGGCCCAGGACGCTTTGGGGGACCAACCGGGGTGAGCCGGCCTGCAGACGATCCTTGGGGAACCATCCCAACTCCATAGGGATTTCGGTCGTTCCAGTGATCTTCTTTTCCAGTTCTCTGGCGGCGGCGCGCAGCAGGGCGGAGTATTCCGCTTCGGGTTCAGCCGCGATTTCTCCCAGAAACTGCCCTTTTACGAAAAGTACTTTACGGCCGGTTACCTGCCCGCCGGCGCCGATCTTTTCCGTGGGCAGCCGGGGATCCAGGTTGCCTGTGAACATTCCATACGCCAATTCGGGTGAAGGGAAAGTGCTGATATCCACGATCAGGGTCACGTTGCCCTTTTTGCAGGTGACCCCGGACATGCTCTTGAATCCGTAGAGGAAATAGCCCTCGGAATTCCCGTTCATGTACTCGTAGAGGGTTTCGGTGTCAAATTGACGGACTTTTCCATCCTGCACAAACCCCGGCGCGATGGAGCAGTCCGGAGACTGCCCCAGGGCGACCAATCCGATCAGTGACAACAGTAGAACCTTCACGCAAACATCTCCTGCGCGCGGCCAACACGTTCCGCCACTCGCACACCGTTCGGACACTTGACGCTGCAATCCGAGCAATCGCCGCACTTCACCTGCTGCAGGTTCTCCGGCAGGGTCTGATAGTTTTCCCGGCCCAGCGCGAATTCGCCATAGCCTTCGGCATAGCTGACATAGCGGATGATGTCGCTGACCGGAAGACCCTGCGCGCATTTGCCCGAGCAGGATCCGCAGAAACGGCAATAGAGCGGACTGATGTACTTGAGCTGGGCAGCCAGCAACTTGTCGTCCAGTTCCTTCTTATAGCCGGTCGCGACAGCCTTGAAGTTTTCATCCAGTTGATCGGCGTCCATGATGCCCGGGATGGAGGTGTGGATCGCCGGACGGCGCACGGCCCACTTGAGGGCGGCGGCCATGGTGCCGGATTTGGACAGTTTCTCGAACATCGGGGAGCCCGGCTTGTTCTGCCGGAAGCCGCCCGCCATCACCTTCATGGCTACGATGCCCAGGCCGGCCGCATTGGCCTTGTCGATGAGGGCGTCGAGTTCGGGATCCATCGTGAAGTTGTAGCTCATGAGAAGGACGTCGGTCCGCTTCTTCTCGATGAGGAACGGGATCATTTCCTTGTGGCCGCTGTGGAAGCTGACGCCCTTGAACCGGACTTTGCCCGCCTTGACGGCTTCGTCCTGCGCGTCGAACAGCTCATCGGGCGTGGCCGATGGCGTGGAGCGCGAGTGCAGGTACCACACGTCGATGTGGTCGGTCTGCAGCTCCTTCAGCGTGGTGTCCAGGTTCGCCAGCACCTCGGCCTTGGTTTTGCCGGGCGTCTTGCTGGTGATGTGGAGCTTGTCGCGTCGGCTCTTCAGCGCGGCGCCGACCATGCGCTCGTTGTTGCCGTTCTGATACCCGCGGGCCGTATCGAACCAGTTGATGCCGGCGTCGGCAGCCTGTTCGATGACGGTGGGGTCGGAGGTGGTCATGCAGCCGAAGCCGAGCACGGTCACCTTGATGCCGGTTTTGCCCAGTGTGCGCTTGGGCATCTCGAGGGCGGATGGCGCCGCCTCCAGGCCTACAGTTCCAGCCAGGCCGATACCGGCCAGGAATCCGCGTCGGGTCGCGCTCATGTCGAAATCCTCCTTTACAGAGTTTCAGCTCTTTACATACTATATTGACTGAGGTGTTCGCAATGGCCACTACTCTCACCCGCCGGGGTTTGTTTGGCGCATCCGCCGGACTGCTGCTCGCTTCCCGCACCGCCAGAGCCGCGACCCAAGTCCCCGCCGGCCTCTTTAAAGGCGAGGACCGCCGCAAGAATGTGACGGCCGCCATGCGCCTGATCGACAAGGAGATCACAGCCAAGCTGCGCGGGCGCAAGTCCGTTGTGATCAAGCCGAACATGGTCTCGACGGA
Organism: Paludibaculum sp.; assembly: GCA_049841055.1. GTDB lineage: Bacteria > Acidobacteriota > Terriglobia > Bryobacterales > Bryobacteraceae > Paludibaculum. The sequence goes on along the minus strand of JASGIE010000176.1, from coordinate 5,621 downwards.
GCGCCAGCTGGCGGCCACGCACGCCGACGCGCTGAATGGCATCCTCGATTACCTGGCCGACCGCTACAAGGGGCCTGTCTTCATCGCCGAATCCTCCGCCGGCTACACCACCGCCGGTTTTGACAACTTCAAGTATCAGGCGGCCATTGATGATCACAAGAAGATGAACATCAAGCTGGTGGATCTGAACGAGGAGGCCGAATACGAGACGCTACAGATTCTCGACGGCAATCTTCAGATCCAGCCGGTGCGCCTGGCCAAGCGGCTGCTGGATCCGGACGCCTTCGTCATCTCGGCCGGCCTGTTGAAGACCCACAACGTCGTCATCGCCACCCTGAACATCAAGAATATGGCGCTGGGCGCTCCGCTGCATTACAAACGCGGTGAGGCGAAGCGCTGGAACGATAAACGTGTCTATCACGGCGGCGTGCGCCAGACCCACTACGACATCATGCGGACGGCCGAACGCCTGAAGCCGAATTGGGGCGTGGCGGTGATCGACGGATTTGAGGGCATGGAAGGCAATGGCCCCGGTTCGGGCACGCCGGTGGCTTCTCGCGTGGCGATCGCCTCCACCGACTTCGTGGCGGCGGACCGGATCGGCGTCGAGTGCATGGGCGTGAATCCGGAGTGGATGGGCTACCTGCAGTATTGCGAGAAGGTCGGCATCGGTACGTTCGACCGGGCCGGCATCGAACTGCGGGGCGAGAAGACCGAGACCGTGCAGAAGAAATACCGCCTGCACACCGATATCGATCGCATGATGCAGTGGATGGGGCCGTTGACTGAGCTGCCGCCCAAGCTGGGCTGAGCGCGGCGCCGATTGTGGAAAGTCAGATTCCGGAGGTTGTATCCCGTGAGTTCGAATTTCTCCCGCCGCGGCTTTCTGGCCGCCGGCGCCATTTTCGCCCGCATTGTTGGCCGCGCCGGGCGCCCCGGCACCGGCAGCGGTCCGCACGCTGGGTAAGACCGGCCTGAAGGTGACCAGCGTCGGCTTCGGCTGCATGGTCACGTCCGACCCGACCGTGATTGAGCGCGCGGTGGATCTGGGCATCACCTACTTCGACACGGCCCGTGTCTATTCGGGCGGCAACGACGAGCACATGGTGGGCGCCACGCTGAAGGCGAACCGGCAGAAGCTGGTGCTGTCGTCGAAGACTCTGGCGCGGGACAAGGAAGGCGCCCTGCGTGATATCGACACGACGCTGAAAGAGCTGGGTACCGGATCACATCGATATCTGGTATCTGCACGCGAAGGACAAGGCGGAACAGATCACCCCGGACCTGCTGGAAGCGCAGCAGATCGCGAAGAAACAGGGCAAGATCCGGTTTGCCGGGTTGAGCCTGCACAACGGCCACGCCAGAGGTCATTCCGGCGGCGATCAAGACCGCAACGATCGAAAGTCATTCTCACGACGTACAACTTCGCCATGGCGGCGACGATGGAGCCGCTGGTGAAGTCGATCTCTGACGCGGGCATCGGCGTGGTGGCGATGAAGGTGATGGCCGGCAGCATGCCGCTCGACCGCAGCTACGACTTCGACCGGGCGAAGGCGGCCATGGCGAAGCCGGGTGCGGCTCTTTCCGGCTCTGAAATGGGCGCTGCGGATGCCTTACGTGCATACGGCGATCCCCGGCGTCGACGAAGAGCGTGGTGCCCGCGCGGAACGCAAGCTGACACGCCGGCGGCGGCGCGTCATCTCGCCCTGCGGCCCGGTCGGCCAGGAAGCTCTCGACCACGCCCTCGTCGCTGGCATCCAGGCCGCACCCGCGCAGCTCTTCGCGCCGCTGCTCGAAGGCCTGCTTGGCGCCCATGGTGTTGCTAAAATCCAGCGGAGCAGATCAGGACGCGAGGCGCTGCGCATGTCATCCGGCGTGCGCCTGGGCGGGTGCCCGGTCAGCTCACGCGGCAGCCGCAGCTTGTTGATGTCGCGGTTACCGGCCAGCAGGATCCACCTGGTCGGGCTGGCGGACCTTGGCCTCCAGCAGCGTCGACACGATGCGCCGGGCCTGCGGCCCCCGGTCAATCGCGTCGCCCAGACACGAACAGCGCCCGGAGCGACCTGGAGTTTCCCCTCCGCGTCGAGGCTCACCGGCGGCTACCTTCGGGTGAAGGTGACCAGCTTGGACCACAGCCCCTCGATGTCCGTCAGGTAGGCCACCCTGGGACCAGCAGCAGGAGCAGTCAGCGAAGGCATCACGACTACAGATAAGCACCTCTCCTGCCCCCGCCGCGACGCGCCCGCGCTCCTGTACGCCAACGCATCGCCATCACGACGCCCACACGACGCCAGCGCGGCTCGCTACAGGTCGAGACGCGCGGCGAAGGAGACCTCGTAGGTCGACACCCACGCGGGCAATCGCTGCGTGAGGGGCTTGCCAATCGGCTTGCCTCCCACGCTCGCGCCCACCGGAGCAACCCCGCTCGCAAACAGCCAATCCGCCCCGGACAGCGCGCACCGCCCCAGCCTGGTCACGCTCGCCGCTTCCGCGCGAAAAACACGCTGCAGGTCGCCCGCCGCGCTCACCCGCAGCACCTCGCGCTCGGTCGTCACCAGCACCTGCCCCGATGAACTCACCACCAGGCACGTCGTCACCGGAGTCTCGCGCGCCCACCGGCCGCTTCCCTGGCCGTCGAGCCTCGCCAGCAAAGCCTTCCCCTTGCTGGCATCGAGCTTCACCTCCCCGAGCGTCGTCGCCCCACGGAACGCCCCGCTGATCACCACGCCCATCCGGAGCTTCCACAATGGCGCCCACCGTCGTGTGCTTCTCTGCCTCCCCCAGCGCCTTGATCCACTCGACCTCGCCGTCCAGCTTGAGCCGCCCAATCCGGCCCTAAGCGCTCTCCAGGTCCGGGCTCATCGTACTCGGGCTCTTCCAGCGCGTGCCCGCCGCCATCACCGCGCCCCCGCTGGTCACCACGCCCGCCGGCTCGTCGTAGCCCGGCCACGCCAGCGATTTCACCCCCACCAGGCCGCCGTCGTTGCCCGGCGCAATCAGCGTGTCCTGCCCGCCTGCGACCGTGAACTGCACCGGACCCTTGCGCGGCGCCGTGAACGCCCCATGCGCCACCACCACGCCGCCGTCAGGGCAACGGAGCCAGGTCGGTCGCGCAATCAAAATCCGGGGAGCTGAAAAGGCGCCCCCACTGCGCCTCTCCCTGCATCGACATCCGGGCCACCATCATGTGCGCTGCTGCCACCGCCCGCATCCAGCTTCAGCCCTCCAAAGCGCACCCGCCCCGAGAACTCCGTCAGGATATTATAGAAAATCCGGACTCACCCACACCGCCTGCGCAAATCGCCGATCCCCAGGTGCTGCCAGACGTTCGCCCGTCGGCGTCCATCCGCGTGACAAACGTCGTCCCGCGCCCAGAAACATCGCTCTGCCCATCACCACCACGCCCATCCCATCACCGCCGCCGGAACGCGACCGTGTGATCCACCGGGTTCACCACCACCGCACCGTCGCCTCCGCCGCACCGGCGGATGCGCCGACACCGCCCCCGAAGCCGAAGCCGCAGCCGTAGCCGAAGCCGTCCCCGTAGCGTCCTTGCAGGGGCAGCTCAGACCGGCCCCGACATTCGCCCAGTGGTCCCGAAGCCGAAGCCGCAGCCGTCGTGGCCGTGACGCCCTCGCAGGGGCGGGTTCGAACCCACAACATCGTCGAGTGGTCCCGAACCCGTCGCCATAGCCCCAGCCGTAGCCGATTCCCCCGCATTCGCCGGCCCCCGGACCGCCGGCTGACAGGCGGCGGGTAGCGCAAACGCCGCGAGCGGCAGCAACCAGCGAGGGAGCGTCAGCATCACGGCACCGGGCAGAGTAGACGAGCCGCGAGCGGTGGGGTCAGCGCGCTGGCCCTCTTCTCCCCCTCTTCCTCCCCCTCGCCGCACGCGCGGAGAGGGGGCCGGGGGGTGAGGCGGCGGGCGCGCCCAGAGGTTCGTACGAGAGGCCACCTCTTGCCCCCTGTGGCCCTCCCCCCTTCGGCAAGCTCAGGTCCAACAGGTCAGCCCGCGATTCCCCAGGAATGAGACGGAAATCACGGTACACACGTTCGTCCCGAGCGTTCGTTGGTCCTCGTTGGACCACACCGTACCGACCCCTCCTGAGCGCCAGCGAAGGGGAAAGCGGGGAGCAAGAAGACCGTTGATGCGGGATACTCCGGATGCACTGGATACCCCGCTCCCCGCCCTTGTCAGGGCTTGTGCTTCTGCACGCCGCCCTTCACCGGGGCCTCGACGATGTTCTTGGAGCGTTACTTTTGTAGAGGTTGACCATCTCCTTGGCCTTGTCGGGGTTCTTCTTGAAGAGGTCGGTCTTCTCTTCCGGGTCGTCCTTGAGGTTGTACAGCTCGTACCGGAAGTCGTTGGCCAGCGCGATGATCTTCCAGCCATCATCGATGAGCGCGCGGCGGCGCTCGTTGTGCGAGTCCTCGGGCAGGTCGCAGACGATGTCGCGCTGATCAGGGGAGCCGCCGAAGAGTTCACCGGCGAAGCTCTTGCCGCGCAGCTCGGGGTTGGGCTTGGCGCCGAGCAGCTCGAAGAGGGTCGGGACCAGGTCGATGTGGCTGCGATCCTGGGCGATGGTGCGCGGGGCCTGGCCGGGGATGTAGATGAACATCGGCACGTGGACCAGCACCTCGTACAGCTCGAACGCGTGGCGGTAGAGCTTGTGCTCACCGAAGGCCTCGCCGTGATCGGCCGTGATCACGATGGCGGTCTCCTTGGCCCAGGGCTGCTGCTCGACCCACGTGAGGAGCTTGCCAATCCAGAGGTCGGTGAAGAACATCTCCTCGTCGTAGTCATCGCCGGCCTTCTACCAGTTGGGCGACTCTTCATGCGACTGGTACTTTTCGTGCGGGTCCATGTAGTGGAACCACGCGAAAAGCGGCCGACGTGTTCTTCGCGTCGCCCAGCATCTCGATGGCCATGGGGGTCATCTTCTGGCTGGTGACGAAGGGGTCGGTGTTGTAGTCGAAGGTGATGCCGGGCACAATCTTCCAGACGTCGAAGCCCTGCTCGAAGCCGCCCTCGCCCTTGCCCATGTAGGCGTGGGCGTGGCCCGAGAGCGTGCAGTCTCTGCTCCTGCAGCGCCTCGGGGAACATCTTGTTGTCGTCGAGGTACTTGGTGAAGAAGGGCCCGGTGCGCTTCAACTCGGACGGGTAACGGCCGCCCGGGAAGAGCCCGAGGCTCTTCGAGGTGAACGACGAGATCGAGTACGCGTGGGTGTACGCGGTCGACTTCTTGTAGAGCGCCGTCAGGTTCGGAGCGATGTCGCGCGGGTAGCCCGCCCAGGGCATGTCGGGCGCATGCTGTCAATGCTGATCATCAGCACGTTGAACGGCCCCTTCGAACGGCGCCGCGGCCGTGGGCGCCCGCGCTGCTGGCCGCCGGTGCTGCGGCCAACGCGGACACCGCCGGAGCGCTGTCGGTCGCCGTCGGGGGCGCGGTGACGGGCGGAGGGGCAGGAGGCGCCAGACGGTCGGTCCCGCCGGCTAAACGGGTGTCCGAGTTGCCGGTGCTGCAAGCCGGCGGCCGCCCGCAAGAAGGAAGGCTGCCGTCAACGCGCAGGAACGTAGGCTCATCGTCCCGGGGCGGTACCACGCCGCTCGCGCTCAAGCC
>JASGIE010000175.1:0-23468 GCA_049841055.1 Paludibaculum sp. | reverse complement strand
ACGTATTGCTAAGGTTAATAGGGAAACACGATAGAATCCGAACAGCACCTCGGAAACCAGAAATCCGCCTGTGGCCCGGTCAGCATGAACTTCAGGTCATAGGGCGGCAGTCCCTTCGGCTGCTGCCGGGTCCAGGGTATGCCGGTGACGCTGCGGTACTGAATCCCACCGCCTCCGCCCTTCTCGATCTTCATCTGCAGCTTCAGGTCGAAATCGCGGGGCTTGTCCGATTTGTAGACGATGTAGTTGTTGCCCCGTGGCTTGCCCTCCAGGGTTTCTCCGATCATGACGCCGTTGTCCACACGCCAGATGGTTGGGTCCGCATCCCATCCGTTCAGCGTGCTGCCGTCGAAGATCTGCTTATACCCGGTGTGCTCATTGATATCGTACGGTGCGGGTTCGTGGAACTTCGGCATGCCGATGTACTTTTCGCCATTGGGCCCAGTCTGGGGAGGCCTGCACCGCCGGCGATTCCAGCGCCGGCGGGACAGATTGCGCCCGCAGGCCTGCGGGCAACGCTACCAGCCAGAGGGCCGCAGCGGTGTAGATCGAGAGACGGGGACATACCAGGCGAGCGACGCGGCAGGAGAATGCAGGCATGAGAGGGGACGCCTTTCGAGACGGAGATTCCAGATCAATAGGAGTCTATCCCAATCTGGCCCGATCGCTGAGCGATGGTCTGCCACTCCAATGAACTCAATCCATCGATAGGATTCACCGATAGAGCCCGGGCGGGAGGCGATCGACGAAGAAGTCGACGACAGCGGAGACCCCTTGGGTTCGAGTCACAGAGCCCTTTCGAAAGATGGTCAATTTCAGCCTTGGATGTCGCATTTATGTAAGCGCTTAAATTTGTTAATTCCGCGATGCGGAATTTGAATGCAGTCCACCATTGGCTCCCGGCGCGCGGGTCTGCGGATCTTCTACTCATTTATCAGTTAGTTGTCGCGACTTCGGCCGAGAACCCGAATGCGATGGATTATCACACTGGCATGAAAACGCGGCGCGGGTGCATACTGAGCCAGTTTTGCTGCAAAGGGTCTCATGTCGATCCCTGCGCATACTCGAATAGAAATGCAGGCTGGAATGGAAACGCGCCCCTCGTTGGATAGGGACTCCACCAGCCCGCCGGAAGGGTTCTACCATGTCGTCAACATGCCTTCACCTTCTGCGCAAAGTTGCGCTGCCTCTCCTTCTTCTGCTAACCAGCCTCGCCGCCTTCGGTCAGGGCTTCGGCACCATCGTCGGTACTGTTCAACCCACCCCACGGTGCCGCGGTGCCTTCCGCCAAAATCCGCATTACGGACGAAGCGACAGCCGGTTCCCGGGAAACAACAACCAACGACCAGGGCTACTTCGTCGTGCCTTCCCTTCGGCCCGCGCTGTACACCATCACGGTCGAATCCTCCGGATTCGCGTCCCTCACTCGCAAGGCCATCCAACTCCAGGCCGACCAGAACTTCACCGTAAACCTGCCGCTTTCGGTGCAACAGGCGGTGGAGAGCGTCAATGTCAGCGCCGAATCGATCCAGGTGGATACCACCAGCGCCACCGCCAACGCCGTAGTGGATCAGCGGCGCGTGGTGGACCTCCCGCTGAATGGCCGCAATGCGGCTTCGCTGCTCCTCGTCGTCCCCGGCGCGATTCCAGCGCCCGCGAATGACGTAGACCAGGGCAATACCAAGACGTTCCCGTCGGTCGTTACGGTTTCCACCAACGGCAGCCGCCAGAACCAGATCTCCTTCCGGCTGGATGGCTCCTACAACAACGACATCTACACGAACGTCAATCAGCCCTTCCCCTTCCCGGACGCCCTTCAGGAGTTCTCAGTCCAGACGGCGAACTACGGCGCGAAGTTCGGCGGCAACGCCGGCGGCGTGGTCAACGTGGTCACCAAGTCCGGAACCAACGAGTTCCACGGCAGCGGCTTTGAATTCGTTCGCAATGCGGAATTCAATGCGCGCAACTTCTTCGCCGCCAAGCGCGATCTGCTCAAACGCAATCAGTTCGGCGGCACCATCGGAGGACCCGTCACAATCCCCGGCCTGTACAACGGCAAGAACCGCGACTTCTTCTTCTTCGGTTATCAGGGGACGCTCATCCGCAACGTCGGCAACACCTCGAGCGCATACGCTCCGCTCGCCCAGAACACGACCGGCGATTTTTCCAACGTGCTGAGCGCCACTGATCCGGCCAATCCGTTTGCCAAGGCCACCACCGTTCTCGACCCTACCACCGGCACTCCGTTCGCGGGCAACATCATCCCCACCAGCCGGCTCGACCCCGCCGCCGTGAAGTTCATGAAGTACCTGCCGGTGCAGAGCGCCGGCAACGGCCGCATCTTCTACTCCACTCCGCTGGCGCAGAACTTCAATGAGTTCCTGACTCGTGGTGACCACACGTTCAGCGAGAAGGACCGCCTCAGCATGCGGTACTTCTACGACAAGTTCACCAACAAGAGCTTCCTGGAGCAGACGAACTATCTCGCCAACTCCAACTACTCCACCATCATCAGCCAGAACGCGCTCATCAGCGAGACGCACATGTTCTCGCCGTCCGTCATCAACGAGTTCCGCGCTTCCTTCTCGCGCGAGACCTCGGTCCGCGGACCGTCGCTGGACACCATCAACCTGGCTGACCTTGGTGTGAACATCTGGCAGCCCACCATCAAGGCGCTGAACGGCATCTCCGTCTCCGGTTTCTTCAGCCAGGGACAGACGGATCCGCCTCCTTCATCCGCAACCAGTACAACATCAGCAACGACCTGAGCTGGATCCGCGGCAAGCACAACATCGCCTTCGGCGGCGCCGCCATTCGCGGCCAGGTTCTGCTGCGCAATCTGTTCCGGACCTCCGGTTCATTCGGCTTCACGGCGGACAACACGAATGATGCACTGGCCAGCTTCATGCTCGGCTACGTTCGCACGTTCGCGCAGGGCTACGGCGAGTACAAGGACAACCAACTGTACTCCTACAGCCTCTATGTGCAGGACGACTACCATGCCAGCCAGCGCCTCACCATCAACATGGGCCTGCGTTGGGAGCCGTTCTTCCCCTGGCACGAGATGCAGAACCGCATGGAGCAGTTCTCGCCGGCCGACTACATCGCCAACAAACACTCCGCCGTTTACACCAATGCGCCGGCGGGGCTCCTCTTCCCCGGCGATTCCGGTATGCCTTTCTGGGGCCAGAAGTCCAATCTGAAGTACTTCTCCCCCCGCGCCGGCTTCGCCTATGCGCTGACCTCCGACAACAAGACCAGCGTGCGCGGCGGCGCCGGCATGTTCTACGATGCGTTGCAGCCCGGCGTCTACAACAACCGCTTTGTGGACGTCACGCCCTTCAGCCCGCAGATCAGTCCGACCCAGCCGCAGGGCACCTTCTCGAATCCCTACAAGGGCATCACCAATCCCTATCCCGCCGCCGGCCGCCCCCCAAGGACGTCGCATTCCCTGGCCCCGTGCTCGTGATCTCCTACGACCCGGCCAACGGTGCGCGAGCTGTCGCGCCGGTCATCTACAACTGGAACCTCATCCTCGAGCGCCAGCTTGCGGATGCCTGGGTTGGCCGCGTTGCTTACGTCGGCTCCCGCGGCTCTCACCTTGGTGAGGCGATCGAAATGAATCCTGCCGTCTATTCGGCGGGCAGCAAGCTCTCGACTGATGCACGCCGTCTGTTCCAGCCCTACGGCTCGATCAGCCAGGCTTCGTTTGACGAGAACTCCAGTTTCAACTCCTTCCAAAGCACCCTGCAGAAACACTACTCCAAGGGCTTCACCACCATGGTGAACTACACCTGGTCGAAGTCCATCGACACCACTCCGGCCAATATGGGCATCACAGGTGTGGCCCAGGGCAGCAACTCGCCGGTCCCGTGGTACATGTCCGGTCGCCACCAGTTCGACCGCGGTCTCTCGGAATTCGACCACCGTCACCGGTTTGTCGCTTCCTATGTCTACGACGTGCCGAAGTTCGCCGGTTCCAACCTGTTTGTCCGCACCGCTCTGGGCGGCTGGCAGCTCTCCGGCATCTTCACCGTTCAGACAGGCGGCCCGCTAACTCTGCTGGCAGGCAAGGACCAGTCCCAAACCGGCATCGGCAGTGACCGTGCCGTCTATCTCGGCGGCGACACCTACGGAACCAATGCCTGCACTGGCTCCGGTACGTGCGTCTCCTATCTCAACCCCTCGGCCTTCGGCCTGCCTGCCACTGGCAGCTGGGGCAACATGGGCAAGGGCGCCCTGCACGGACCCAAGCTGGTGAACTGGGACGCCGGCATCTTCAAGGACTTCCCCCTCGGCACCGAGCGCTATCACCTTCAGTTCCGGGCGGAATTCTTCAATGTGTTCAACCACGCCAACTTCAACAACCCGAACGTAACCCAGAGCGCCGGCGGCTTCGGCACCATCACCAGCGCCCAGGATCCTCGCATCGGCCAGTTGGCCTTGAAGATCCTGTTCTAGTCCTTAGTGTGTGATCCCTCCATCCGGCCGGGCGTGCTCCCAACGGGCACGCCCGGCCGGTGTCATTTCGGGTGTCATCCCACTCGAGCCATGGCTCGGATTCGCCCGGCGGCGTTTCGTTCCCACGGCCTGCTGATTTGCATTCCAGGCAGGCGGCACAGCGGATATGCTTGTCTTTCACCCGCGGCGCTCCGGATCTCCTCAGGGCGTTGCGGGTGCGAAAGGATCAGAAACTTTGATCAGACGCATTCCGGCGCTCGTTGTTGGCTTCCTCTTTGTCGCGGTCCCGTCCTTTCCAGCACCCGCTCGGCCCGCTTTGGGCGACACCCTGGTCGCCGGTGTGACCGGGGGCCAGGTCCGCGGTATGCTCGATCCTGCATTGCCGGGCGGCTTGGTATTCAAAGGCATCCCTTTCGCGCAGCCGCCCGTCCGTGAGCTCCGCTGGCGCGAGCCTCAGCCGGTGCAGCCCTGGAAAGGAGTCCGGGACGCCAACCGGGTCTCCTCATCCTGCATTCAGCCTGCACTGGGGACCGGCCGTTTTCTCCGGCCGCTGGCCGAGCGTTACGGCACCCAGTACAACCACATTCCCATCGAGATTTCGGAGGACTGCCTCTACCTCAACGTGTGGACACCGCAATGGCCGGCCGCAAGCTCGATGCCGGTGATGGTCTGGATCCATGGAGGTTCCAATGTCATCGGCAGCGGAGGTGAGAACGGCTACGACGGCGCAGCCCTGGCCCGCAAGGGCGTTGTCGTGGTTACCATCAACTACCGGCTGGGAGTGCTCGGCTTCTTTGCCCATCCCGAACTCACTCGCGAGTCCCCGCACCATGCTTCCGGTAACTATGGCTTGCTGGATCAGATCGCGGCATTGCGATGGGTCCAGGCGAATATTGCGCAGTTCGGCGGAGATCCGAAGCGGGTAACGGTGTTCGGCGAGTCGGCCGGATCGATCAACACCGGGCTTCTGCTGTGCTCTCCGCTGGCTGCCGGCCTCTTCCAGCGCGCCATTCTTGAGAGCGGGCCGGTGCTTAGCCTGGCCCATCACCCCGCGGCCCTGAGCAGAGGCGAGCAGTTCGGCGAGAGTGTTGCGCGCACGCTGGGTGCCCCGGCGAACCTTCAAAAGCTGCGCGATTCGTCGCCGGACAGTGTGATCAATGCCGCTCGAGAGGCCGCGGCGCACGGCGGTGATCCGGGCTTCGTTCTCGATGGATGGTGCCTGCGGGAGCCGCCCGCGAAGATCTTTGCCGAAGGCCGTCAAATGCCGGTGGATCTGATGATTGGCAACAATGGCCGGGAAATCAGCGTCTTTCGCGGGCCGGCTTCCTCCGGGGGCACCAATCGCGGACTGGCGGGCGACTCCATCAAGGAAACCATCCGCATGTTCTATGGGGGCTCCGCTTCGATTGTGACCGGGCTCTTCCTCCTAAACAACGCGCTGGGCCGCACGGAGTCGGCCGACGGTTGGATCAACGATGTCGTCTGCGCCTGCCCGGCGATGGCGATGTCGGTGCTCCACGCGGGCACAGGCCATCCTGCTTATGTCTACCAGTTCCTGCGTGCCATCCCCGGGAAAGGGCAAGAGACGCTGGGCTCGTTTCACAGCCTGGAACTTCCCTACGTATTTGGTGCCTTTCGAAAACCGGCCTGGAACTGGCTACCGTTCGAACCGGTGGACTTCACCCTGGGCGAATCCATCATGAGCTATTGGACGAACTTTGCCAAAACCGGCAATCCCAACGGGCCAACGCTCCCCAACTGGCCGGCCTTTGAGGGAACAAGCCAGACTGCGATGGAATTCACGCGGCAGGGGCAACCCCAGGCGCGGGCCAAGAGTAGGCCCTCCTTCTGCGATCTGGATGTTACCGGGCTGAAGAGCCGCCTGAAGTAGCCGCGTTATCCCGCGCGGGCCTGGGCCAATGTCTGGCTAGGTCGGCTACTGCACTTCGGCCCGGGCATAGCGGGTCAAGGCCGGCGTGCCCGAGTCGCGGATCGCTAACACTACATGGACAGCCCCTGTTCCTGGGCCCGCAATCACACGAGCTCTGGCCCCGTTCGCCTCGATTCGGACGTTCCGGTCCGTTCTCGGGTAGACCATCCATTCAAAACTGAGCTTGTCGCCGTCCGGATCGCTGGACCGCCGTGCGTCCAGACGATTTCCTCTTACTTTGAGATTCACGACGGGTGGATGGTTTACCTTGGCTGGCTCCCGGACGCACCAATCCAGACGAGCCAGAAACTCCGCCTGCCAGGCCGCTCTCCACCGGTACACCGAGATCATCGACGGGTTCGGATCGGCCGCGGCCGCATCGATCTCCACGGCATCTCGAGCATCCACCACGCGGCCGCCCCAACCGCCAAGGTCCAGCCGTTCCCAGTCGTTCAAACCGTTGGCGATCAAGGATAGAAACGTCGGTGTGTCCCCTTCTTTCACCCCGCGCACCGGGCCCAGTTTGCCCGACCACGCGTCGCCGCCTTTGTAGTTCGGATAGAGGGCGCCCAGCGGGCCGTGGTTCACCCGGACATTCGTCTCCACCCAGTCAGGGGAGACCAAACTCGTGTCGCCTCCTCGATAGGTGCCCCGCACGCTGTCGCCGCGCAGAATATAGAACAGATCCGGGAATGTTTTGCGGATCCACGGGCCTGTGGAGTCCTGGTCATGCACGGCATGCACGCGCAGTTTTCCGCGAGCTTCCGCATGATCCCGCATCCTCCACAACGCTTGCGCCAGGTCGGCCGAACCGCCCCAGATCAGGATCCAGAGAGGACGCTTGTCCGGAGCCAGGGCCGTCTGGACAATCCACTTCGATCCTTCTGTGTCCTTGCCTTCTCCGACGCTCTCTTCGACGGGAACCTTCGGGCCGGCGACGGGTTGGCCCGCCTTGACGCGCTCGCGCAGCAGCGCCGGATCCGGGTAGTTCGCGGCATGGCGCCGCAGGTTTGGCCAGACCGCCGCATAAGCGTTGATCGCTTGCTGGATCAGTTCAGGGCGCACCACCTGACCGTGTCCCAGGTTGGACGATGCGACGAATCCTTCAACATCGAACTCGTTGGAGAAAAGGAGAAACCGAATCAGGGACTGTCCGTCATCCGGTTCCCGAATGCCTGCCGTCAGGCTCGAGATATCGGTGAGGACCAAAACCCGCGGCCTCCCGGCGGGGTACACGGCGGGTAGGAATGCCATCGCCAGCAGCAGCACTCGTGGAAACACCGTCCCAATCTATCAACTCGAGAGTGCGGCAAATTCGGAATCCCCAGTTTGTAAGATCCCCGCCCCTTCGGCGACTATGATTCAGAAGCCGTCCGGCACACGTTTGGTTTGGGTGGTATGGCCGAGTTTCAGGAGATCCTCGATGGACACGCCGCCATGGTGCGGCGGATTGCCTCCGTCTATGAGCGCGACCCCGCCAGGATTGAGGATCTTACGCAGGACATCTGGCTCGCGGTCTGGAGGGCCCTGCCGTTGCTGAAGAACCGGGCCACCATCAAAGGATTCATCGCCAGAATCGCTCAGAACGTGTGTGTTACCCATGTACGCCGCGCCGTTGCCCGGCCGGTCCAGGCGCTTTCCGATTCCTTCCCCGATCCCGCTTTGTCGATCCACGAATCGATCACCCAGGCCGATCGCGCGAACCGGCTGCTTGAGGCGGTGCGAGATCTGCCCGAGAGTCTCAAGTCAGTAGCAACTCTCTATTTGGAGGAAATGACTGTACCGGAAATCGGTCTCGCTCTCGGCATCAGCGAAGGCAACGTCTCGGTAAGACTTCATCGCGCGAAAGCCGCCATCAAACTCGGCCTGGGAGATCCGCCATGAATTCTCCATCCCCGCGGGATCCACTCATCGCTCTTTGGCAAGCCTCTCCGGCAACAGATACTGCCCAACTGCTGGCGGACCTGGAGCGGCTCAAACACCTGCATCATCGGCTCAATCGGACGCTGATCACATTGCTCTGCGGCTTCGGCGTCCTATTGGTCTTTGAAGAGAGTACCGGCCGCCTAGCGTCTCGCGGAATCCTGAGCGTCCTATGGACGTTTGGGCTCGTGCTCGGCGTCGCCCACAACCGCCGTATGCGGCGCGAGTCCAGCAATCTCTTGACCTTGGACATGGTCAGCAGCCTGAGACGGATGATCGCGCAGGCGAAACGTGATCTGTTTCTCGCCCGGTGCCTCTATGCGGGCGCTCCGCTGGGCGCCGTAATCAGCTATCTGGTGGCGAGCATGGCCGGAGTCAGCCGTTCGCCCCTAGCTGCAGGGGGCAGCCAGATGCTGCATGATCTGCAGACGGCGGCCGGCGTGGCTGCATTGTTGGCCATGATGTTGACTGGGATTCTGTTGGAGCGGGCCCGGCGCACCCAAGTCGAAAACCTCAACCGCAAGCTCAAATCGATGACCGAAGACTTGTAAGATCCGCCGCCTTCACGCGACTGAACCGTGACGCTGAAACAGTTCTTTCGGCGATTCAACCTGTCCAGGGAGCAATATGCCCAAACAAACCAGTTCGACGATCATCACAGCTCTGATCACGGCCTGCGCCATGATCGCATTTGCCTACTATCGCGCCTACGTAACCGTACCGGCGGCTGCGTTCTGGCTGGCTGCAGCAGTCATCTGCCTGGTGCCGGTAGCCTCCTGTCTGGTCAAAAGGAGAACCTGCGGACAAAGTAAATGAAGCGCTGCTTGCGGAAAGCCTGCGGGCCGGTAGTTCAAACCGAGCCCGTTCATCATTCAGTTGGCCGTACTCTGCGCGCGGAACTTCCCCATGAGGGCCAGCGCCACTCCGCCGAGAATGGCCGCGGAAGCCACCACCAGGCGCAGCGTGAGTTGTTCCCCGAGCAACACGACACCAAACGCCGCTGTCAGGAGTGGGACCGTCAGTTGCACAATCGCCGCGACACTTGTTCGTAAATCCTTCAACGCGGTATACCACAGTGCGTAGCCGAGCCCTGATGTGATCGCTCCCGAGAGGGCTGCCACGCCCGCGCCGGTCCAGGTGACATGGGGCCGTCCGAATACCCACAGGGCCGCCAGGGTCCCGGCGGCCATCGGAACTGCTCGCGCGAAGTTCCCGGCGGTCGCCGCAACCGGTGACTGGACCCCCTTGGCCGCGATGGAATAAAAGCCCCAGGCGATTCCGGAGAACGCCATTAGCAACACTCCGGCCGGTGCCGGGGCAGACAGGCCGGGAAACACCAGGTAAACCAGACCTCCGAATGCCAGCGCGAGTCCGCTCCACTCCTCTGTGTTCGGGTGTTCGCCGCGCGCAATGCCGCTGCCCAGCATCGTGAGTTGGACGGCCGCAAACAGCACCAGTGCGCCCGTGCTGGCATTCAACAGGAGGTAAGCATAGGAGAACGCAATCGCGTAGCCGAATAGAGCTGCTCCTGCCGGAACAGAGCCATGCCGGCCATCCATTCCGGATCCTCCCCGGCGCAATCTCACAATGAGTGCCAGTGCCGCTGCTCCGGCGCCAATTCGAATCGCGGTGAAGCTCCCGGCATCGATCTCCCCGGAACGCAAGGCGAAGCGCGCCAGCAGTGAATTGGCCGCGAAGAAGAGCATGGTCAACGCCGTTAGGGCGATGGTCTTCTTGGAAGTCACTTGTGGAAAGACGTTTGTTCTGGTTGAAATCACGTAGCTCAAGGATGAACTGCGCCTGCATCCGCGGCGCGGGGAAAACTGATCCTGCCTCCCAGCCTACTCCAGAACAAGGGCTGGGAATCCAATACCGCGTGCTTCTCCTGCTCACCCAATCAAGCGTAGACATTCTACAGAAAACATCGTAGACTGTCTACACAATGTGCCCTGATGCATCACCGTTTGAAGAAGGGATCTGCTGCTCTTCGAGCCCCGGAGGGCTTCAGGGCGAGTACACTCCGTCTCAGGCTCTGGTGAGGGAGACGAGATGAAACTGTGGATTCGGCGCCTGCGCGGCCTGATGAATAGGGCTCGTCAGGAGGATGAACTCCAGGCTGAGCTCGAGTTCCATCTTGAGGCAGAGGCCGGTGAGCGTCGCGAGGAAGGGCTCTCCGCGGACGAAGCCCGCTGGGCGGCTCGCCGCGACCTGGGCAACATTGCGGTCCTTTCGGAGGACGCGCGTGCATCCTGGGGCTGGGCGCGCCTGGAGCAAGTTACCCGGGATGCCGGCTACGGACTTCGGCAGTTCCGGCGCAATCCGATGTTCGCAGCACTGGCTATTGCCACACTCGCGCTGGGCATCGGCGGCATTACCGCCATGTTCAGTGCCTTCGACGCGATTCTTGTTCGACCCCTGCCGTTCAAAGCGGCGGACCAACTCGTCATGGTGTGGGACAACCTGGAGCGAAATGGGGAGACCTCGAAGTCTTATCCCACACCGGCGGAATGGCTCGAATGGCGGCGCCTCAATACCGTCTTCAGCGATATTGCAGCGACCCAGCCCACCAAGGCGACCCTCTCCGGCGATTCAGAGCCCGAACAACTCCCGGCCCGTAAAGCGACAGCGAATCTCTGGAGCGTATTGGGCGTCAGTCCGATGATCGGACGGGTTTTCACCGAGGAGGAGGACGAGAAGGGCGTGCGCGTGGCGCTGCTCAGTCATGGACTCTGGCTGCGCCGATTTGGCGGCTCCCCCTCCGTCTTCGGGGCGCAAAATCACTGTGAACGACGAACCTTGCGAGATCATCGGAGTGATGCCGCCCGGCTTCTTCTTCATGCCGGCCCGCGACATCGACATCTGGATGCCGGCCTCGTTCCCGCCCAGGATGCGCAGAAACTTCACGTGGCACGATGCCCACGTCGTGGCGCGCCTCAAGCCCGGTGTCACTCTGGCCGGCGCTCGCGAGTCGATGGCCGCTCTCAGCCGGCAGGTCACCGCGAAGGACTTCCGCGGACCGCACTCGGTGATCGTGACCCCGCTGCGTGAGGAACTGGCCGGCAAAACCGGCACCGCGCTCATGCTGCTGCTGGGCGCGTCCGGCGCCTTGCTGTTGATCGCGTGTGTCAATCTGGCAAACCTGCTGCTGGCGCGCGGTGTCGCCCGGGGCCGCGAAGTGGCGGTACGGTGCGCGCTCGGGGCGGGACGCGGGCGGCTGGTCGCCCAGTTTCTCACGGAGAGCCTGCTGCTGGCGGTGTTCGGAGCCGTCGCGGGACTGGCGGTCGCGGTTCCCGTGATGCGATTCCTGGAGACGATGGTGCCCGAAACAATGGGCGCCGTTCAGCTCACGCTGGACTGGCGGGTGCTGGGCTTCTCCGCGGCCGTCGCCATTGCGACCGCCCTGATGTTTGGACTCGCGCCGGCGTTGCGCGGAGCGCGGCGGGTCCCGCACTCCGGCTTACGGGAAGCCGGACGCGGCACAACCGGCGTCGCCAGCCATCGGTTCCAACACTCGCTCATCATCACCGAGACTGCTCTCGCCGTCGCGCTGCTCACGGGCAGCGGGTTCCTCCTGCAGGCGTTTCGGCATCTGCGGGCGGCCGATCTCGGACTGCGCAGTGAGAAACTCCTCACCCTGGAGATCCCACTGTTCCGCTACTCGGAATTCGACAAGCGAGTCACCTTTGTGAACGCCATTCTGGAGAAAATTCGTGCCGTGCCCGGCGTCGTCAACGCCGGCGCCATCTCCCGGATTCCGCTCACTGTCACCGATCAGGCCACGTTCTATCTGCTGCCGGGACAGTCGAAGGACAGCATTCCCGCGCAAGTTGCACTCACTCGCGTGGTGACGCGTGATTACTTCACCACGATCGGCGCCCGTCTTCGCGAAGGCCGCTTCTTCGAGCCTTCCGACAGGCATTCTGATGCTCCGTTGGCCGTCGTTAGCGAATCCTTTGCCGATCGCCACTTCCAGGGGCGTTCCCCCCTCGGTGCCCGCCTCAAGTTCGGCAACCTGGGTGACAAAGGATACTGGTACACCATCACCGGGGTAGTGCGCGAGATCCGCGAACGTGGCGTGACCGAGGAATCGCGGCCCACCATCTACCGGTTGCATGAACAGGCCGATCAGACCGGAGATCAGCCGTCAGGCGTCGTCATCCGCACCGCGATCGAACCCTCCTCCCTCATTTCCGCTGTGCGCCAGGCCATCTGGTCGGTAGACAAAAACCAACCTGTCTGGCGCGTGCAGACCATGAGCGAGATTGTGGACCGTCAACTGTCCACATCGACGCAGAGTACAGCCCTCCTGGGTGCATTCGCATTACTTGCTCTACTGCTTGCATCCATCGGACTCTATGGCGTGCTCTCCTACGCCGTCACACAGCGCACCAACGAAATCGGCGTGCGCATGGCTTTGGGTGCGACTTCCAGGGAGATCCTGCTCGCATTCGGGAAGCGTGGATTGATTCTGGCCATATCCGGGCTGGCGGCCGGACTGCTCCTCGCGGCCATCGCGGGACGCTCAATGAAGAGTCTGCTCTATGGATTCGAACCCGGTTACCTTCAGGCGCTGACCCTGGTCTCCTTCACCCTGCTGTCCGTCGCCGCCTTGGCCAGCTTTCTTCCGGCTCGCCGGGCTTCCCGGGTGGATCCCGTCATCGCTTTGAGGAATGAATAGGAGTGGACCGGCTCATCCTCGCCCGCGGTTTTGCGGAACGAAATGGACAGGAGCGTGGAATACTGTGACCATGCACCGCGCCGTCCTCTTCCCGCTGCTGGCGCTCATCGGCATTGGTCCTCTGCGTCCTCAGGCCGCCTTCCCCTCACGGACCGCCGCCGGCCGTGGGATTGAGATGATCTCTCTCTCCCGGCGACCATTGGGACCTGCTGGGAGCGGACTACCAACTCACTGCCGACTCCGCGGTCGATAACTCCGGCGTCGTCTTTTTTACGGACTCTCATCGCAACCGGATCATGAGAATCGGCCTTGACGGCAGAATCGGCACCTGGAAAGAAGACAGTCATGGTTGCCATGGCATCGCTTTCGGCCCCGATGGGCGCCTTTACGCCGGGCAGCATGATCGCAAGCGCCTTGTCGCGTATTCCTCGGATGGAACAGAGTCGGTGGTTTCTGAGGGTGTCCAATCTCACCACCTCACTGTGACCGCCCGTAACGAGATCTACCTCAGTCAACCGCCCATCCATGTGGTTTGGCTCGTCAAGCCGGATGGGACCAGGCGGGTCGTTCATGAGGGCATGGAATGGCCGCGCGGGGTTCGCGCCTCTAATTCTCAACCGCTGCTCGCCGTCGCCGACTCCCGTACCCCCTGGGTCTGGTCCTTCCAGATCGCGCGGGATGGTTCACTGCTGAATGGAAAACAGTTCTGTCGTCTCGACAGCGGTGGCGGACCCACCGACGTCGATTCCGGCGGCATGGTATTCGACTCGGAAGGCTTCCTGTACGTTGCCACGAAGCTGGGCGTCCAGGTCTGCGATCCACAAGGCCGCATCCGTGCCATCGTTTCGCCTCCCGGCGCCGGGGATCTCACCAACGTCTTCTTCGGTGGCCCCGGACTTCAGTGGCTCTACGTCACGGAGATGGACCGCATCTATCGCATCCGCACAAAACGTCGCGGCCTCCCTTTTCCCGCCGCTTCCTCCGGACAACCCACAAAACCCTGAGGCTCGGCCGGGGCGCCCGCGGCCAGATCACCTTCCGGCCCTCACTCTGCGACGAAAAGACTCTCCGCGAACGGCCAGGTGTCGTCCACCCACTGATCGACGATCCGGAACCGGGAAGCCGACGCCAGGCGGGCAATCTCCGGCCGGGTGTACTTGTGGCAGGTCTCCGTCCAGATGGTTTCGCCCTCCTCAAACGTCGTTGCAATCCCGCTCTGACGCACGCGCACCTGCTGGCGGCGCTTCGAGAGAAGATGCATCTCGATACTCGATGTTGCTTCATTGAAGCGGGCCAGGTGCTCGAACTGGCGCAGGTCGAAATCACCTTCCAGTTCGCGGTTGATCCGGGAGAGCAGATTGAGATTGAAGGCCGCGGTGACGCCGAGTGGATCGTTGTAGGCATCCAGCATGAGGTGGCGGCCCTTGACGAGATCCGTGCCAAGCAGCAGAGAATCGCCAGGATTCAGAATGGCGCGCACTTCTCGCAGGAACTTAGCGTCGGCGCCGGTATCGAAATTGCCAATCGTGCTGCCCAGGAACAGAACCAGCATGTGCGCGCCCGCCGGCCGTTCGGAAGCAACCGCTCTCAATCCATCCAGGTATTCCCGCTCAATGCCGACGATGCTGAGGCAGTCGATGTCATCCAGTTCGGCCGCACACGAGGCCAGGGCCTTTGGCGAGATCTCGATGGGGTAATACGAAACCGGTCCTCTCTTGCACAACGCGCCCAGAATCTGGCGTGTCTTCCGGCCGCTGCCGCTGCCGAGTTCCGACACCAGCACCGGATGCGGAACGTGTCCCACGATGCCTCTGATATTGTGCGTGAGAACCCGTTCGTCGGCGCGCGTCAGCCCATACTCGGGCAGCAGGCAGATCGCTTCAAACAATGCCGATCCCAGCGCGTCGTAAAAGTACTTGGACGGCAGCTCCTTCCTTTGCTTTGCTAGTCCTGTACGGACGTCGGAAGCGAATTGCTCCAGGGGAGCGATGGCGGTAGCTGTTGCGGCCATGGCGAATCAGTCCTCCTCGCTCACGCAGCGGAATCCTGCGTAGACGTATTGATAATGCGGTTGAAACCAATTGCGGAAACTTCCGCGAAGCATGCAGGCAGCGGTCCTCGGGCTGCCTCCTTTCAAGACATAGTGCTTTCCATCGAAAAAGTCCGCTGAGTAGCCGGGATAGAACGGATAGGCGCGAAAACCGGGCAACGCCGCGAAGGGTGTGGACGTCCATTCCCAGCCGTTCGCAAACAGACCTTTTACCTCCGACGCACCCCATCCGCACAATTGCACAGGCAGTGGATCCCAGACATCCGGTGGAGGATCGCTGCTCTGTACAGCCTGGCGTCCGGCAGCCCGTTGCCATTCCGCCTCCGTTGGTAGCCGTTTGCCGGCCCAGCGGGCGTAGGCGCTCGCCTCGGCATGACTGGCGTAGACAGGCCAGTCTAGGGGTAGCGGCAACTCATCGAACATCGACTGGTACAACCAGCGTCCGTCCCGGTTCCGCCAGAAGGCGGGATGCTCGATGTCGTGGGCCGCTCTCCAGGCCCAGTCCGCTTCCGTCCAGAGCGCGCGGTTTCCGTAGCCTCCGTCATTCAGAAATCGCAGAAACTGCCCGTTGCTCACCTTGTACTTGTCGATACGGAACTCGGGCACGTCGACAGTCTGTTCATCAAACTCATTGCACCAGCCGAAGGAGCCGGAGCCCCGGCTTAGCCCGAGCGTGGCCTGACCCGCGCGGATCAGCACAGATTCCGGCGTCCAAGCCCCGCCTTCCGGCACGCGGAGCACTGCCCTTCTCGCCTTCTTCTCGAACGGCAACTGGTGAAACATATAGGCCAGCGTCTCGGCATGCATCAGACGATGCTCGATCGCTACGTTGAGCAGAAGGTTTGGATCCGGCGCCCGATGGATCACGGCGTCCAGTGCCGCGCGCACCCGCGTCCTGTACCCGGCCACTTGCTCGGGTCTCGGCCAGTCTTTGGGCTGGTCCGATGGCAGCTTGCCGTCAACCGGGTCAATGCCGAACGCGAACAGCCGGTCGAGTTCCGGCTCGGAACTGGCCAGTCCACATGGGCCGCTCAGCAGGTTCCAGTCGAATGCCTCGAGATGGCCATGGTAGAAAACAATCCGATGGCGCTCGGGGATAGGCCGGTCATACGTGGATTCCGGGCGCACAACCTGCAGGAGCGCATCGGTCTCCTCTCGCGCCTGATGAAGCCGGCCAATTAGTGTTGTGGGGTCGTGGGCAACAGCTTCTCGGGTTGCCATTGTTAGGTCTTTTTCTCGAGTGGTCTCAGTTCACCCAATACCGTTGGGATCAGTTCGGAAACAGTGGGGTGGATGTGCATGGCCCGCTGCAGCACCGTATACGGTGCCTTGGCGTACATCACATCCAGGATGCAGTGAATCGCTTCGTCGCCTTCCACACCGAGAATCGCCGCGCCGAGGATCTGCTTCGTTTCGGCATCGACTGCGATTCTCATGAATCCTTGTGTTTCGCCCTTTTCGTTGGCGCGTCGCACGCGTGTCATCGGCCGTTCGCCCACCAGGACGGGCCGGCCCGAGCGCAGGATCTCGGTCTCGGTGAGGCCCGCGCGCCCCAGCGGCGGATCGATGTACAGCGCATACGCCGTGATCCGGTCTGACACCTTCCGCGAATCGTTGTCCAGCAGATTCGCCGCCACGATTTCGAAGTCGTTGTAGGAAGTGTGCGTGAAGGCGCCTCGTCCGTTGCAGTCCCCCAGCGCCCAGATGCCCGGCACCGTCGTCTGCAACCTGTCGTCGACCCGGATGTAGCCGCGTTGATCACGCTCAATGTTCGTGTTCTCCAGCCCCAGGTTGTCGGTGTTTGGCTGCCGTCCCACCGCGAGCAGGAGATGGGAGCCCTGCACCGTGTTCTCTCCGGACTCGCAGTTGGTCCTGACCTCTACACCCTCCGGCGTCTTCGCCACCGCAATGCAATCCGCGTTCAACCGGATCTCGATTTGCTCGTTCTCCAGAATCGCTTTGATCGCGTCGCAAACCGCCGGATCTTCCCGGGGAATCAACCGCGCACCGCGCTCCACCACCGTCACCTGGCTCCCGAACCGGCGATACATCTGCGCGAACTCAAGCCCGATGTAGCTCCCGCCGATGATCACCAGATGCCGCGGCAGGAAATCGATATCCATCATCGAGGAGTTCGTGAGGTATGGGACCTGGTCGAGCCCTGCGATGGCGGGGACAGTGGCTCGTCCACCGGTATTGATGAAGATCTTCTCGGCGGTGAGAACGGCATCGCCGACCTGCAGTTCACGATCGGACAGGAATCGCGCGTGCCCCTCGTACACCGTGCAGTTCTGCGTGTGTTTTAGCCAGTCCTCGACTCCTGTGCGCGATGCGCCTGAGATCTGATCCTTGCGCGCCTTCACTCGCTTCATGTCGACGGAAATCGGGCCGTCGATCATCACTCCAAAATCCGCCGCGCGGCGCGCCACGTACGCCGCACGGGCACTGGCAACCAGTGTTTTTGTGGGAATACAGCCTGTGTTGACACAGGTACCACCGAACTTGGCACGCTCGATGATGGCGACCTTTTGCCCCGCACCCGCTAACTTCGCGGCGAGAGACGGCCCCGCCTGCCCAGTCCCGATGACGATCGCGCTGTACTGCCCCAGAACAGCCCGGTCCATGCGCCGATGATAACGCGATTCGCGGCCCGCTCGCAGAGGGGCCCTGTTTGCAGGTCCTGGCGGTCAGCGGTGGCGCACCGATTGGAGGAACTCCTCGGCCACCGCGGCAGGCGAACGTCCGCTCTGATCCACCTCTGCATTCAGTGCCCGCATCCGAGCCGCATTTATGCTCTGCGACAGTGAACGTAGAGCACTCACCACGCCGGGCTGCTCCGATGCGAACCGGCCATTCACCAGGATCACCGCATCGTAGGGAGGGATGGCCCCGCGGTCGTCTTCCAGCACACGAAGATGGTACGACCCGATCCGTCCGTCCGTGGTGAATGCACTGATCAGGTCGACTCCGCCGCTGCGCATCGCCTCATACATCAGGGCCGGATCCATCGACCGCTGTTCTTGAAACGTCAGCCCGTAGGTCTGCCGCAGAGCCGCCCATTCCGGCCTCGAAAGAAACTCATAGTCGCTGCCCAGGCGCAGTCTCGGCGCATGCGGAGCCAGTTCGCTGATCCTTCGGACCTTCATCTCCTCCGCAGCCTTCTCGTTCATCGCCAGTGCATACGCATTCTCAAACCCAAGCGGCGCCAGCAGCTCTACGCCGAAGTGTTCCCGCAGATCGTTCCGGGTCCCCGCCAATACATCTTCCCGTTTCGCCGGACGGTCCGTTCGCTTCAGGATGTTCGCCCACAGCGTGCCGGTGTAGTCCACATAGACGTCAATCTGGCCGGCTCGCAATGCATCGAACACGACGGTGGATCCCAGCGACTCAATCAGTTCAGTGGAGCGTCCCGTCGCCTCGTGGATGCGGCCAGACAAAATCCGAGAAAGGATGTACTGCTCCGTAAAATTCTTGGCTCCCACTCGAACCGGTTTCACCCCGCCGCCTGCCCAACCGCCACCCAGGCGGGCGATCGGCCATGCTGCCAGCGCTGCGAAGACACACAGCGCGCCAATCCACAGTGCCCGCCGCCGCAGCCGCAACCCCAGCTCCGCCATGCGGATCAGCCCATCCAGAGCCAGCGCCAGCAGCGCCGCCGCAATGCAACCCACCAGCACGGCCGCGTAGTTGCGCGTCTGCAGGCCGCTGAATATGTAATTGCCGAGACTGGGCGCACCCACAGGCGTGGACAAGGTCGCCGTTCCGACGGTCCAGACAGTCGCTGTCCGGATGCCCGCGATAATCATGGGCAGCGCCAGTGGTAACTCCACCCGGACCAATTGCTCGCCCGGAGTCATGCCAACACTCTTTGCGGCCTCGAGAATCGCAGGTTCGATACTGGCCAGGCCCACCAGCGTATTGCGCAGAATCGGCAGCACGCTATACAGGCACAGCCCGATCAGAGCCGGCAGGTAACCGATGCTCTGCAGCCCCACGGCGGCCAGTGCCGGCACCATAAAGGCGAGCAACGCCAGGCTCGGTATGGTCTGGATCACGCTGGCCGTCCCCAGGACAAAGGGCTCCAGTCGCCGCGACCCCGCCACCAGCACGCCGAGCGGCACACTCACCACGACCCCCACCAGGATCGCAGCCAGTGTCAAACCCAGGTGGGCCGAGAGGTATACCGGCAGATGTTGGAGTTGTTCGTTCAAGCTTCCGGTTTCCTGGGAGTAGCACCCACTCGTTCCGTGGCGATTTCCGCCTGGCGCCAGGGCGACTCGATCAGCGCCCGGATGGATTCGTCGGCTGGCGTGTCCAGAAGTGCCCGGGTTGTGCCAACCTGCTTCAATCGCCCGGATTCCATGACGGCAATCCGGTCCCCCAGCAGGATCGCTTCCATGACGTCATGGGTAACAAAAACAGCCGTGAGCCCGAGTGCCTGCCGGATCCTCAGGAAGGACTGCTGCAGCCTGCCGCGGGTCAACGGATCCAGCGCCCCGAACGGTTCGTCCAGCAGCATCACCCGAGGCTCGGCCGCCAGCGCGCGCGCGACGGCGACCCGTTGCGCCTGCCCGCCGGACAGCGCCTCCGGCCGTCGTGCCCGGAATTTGGCTGGATCCAGTTCCACCAGTTCAAGGAGAGTATCCACGCGTTTCCGGATCCGCTCGCGATCCCAGCCCAGCAGCACGGGCGTTATGGCAATATTCTCCGCCACGGACATGTGCGGGAACAGACCGATTCGTTGGAAGACATACCCGATTCGCCGCCTCAACTCGAAGGGCCTCATTCCAGCCACGTCCTCGCCGGCCAGCAGCACCCGGCCGCTGGTCGGCTCAATGAGCCGGTTGATCATCCGCAGCGTGGTGGTTTTGCCGGAACCGGATCCGCCGAGTAGCACCAGCAATTCCCCCTCGGCTACCTCCAGCGAAACCCCATCCACGGCCCGTTGCCCGTCGAAGCGCCGGGTAAGCGCCTCAAGCTGGATCATGATCGCCAAAGTCTAGCATCCAGGAGAACAGCCTGTCGAATCCTCCACGATCGGTCCTCCGCCGCAATCCTCCGCCGCAATCCTCCGCCGCAATCCTCCGTCATCCAACCGCACGCTCAACCATCAAACCGTGAACTCACCGAAGGTAAGGCGGACCCCCAGGTCTGCGCGGGGTCCCCAGACCCCGCCCACGGAAGCACCAGGAAAGCGCTCAGCGACCAGCCGCACCGAACAGCCCGGAATCCTGTAGCGTCTCCAGTTCGCGCAGAAGTCCCCCACAACGGGACGGCGGACCCCCAGGTCCGCGCGGGGTCCCCAGACCCCGCCCACCGAAGCACCAGGAAAGCTCAGCGATCAGCCGCACCAAACAGCCCGGAATCCTGTAGCGTCTCCAGTTCGCGCAGAAGTCCCCCACAACGGGACGGCGGACCCCCAGGTCCGCGCGGGGTCCCCAGAC
The DNA here is from genome assembly GCA_049841055.1 of Paludibaculum sp. GTDB lineage: Bacteria > Acidobacteriota > Terriglobia > Bryobacterales > Bryobacteraceae > Paludibaculum. The sequence goes on along the minus strand of JASGIE010000175.1, from coordinate 2,982 downwards.
CCCGCCAAGCAGCAATCCGGACAAAACCTCCCCCTTCCCGAAGAAAAGGCCCGGCACACCTTGGAAGCTGAAGGCTGACGCCTGACCGCTGACAGCTCTCAGCCCCAGCCAAAAGCCCACCGCCCCATTGCTCCAGCAGACCCACGGACGTATACTCCCCTGTACCACGCAACACAGGAGAAAACGGTCGGATTAGGACAAACGCTAATGCAGAAGTTCGCAGTAGCAGCCCTGCTTCTCAGCGCCTTCGCCTTGCCGCTCCACAGCAAGACGCACAAAGTTACCTACCCCAATGCCTGCGGAGATCTCTGGACCGCGGTCAAGGAGACACTCGGTAATGCGGAAAACTACTCCGTCAAAGTAGTGGACGAGACACGCAGGATCGCCACCTACAGCGTGAAGCACTCAGCTCACGTAACCGTCTCCGGAGCCCTCCGCCAGCGCCCCAATACCGTCGCGCTAAACCCACAGGACTCCGGCTGCGAGATGCAGGTCCAATCGAACTACAGCGGATTCGAGCACAATGACGCCGGCGACTTCACCAAACGCGTCACAGAGTCCCTGACCAAACGCAAGGACTCTCCGCCTGCGGAAGCCGCCAAACCGCCGAACGCAAAATAGACCTCCGGAAAGCCAACGACCGGGGCAGGGAACAGTCGCGAGATTGAATCCCTCCGCGGCCTATCTCACCGGAAACAACAACTTGTAGCCCGAGGGCATCAGGTGATCGGTGATCTGCTCGGTGTGCTCCGCGGCCAGTTTCTTCAGGTCCACCGCTTGTTCCAGCTTCTGTAAGAGGCTTCCATCGTCCAAGCCGCCGTGAGAGGGACCAAGCAGGCCGCCGACCGCATCCAGCAGCACGCCCTGCAACTGATCCATCCGGATCGTCTGGCGAAACGAGTTCAAGGCTTCCAATAGCGTCTCTACCGACGAGGCGCTATTAGTCATGCTGCGGTTCCTGTCGAAATAAAACTGCTGACCGAAGTGGCGGTACCCCATCGAGTACAACGGCACTCTCGGCACAATATCGCGGTCATTCACCAGGCGGAACACCTTGTGCCCCATCTTCTCGTTCATGACCCTGGCGAACTGTTCATCCCCCACCCGTGGCTGCCCGTAGGTATACACCGCGTGCACCGGAATTCCATCCCGCAACTCCGTCTGGGTTGCGCAGATCTGGGCCAGTGCCCCGCCCAGACTGTGCCCGGTGATCCAGATCTTGCGGTTGCCCCGGTCCTGCAGAAAATCAGGAAAGAGGCAACAGCCGCCGAAGTCCTTTTTCCACGCCGCGAAGAAGGCGCGGAAAAAGCCGCCGTGGACTCGCGCCAGCCCTTCCCACGCAATGGGGATCGCTCTGGCGTCGCTACCCACATCGGCGATCTTCGACGGTTCCGTCCCGCGGAAAGCCACCAGGATCGCCGAGGCACTTTGCGCCACATAACCTTGCGTTCCGGTGAGGCGGTCCAGCAGACTCGTATCGATCGAGTGAAAACCCTCAGCGAAGCCGTTCTCCGCGGCCCACTGCCGGCAGGACTCCTCCCCTTCATAGGCCTGCGCGGCCGCGTCGCACAGGAACGCGGCGTTGCTTGCCGTGTATTCGGTAGCGGTGGGATCGAACTGAAATGCGCTCTTCATCCGTGATCTCCCTCTGCGCCAGCGGGAATGCACAACCTGCCCCAAACTGCGGCCGGCAGCCCCGCGATTCCACTGGCGAGGTGTCAAGTATAACCCGCCCTTCGTCCGCCTAAGCCTGAATTTGAATCGGAAACGCGAAATCCGTCGCCGGCCGGCCAGAGGCCTCGCTGACGGCACAATCCCGCCTCATGGAACCTCGCGCAAAAGACCTTCGTATCTGGTGACATGGCACTCCTGCAGGACTTTCGCCTCTCCGCCCGGATGCTAGCCCGCAATCGCATCTGGGCCTTCGTCGCTGTCCTCGCCCTCTCCCTGGGCGTCGGAGCCAACGTGGCCATCTTCTCAGTCGTCGGCCTGATGATCTCCGTCCCCTTGCCTTATCCCAATGCCGGCGAACTCGTCTCGGTCCCGCAGACCAATGCCGTCCGGGGCTTTCGCCAGGCCGCCGTCAGTCTGCAGGACATCGCCGATTGGCGTGCCGCCGCGGGCATCGCCTCCATAGCTGCCTCCACGTCGCGGCCGGTAGCTTACAGCGGCGAAGGCGAACCTCAGCACCTGCCTGCCATGCAGGTCACCCCTGAATTCTTTCCGACCCTCGGTGTCGCACCCGCCATGGGCCGTACCTTCACCGCCGCGGAAGGGCCGGAAACCGAGGCCCGTGTCGCCGTCATCTCCCATGCACTCTGGCAAGGCCTGTTTCGAGGTGCCCAAGACGTGCTAGGCCGTGAACTCCGCCTGAATAGCCGCAACTACACCATCATCGGCGTCATGCCGGCCGGTTTCCATTACCTCTACCGCCAGTCTGATCTCTGGCTGCCGCTTTCACTCGAACCCGCCCAGCACACACGCGGCTGGCGCGGATTGACCGCCACCGCCAGGCTTCGTCCCGGAGTCTCCGTCGCCCAGGCCGAAGAGCAGGTCCGCGCCATCTCCGGCCGCATTGCGAAAGAGGATCCCAGGAATGGGGAAAACTGGCTCGGCTCCGTGCGCCCGCTCACTGACCGTGTGATCCCGAAGGCGGCCCGCGCCTCGGCCGGGGCCATGTTCGGAGCGGTCGGATTCGTTCTCCTCATCGCCTGCGCCAACGTTGCCAGCCTCCAACTCGCCCGTGGCACTCAGCGCAGCCGTGAACTCGCCCTGCGCGCGGCCCTCGGCGCTGGCCGCGGTGCCCTCATCCGCCTCCAACTCTCCGAGAGCATTCTCGTTTCCCTCCTGGCTGGCGCGGTCGGGGTCCTCACTTCCTACTGGACAGTGCCCCTTCTCAAACGCATCGCTCCGCCCGACATGCAGATCTTCGAACTTGCGCACGTAGACAATTCCGCGCTCTTCTTCGGCCTCGCCCTTTCT
>JASGIE010000174.1:0-7776 GCA_049841055.1 Paludibaculum sp. | reverse complement strand
TCCAGCCCTGAGCGGCTCCTGGAATCTCTAGAATGGAAGAGCCCTGATTGTTCTCGTGGAGTTTTTTCAATGGAACTGCCCGTTATCGGCTCAGCCCTCACCATTCAGTACAAGCGCAATCCGACTGTCTATTCCGACCCCGCCCTCAGCCCGCGCCTCTACTTCGGCCGCGTGGTCCGGCACGAAGGCGAATGGGGCTTTGTGGCCCTGCTGGGCAACTACGATAACGTCCCCCAGGAGACGTCGATTGAATGGGCCGGCGACGAATCAGGCTGGGAGGATCGCGAGTTCCATCAGCCCATCGAAGCCATCCAGTTCTCGCCCAGCGCCGACGAGGTCGCACTGGGAGACGAGCTCGCCTCTCTCCCCGAGGAAGTGCCCGCCGCCGACAGCCCCACGCGTCCCGTGGAAGAACTCAGGCTCCGCTTCCTGGCCGCCGGGTTCGAGGCCGGCTGGCTGAACCGCCCCGAAAAGCCTGTCGTCTTCTATTCCGACGATTTCCCGGATGCCGCTGCCACTGTTTCACGCTGGAATCGCCAGGAACTGGCCGGCTTCGAACTCAGCGACGAGCGTGTCTACCTCGTCTGGCCCGTGGACGGCCGCCCTGAAGAGGAGTGGGGCGTCGAACTCAAACGGCAGGAGGATGGCGTCTTCTACTCCAAGTCCGAAGCCTTTGGAGACGAGTTCGAGGCCCGGCTGGAGCAGCGCGAAGGATACCACGCGCTCATCGGACTCTGGGGCAGCGACGAGTTCTTCAGCTTCTTCGGCGCGATCCTGCCTGACCCGAAGGAATCAGGCCAGGTCGATTAGGTACATCTGGCGGCCAGTTCCGCCGTGCGCGGAATCGATCACCACCTTGCGGCCATCCGGGCTATACCGCGGATGCGTGTCGCAACGCCATTCGCCCGTGTACTCCTTCGGCGAAGGGAAACTGCCCAACGGCACCTTCCTGCCCGTCCCCAGCTCGTAGAGGAATACGTTCTGGTTGCGCTGTTTATCCGGGTAAGTGTCGTTGAGGATGAAGCGTCCGCCCGGCAGATAGGTGCAGTGGCCGTTCACCGTCATGACGTCAGGCCCGATGCACTCCACCTGCTCAGTCCGGTCCTTGTACAGATAGAACTTCTCGCCTTTCGACGGATGCCAGGCCCAGGCCAGGACATGCTCCGGATCGCGCCAGATGAAGTGCGAGGTCTTGCCGTAGGGATCCAGAATGAACAGGTCCTTCCCCTCTCGATTCGCCGTGAACATCCGCGTGGAGAAGCCCTTGCCTTCTTTATCCCCACGCCAGCGGTGGAGGAAGATGAACCGTGATCCGTCGGTGTTGTACAGAAGATGATTGAACCAGTGCTTGGCGCCGTTGGAATACCCGCCCGGATACGGAATGCGCGCCGCCTCCGAGAACGGAATCAGCAGTTCGCTGCGGCCCGACGCCACGTCCATGCGCCAGATGCCCGCGTCCTCCGGCACCAGCTTGTCTTTGTTGGGGTCCGGCAGCCCTGCGTATCCTTACCCCGGCCTGCAGTCGTTCAACCGCCGGAAATCGGGGTAGATCGCCGTCTTCCCATCCGGACTCAACGTATAAACCGGCGCCGCCAGTTGCCGCGTGCGGCCCGTCTTCACGTTATGGATCTTCGAGACAAAGCGCCCGTCCACCCGGTCGTTCCAGATCACCTCGTCCCGCGAACCCGGCAGCCACTGCAGCATCGACCCCTGCTGCCAGTTCCACGCCCGCGTTTCGCCCAGCGTCTTCCACTGGTCTCCCTGCTGCGTATCGATCACGCCCAACTGAATGACGTCGTCAGGCCGTGGCGACCGGTGTTCGAAGTCCACCTGCATCCCCAGCACATACCTCGATGTCGGATCGAACTGGAGCTTGTCGTAGTAACCAAACCAGTGGAAGCCTGGCGCCTTGGTGATGGCCCGGATCTTCACCGGCTCGCCATTCAGGAGAACTGCCGCGGACGAAAGAAGAAAACTGCGTCGGTTTAGCATCAGAAACCGACCAGCATACCTCCATCCACCGGTAGAACGACACCATTCACAAACCGGGCCGCCGGTGAACACAAATAGACCGCCGCCCACCCAATATCCTCTGGCAGCCCAAATCGACCCAGCGGCGTCCGGTCGAGCACCTTCTGCTTCCGCGCCGGATCGCCGGCCATCGCCTTCCGCGAAATGTCCGTCTCAATAAACCCGGGAGCAATGCCGTTCACTCGAATGCCCTTCGGCGACAGATCCACGGCCAGAGACCGCACCATCCCCAGGTAAGCCGATTTGGCCGTCGTGTAGGCAAAGACCCGCGGTACCCCAAAGAACGAGGTCATCGAGGCCGTGAACAGGATATTGCCACGGCCGCGCTCCACCATGCCGGGCGCCACCGCCCTGGTCAAGGTATACGCGCCAGTCACATGCGTGTCCATCAACTGCCGGAACTCCGCTTCCTCGGTCTCTTCAATCGACTTCTTGAAGTGATTGCCGGCATTGTTGATCAGGATCGATACATCCCCATACCGCGCCTTCACGTCGGCCACCAGTTCGCCGGCCCGGCTCGTTTCAGCGATATCGTGAACCGCGAACCCGGCTTTCGGTCCCAGTTCCTCCGCCGCCGCCTGCAGATTCTCCTTGCGGCGTCCCACGAGGACCACCTGGGCCCCCGCCGACACCAATGCATGCGCCATCGCCCTTCCCAAACCCGTGGCGCCTCCAGTGATTAACGCGACTTCGCCTTCCAGGGAGAAAGCTTCCGCCAGAGACATGAACCCAGTGATGTCTGACATAGTGAGGTGTTTACTGATATGTTAATTCACAGCTATGGAAAAAGCAGTAGCACTGGCAAAGTACTCCTTTGGGATGGGTGACCGGTTCGCCCAGCAGGGCAAGGCTCAACTGGCCGCCTGCGCCAAAGCGGCTGAGCTCGGCGCCGATATTATTCCCGTCTGGAACAAGAGCAACCGTGAACACCTGATCGTCGGCTCCAAACCGCCCAGCGTGCGCGCTGAAGCCGATGCTGCCGTCGCCGCGCTCGGTTGGACCAGTCCCTATCACGTGGATGCAGATCACATCAATCTCGGCACCGTGGACGGCTTCCTCACCGCCAGCGACTTCTTCACTCTCGATGTCGCCGACGCCATCGGAAAGCCCGCGGAACCCTCAGCCGTCGACGACTTCGTCCGCCGCCACGGTGACTTCGGCGGAGCCTTCGGCCTCACCACGGACAAAGTGCGCGCCGCCGCCGGCAAGTATCTCTTTGCCACTGAGGACGCCGGCCGCATCTATCGCCACATCGAATCCGCCCGCGGTGCCGGAACCTTCGTCACCGAAGTCTCCTGTGACGAAACCGACTCGCCGCAGACGCCGGACGAACTCCTCGTCATCCTGGCCGCCCTGGCCGATCAGAAGATTCCCGCCCAGACCATTGCCCCCAAGTTCACCGGCCGCTTCAACAAAGGTGTCGACTACGTCGGCGACCCGGCCCAGTTCGAGCGCGAATTCCTCGACGACATCGCCGTCATCGCCCACGCCGTGAAGGAGTTCGGCCTGCCCGCCAATCTCAAGCTCAGCGTCCATTCGGGCAGCGACAAGTTCTCCATCTATCCGGCCATCCGGCGCGCCATGCAGTCCACCGGAGCCGGAGTCCACCTGAAAACCGCGGGCACCACTTGGCTGGAAGAACTCATCGGACTCGCTGAGGCCGGAGGCGAGGGCTTGGCCATGGCGAAACTTGTCTACGCCGAGGCCTACGCGCACAGTACCGAACTCTGCGCCCCCTACGCCGCCGTCATCGATATCGACGAATCCAAACTGCCGTCGCCAGAGTCCGTCAACGCCTGGAGCGCCCTGGATTACGCCTCCGCACTCCGACATGACCAGAGCAACCCGGCCTTCAACGCGAACTTGCGCCAGTTGCTGCATGTCGGCTACAAAGTCGCCGCCAAGCTGGGCGACCGCTATCTCCAGATGGTGCGTGACTGCGAGGAGAGCGTGGCCCGCAACGTCACCGAGAACCTCTTCGACCGCCACATTGCCCGCGTCTTCCTCTAATCCACAGCCGCTTCGAAATGGCCCGGGGCGTTCGCGAATCCAGATTCGACACCCCGGGCCGAGTACTTCACCCAGCACCAGCAATGAAGCCTCCCTCCGCGAAGCACTATAATGGCCGTCATTGCAATGCTGGGCCGCATCTTTCTCCTCTCCCTCGTCTCCCTCTGCCTCGCCGCCGAGGATTGGCCGACCTATCACGGTAGCGCCGCCAACACGAAATACTCCACCCTCGACCAGATCAACACCGCGAATGTCAGCCGCCTGAAGCTCGCCTGGACCTACGACACCGGGGACGCCTTCCCCGGCTCCGAGATGCAGTGCAATCCGATCATCATCAACGGTGTCATGTACGTCACCTCCCCCAAGCTCCGGATCCTCGCCCTCGACGCCGCCACCGGCAAGGACAAATGGCGCTTTGACCCTAATGAAGACCAGCCAGTACATCGGCAAAACGCGCAACCGCGGCGTCAACTACTGGGCCGACGGAGACGATCACCGCATCTATATCGTGGCCCGCCACTGGCTCTACGCCCTCAACGCTGACACCGGCCGCCTGTTCCCCACCTTCGGACGGCCGGGAAAGTCGATCTCCGCGAACCTCGGCCGTCACGCCCGCAACATCACCATCACCTCCACCACCCCGCGCGCGTCCTCTATACGCGACCAGCTCATCATGAGCGTCCTGGTCAGCGAAGGCTTACCCTCCGCGCCCGGTCACATCCGCTCCTTCGACGCCCGCACCGGCCAGATGCGCTGGATCTTCCACACCATCCCGCAGCCCGGCGAGCCCGGCTACGAAACTTGGCCCAAGAACGCCTATCAGTACACCGGAGGCGCCAACAACTGGTCCGGCATCACCATCGACGTCTCGCGCGGCATCGTCTTCGTCCCCACCGGCTCCGCCGCCTTCGACTTCTACGGATCCAACCGCGCCGGCGACAACCTCTACGCCAATACCCTCCTCGCCCTCAACGCCAACAATCGGCCAGCGCCTTTGGCACTTCCAGTCCGTCAACCACGACATCTGGGATCGCGACTTCCCCGCCCCGCCCAACCTCGTCACCGTCAAACGCGACGGCAAGTCTGTTGACGCCGTCGCACAGATCACCAAATCCGGCCACATCTTCGTCTTCGAACGCACCACCGGCCAGCCGCTGTTTCCCATCGAGCAAGTGAAAGTCCCCACCAACGACGTCGATGGCGAAGTCCTCTCGCCCACGCAACCCTTGCCGACGCTCGCCACCGGCCTTCGCGCGTCAGAAGCTCACCGCGGACATGCTCACCAACCGCACGCCCGCCGCGCATGAAGCCGCCGTGAATCGCTTCAGCCAGGTCCGCTCGAATGGCCAGTTCGAACCGCCCAGCAAAGAGGGCACCGTCGATTTTCCCCGGCTTCGATGGCGGCGGCGAATGGGGCGGGGCCGCCTTCGACGCTCAGTCCGGCTTGCTCTACGTCAATGCCAACGAGATGGCCTGGATCCTTCGAATCGTCGGACCGCAAGCTCGATGCCCGCCCACTGGCCGCGTCCTCTACAAGTCGAACTGCGCCAGTTGCCATCGTCAAGACCTGAAGCGGCGCCCGCCCGAGTTCCCTTCACTCGAAAAGATCTGCGATAGCTACACCGATCGGCGAACTGCAAGACCTCATCCGCGAAGGCCGCGGCCGCATGCCCGGCTTTGCCAATCTCACGCCCGCCGCTCGACCGCGCCATCACCCGCTAGGTGCTGAACGGTGTGCGACAAAAGCGTCGCCCTCCGCCACCGGCGCAGCCCAACCCGATCGAGCAAAAGTACACCACCGACGGCTACAACAAGTTCCTCGACCCTGACGGCTACCCCGCCATCGCGCCGCCCTGGGGCACCCTCAACGCCATCGACCTCAACAAAGGCGGTATCGCTTGGAACATCCCCTTCGGCGAATATCCCCGAACTCGTTACCCAGGGCCTCAAAAACACCGGCAGCGAAAACTACGGCGGACCCGTCGTCACCGCCGGCGGACTCCTCTTCATCGGCGCCACCAACTTCGATAAGAAGTTCCGCGCCTTCGACAAACACACCGGCAAACTGCTCTGGGAGATCACCATGCATGCCGCGGGCAACGCCACTCCTGCCACGTACAAGATGAACGGCAAACAATTCATCGTCATCGCCGCCGGCGGCGGCAAGTGGAAAGGACACTCCGGCGGATCCTACTACGCCTTTGCCCTGCCGGATTGAGGTGATAGACTCCGGCCATGAATCAGGCCGCCCAGATCCTGGCGCCCATTATCGGGTTCGCTTACCTCTGCCTTCTCGCCTTCCTCGTCTGGCGGTTCTATGTGATGACCAGCGACGTCGCCGACATCAAACAGATGCTCAGGTTCCTCGTGGACGAGAAAAAGAAAAGGGCGCCGCCCCGTCGCCGGAGCCGCGCCCTGATTCACTGGAAAACTGACTAGAAGTTCACGACGCCCGCGAAGTCTTCCGCCTTCAGAGAGGCCCCGCCCACCAGCGCGCCGTTGATGTCCGGCTTTGCCATCAGGCCCTTCACGTTGTCGGGCTTCACGCTGCCGCCATACAGGATGCGAACCGCCGCGGCGGCGTCCGCACCAAACTTGGCCGCCACCAGGTCACGAACCGCTTTGTGCGTGTCCTGTGCGATCTCCGGCGTGGCCACCTTGCCGGTGCCGATCGCCCAGACGGGCTCATAAGCAATCACGATCTTGGCAAACTCTTCCGCCGTCAGACCGGCGATACCGCCCGTGAATTGCGTGGTCAGCACTTCGACCGTCCGGCCGGATTCACGCTCTTCCAGGCTCTCGCCCACGCAGACCATCGGGATCAACCCGGCTTCCAGGGCAGCCTTGGTGCGCTTCAGCACGGTCTCGTCCGTCTCATGGAAAAACTGCCGGCGCTCGCTGTGGCCGATGATCACATAGGTGCAACCGGCTGCCTTCAACATGGCCGGCGTAACTTCCGCGGTGAAAGCGCCTTCCTTGTTCTGCCAATAGCAGTTCTGGCCACCAATACCTACGCGGCTGCCCGCGGCCGCATCACGGCGGCGGCGATGTTGACGAAGGGCGGGCAAATCGCGACGTCCGCATGCGTGGACGTGGCCACCAGCGGCAGGAACTTTTCGAAGAATGCTTTCGTTTCCGCCGGCGTCTTGAACATCTTCCAGTTGCCGGCCATCGAAAAGGAGTGCGCATGTTTCTATTTTAGCCTGTTTCCGGACCACTCAGTCTGAATCGGGGCGGGCAGCGCTCCACCCGCCCCGTCCAATCGCCTTACGGTTTGCTCTGCGCGACCAGGTCCACAATCGCCGATGTGAACGCATCGACGAAGGGACCACCGAACATGAAGAAGTTCTCTCGGGTCATGTAATCCACCAGGATGTCGGGATACACTCCGACGTTCTCCATGTGGTTGGCCGGCGGGAAATTCGGCGTCGACACCAGGTTGGCCCGCGTCACAAACGTCCGCGTCACCCGGGTGATGCCTTCCGAATACGTCGTCGCGTTGTACGTGCCGGGATTGCCGCCGCCGCCATCCGTCCTCATTCCGAGCACCTTCGCCCGGCCCGCATCCTGCAGCATCATCGTGAACGCCTCACCGGCCGAGATCGTGAACTCGTCGGTCAGGACCAGAATCGGCTTGTCGTAAGCCGCGACCGCGCCGGTGCTATCCACCGCCGGAGCGATGTTCTCAAACGTATAGCCGCACACCGGCAGCGAACCCGTCCGCCCGCGATTCTC
>JASGIE010000173.1:0-30970 GCA_049841055.1 Paludibaculum sp. | reverse complement strand
AAGGTTAATAGGGAAACACGATAGAATCCGAACAGCACCTGCCGGAGGCCTTGCGGTCGGAGATCCAGGTGGCGACGAATCGTGGGATGCTGCCCGAATAAAGGGCGAAGCTGCACGGATGTTACAAGCTTCGTGAAGTGCGTCTCGGCGCCGGGATGCTAGCATCGTTAGATCACGTCATGTTTCACCGCAACCTGACCCCCGCCCGGGCCACGCGACCACTGTTGGCCCTGTTTCTTGCATTTTCGATGTTGTCTGCACCCGCGTCCGCGCAAGCGTTACCGCAAGGCGTGCAGAAGGTGACGAGCGTCGAAGGGATCACGGAGTACCACCTCAGCAACGGGCTGAGAGTGCTGCTGTTTCCAGATCCCACGAAATCGAATATCACCGTGAACATCACCTATATGGTGGGGTCGCGGCATGAGGATTACGGCGAGACGGGTATGGCCCACCTGCTGGAGCACCTGATGTTCAAGGGCTCCACCAATCATCCGAATGTGCCGAAGGAACTGCAGGATCACGGGGCGCGCCCGAACGGCACGACCTGGTTTGACCGGACCAACTACTTCGAGACCTTCGCCGCGACCAACGAGAACCTGGAATGGGCTCTGTCGCTGGAAGCCGACCGCATGGTGAATTCCTTCATCGCCAAGAAGGATCTGGATAGCGAGATGACGGTGGTCCGGAACGAGTTCGAGTCCGGTGAGAACGATCCCGACTCGATTCTCGAAGAGCGTCTGATGTCGACGGCGTTCCTGTGGCACAACTACGGAAAGTCGACGATTGGCGCGCGGTCGGACCTGGAACAGGTGCCGATTGAGCGACTGCAGGCGTTCTGGAAGCATTTCTATCAGCCGGACAACGCCGTGCTGGTGGTGGCGGGCAAGTTTGACGAAGCGAAGACGCTGGCGCTGGTCCAGAAGTTCTACGGGCCAATTGCGAAGCCGACTCGTCCGCTGCGCCGCACCTATACGGCCGAGCCCACCCAGGATGGAGAACGCTCGGTGACGCTGCGCCGCGTGGGCGACGTGCAGGCCGTGGCGGCTGTGTGGCACATCCCGCCGGGATCGCACGAAGAGTTCGCGCCGATGGAGATGGCCGGCCGGATCCTGGGCGATGCGCCTTCGGGCCGCCTGTACAAGGCGCTGGTGGAGACCAAGAAGGCGGCGAGCGTCAATACGAACGAGTATCAGCTGAAAGACCCCGGCGTCTTCATTGCCCACGCTTCGGTGCGGACTGAGAACTCGCTGGCGGATGCCCGCAAGACCCTGCTCGACACGATTGACGAGGTAAAGACGAAGCCGTTCACCAAGGAAGAGCTGGAGCGGGTTCGTGCCAACTGGCTGAAGAACTTCGACCTGGCGCTGAACAACTCGGCGGCGATTGCGCTGCAGCTTTCCGAATGGCAGGGGATGGGCGACTGGCGTCTGCTGTTCCTGCATCGCGACCGGATCAAGAAGGTCACCCTCGACCAGGTGCAGAAGGCGGCCGAGAAGTACCTGATCGCCTCCAACCGGACGGTGGGCGAGTTCCTTCCCGACAAGGCGCCGCTGCGCGCCGAGATCCCATCGGCGCCGGATGTAGCGGCGCTGGTGAAGGACTACAAGGGTGAAGCGCTGGTGAGCCAGGGCGAGTCGTTCGACGCATCACCGGAGAACATCGACAAGCGCACCATCCGCGGCGATTTGAAGGGCGGCATCAAGCTCTCCTTCATTAACAAGAAGACCCGCGGCAACCAGGTGGTGGCCACGCTGAGCCTGCACTTCGGCGATGAGAACAATCTCAAGGGCAAGGATTTCGCCGCCGGATTCGCGGGCCAGATGCTGATGCGCGGCACGGCCAAGCACACGCGCCAGCAGATCAAGGATGAGTTCGACCGGCTGAAGGCGAGTGTGAACGTGGCCGGCAACGAGACCGGTGCCTCGGTGCGGGTGACGACCACGAAGGAGAATCTGCAGCCGGTACTGACGCTGGTGGCTGAGCTCCTGAAGGAGTCGAACTTCCCGCAAAGCGAGTTCGATCAGTTGAAGCAGCAGACGCTGGCGGGGCTGGAACAGTCGAAGAGCGAGCCGCAGGCGATTGCCGTGCGCGCCGTGCAGCGCCACCTCAACCCCTACCCGAAGGGCGATATCCGCTACATCCATACGGTGGACGAGGAGATCGAGCAGGTGAAGGCTCTGACCATCGACGAGGTGAAGGCGTTCCACAAGTCGTACTACGGTGCGTCGAACGGCGAATTTGTCGTCATCGGCGATTTCGATCCTGAGACGACGCAGAAGCAGGTGTCCGATCTGTTCAACGACTGGAAGAGCCCGCAGAAGTTTGCCCGGGTGAAGAAGGAATACAAGGCGGTCGAGGCCGAGAGCGTCGTGTTTGAGACGCCGGACAAGGCCAACGCGATGTTCATCGCCGGCCTGCCGGTGAAGATCAACGACACGAATCCCGACTATCCGGCCATGCTTCTGGGTAACTACATTCTGGGCTCCGGCATGAATTCGCGCCTGTTCGCGCGCATCCGCGGCAAGGAAGGTCTGAGCTATGGGGTCGGCGCGCAGTTCATGGCGTCGCCAGAGGATGATGGCGGCGTGTTCATGGCGTTTGCCATTTGCGCTCCGCAGAATGCGGCCAAGGTGGAGGCATCCTTCAAGGATGAAGTCGGACTGATCCTGGAGAAGGGCTACACGGATGCCGAGGTCGAGGCAGCCAAAAAGAGCCTGTTGCAGGCGCGTCAGGTGAGCCGTGCGAATGACGGCGAACTGGTGGCGCGGCTGGCCGGGCAGCGCTTCTTCAACCGGACGATGGCCTTCGACACCGAGATCGAAGCCAAGCTGAAGAAGCTGACGCCGGCCGATGTGCAGGCTGCGATGAAGAAGTACCTGGACGTTTCCCGCATGAGCATTTACAAGGCGGGCGACTTCAAGAAGGCCGCGGCGACCAACTGATGATTACAGACCTCGTCCAGATTCGCCGTTTGGGCGAGCAGAAGCGCGGCGAGAACGAACGTTTTCGCCGCCACCTCAAAACGCATGCGTTCGTGGAGCGCCGTTTGCGGCACATTGCCGAGGAGACGGAAGAAGCGATCGATTGCACTACCTGCGCCAATTGCTGCAAGGTGGCGACAGTGACCTTGACCGACCGCGACGTGGCGAAGCTCGCGAAATTCCTGCGGATCAAGGAAGGGAAGTTCCTGCGCGACTACACGGAGCAGTCCGAAGAGGAAGGGCTGATCCTGAAGCGCGATGACGAGACCGGCTGCGTATTCCTGGCAGGCAAGGAGTGCACGGTCTATGAAGCGCGTCCGGCCACGTGCGGCGATTTCCCGCATCTGGTGCGGGGCGCGGGCTCGCTGCAGTCGCGAGTCTGGCAGTTCATTGACCGCGCCTGCTATTGCCCGATCGTCTACAACACGATGGAAAGCTGGAAGGTGGAGACGGAGTTTTCTCCGTCCCCCAAGTAATCGGCTGACGCGAACCGGGAAGCGCGGCTAGTCGTCGAGTTTCTCGGTGAGCGTCAGGGGTTCCTTCAGACGGAACGTGAGACGGGTCTCGCTGGGCAGGCTGGCGTCTTTACCGCGAGTGGCTAACACTCCGCCGGCGCCCGCCGCTCCACCGATGCCGGCGCCGATCGCCGCACCTTTTCCACCGCCGGCAATCGCACCGATGGCGGCGCCGATACCTGCCGCGACACCGGTCTTGGCCATGTCACCCTTCATGCCGCTCTCCGCTTCCTTGCGGAAGGAGTCCGTCTTCAGGGCGATCTTCTGGCCGTCGGCGGTACTGAGTTCTGTGAGCTCCACGGCCAGGGCCGCACGGCCTTTGACGCGGCCGGCCCGATCGAGTTCCACGATGCGGCCGCGTTGGGACGATCCGCGCTCGGCGATGACAAAACCGTCGACGACGAGCGGTTGATCCAGCGTTGCGGTGAAGTTTCTGCCCGTCCTGGCTGTTCTTCAGTGCTGAGCTCTTCGCGCAGGCGCACGGTGATCATCGTCCCGGCAGGGATGGTGACGTTATGCGGCTGGCGCGGAGCAGGCTTGGGTTCCGGTTTGACGATGGCCGGTGCGGCGACGGGCCTCTCGACGGGCGGCGGATCCGGATTGCTCACGACCGGGGGTGGCGGAGTGGGTTTCGGCTGCCCTGAACGCTGGGCTGCGGTGCCGGCGGGTCGTTCTTCGCCACGGTGACAGGTGCGGGCCGGGAGGGCGTCTTCGCCGGCTTCACGGCCGGTTTGGGTCGGACGGGTTCCGGTTCGGGCGGGGCAGGTTCCGGCGCCGGCGGGGGAGCCGGCTCGGCCACGGCCGGGGTAGGCGCGGGCGCTGGCACGGCTACGCTGACCGGCGCGGGTTCTGGAGCCCGGTTCTTCATTGCGAGGTACACGACCCCACCCGTCAGCAGCACACCCAATCCAAATGCCACGATCAACTTCTGGAACATCGTCTCGTCCTCTCAATTGTTTGAACGCGGCCCGCGCGAGCCGCGTTTCAACCCCGATACAATGGTAGAGATGGCAAACTTCCCCGCAGCCTACATGGTCGGGCCAGTCGAGATCCGGCCGGCCACAGTCCTGGCGCCGATGGCCGGCGTGACCGATACCGTTTTTCGCCGCCTGATCCGGAACAAGGGCGGCTGCGGCCTGATGATGACCGAGTTCACCAGCTCACACGGGATTGTGAAGTCGGCCAGCGAGCGCCACCCCAACCGCAAATCCACAAGAAGTTTACTTGCCTTCTATTTTGAACCCGAAGAGCATCCGATTACGGCGCAATTGTTCGGCTCCGATCCGGAAGTGATGTCCGAAGCGGCGCGAAGTCTGTGAGGACCATGGTTTCGACGCGGTGGACATCAACTTTGGGTGCCCGGTGAAGAAGGTGGTGACCTGCAACGGCGGGTCCGGTCTGTTGCGCGATCTTGCCGCTGGTGAAAAAGATTCTGAATGCGGTGCGCGCGTCGATCAAGATTCCGTTGACGTGTAAATTTCGTGCCGGATGGAATGATCAGGGAACTGGTGTATCGGCAGATGGCAAAGCTGGCCGAAGACAATGGCTGGCGGCGATCGCGCTACACCCGCGGACGCGCGAACAGGGCTACAGCGGCTCGCCGACTGGACCCGGATCGCCGAGTTAAAGCACGCGGCGAAGATTCCGGTGATCGGCAATGGCGACATCCGCACGCCCGAGGACGCGATGCGCATGGTGCGGGAGACGGGTTGCGACGCGGTCATGATCGGCCGGACGGCGGCGTCGAATCCATGGATCTTCCGTCAGATTGCGGAGTACCTGGGAGGGCAAACCGTACTTCCAGCCGACTCAGCATGACCGGTGGCAGATGATGAGCAGATCCTACTACACGATGTCTCGCTGGGCAAACGCAGTCTGGACGCGGTGGGCAAGATGAAGCAGTTTGCCACCTACTTCACGCACGGGGTCCGCAATGGAGCTAAGCTGCGGACGGCGATCTATCAGTCACGCGAAGCGACGGAGATCCTCTCGCTGGTGAACCAGTTCTTTGAACGGGAATTGACCAGTTCCGACGAGAAGTGGCGACGGTTTTGTTATAGCTGTTGGGTTCCATGAAGAAAGTACAGGCGATCACGGATGGGTCGTGCCTGGGCAATCCAGGGCGCGGCGGTTGGGCGTGCATCCTGCGTTACGGCGGCACACACCAAGGAGATGTACGGCAGCGAACGGGAAACGACGAACAACCGCATGGAGCTGACG
Organism: Paludibaculum sp.; assembly: GCA_049841055.1. Classification (GTDB taxonomy): domain Bacteria; phylum Acidobacteriota; class Terriglobia; order Bryobacterales; family Bryobacteraceae; genus Paludibaculum. Next base: position 25,254 of record JASGIE010000173.1, on the reverse strand, counting down.
GCGGCCATCCAGGCGCTGGCCGCGCTGCGCGAACCCTGTGAAGTGGAGATCGTCACCGACTCGCAGTATGTGAAGAACGGCATCACAGAGCTGGATGGCCGGCTGGAAGAGGAACGGCTGGAAGACCGCCGCGAAGAAGCCCGTCATGAACCAGGATCTTTGGGTGGAACTCGACGAACAGGTGTCGCGCCACAAGACCGACTGGGTCTGGACGAAAGGACATGCGAACCACGCCGACAACAACCGCTGCGACGAACTGGCTCGGATGGCCGCCGAGAACCAGAGTTCGTCGTAGATTCCGCTTCAGCGCAACAGACTGATTTCAGGCGAAGATAGAGGGACCTGCGCCACCCCGCGCGGCGCGCAGCAGAAAGACCATCGGTTTGAAAGTAGCTATTTTTGGTGGGACCTTCGACCCCATCCACAACGCCCATCTCCGTGTGGCCCGCGAAGCGGCCGATCGCCTGCAGTTGGACCGTGTTTTGCTCGTCCCTTCGGCCAATCCTCCCCACAAGCCCTCTGGTACGACGACCGCGTATGAGGATCGTTTCCGCATGGTGGAGTTGGCCTGCGCGGCCGATCCGCGATTTGAGGCGTCCCGCCTGGAAGAGGGGCAGGGGGAGAGCTATTCCATCGATACGATTGAGCGGGTGAAGGCGCGTCTGGTTCCATCGGATCAGCTCTATTTCCTCATCGGCGCCGACGCGTTCGCCGAGATCGGTTCGTGGCACCGCTCGACGGATGTGCTGCGCGCGGTGGAGTTCATCGTGGTCTCCCGTCCCGGGTACGCTTACCCCGTGCCGCCCGGCGCGCGGGTAAAAGGACTGGAAACTTTGGCGCTTGTCATCTCATCGTCAGAAATCAGGCGCAAACTGGATAGTGGCGAACCAGTGGAAGAGCTGCCGGATCCGGTCCTGCGCTATATCCGCGATCACGGCCTCTACCAATAATGACTGCCCGCATCTTTCTCAAGCTCATAGCCAGTGTTCTGCTGATCATGGTGATCGTCCTGACCGCGGTGGACTTCCTGGCCTCGGAACTCACCGAGAAGGCCTACATCCAGGGACTCACCATCGAGATGGAAGAGAAGATGAAGATGCTGGGCGTCATCCGGCAGGAGAAGCTGCTGGAGATTTCCTCCGAAAACATCCGATCGCTGGCGGCCGCTGCTGGAGGGCGATTGACGATCATTGCTCCGGATGGGCGGGTGCTGCTCGATTCGGAGGCCGATCCGGCGCGGATGGAGAATCACGGCCACCGGCCGGAGATTCAGGCGGCGCTGCAGGGCCGGATGGGGAACTCCCTGCGCCAGAGCCCCACCATGGGGATCAATTTTCTCTACGTGGCCGGACCCGTGCCGGCCGGTGCGGTGCGGCTGGCGGTGCCTCTGCGTGAAGTGCGTTCGCAGGTGTCGAAGATCCGCACCCGGGTGATGCTGTACATGGCGCTGGCCTTCCTGCCGGCGATTCTGGTGGCCGGGTTCATCGCCCGGTATTTCTCGACCCGCCTGGGCGCCATTATCGACTATGCCTCCACGCTGGCAACCGGCGACTTCAAGGTGCGTCTGAAACACACAGGCAGCGACGAACTGGGCACCCTGGCCCGGCAGTTGAACGAGACCGGCGCCAAGCTGGAGAAGGTCTTCGACGAGCTGCACCGCGAGCATGTCGAACTGGAGAAGGTGGAGCGCGTCCGCAAGGACTTCGTCATCAATGTCAGCCACGAGCTGCGCACGCCGCTTGCGTCGATTCAGGGCTACACCGAAACGCTGCTCGAAGGCGCCATCCACGACGACGAGAACAATGTTCGCTTCCTGCACATCATCCGCCAGAACGCCGAGCGCCTGGGCCGCCTCACCGGCGACCTGCTCACCCTGTCGCGCATCGAGATGAAGTCGCAGCGCTTCCAGTTTGCGTCCTACTACGTGAACCCGCTGCTGAAGGACTGCATCGAGTCGCTGGAGCCGGTTGCCGCGAAGAAGCGCATCAGCCTGCACCTGGTGCCGGCGCCGGATCGCACGGAGGCATTCTGCGATTCCGAGGCTGTGCACCAGATGATGTCCAACCTGCTGGACAATGCCATCAAGTACACGCCGGAGGACGGCAGCATCACGGTGACCGCTGAGTGCCTGAACGACTTCGTCCGCGTGAGCGTCAGCGACACGGGTATCGGGATTCCGCATGAGGACCTGCCCCGGCTGTTCGAGCGGTTCTACCGCGTCGACAAGGCCCGTTCCCGCGAACTGGGCGGCACTGGACTAGGTCTCGCCATCGTCAAACACCTGGCTCGTTCCCAGGGAGGAGATGTCGGCGTGGAGAGTGTGCTGGGGCAGGGAACCACGTTCTGGTTCACGTTGCCGACCAACGACCTGGGCCTGTCGGAACAAGAGGCGCTTTAACTTCAATTCACGCTACTGTAATCTGAATGTAACAGTAGCCGCGTTATTACTGGAGTTGACAATCTGGCCACATCCCCATGAAGAAAATCCTGCTGATTGAAGACGACTCCGACCTCTTCGCACTCCTCAAATACAACCTGGAGAAAGAGGGATTCCAAATGGTTGGCGCGCAGACCGGGCGCGGCGCCGTGGATCTTTGCCGGCGCGAGCGTCCTGATCTGATCATTCTCGACATCATGCTGCCCGATTCCGATGGCCTGGACATCTGCAAGGGCATCCGCACGCATCCCGAACTGGCCCACATTCCGGTGATCTTCCTGACGGCCCGCGCCTCGGAGACCGACCGTATTGTTGGTCTGGAACTCGGCGCCAACGACTACATTGTCAAACCGTTCTTCGTCCGCGAGCTGATCGCCCGCATCAAGATTCAGTTCCGCCAGTTGGCCCAGCCGGTTCGCAAGCTGCAGTCCGGCCCGCTTGACCTCGACCGTTCCGCCTGCCGTGTGAGTCTCAATGGCAATCCGCTTTCGCTCACCGCCACCGAGTTCCGGCTGCTTGAGTTTCTGATGACCCGGCCTGGTGTGGTGTTCTCTCGGGAACAGTTGCTGGATGCCGTGTGGGGGCATGACCGCGCGGTGACGGACCGCACGGTGGACGTCTACATCCTGCGCCTGCGGCAGAAGATCGAGGACGACCCGGCCGCGCCTGCATTCATCCGGTCTGTCCGCGGCTTTGGCTATTCCTTCAACGAAGCCGCCAACCAGCCCGCCGCCGCCATGGCATGAGGGCTGGCTGACACATATCCTGTTGCATACTTGACGGAAAGGTAATAGTCTGCACGGTAAGTCCTCCGGAGGGGACCTATCGAATGTCTATTCCTGAGTTCGTGGCTTACCACGGGAAGTCGAGCGGAGAGCACCAAAAACAATTTGATAAATTGTTTCCCGCCGGCTTTCGCATCATCTCGCTCAGCGTCTACGGGGATCCGGATTCCGCCAGCTATGCCGCAGTATGGGTAAAGCAATCCGGCCCCGCCTGGGCCGCCGTCCACAACATGGACGCTACCGCCTACCAGAAGGCCTTTGACGACTGGACGAAGAAGGGATTCCTGCCGCGGATCATCTCGGTGACGGGTTCAGGCTCGGACCTGAAATTCGCCGGTACTTTTGAAAAAGGCAAGGCCCCGGTGTGGCTGTGCAAGTTTGGACTGACGGATGGCGGCGATACGCTGCAGGGCTCGCTGGCCTTTTATAACAAGTGGGCGATCCAGAACAATTGCATCCCGATTTCGGTGTCCATCTACGGATCCGGTTCCAACCGGCGCTATGCGGCCGTCTGGATGCCGAATGACAATCGTGTGATGTGGGGCTGGCGCGGGGCCGAGACGTCGGACGGCTACCAGCAATGGTTCAACGCTTTCACTCAGATCCCCTTCCGCCCCGATTATGTGGCGGTGTCGGATAACAAACTCTATAGCTCGATCTTCCGCGGGGACGGAATCGGGGCGTGGCAGGCGCGCCACAACATGACCTCGGCCGGGTATCAGGGTGAATTCGACAAGCTGACGAAGCAGGGCTATCTGCCCATTCGCGTGCAGGGTGGCGGGTCCGGCAGCGGCACACGCTATGCGGCCATCTTTGCGAAGCAGGTGGATCCTGACGCGCGGGTCTGGACGGTCACAGGCGCGGCCAACTCCAAGCTGGTGAAGTTCGACAATGCCATCAAGTCGTTCATGCAGGCCAATGGCGTCCGGTCGGGACAGTTGGCCATCGGGCGTGGAGGCAAGGTCATCTATGCCCGCGGCTACACGTGGGCCGAGCCGGGCTGGATGATCACCCAGCCCACCAGCATGATGCGCCTGGCCAGCATCAGCAAAGCGTTCGCCTGCGCGGGCATCCAGGCCTGCTACGACAAGAAGATCCTGAAGAAGACGGACAAGATCTTCCCGCTGCTGGGCATCACGTCCAAGGCGCTCTCGTCGCAGACCCCGGACGCGAAGATCGACACCATCACAATCCAGAATCTGATCGATCATGCCGGCGGCTGGGACAGCACGATGGGTTTCGACGCCGTCTTCAGCATGCGCAAGATTGCGCTGGACCTGGGACTCAACGGCCCTGTCAGCAAGCGCGACATCGCCCGCTATATGTATGGAGAGCCGCTGCAGTTCCCGCCCGGATCGAAGTCGCAGTATTCCAATCTCGGCTACCTGCTAATGGGTCTGGCCATCGAGAAAGTCAGCGGACAGAATTTCATCGACTTCGTGAAGAAGGAGGTCCTGACCGCCGAGGGCCTGAACGATGAAGTCTTTGTCTCGCTCACTCGCCGGGATCAGAAGCGGGCCGATGAAATGCCTTGCGACGACCCGGGCTGGGCCTGCCCGCGCAGGATCCCCAATCCAGTCTGCTGGTGCCTTACTGCTACGGCGGCGAGGGCTGGATGTCGGAGCGAATGGACTCCGGCGGCGGACTCTGCTCCAGCGCCTCGGCTCTCGTCCGCTTCATCAGCAAGCATGCGGCGTGGGGCGTGGGCGGGCGTGCTGCCGGGTCTGCGCGCTCCGGTGGCATGGCCGGCGTCTCCAGCCTGATGGTGTCGCGCGGCGACGGCGTGGACTACGCGTACATCTTCAATACGCGGAAGTTTCCCGCGGGTCCATTGGCCACGTTCGATACACAGCTCGGCGGCTTGTTCGACACCACAACCATCCCCTCCTAGTCCGGATTGACAGGCTCCGGAGGCCCATTTTACAGGCCTCCGGAGCGTTGTCTCGTTTCACCGAACTGAAACCATCGTCATCCAACTTTCACCCGTCCTTCGTCTGTTGTACACCTCTCTTTCGCATGCTGAACAGGTGGCTCGCGCCACGCTGTGATGCTTCGGATTCACCATCTCGCATTCGCGGTCCTTCTCTTTGCCAGCTTCAATCTGTGCGGCCAGACGCAAAAGGCTCGGTGTCCGGCACGGTCTTCGATGCCCAGACTTTAAGGCCTATTGTCGGGGTCAAGATCTACGTCGATGGACAGACCGGCGACAGGCTACTCCACCGGCACTGACGGCACCTACCGGCTGGAGCTTTCACCCGGCAACTACACGCTGAAGTTCACCAGCGAGCAGTATCTGGACGTCACTCTGACCGGTCTCACCATTAAGGCCGGCGAGGCGGCGGACGGCTCCACCCTCATGACCTCGCGGGGCATGACCACCACGGTGGAAGTTTCCGAGAGCGTGAGCGCGGTGACGGCCACGGCGGAAGCAATGCTCTCCGAACGCAAGCTGGCGGCGCAGGTGAGCGACTCCATCTCGAACGAGGAGATCAAGAAGTCCAACACGCCTCCGATGCGGCTGGCGCCTTGGAGAAGGTGACCGGCGTGTCCGTGGTCGAGGGCGGGTATGTCTATGTCCGCGGACTGGGTGAGCGCTATAGTCCGCCACCATGCTGAACGGCGCCATGCTCCCCACAACGGAAGCCGACAAGCGCCGTGTTGTCCGCTCGATCTCTTCCCCGGCGGGAATGATCGACAACATCAACATCGCTGAAGACTTACTACGCCAGACCTGCCCGCGGAGTTCTCGGGCGGCCTGGTGCAGATGAAGACGATCGAATTTCCGGTGCAGAAGATGTTCAAGGTGAGCAGACGAAGGGGCTTCAACTACCGTGACCACATTCAAGCACTTCGACAGCTATCCGGGCGGCTCGCTAGCGACTTCTTCGGCTTCGGCGGCGGCGCGCGATGCGTTTCCTTCGGCGATTCCGCATCAGCCGCCGCGTGTCCATCGGCCGCGTTCACGCCGCCAGCAGACTGGCCGACAATGCAACAGTCGTTCTGCGAACCGTGGCAGTCCAGTGTTCGCGGATCGGCGCGCCCGTCGCAGATTTACCGCCGGTGGGCGGCGGCACGTTTGGCCGCGTTCGGCATCGTGGGGGCGCTGACCTTCACCAACAAGCCGCAGTATGCAGCAGCGAGCTGCAGCGCTATCTTCGCCGCCGGAGGGCGACAGCGCATCGCTGATCCTACACCGACTATCCGGACTTCCACCGAGTACGACGCAGAGCACGCGTCTGGGCGCGTGTCCTGAATGCCGCATTCCGCATCACCGACAATCACAAGCTGATCTTCCGCAACACGCTGACCCGCGATGATGCGGACAAGGGAGCGCGTCAGTTTGGCGGCTACGACGGTGGTCAGGACTGCGACATTTCAGTCGCAGCGCCTGCGCTAGGTGGAACGGCGCCTGTTCTCCACGGGCGTGGAAGGCGATCACGCGTCTGCCGAATCTGCACGATATGCCTGCTGCAAGTGGCAATTTACTTACTCGAACTCGAGCCGCAACGAGCCGGATCTGCGCGAAGTCATTCGCGGGCCAGCTGCCGGATGGACGGTTCACGTTCTCTCGAATCGGCGGCTCCGGTCTTCGCTTCTTCTCTGACCAGTTCACAGATCGAGATCTACGAGCCGCAGGCCGACTACAGCCATTCCGTTCTTCAAAGGCAAGCTGAACCGGCTCTGTGAAGGTCGGCTTCCGCGCCACCGGTGCGCGATCGCGACTTCGAGCGCGCGCCGCTTCCTCTTTCACCTGCAGCAATCCGCAGCAGGTGAACTGTCTACGCTGCTTCGCAACGAGCTCTTCGGCGCCGCCAACATCCGGCCTGGACGCCTTTGAACTGCGCGAGGAGTCACGCGGCACCGATCGCTACACAGCGGACATGAACATCTACGCGCGGCTACGCGCATGGTGGACTTCGGCATCGGGCCCGCGCTGGCGCTTCGTCACCGGGTGTGCGGGTGGAAGACGCCGATATCAACGTGGTCACGCGATAATCCGTGCCGAGCCAGGGACGCCGTTCGTGGCCAGCCTGGAGAACCGGATCCGCTGCCGGCGTTCAACGCGATCTATGCGCTGACACCGCGTCAGAACCTGCGCTTTCATACAGCCGCACGGTGTCGCGCCCCGACTTCCGCGAACTCTCGCCGTTCGAGTTCACCAACGTTCAGGGCGGCTTCAATGTCGCCGGAAACCCGAACCTGAAGCGGGCCAAGATCAACAACTTCGATGCGCGCTGGGAATGGTTCCAGGGCGGCAACCAGCTCATCGCGGCCAGCCTCTTCGTGAAGGACTTCACGGATCCCATCGAGAGCACCGTGCAGCCCACCACCGATCTGCGGTCGTCGTTCCTGAATGCAAAAGGCGCGGTGAACCGCGGCGTCGAACTGGAGATGCGCAAGGGGCTCGGCGTCCTGCACTCGCGCCTGCGGGACTTCGGCCTGCAGGCCAACTTCACGTTCGTGGACTCGCAGGTGAGCATCCGGCCGGAGGACCAGGGTATTCTTACTTCGCTCAACCGCCCGCTGGCCGGCCAATCCCGCTACATCTACAACATCATCACCGAGTGGACGAAGCCGAAACTGCGCTCGCAGGCCCGCTTCTATGTGAACAGCGTCTCGCGCCGCCTGTCGGATGTTGGAGCGATCGGCCTGCCGGACATCTACCAGGAGCGCAACGTCTTTCTCGATTTTGTGTATCAGTACGCGCTGGTGGAGAGCGGCCGGGCCTCCATCCGATTCAACGCGGAGAACCTGGGCGACAACCGCTACCGCTGGACGCAGGCGGGGCTGCCCACCCGGCAATACCAGACCGGCCGGACGTACACCGTTGGTCTGACCTACTCCATTTTCTAGAAACGCACCTCGAAAGGAAGAAGCAGCAATCCATGTTTAAACGATCACTCCTCGTGCTGACCGCCGCCGCGGCAGCATTGCAGGCGGGTAGCCTCGGAAGCTTCACTCGGGTCGACCGCGCCACGGCCGCCGCCCAGGCTGCCTCCGTGAACGGGCCCTCGGCCGCCGCCGTCGAGCACTCCAACGTGACCCTCTATGTCTGGGCCGACAAGTATGTCTACCAGCCCGGTGAGGCGCTCACCCTGAAGATGACGGTCAAGACGAACGATCCGTACCCCTACACGATCGTCGTGTTCCGCCAGAACAACCAGACGGGCAAGAAGACCTTCTTCGGCCCGAATCAGACCAGCGAGACGCCCATCGATATCTATGGCCGCACGGCGGACCAGGGCTATCAGCCCGTGCGCGTGGCCGACCAGACCCGCAGCATCGTCATCGGCGACGGCGGCTGGCTGAACAACACCGCCCTTAGCGTTCCGAATGAACTGGGCATGCATACACTCACCGTTCAACTGCGCGACTACACCGGCGGACGCGTCCTGAAGTCGGCTTACTTCAAGGTCGGCGTCGTGGACAGCTTCGTGGATGTCGGCGGCGTCATCGGCCAGGACACCACCTGGGTGAACACCAAGGCATACCGCATCCAGTCGCTCACCCGCGTGGAGAACGCCACGCTGACCATCCAGCCCGGTACGTTTGTGATCGGCATGCCGCGCACGGACGATCCCACGGCCCTGATCATCACTACCAGCGCCAAGATCAATGCCCAGGGCACCCGCTCGCGGCCCATCATCATGACCAGCTCGCAGCCCTTCGGCAATCGCGGCCGTGAGGATTGGGGCGGCCTCGTCATGTTGGGCAAGGCGAAGATCAATGTCGCCGGCGGCACCAGCTTCATCGAAGGACTCGACAATCGTCCCTACCTGCAGTACGGCGGCAACGACGATACGCACGACTGCGGCGCTCTGGCCTATGTCCGCGTCGAGTACGCCGGGTCTGTCTTCACCACCAACAACGAGATCAACTCCTTCACCTGGGGCGCCTGCGGCAGCAAGACCGTGGCCCACCACCTGCAGGCCCACTACGGCAAGGACGACACGTTCGAATGGTTCGGCGGCACCAGCGACCTGAAGTACGCCATCGGCAGCTATGGCGCCGACGACTACTCTCGACTGGCAGTTGGGCTGGCGCGGTCGCGTCCAGTACCTCGTGGGCATCCAGCACCCCGGCACCGGCCTCGGAAACCGGGGTATCGAAGCCGACAACAGTGAATTCGGAGCGACGGACCAGCCATTCTCCGATCCGCAGGTGTGGAACACCACCCTCGTCGGCCCTGGCGTGGCCGCGCAGGATGAAACCACCGGCGACGGCTCCCCCGGCATGTACCTACGCCGCGGCACGCGCGGTTCGGTCAACAACGCCATCATCACCAACTTCGGCTACCCGGCCATCATGTTCCGCGACGCCCAGACCCAGGCGGAACTCACCGCTGGCCGTCTCTCGCTGAACGGCATGCTGATGTGGAACAACAATCGCCTGAACCTGTCGCTGCCGAATACGGTGGAAGCGCAGGTGACCCAGAGCAGCCCGGCCGGCACGGATGCCACCGCTTACGCCGCCGATCCTCTGCACAACTTCGTGGCGGCCGATCCGCAACTGCGTCGGGCGCTGGAGTACAGCGATCCCGACCTGAGGCCCGCTATTGGTTCGCCCGCCCTCAGCCTGCGCTGGAATGCTCCGCCCGACGACGGCTTCGACCAGTGGGCCAACTTCTGCGGAGCCTTCGACGGCGACAACGACTGGTCTGAAGAGTGGACCAGCTTCCTGCGCGACGAAGACATCGCGCCGAAACAGTAATCCCCTGTACCTGTTGGGGGCCCGGGCTTCGGCCTGGGCCCCATTTTTCCATGAAACTGATTCTCTCTCTCCTCTGCCTGGCGGCTGCCGCCGGGCCCTCCCCCGAAATCGTTGCGCCCGCTTCCGCCTGCAGCTTCGGCTCGCGGCCCGGAGTTCAGGCACACATCGAACCGTTGGGGAAAACGACCGTCATTGCGAACTGGACCAAGCCTTTGGATGTCCCGTTCTGGACCGTCAATGTGCCGCGTATCGGACGCTATAGCGTGGAGATGGTCTACGCCGCGACTCCTGCCAGTGTGGGCGTCCGGTTCACCGTGACCCTGCAAGGCTACAGCACCGGCATGACCAAGGGCGTAGTCCAGGCGACGAAGGACGAGCAGTTGGAGACCTTCCGCATCGGCGACGTGGAACTCGAGTCCGGCCGCCACCGGCTGTTCATCCAGCCCGAAAACAAAGCCGGTCAACCGGCGATGAAGCTGGAACGGGTCCTGCTCCGTTGGATCGGAAACTAGCGCTTCACCGGCTTCGCGTCGCCCTCGTCCGGAGCGTAGTAGCCTTTTCTTACCTGGACCTTCTGGTCCTTGTTTTGGAGCGGATCTCCACCTTCCGGAACGTGCCGTCCTTCGCCTGATTGGTGGCGACATACCCCACCGCGTACTGGCTGCGCATCTCCTGCTGGATCATATTGTAGATATCCTCCAGCCGGTTTCTGCGATCGACGCGGAAGACGCGTCCACCGGTCTCTTCCGCCATCCGCCGCATGGGACCTTCGCCCGACGAGCCGCCGAAAGCCATGGATGTGTAGCGCGGGTCCTCGAACATCACCGAGTAGATGATTGCGTCGGAACGCTGCGCCTCTTCAATCGCCTTCTCGATCTTGACCCGGCTGCCGACGTCGTTGCCGTCCGTGATGACAATCAGCGCCTTGCGGCCGACCTCACTGCGCAGCTTATCCTTCGAAGCCAACCAGACGGCTTCATAGAGAACGGTTCCCCGGCCGCTGCCCGGCAAGGGCGAGCCCGTCGGAGACATGCCGCTGACTCCGGCATTGAGGCGGAGGCCGGCCAGCCCCTGGCGCAGTAATCCTGGCGAATTGGTAAAGTCCTGTAGAAGCTCGCTGTCCACACCGAAACTAATAATGAAGGCCTCATCCTTCTTTCTCAGCACCTGGGCCAGAAACTTGTAGGATGCGGCGCGTTCTTCCTCGATCAGCGCCCCCTGGCTGCCGCTGACATCCACCAGCAGGCCGATGGTGAGCGGCAGGTCGGTTTCCCGGGTGAAGAACTTGATCTGCTGGGGTTTACCGTCCTCTAAGATCTCCAGGTCTTCCTTGGCGAGGCTCGGAATGTAGCCGCCTTTCTTGTCCCGCACGCTGAAGAATACGTTCACCAGGTCGACGTCTACCTTGATGACCGGCCCCAGATCCTCTTCGGCGGGTTTGGGCGGTTGAGAACTGGGCGGAGCCTGGGCGTTCAGGCAGGGGAGCAGTGCGATTGCGGCCAACCAGCGCAATTTCGTCGGCATTGACTTCACCATGACATACTGAGGATGCGCGCGGGTAGCGCCGTGTTACATCTCTTCCTATGAGGCAGGCAGTCGAACACCTGAGTGCGGCCGATCCGAGGCTGGCCGCCTGGATCGAGCGGGTTGGCCCGTGCAGCATCGAATTCCATCCGCCGGAGTTCTGCACTCTGGCCCGCTCCATTGTTTTCCAGCAGTTGAGCGGCAAAGCCGCGTCCACCATCTATGGACGCCTGGAGACTGTCCTCAGCCCGGGTGGGGTGAATCCCAAGGGTATCCTTTCTTTATCGCTGGAGCAGATGAGGCCGCTCGGACTCTCCGGCCAGAAAGCCGGCTATCTGCGCTCACTGGCCGACAAGACTCTCGACGGCACTATCGACTTCAAGCAACTTCCTTCCATGCCGGACGAAGAGGTGATCGCGCACCTTACATCGGCCAAGGGCGTCGGGGTCTGGACTGCCCAGATGTTCCTCATGTTCGCGCTGCGGCGGCCGGATGTTCTGCCACTGGGCGACTTGGGTATACGCAACGCCATGCAGCGCTTGTATGGGCTGCGAACGCCGCCGAAACCTGAGCGGATGACCAGGATTGCGCGTCCCTGGCGTCCCTACGCCACCTATGCCTGCTGGTATCTCTGGCGTGGCCTGGACGGCGCCGCAAATCTGTAGATTCCTTCTACAGCCCCCATTGGATTCTCCACCGCTCCTGTAAGTCACTGAATTCAAATGCTTTTCTGGCGCAGTCAGGAATTACCGAGAATCGGGTGTTGAAATACTCAACACGCACCGTTTTGCATGGTTTTTCTTTCCCCTTTTGAATCAACAGCTTGCAGGTGAATCTGGTTTGGTCCTCCACCTGCCCTATAGAAAGTGACCGGCCAAGCCGGAGAGAGAAGCAAAAGAGGATAAACCATCATGACCGTCCTACTCGTTATCGTAACTTTCGCAGTGTTCATCGCTGTCGACATGATTCTGAACCGGAAGCGCGTCCCGGCGCTGTCCATGGCCGAGGAGACCCACGCCGCTGCCGCCGAAGGGCAAGAGGAAATCCTGAGCGGATTCCATGTGCCGGCCACCCTGCGTTATCACCCCGGCCACACCTGGCTGCATCGCGAACGGAAGAACGTTCATCGCGTCGGCGCCGACGAATTTGCCGCCATTCTGGCCGGCCCGGTCGATCGCATCGAGCTGCCGAAGCCCGGCCATTGGGTTCGCCAGGGCCAAAGGTCATCGCGTTGTACCGCGGCGAAGAAAAAGATCGAAATGATCTCCCCCGTCGAAGGCGAAGTGGTGGAAGTGAACGCCGAACTCGCCAACAATCCGCATCTGCTGCGGGAAGATCCTTACGGACAGGGTTGGCTGATGTCCGTGTTTGCTCCCGACGAAGAAGGCCCGACGCGCAACCTGCTGCCTGCCAACCTGCTCTCGTCCTGGATGAAGGAAGCCGCGGAAGGTTTCTTCGGCCTGCAGCCGCAACTCGCCGGCGCCACGGCCGCTGACGGCGGACGTCCGTCGAAAGACGCCACAGCGAACCTGCCTGTCGATGTTTGGCACAAAGCCGCGAAACAGTACCTCTTGAGTTAAGCTCGTTTCATTGTAGAAAAATAGAACAATAGACCCGAAAGTCTGATATAGATTAGATAGAGCATCAAGAGGACCAGATGTCCAAGGCTATCCTATACGACAGCACACTTTGCGTCGGATGCCGGCAGTGCGAAGAAGCCTGCTCGACCTGCTGGAAGCTGCCGTACAACGAGAAGATCGCGGCCGAAGAGAAGATCTCTTCTCATAAGCTGACGACAATCCGCACCTTTGGGGAGAAGTTTTCCCGGAAGCTCTGCATGCACTGTCAGGACCCCGCCTGCGCCTCGGTTTGCCCCGTCGCGGCGTTGCAGAAAACAGCAGCCGGCCCCGTCGTCTACGACGAGGACCGCTGCATGGGTTGCCGCTACTGCATGGTAGCCTGCCCGTTCCAGGTGCCCACCTATGAATGGGAAGCCCGGCTGCCCAAGGTTCGCAAATGCGACATGTGCAGCGACCGCGTACCTGGCGGCGGCGTGACCCGTTGCAGTGAAGCCTGTGCGTATGGCGCGACCATCACCGGCAACCGCGACGAACTGATCGCGGAAGCCAGGAAGCGGATCGCCGAGAAGCCGAAAGAGTACCACCCGAAGATCTACGGGGTGGAAGAGGTGGGCGGAACCTCGGTTCTTGTCCTTGCCTCCGTGCCCTTTGAGCAGATCGGCTACAACACGAAGGTCATCAAGTCGGCGCTGCCCGCGCTCACCTGGAACGCGCTGCAACACGTTCCGGACGTGGTGGTGATGGGCTCCGTTCTGATGGGCGGCATCCATTGGATCTCCCACCGGAAGGAAGAAGTGGCGCGCAAGGAGGGACGGTCATGAGCAACGCCCTGCGCTCCTACTTCTGGCGAGGTCTGTTCGCCGTCATCATGGTGGTGGCCACCTATGCCACCTTCGTCCGGTTCTACTACGGGCTCGGCGCCTCCACCAACCTGAATGACCAGTTTCCCTGGGGCATCTGGGTAGGTTTCGACGTCCTCTGCGGTGTCGGCCTGGCTGCCGGCGGTTTCACTCTGGCCGCCATCGTTCATATCTTCAACCTCAAGAGCTATCATGCCGTGGTCCGGCCGGCCATCCTGACGGCCTTCCTCGGCTATCTGCTGGTCACCGTAGCCCTCATGTTCGATCTCGGCCGGCCCTATCGCGTGTGGCACCCGCTCATCATGTGGAATCCGCGGTCGGTCATGTTCGAGGTGGGCTGGTGCGTGACTCTGTACACCTCCGTCCTGTTCCTCGAATTCCTGCCGATGGTCCTGGAAAAGCTCGGACTGGTGAAAGCGCACCGCGTTCTCAAGAATGTGATGCTGCCCATCATCATCCTGGGCGTCATCCTGTCCACGCTCCACCAGAGCTCACTGGGCAGCGTCTTCCTGATTCTGCCGACCAAGCTCCATCCGCTGTGGTACTCGCCCCTGCTGCCGGTTTTGTTCTACGTCTCGGCCATCGCCACCGGTCTGGCCATGACGATCTTCGAATCCTGGCACAGCGCCAAGGCGTTCGGACGCCAGTTGGAATTCCCGCTGGTGCAGCGCATGACCCGCGTCCTGGCCGTGGTCATCGCCGTTTACCTCACCATGCGCTTCCTGGATCTCTATCACCGGGGCGCGCTCGCCACCTTGAACAATCCGGGCTGGGAGCGCTGGCTGTTCGGGCTGGAGATCGTTCTGATGGCCGTACCCATGCTGATGTTCTTCCGGGAACGGACCCGCGAGAATCCGCAGGCGATCTACGTCGGCACGGTTCTCTTCCTGCTGGGCTTCGTCACCCACCGCCTGAACGTCAGTACGACCGGCCTGGAAGCATCCTCCGGCGTACACTATGTGCCCAAGTGGACCGAGATTTCGGTCACCCTGGCCATGGTCGCCTTTGGCTTCTTCGTCTTCCGCATGGCGGCCCACTACCTGCCCGTGTTCGAAGCCGAAGAGCACAACCCAGTGCCTGAAGTACCCGTGCTGGAAGACCGCGCCTACGCGCATTCACTCGCCCGGGGAGACTGAGACCGTTTGACTCAGCACGCCATCCAGCTACCCCGCTTTGGTCTCGCAGCCAAGCTGGCGGGGTGTCTGCTGGCCGCCGTGATCGTCTGCTTTACCCTCTTTGCTTACGTACTCCAGCGCCTCGAGCAGAAACATCTCGAGGCGCTGGTTTCGCTTTCCGCCGAACGAATCTCCGACGTCGTCCACTCCTCCGCCTGGCAGGCGATGCTCCACAACGACCGCGAGATGCTCTACTCCATGATTCGCGACATCGGCCGCGAACCGGGCATCCGCAAGCTTCGCATCATCAATGAGGAAGGGCAGGTTCGCCACTCCACCGATCCGAAGGAGATCGGCAGCATGGTCGACAAGGGCGCCGAGAGTTGCTATGCCTGCCATGCCCAGTCCCGGCCGTTGACGAAACTGGCCCGCCACGACCGTGCGCGCATCTTCTCCGGACCCGACGGCCGCCGCACCCTGGCAGTCATCCGGCCCATCGAGAACGCCACGGAATGCTCAAACGCCGCCTGCCATGCGCATCCCGCCGAACGACGAATCCTGGGCGTCATCGATGCCCATCTGGCGCTCGACGCGGTCGATGTCCAGCTCGCCGAACACCGCACCCAGGCCTACGGCTTCACCATCGCCACGGCCATCTTCGCCTGCCTGATGTCGATCGGGTTTGTCTGGTGGTTCGTCCACCGGCCCATGCGCGAAATGATGGTGGGCACCAGCAAGCTGGCGCAGGGCGACTTCGGCCACCGCATCGGGGTCCACTCCAGTGACGAGATGGGCGTCCTGGCCACATCGTTCAACGAGATGGCCACGGAGCTGGAGGAGGCGCATTCCGAATTGACCCGCTGGGCCCACACGCTCGAAACCCGCGTCCAGCAGAAGACCGCCGAACTGGAGACCGCCCACAAGGGCCTCATCCACACCGAGAAGATGGCCTCGCTCGGCCGCCTCGCCGCCACGGTGGCGCACGAAGTGAACAATCCGTTGTTCGGCATGCTCACCTATGCGCGCCTGACCATCAAGGACCTCAAGAAACCGGACCTGGACGAAGCCACACGCCAGCGGATGACGGAGAGCCTGCAGGTGATCGAACGGGAAAGCCGCCGCTGCGGGGAGCTCATGAAGAACCTGCTTGCCTTTGCCCGTCAGTCGCCGCCACAGCGCGCGCCGGTCCAGGTGAACCAGGTGGTGGAGCGGGGCGTCACCCTCATCGCCCACCAGCTCGACTTGGCCCAGACCGTGCTCATCAAGGAACTATCTCCGACGCTGCCGGAAGTCCAGTGCGATGCCGGCCAGATCCAGCAGGTCCTCATCGTGCTGGTGGTGAACGCCTCCGAGGCATTGGGCAAAGGCGGCGAGATCCGGGTGATTACGGAGGCCGCGCCGGGCGGCCAGGGAGTCGTGCTTCGCGTGAAGGACAACGGTCCCGGCATCCCCTCCACGATTCAGCAGCAGATCTTTGAGCCCTTCTTCAGTACCAAGGACAACCAGCACAGGACCGGCCTCGGCCTGGCCGTCGCCAAGGGCATTGTGGAGCGCCACGGCGGAACGCTCGCCGTCCAGTCCGCGCCCGGCCAGGGCGCCGAGTTCATCGTCCAACTGCCGTTGTGTGCTCCGGCGGAAAACTCCGGCAGCCCGGCCCCAGCGGTCCGGACCGCCGATCCAATATCGCAAGGAACGAATGTATGAATAGCGGGAAACTTCTCATCGTCGACGACGACATCGTCGTGCGCGACTCTCTCGGGAAGTGGTTTGAGAGCGAAGGCTTCGATGTGACGATCGCTCCGGGTGCTCCCGCCGCGTTGGAAATCCTCAGCCGCGACCGCTTCGATCTGGCCCTCGTCGACATCAAGATGCCTGGTGTGGACGGCATCGAACTGCAGGCCCGCCTCAAGGAGATCGACCCTGACATGCCGGTCGTCATCATGACCGGCTACGCCTCGGTGGAAACCGCGGTCCGTGCGCTGAAGAACGGCGCCTACGACTACATCACCAAGCCCTTCGATCCCGACGAACTGGTCCACCTGGTCTCTAACGCCATCTCTCACCGCACCGCCACGAGGGAAGTCGTTCGGCTGCGGGAGAACCTGAGGCAGATCTTCCCCGACACCCAGTTGATCGGCCAGAGCGCGGCGATGAAGCGCGTGATCGAACTGGTGGAGACCGTGGCGCCCACCGACGCCACTGTGCTCATCACGGGCGAAAGCGGCACCGGGAAGGAAGTGGTCGCCCGGGCCATCCATGCCGCCAGCCCGCGCCGCTTCAATCCCATGGTGGTGATCCACTGCGGAGCCCTCACCGAGTCGCTTCTCGAGAGTGAGCTGTTCGGCCACGAACGCGGCGCCTTCACCGGAGCCCAGGCCCGCAAGAAGGGCAAGTTCGAAGTGGCCGATGGGGGCACCGTCTTCCTCGACGAGATCTCCGACATCAGCCTGCATGTACAGACCGACCTGCTGCGCGTCCTGCAGCAGAAAGAGATCGTGCGCGTCGGCGACACCCAGCAGATCAAGGTGGACTTCCGCGCCATCGCCGCCACGAACAAGAGCCTGGAGCAGCTTGTGGAAGAGCGGCTGTTCCGGCCCGACCTGTACTACCGCCTGAACGTCTTCGCTATCGATATTCCGCCTGTCCGGTCGCGCCGCGAGGACATTCCTCTACTGGTGGATCACTTCCTGCAGAAGTTCGCCGGCCAGATGAACCGCCCCGTGCAACGGCTGTCACCGCGAGCGTTGGAAGTCCTGATGGACTACAACTGGCCCGGCAATGTGCGCGAGATGGAGAATGCAATTGAGCGCGCCATGCTGATCAACCGCGAGTCGGAGCTTCGGCCTGAGGATTTCCCCTTCCAGGCGCATCCGTCCCTGCTCAGCGGGGCCACAGGCCAGAGGCTGGAGGATATCGAGAAGACGCACATCGAGAAGATGCTGCAGGAGACGAGCTGGAACCTCTCCAAAACCGCGCGCATCCTCGACATTGACCGGACGACGCTCTACAACAAGATCAAGCGTTACGGATTGAGAGACGCCGCGCCCAAGTGATCTCAGCCCTCCACCTCGTCCCGCTGTCCCTGGCGAGCGGCGAGGGGTTGCCGCCGCTCGCGGTGCTCGACCGCCTGTCCGCCGCCGCCGCGCGCGCTCTGGCCGTCTCCTGCCGCGTCGAGACCGCGCCCGTGACCATCGACTATGCCTTCGACGCCTACCGCATGCAGGCATGGTCTACGCCCATTCTGGCGCAATTGCAGGAACGCAAACCGCCCGCCGGCACGGTCGTACTGGGCGTGACCGCCCTCGACCTCTATGTCCCTGTTTTGACGTTTGTGTTTGGAGAAGCGCAGTTGGCCGGACCGGCGGCCATTGTGTCCACTCACCGGCTGCGCGATGAGTTCTACGGGCTCCCGCCCCGGGAAGAGGCGGTTTCCCAGCGCCTCTTCAAAGAGCTGCTGCATGAGCTCGGACACACCCAGGGGCTGCGCCATTGCACCGACTGGCGCTGCGTTATGTCCTCAGCTCACACGGTGGAGCGCATCGATGTGCGCCAGGCGGCCTATTGCCGGCCGTGTGCGGATGCCTTCAGCCGCAGATGATCTTTGCTTTATTTGCGCGCGTCGTCGGCCAGAAGTTCAACAAGCAGATGAGAAATCGGGCCGCTGTCGGGCGCCGTGGGCGCAAGGATGAAATCATCCGGCTCCCCGGGGGCCGGCGGCGTCATGAAAAATCGCGGCTCATAAGCCATTGCCGGACAATCCAGAAGAACCCTTTGACGGCGCGCCGTTCCTGCGAACATAGCGGCAAGCACCGCGCGATCCACGGATATCTGGTGGCTAACAGCCTGGCGTAAGTCGTCTTCCTTCACATCCCGTCAGATGTGCGGCGCGACGAAGGGTTTCAGTTCTTTGGATATTGTCCAGCCACCTGAGCCAGGGCCGGCCGCATCTCTTCCGGATGAAATCCAAAGGGCCCAGGCCCGCTCTTGTACCGGACATAGCCGTCTTTGTCGAGGACATAGAGCCTGTCCGGCCAGCCTGTGTAGGCCATATCCACGGCATTATCGATGCCGTCCAGCAAGGCAGGCATCTCCAAACCCAACTTGCGAACGCAGGCGGAAGCGACAACCGAGCGCTCCTGGTCCGACTTCGGGGAGGCCCACACGACGCCGTCTTTTTCATTCACCGGCAACTGCCACATATCGCTGGCATGGGCTTCCTGAATGTAAACAACGTAAAAATCCACTCGGTCGCGATACTCGCGGTACATCTGATTCAGGACGGGAACCTCCCGCCGGAAAGGCGGTCAAGTGTAGCTCCCAAACACCAATACCACCGGCCTCGATCCACGCAGGGATGACAGCTTGAACGCGGCCCTGGTGGTCCTGCCGCTCCAAGTTGAAGTCCGGGGCCAGATCGCCCGGTTTGACAGTGCCGGCCCGCGCTTTCGCCCACATAGGGGGAAACGGCGTTGCGTACATCAACGGCATTGGCAGCACCATCATGAAGCGGCTGAAATCCATCGGCGACTTCGACATCGCCGCATACATCACCCCAAGAAAGACAACATAGATGGCGAGAATAGCCAGTCCAATCCGCAGCGCCCAGCGTTTCATCGGCCCTTGCCTCCCTTCCGCCTGATCCCTTTCGGCGGCCCTGGAACTACTATAGAAAAAATCAGTTTCTTTTCCACAGCGTCCACCCGATCCAGCCGGACTCTTACTTTATCTCCAATCCGGATCTCCTTGCGGCTCCTCTCGGCCACAATCGTCCGCGAGTTCTCCTGGAAATTCCAGCGCTCGCCAGGCAGAAAGTCGATCGGCACCAGCCCCTCGACGAAGAGTTCATCCAACTCCACGAAGAAACCGAATTTCGTGGTGGAGATCACCAGGGCGGAGAAGTCCTCGCCCACCCTCTCGATCATGAACTTGACCTTCTTCCATTCGAGCAGCTCGCGCTCCGCCTCGGCCGCGCGGCGCTCCGTATCCGAGCACTGTCTCCGCCATCACCGGCAGTCCCGCCGATCTGCGCCGGCCGACCGTCGAGCAGGCCGCCCAGCAGCCTGTGCACCAGCAGATCGGGATAACGCCGGATCGGTGAGGTGAAGTGAGTGTAGCTCTTCGCCGCCAGTGCGAAATGTCCGACGTTTTTGGTGGAGTAGCGCGCCTGCTTCAACGACCGCAGCATCAGGTAGCTGAGAATCCGCTCCTCCGGCTTGCCCTCCAGCTTCTCCACCAGCTTCTGATACATCTTCGACGCCACCCGGAAACTGTCGTCCGCGCGCTCGATCACGCGCATGATGCGCCGGCCGTCGTTCTTCCGGTCCACCTGGCGGTAGCGCTTCACCGGCATCGCGGGGATGCCCAGCGAATAACCGAACCGCGCCGCCACCTCTTCGAACTCCATCACCCGCTGTGGATCCGGCACCTCGTGCATGCGATAGATCGATTCGTCCAGATGGGACTCCAGGTGGCCCGACACGGCCTCGTTCGCCGCCAGCATGAACTCCTCGATCAGCCGGTGCGCGATGTTCCTCGGAGTTCGCGCGATACCGGTCATCACGCCCTGCGCGTCAAACACCACCAACGGCTCCGGCAGGTCGAAGTCGATCGACCCGCGCCGCATGCGCTGCTTGTTCAGCACCAGCGCCAGTTCCTGCATCAGCTCGAAGCTTCGGGATTAGATCGCTTGTAGCGCTCCCGCTGCGCCGCATCGCCCTCCAGCAGCAGATGGACGTTCGTGTAGGTCATCCGCTCCACACTGCGGATGATGCCGCGGCAGAACTCCTGCTTCACCACCTGGCCCTGGCGGTCGATCTCCATCAGCGCGCTAATGCACAGCCGGTCCACCTGCGGCTTCAGAGAACAGATCTCGGTGGAGAGCTCCAGTGGAAGCATCGGCACGGCGCGGTCCGGGAAAGTAGACGCTGGTGCCACGCAGCCAGCGCTTCCAGATCGATCGCCGCGCCCGGCCGCACGTAGTGGCTCACATCGGCGATATGCACATGCAGCGCAAAGTTGCCGTTCTCCAGCCGGTCGACCCAGACGGCGTCATCGAAGTCGCGCGCCGTCTCGCCGTCGATCGTCACGACCTCCATGCCACGGAAGTCCCGCCGTCCTTCGACCTCCTGCCTGGGTGATGACGTCCGGAATCGTTTCGCCGCCTGCTCCAGCACCTCCGAGCGGGAACCGATTCGGCAGGTGATGCTTGCGGATCATCACCTCCACATCGACGCCGAAGTCGTCCGGATGCCCCAGCATCTTCGATCACGCGGCCCACCGGATAGTCGTCGGCATCGGTGGGGTGCTCGACGATCTCCACGTTCACAATCAGGCCGTCCAGATCTTCCGGGCCGCGCAGGTTCAGGGGAGCCGCTCCGATCCGGTCAGGATTCACACCCGGGGCCGGCAATTCCATTCCATCCGGGATCAGCACCCACTTCTGCAATTTGTTGTCGTGAGGTACGACGAAACTCTGGCGCCGCCCTACACGGTATTCTCCGACCACCGTCGGGTGGGCGCGCCGCAGGGTCTTCCGGATCTCCCCTTCGGCGCGGCCTCCCTGCACATGCGTAATGCGCGCCAGCACGCGGTCGCCGTGCATGGCGGCACCCATGGAATTCGGAGGCAGGAAGACGTCGCCGGTCAGGCCGCAACGGCTGGATCTCGGGGATGACAAAGCCGTAGCCGTCGCGGTGCATGTTCAGCCGCCCCACGGCATATTCCTGCGTGCAGCGCGGCAGCACATACTGGCCGCCTTTGAGTTCGATGAGCGAACCCTTCCGCGCCAGCCGCTCCAGCGTGTTCTCCAGCGCCTTGCGGTTCTCGCCCTTCAGGCCGAGCTCACGAACCAGGTGTTTGTAGTTGGATCGGCCATGCGGCAGTGTGGAGAACCGCTCCAGAATCTCGTTCTCCCACTGCCAGTCGCTTCGCTGCATGATTCCTACTGTAGCGGCAAATGCCGTCAGTGAATCGTGCGTGTCTTGCGGTTCAGGTAAGTCCATCAGCAGATACTGGCCAAGGTTGTACGGAGTCGTGAAATAGGCCTTGCCCTTGCACATCTCCGTCACCTTCTGCACGAACTGGACGAGACGAATAATCGCTGGCCAGCATGAAGGTGTTGATCAGGATCCCCGCCGTTTGCAGCGGTCCACTTCCTCCAGCGTCTTGCTGATCACCAGCGGATCCAGGCCCAATCGCGTTCTTGTAGATGCGTCCGTCATCCAGCGTCAAGGCAGAAGGCTTGCCGTCGGTGATCATGACGATCTGCTTCATGTCCTTCTTTTCCGACGCCAGGATGCGCTGCGCCAGAATCAGCCCGTCGCGCGTGTTGGTGTAGTAAGGACCCACCTGCACTCGCGCCAGTTCGCGACAGCCGAACCTCTTCCGCCGAATCGTGGAAGAGCACCAGACGCAGCTAGTCACCCGGGATACTGCGTGCGGATCAGGTGCGCCAGCGCCAGCGCCACGCGTTTGGCCGGAGTGAAGCGATCCTCTCCATAAAGGATCATCTAGTGGCTGCAATCCAGCATCACGCACGGTCGCGCACGAGCTCTGATACTCGCTCTGGTGCACGTGCAGGTCGTCGTATTCCAGCTCGAGCGGCAGCTTCACGCCTTCGCGCTGGAAGGCCGAGAACAGCGTCGCGCTGACATCCAGGTTCAGGGTGTCGCCGAATTCATACTGCTTGGACGAGCCGGATGACTCGACGCCGGTCGACAAATCGCGAGTATCGTGCGCTCCGAAGCTCGCCTGGCCCAGCGACCCAAGCAGATCCTTCAGCGTCTTGAAGCCCAGAAAGTCGAGCGACTTGTCCGTGATCTCGAACTTCGCCGGTTTCCCTTGCCCTTGCCCTTCGGCGCTCATGTGCCGTCGCTCTGCCTGTGTAGCCGTCGTCACCAGCTTCTGCATCAGCTTCGAGCTGCATGTTCGGACGACCTGGAGATTCTCGCGATGTCCATCGCGCTGCTCGTCGTCAAACATGTCGCCAGATTCGAGCGCCTGCTGGATGGCGCTGCTTCAACTCTTCGAGCGAATTCATGATCCCACTCGGGAAGCCGAACTGTATCTCGTGAAAGCCGCTTTCGAGGAGAAAGTCTTACAGCTCCTTGCGCAGCGATCATCAAGAATTGGTATGCTGAAGCTGTCCTAACAGTCATTTTCGAGTTCCGACTCAAATGAACTGACTCGCGGCGGTCTGCGCCGCCCTCTTGCTCGTCGCGCACCGATCGCGCTGCGTTCGCGATCGTGGCCGCTGCTCGCCGGCGGAAGCCGATCTCGGCGGCTGATCCGCTTCGATGCGCGTAGCAGGCCTTCGAGAAGGAACTCAGCCGGCGGAACGCATTGATGCGGTCCCGACGCCGAGCCCCAGCGTGTCTTCTTCTCGAGCAGCCCTGAATCCCTTCAGCTGCTCGAGCACTGGTCGGCGAAGTCACCGATTCATCCAGCTTCAGCGATCCGCCAAGGTCGAACCACTGAATAATCTGGTCATACGTTCACGCCTTCGAAGTAATTCGTTGAAGACCTTGGCCGACGGCCGACGAATCAGCTCGCGAGCTACCGCGTCGCCGCCCTTCAACTCGCCTTCATACTCTAGCTCGAGCTTGCCGGTAATCGAAGGCAACGCCGCATAGAGATCGAGCACTCTCGGAACGGCGTCAATATCACCGTTCTGACCGCGCGGCGCTCCGCGTTCGACACGACGTTTTCCAGCACCGAGATCGGCAGCCGCTGGGAGACGCCGCTTCGCTTATCGACCCTCTTGTCTTCGCGCGCGATGAAGGCCATGTCTCCACCACTCCGCGATCAAGGCCGGACACAAGCGAGCGCGACCGGCGATGAACGCGCCGTCCACGATTCCTGCATCGTGATCGCGATGCCCTCTTCGACCGTCGACGGGTAGTGCGTCCGGATCTCGCTGCCGATGCGGTCTTTGAGCGGCGTGATAATCTTGCCGCGCGCCGTGTAGTCTTCCGGATTCGCCGTGAAAACCATCATCACATCGAGCGGCAGGCGCACAGGGTAGCCCTTGATCTGGACATCGCCTTCCTGCATGATGTTGAACAGGCCGACCTGAATCTTTCCGGCGAGATCCGGCAGTTCGTTGATGGCGAAGATCCCGCGATTGGCGCGCGGCAGCAGGCCGTAGTGGATCGTCAGTTCGTCCGCAATGTTCTGTCCCGCGCGGCGGCCTTGATCGGATCGATGTCGCCGATCATGTCAGCAATTGTCACGTCCGGAGTCGCAAGCTTTTCGACGTACCGCTGTTCCGGCGTGAACCACGCAATGGGCGTCTCGTCGCCCATGTCGGCGATCTTGTGGCGCGCAACGCCGACAACGGAGCGAACGGATTGTCTCGAATTTCGGTGCCGGCGACGTAGGGCATCCACTCATCGAGCAGTGTAATCAGCATGCGCACAAGCCGCGTCTTAGCCTGCCCGCGAAGGCCCAGCAGAATGAAGTTGTGCTTCGAGAGCACCGCATTCACTACCTGCGGGACAACCGTGTCTTCATAGCCGACGATGCCAGGAAACAATTCTTCGCCGGTTTTCAGCTTGGCGAGGAGGTTATCGCGAATCTCATCCTTCACGCTGCGGTTCCGGCAGCGCTGTTCGGACCAGTCGCTGCGCCGCAACGAGCCAAGGGTATGCGGCAGTTCCCAGGTGTTGACGCCCATAAAGATCAGATGCACGAACCCCGCCGGGTGTTGCAGCGGCAGAAGTTTCCTTGTGATATACCTGATGAACCTAAGGATGAATGGGGATATGGCAAACGATCTTGCCGATGTTGATTATGAAAAGTTCTGGCGCCGGCTTCAGCAGGTTGGGCTGAATGCTTACGAGGCGCGTTCCTACGTAGTACTCGTGGGGCATCCACGCTTCAAAGCGCTGGAACTCGCCGCGCGCGCGCGCGTACCTAGACAGAAGATTTACGAGGTGCTCGACAGCCTGGTGGAAAAAGGCCCGCGCAAGTGGTCCAGAAGGGCCGACTCTTCTCTGCCGTCGAACCCGGTCTGGCTATCCCGGCCTATCTGGAACGGCAGAAAGAATCCCTCGAACAGCAACTGGACGAACAGAGGCGCCATGGCAACTCCCTGGCCACGGACCTAGAACCGCTTATGCCGAAGGGCAGGGCGGCCGCGGGACTCTCGACTATCTGCGTCGTCAGTTGAACGACCCGTCGCAGATCGCCGTCCACAGGTGCTGTCCGGATTCTATCGTGTTTCCCTATTAACCTTAGCAATAC
>JASGIE010000172.1:0-12663 GCA_049841055.1 Paludibaculum sp. | reverse complement strand
GTTGTGCTCCTGTTCTTGGTTCAGTTGGTGTTGCTAAGGTTAATAGGAAACCCAATAATCCGAACAGCACCTCTGGTTGGGTACATGATCGAACTGGTCGAATACCCAGGCAGCTGGTTTGCCTTCTGGCAGGACGAGACTACCGCGGAGCCGATCAAGCCGGGCGAGGAGCGGCGGATACCGATCACTAACATGACAGTGGGCGCGGCGCCGGAGTATGTGAAGCTGCAGGCGGCGGTATTTGCGGACGGGTCAACGGCCGGAGTGCCGGAGAGAGTGCCAGTGCTGGTGGAGAGGCGCAAGCAGATTCTGGCCACGGTGACCGAACTGGTGGCCCGCCTGTCGAAGGCGGAGGCCGCGGGGCAGAGTGGGGCAGCGGCGGCGTCGGATCTAAAGAAGTGGGTCGAGTCGATTCCGGGGCCCACCCGATCGAACCGCGCGAAGCAGGAAGGCATCGTCGCTGCCGCGGTGCAGGGCCGAATTGAAGCCGCGGCCGTGGCATTGGAGAAAAGTTCCGTGCCGAAGATTCTGGAGTCGCTGAAGGCCGAGGCCAGGAAGCTTAACGGCGAAAAGTGACAGCCGTGCCAGGGTCCCGCATGCGGTAATAGAAAAGTACAGCGGCCGGCCGAACAGTTCCGCACCCTCCATCGTCTGTAGGGCGGAACGAAATGAGCATGGTCACCTTAGCCATGCCGGCGACGGCAGCCAATCGATTGTCAGGACCTACTCAACCCGGCCTCCCCGAGGATGCTCCGCTTGGCGCAGCGATGCCCGGCCTCGGAATCTTCGCAATTGAGGAGATCTTCCGGTTGCTCGGGCCACGAATGAAGTCCATAGCCTGGAATCTTTTGCGCCGACGGCAGGTCCAGAGGATGCGGTCCAGGAGACGTTCCTGAAGGCCTATCGCCACATCGGGACGTTTAATCGGAGATTGCACGTTCGGCGCCTGGGCTCTGCCGGATTCTGATCAACACCTGCCGTGACATGGCGAGCCGGCACAGCCGCCGCTTTCGAGCACGCAACGGAGGAGTTGGACTTCCATTCGTCTCCTGGTGTGGATCCCACGCTGCCCTGGTGCTCGAGCAGGCGTTGACCTGTCTGACCCGAATTCTGCGCGAGGTCTTCCTTCTCGCGGAGAGTGCGAGTTTCATCCGAAATCGCATCGATCTGGATATCGATGAGGGCACCTCGCGCACACGGTTGTTCGAGGCTTCCCGACGACTCCCGCCAGGCGTTACTGACTCCGCAGGAGACCTTCAGCGTCATGCACGAAATCGATTGCGTTCAATTCCAAACCGCGCTCGACGAGGCCTCGCCGGAGGATCTGGCGCTAGCCCGCCGGCATGCTGAGCAGTGCGAACAGATGCCGGCGGGAGCTCGCTGCCTGGGAGCAGGTCGCCGAATGGGTCGCTGCGCGGCGCGGGCAGTGGGAGTCCGACGAATTGTGGCCGCGGATTGAAGCCTCGTTCAAGCGGGAGGCCGCCAGGCCGAAAGTCCTGACGATACCGGTGTCTCGTGTGTGGGCAGCCGTTGCGGCGCTATTGCTGCTGGCGCTACCGGCGCTCTGGTATGTCCGGCGGGGTCCGGGGCAAACAGTAGCAAGCAAGGACTTTCTGACTGCACAGGCGCTGCAGGAAGTGGAATCTTCCCGTTCCGCCTACGTCCAGTCGATCGACAAGCTGAATCAGCTTGCGCAACCGACTCTCAACAACGACAACCTTCAGGTGATGGCGGCTTACCGGGATAAGCTGCTGCTGCTGGACAAAGCCATCGCCGAAACCCGTGCCGCCGCAGCCGGCAATCGATGAAACGCCCAAGTTCAAGGTCAGCTCGCCGCGCTGCTTCATGAGAAACAGCGCACGCTTCAAGAGGTATTGAGTTATGCCGGTTCGAAACAAAACAGTCTTTAGCGCCGCCGCACTGGCCGCCTGCGCCTTCGCCTTTGGAGCGCAGCAGGAGGTTTCGCGCGATGTGAACAAGACCCTGGCTCTGAAGGCCGGGCAGCGGCTGAGGGTCGAGAATAGGTTCGGCCCCGTCAATGTGCGCGGTACGGCGCGGGGTGACGTTTCCGTGCGCGCCACCATCCGTGTGGCAGCCGAAGACCGGAATCAGGCGGAGACGCTCCTGAATGAGATCCGGATCGACGCCGGGGCAACGGCTGACGGCGCGCGCGTCGCTACCGTCTATCCGGACGATTCGGTGCAGGGCGGCCTATTCCGGCGACTCCGGCGCAATAATACGTCCTACTCCGTCAGCTATGAAATTGAAATGCCGCAGTCGGCCATGCTGGATGTGGAGAATGCGTTTGGTTCCATTGCGGCGGCAGGGGTGAATGCGGGCGTCCAGATCAACGGCGCAAATGGAGCGGTGCGCCTGGATGACAGCGGCGGCACGGCGAACATTGAGAACCGGTTTGGATCGGTGGATGTTGGCCGGCACAAAGGGGATGTCACGGTTCGCAGCACGAATGGCGCCGTCACGGTGACGGATGCGGCGGGCATGGCGAATGTCACCAATGGTTTCGGGGCGGTGCGCCTGACTCGCATTGGCAAGACTGTCACGGTGGTGAACAAGAACGGCGAGGTCGTCCTGGAGGACAGTGGAGCGGCCAATCTTTCCAATTCCTTCGCGCATGTCACCGCGCGACAGGTGAAAGGGGATCTGACCGTCAATTCCAGCAATGCCGCGATCGATGCGAGTTCCGTTGCGGGCGCCGCGAATCTGCGCACGTCCTTCGGGAAGATCACCTTGGCGCATGTCGGCCGGCATGCCTACGTGGTGAACCAGAACGGAGAAGTCTCGGTGGAAGACGCCGCCTCGGCGGATCTGAATACGACGTTTGCGCCGGTGGTGGCCCGCCAGATCAAGGGCTTTCTGAAGGTGAATTCGGGTAACGGAGCGGTCACGGCAAGCTCCATCGCGGGCTCGGCCGCGGTTCAAACGTCGTTCGGGCCGGTGGACTTGCAGTCGGTGAATGGGGAGGTCACCGTGACCGACAGGAATGGTTCCGTCCTTGTCGACAATGCAGCGGGGAGGGTGACGGTCAGAAACTCGTTCGGTTCGGTCAACGTGAAAGGGGCCAAGGGTCCGGTTTCGGTTCAATCTCAGAATGGAGCGGTATCGGCGCAGTTCGACGGCCGGGGCTGCCAGCCCGCCGACATCCAGACGTCGTTCGCGCAGGTGCGGCTGATGCTGCCGGAAACGGCCAACTACGATGTGGTGGCGAGTACGAGTTTCGGAGGCATCCGTTCCGATTTCCCACTGACGATTCAGGGGGAGGTGAATCAGTCCTCGGTGAGGGGGAAGCTTGGGCAGGGCGGCTGCAGCCTGCAGGTGACAAACCGTAATGGGGGGATTGAGCTGTTGAAGGGGCGGTAGGGCAGCATTCGAGAGCGAAGAATGGCATTCTGGTGCAGGACGCGATGTTGCGTTACCTCGCAAGGTGCCCTATCGTATCGACATTGCCGGCCCGCCCGACGACGCACTCGAAGTGCTTATCGAGCTAGGTGCGTTGGACTTCGAGTCCTGGACGGGTGGCTTGGCGGCCATTCTTCCCGATTCTGTCCCGCCGGACGCCGTGTCCGCCGCGTTGATAGGCGTCTCTTTCAGCATCTCGCCCGCCAGGGGCCGCGATAGCGAATCGGTATGGCTCCTCGAAGCACGGGCATTGCGTGTCGGCGGGATGCTGGTAGTCCCGCCGGAAATGGATGCTCCGGCGGGCGCGCTCCGGCTCGCGGACTCCGAGGCATTCGGTACCGGACACCACCCCACTACGGTTCTCTGTGTCGAAGCGCTCGAAGAAATCATTGCCCAGGACCAACCTGCGTCCATCCTGGATGTCGGCACGGGGTCTGGGATCCTGGCCCTGGCTGCCCTCCTGATGGGGGTGGACAAGGCCACCGGTTTGGATATCGAACCGGCCGCCATCGAAGCGGCGAGGGCCAACGCCCGCCTGAATCGCCTCGGCCGCCGGCTGCGGGTGATCCAGGGAGGCCCCGACGCGGTTGAAGGAACATGGCCCCTGGTGGTGGCCAACGTCCTTACCTCGCCCCTGATTGAGATGGCTCCGATGCTGGTGCGGCGGCTGGGACACCACGGCCGGCTGATCCTTTCGGGAATCTCCACATCCCTGGAAGCCGAGGTCCGCCAGGCCTACCGGCGTGTAGGCGTCCATTGCACCGAGTCGCGGACCCGCGAGGGCTGGGTAGCGCTGATCGGGCAGGCATCCTGGTAGTCCGAGGGAGATCCATGCGGATTCGCCGGCCGCCCGCGCGGTTTCTCTCCACCAGTACGTCCGATCCTCGGTGGAACCGAGCAATCCTCACGCCATCATGAAATAGACAGGGGCGAACTCTGGGGTCGGGAGACGCGACCTTTCGGGCGTGATTGGCGGAGGGTCTGGGGCAGAAGCCTGTGAAAGGACAAATTGCGGGTTGACGACCTACGGGTTGAGGGGGGTGTTCAGGCCACTCCGCGCGCCGCCGCGAGCGCCTTCTTCAGAACGGTAATCTGGCCCGCATGATAAAGGTCATGCTGGGGTGCTCCCGCAGAACTGGGTGTAAGCCGAGTACTCAGAGCCAAGCCCTTGCGAAAGGCGTTCCGACGGGAAAGTGCGCACAGCACTCTGGAGCTGCTGATTCAGTTCCTCCAAAGTGCGCTGGATCTCAAGCCAGGCCTCCGAACTCAACGCCGGCGCCGGAGGCCACCCTTCCTCCAGCGAATACTGCGCCTGCTCGCCGCGAATCCGCCGCAGAACCAACCTGTATCCAGCGGTCATGTGAAGAACGATTTCCAGAATACTGTGGGCGTCTGGGATCGGGCGGGCGGCGGCGTCTTCGGCCGAAATGCCCGCCAGAACCTCGAGAACCGAGGGCCCATGCCACGACGGACCCCGAAAGGCTCGCCGGATCTGATCGGCCATGATTTCCACATCGAGCGTCATTGCTAGTCTCCCTATCGTAAGGCCGTCTGTGGATCGTGCGGCGGCGAATCTGGTCGACGGCGTAGCTCTCGTCCCCGACCCAGGTTAAGAAAGTAGGAGCGCCACGCCCCCGTCTCTCGCTGGTTTTCGATCAGGGCAAGCAACAGCTTCCGCACGTCGCCCTCTGGATCGTTCATCATCCGGCAATTGCTGTCGAACACCATCGTCCGCCCGCTCGCAGGCTCGAACGGCTCCCACTTCAAACCGGGCTGGCTCGGATTGCCCGTCCTGGCGAAATTAGCCCAGGCCGTTGCCATTTTTCTGGCAAGTGCCTGGGCTTCCGGCCCATTGCCGGTCCCTTGATCACAGCGCCTGGTATTGTCGAAGCAGAACGCCAACTCCGCCGTGTGCCAGGCGCCGGCGTCCTCCAGCATCGGCGACTGCCACGTGAAGTACCAGGCATAGGCCGGCGCGCCTTTCTGGTTGTATCTCATGGTTGCCATTCGAGAGACGTTATTGCGCATGTTCAGGCCGTTCAACCCCGAGCCGCTGCACATATAGGATAGAGTGCGGATGCTTTTTTCCGGGTGTGCCTTCTTCAGTCCCTCCACCAGCGACCTGGCCTTGGCGTCGCCATAG
The DNA here is from genome assembly GCA_049841055.1 of Paludibaculum sp. GTDB lineage: Bacteria > Acidobacteriota > Terriglobia > Bryobacterales > Bryobacteraceae > Paludibaculum. The sequence continues at coordinate 7,103 of JASGIE010000172.1, read as the reverse complement.
GCCTTGGTCAGGTTGGCAAGCCACTGGCTCTCTGTTGGCCTCGAGGACATGCTGTTTCCCTCCTCGCTGACAGAGCCGAACAGCAGCGGCACATTCTTGGAAATCTCCGGCGCGGCATCGTAAAAGGACCGCATGGTAATGAGGCGACCGTCGACTGTCGGCCCTGGACCGACCCGCGGTTTGGCCGTGCCGGGCGCTGGAGTCGGCCCGCTGGCGCCGATGGGCGGATTCATCCGGGCCGCGACCGCATTACTGATCTCGTTGAGTTTCGCCCACTCCATCTTCTGAAGGGCGGCCATTTCCTTCACGCCCAACTCCGCGATCACCTGTTTGGCATACTCCCGGGACTCCTCGGCGCCCGGAGGATTGCCGCCCCCGCCCGACTGCGCCGACGCCCGGTGGATCAGACCCTCGGCGGAGGGCATGCCGAGGAGCGTGGTCACCTTGGAACCCCCGCCGGATTGGCCGTAAATCATGACGCAGCTTGGATCGCCACCAAAATTGGCGATATTGTCGCGCACCCAGCGCAGCGCCGCCACTAAGTCCGTCATCCCGATGTTCATGGAGTCGGCATAGGCCGGCCCGCCGATCGATGACACGTCAAGGAATCCCAGAACGTTGAGGCGATGGTTGACGGTGACCGAGACGACGTCGTGATGGCGGGCCATCTGCGCCCCGTCCTGGGAGGCGAGTTCATAGGCCGACCCGAAAGTGAAGCCGCCGCCATGCAGGTAGACCATCACCGGCCGCTTGCCGCTCAGGCTGGACGTCCAGATGTTGAGCTTGAGCATGTCTTCGCTCTGCCATCCATCGGTCCACTGGAAAAGGAATGTCTGTTCGCTCGTCCAGTTGTGCAGGCGTTGTGGACAGTTCGCGCCATAGATCAAGGCTGGATACTCGCCGTCCCACGGCTTGGGTGCCTTGGCCGGAAGCCATCGGTTCTCGCCGCCGGTGTCGGCGCCGTAGGGCACGCCTTTGAAGGTCAGTACGCCGTCTTCCAGATAGCCGCGAACCTTCCCGTACTGCGTTTTGGCCACCGCCGACCGTGGCGTGCTGCAGCTTGCGCCTGCGCTGGTGGCGGCTTTGACTTCCGTACTGGACGCTGCGCCGGTCAGGGCAAGTACACCGGAGGTGGTCGAAAGAAGTGCCTGGCGGCGGTTGAATCCGAGACCTTTATTGGGACGCGACATGAGAACTCTACCTCAGTTCCACGAGTAACTGGGTGCAGACGATGCGCGCATTCGCCCGCGCCCGCAGGCCCGGTTCAGTATATAACCAACCGCACCAGGTAAATCCGAGCGCATCATGGTGCCGCAGGTCCCGGCGACCGCCGGGGCGGCAGCCCACGCATCGAAGCCGGACGCTGGAATCTGCCAATGCCATTACAGGCAGCAATCTGTGACCAGTGTAAACACCACCGAGTCTGTGCTCAGGAGTTGCCGCCATCTATTTGGGACTCTCTGGTCCAGAATGGAGAACCGACAAAGAATCAATAAGATGGAGCGCAAGCGAGCAGGACCATCGACTGCATCCTTCCTTGATGCCCGCCCAGGGCGTAGCTGCGTGGCAGCGTACGATAGTCTGACCGAGACTAGTACCGCTGAACCTTCCGGGAACTTTTTTCTTCGCCTGAGTGTCTCTAAATACAACGGCGCTGATGTGAACGGCGCTACAATGGCTCTGCGGAGGCACCCATGGAACCGGCTCCAAACATGCCAGAGCTCGGTAATGAAGTGGCTCCCCCGGAATGGCCGGGGTGGCCCGACGAGGGGTGTCTTCTCGAGGGTCTCCGTTCGGGCTCTGAATCAGCCTATGAGGCTCTCCTGGAACGCTTCCAGTTGCCGGTTTTTAACCTGGTTCAACGCCTGATCGACGACTCCAGCGAAGCGGGCGACGTCACTCAGGATGTATTCCTGAAAGTCTTTCGTAACGTCACTGCCTTCCGCGGCCAAAGTTCACTGAAGACCTGGATCTACCGCATTGCGGTCAACGAGGCGCACAATCGCCGCCGTTGGTTTGGGCGCCACAAGCGTGCCGAAGTAGGTCTGGAAGCCGAAGGTGATGGCCTTGGCTACCTCGATCATTTGAGCGATGCCGCTCGCTCGCCGTACGATCTTGCTCTGAATGAGGAGTGGAGATCGGCGATCGAAAAAGCCTTGGAAGGCTTGAATCCTGTGTTCCGGTCGGCTGTTGTGCTACGGGACCTCGAGGATCTGAGCTACGAAGAGATTGCCGACGTCCTCGATGTCTCGCTCGGCACGGTAAAGTCGCGGATCCTGCGCGGTCGCGAGTCGCTCCGCAAGGCTCTGGTTGAACAGTTGGAACCGTCGAGAGGGTTGCACTTCACGCCCCAGACGGCAGCCGACTAAGAGGTCTGGATCGTTATGGACTGCCAACAAACAAGGTTGATGCTCTCCGCGCTCCAGGACGGCTGTGTAGTCGAAACTGAGCGGAGACTGCTGCTTGCGCATCTCAAGCGTTGCGCTTCCTGCTCCCTGCTCCAAGCGGAATTGGATATGGTCCGGCAGTCGGTGCGCTCAGTGAAGCCCCGGCCCATGCCGTCCCATGTTGCCCTATCCCTGCGCGCCCTGGCTTCCCGCGAAGCGTCACGCCGCCGCCGCTACGTCGATCTCCGCACCTGGCTGCGCCATTTCGGAGAACACGCCGCCCTATCGATCAATAACCTCATGCGGCCCATCGCCCTGCCCGCCGCCGGTGGCCTGGCGTCCGCAGTGTTTCTGTTCTCGATGGTGATGACGAATTTCCAGGGTATTATCGTCAGTCATCCAAACGATGTATCCATCGCCATCGCGACCGTACCCTCCGTCCGGGCTACCCTGCTGGATATGTCCGAAGCTGACATTACGGTTGATGTTTTCGTCGACGAACAGGGCCGAGTGATCGACTACTCGTTCCCTGACGGCTATGGCTCCGCCAATACGGCCAGTCAGCGCCGCAAGCTGGAGAATTCCCTGCTGTTCATGGAATTCAATCCGGCCACCACGTTCGGCATGCCCACCTCCGGTTGGGTCCGCGTGAAGTTCAGCGGCCGCAGCCAGATCGATGTTCAGGGGTTAGTCTCCGCTCTTGGGCCGCCCTTTAGGACAGCATTTCCTCTTTCAGCACTCGATCCTTGCCCGGATCGCCGAGGCCGCCTGCCCTGAGCAGGTGGACCTCTGTATTGAGATTGGTCCTGGTCCGGGCGGGCTGACGGAGTTTCTCCATCCACGCGCCAAGCGGCTGATTGCAATAGAACTGGATGCCACGCTGGCCGAGCGGCTCCGCGAGCGCTATTGCGAGAATCCCAGTGTTGAGATCGTCCAGGGGGACGTGCTCTCCACCAACCTGGGTCAATGGGGGCGTGCGACGGTCTGTGGCAACCTGCCGTACTACATTACTTCGCCGATTGTGGAGCAGGTGCTCGCCATTGGCTCCGCGCTGGAGCGCGCGGTCTTTCTGGTGCAGAAGGAAGTCGCCGACCGACTGGGCGCCGGCCCGGGCAGCCGCGACTACGGCTATCTCTCCGTCGCCACCCAACTGTTCTGTTCGGTGGAGAGGCTCTTCCTGGTGAAGCCCGCCTCCTTTCAGCCCCCACCCAAAGTGGACAGCGCCGTCGTTCGGCTGACACCCCGGCCGGCGATTCCGGTCGCCGATCCCAAAGCGTTTCTGCGTTTCGCTTCCGCCTGTTTCCGGCAGAAACGAAAGACGTTACGAAACAATCTCGCAGGGCAGTATGGGGGAGAGCGGTTGAGCGGATTGCCGGAGGCGGGCCTCCGCGGGGAGCAACTGGGCCTCGGCGAGCTGATTCGTCTGTTTGAAACGCTGACCGGTTAGCCCGCACCGAGAGTGGCGCGTTCTGCATAGACGTTGGCGCGTTCTGCATACGGCAAATGGCGCCTCGTCCCTTACCGTAGAATCATGCACGACGTCAGAGCTTATTCGGCAATCAATTCCACTTCTCCACTCGCCGCAACCACCGTGGCGCGGCGCGAGCCCACTCCGAGCGATGTCGAGATCGAGATCCTCTATTGCGGGATCTGTCACTCGGACCTGCATCAGGCCCGGAACGAATGGCAAAACACGGTGTATCCCTGTGTGCCAGGCCACGAGATTGTCGGCCGGGTGAAGCGCACGGGGTCCGGTGTCACGAAGTTCAAGGTGGGGGACCTGGCGGCGGTCGGCTGCATGGTGGATTCCTGTGGCGTTTGTCCGGAATGCCAGGAGCACCTCGAGCAGTTCTGCCAACAGGGCGCGACGTGGACTTACAACGGAACCGATAAATTCAACGGTGGGCCGACCTTCGGCGGCTATTCCGAGAGCATCGTGGTTGACGAAAACTTCGTCTTGCGGGTGCCTGAGAATCTGGATCTGGCCGGAGTCGCGCCGCTGCTTTGCGCCGGGATTACCACGTATTCGCCGCTGCGCCACTGGAAGGTGGGGCCGGGCCAGAAGGTCGGCGTTGTGGGGTTGGGCGGTCTGGGCCACATGGCCGTGAAATTCGCCAGCGCTTTCGGTGCGCGCGTTGTTCTGTTCACAACGTCTCCGAACAAGAAAGCCGATGCGCTCCGCCTTGGCGCTCATGAAGTCGTCCTCTCCCGCAACCCGGAGGAAATGGCGGCCCATGCGGGCAGTTTCGATTTCATCCTGGATTGTGTGTCGGCCGAGCACGACCTGAACGCTTACCTGCAGTTGCTGAAGAGGGATGGCACGCTCACGCTGGTGGGTGTTCCTGAGAAGCCGCTGCCGATTGCGAGCTTCAATCTGATCCTTGGCCGCCGCCGGCTCTCCGGCTCACCGATCGGCAGTATCGCGGAGACGCAGGAGATGCTGGATTTCTGCGGCGAGCACGGTATCACTTCGGATATCGAAATGGTGCCGATGCAGAAGGTGAACGAAGCCTACGAACGCCTGTTGAAACAGGACGTGAAGTACCGCTTTGTCATCGATATGACTAGCCTGAAAAAGGAGACCGCCGCTTAAGTCATGGCCAAACGCTTCCGTGTGAACTCGCTGCTTGCCGGCAAGCTGGATGAACTGGGGGTGCAGCCCGCCGCGGTGTTGAAGGAGGCCGGGCTGCCACCCGGCCTCTTCGACCTCCCCAAGCCCGCGGTGACCACGGAGGAGTTCTTTGCCCTTTGGCGGGCCATCGGGGCATTGAGCCAGGATCCCACCATCGGGCTCAAGCTTGGGACGGAACAGCGGATTGAGCGGTACGATCCGATAGCCATTGCGGCTCTCTACTCGCCGTGTTTCGGCGAGGCCTTGCACCGCATGGCTCGGTACAAACAGCTGACGTGTCCGGAAGAGATCCACATAGTCAATGGGGACCGCGAGACGAGCGTGAAGTTCCTTTGGCTGCTGGCCACGATCGACGAGCCCTCAATTCTGGTGGATCTGTGCTTTGCCTGGGTTTCGACCATCGGCTGCCGCGGCACGGGTGTGAAGTTATCCCCCTCGCGTATCCGACTGGGGCGAGCACGAGGTGATCAGGCGTATCTGGAGCAGTATTTTCAGTGTCCGATTGAATATGAGGCCGCGGAGAATGCCGTCTTCTTCCGCCAAGAGGACCTGGCTCGCCCCTTTCTCACACACAATGCGGAGCTGTTTTCCATGATTGCGCCCCAGCTCGAGCAGGAGTTGACTCAGCGTGCGGCGGAGGTCAGTTTTGCCGATCGGGTGCGTTCAACGCTAAAGCAGCAACTGGCGGGCCAGCGGCCTACCGTGCAGATTCTGGCGCGAGCGCTCAACATGAGTGTTCGCTCTCTGCAACGCCGGCTGACCACGGATGGATCCAGTTTCCAGCGGGTTCTAGAGGATGCGCGCCGTGAACTGGCGCGTCATTACCTGGTTCATTCCTCGTTGGAACTGAATGAGACCGCCTACCTGTTGGGGTATGAAGACGCAAATTCGTTCGTGAGGGCGTTTCGCCTCTGGGAGGGCGTGCCGCCGGCCCATTGGCGGGACTTGCAGCGCGCCCAAGCGGATTCCATGCTACTGATATCATCGAATTAGTGGCCGCTCCCCAAAACGATCCAACTGCCCGTTTCGCCGACATGCTTGCCGCGCTGGGAGCCGAGCCCCGCCTGCGCATCCTGCGGTTGCTGCTGGCATCGCATCCCGGCGGACTGGTTGTTGGCGACATCCAGGCGGAACTGGGCATTCCACCCTCGACGCTCTCGCATCATCTGGAGAAGCTTAAGAACGAGGAGCTCGTCAAGGTAAGGCGCGAGAGCACGTTTCTGCGCTACACGGCGAATACCGACGGGCTCAAGGAGCTACTCGACTTCCTCTACGCCGAGTGCTGTACGCGCAACAACGTCATTGCTCCCGGCGACATTGCGCCTGCCCGTTCCTGAGCCTTCAGCGGCGGGCTGAAAGAGGGGGAATAATGGGCAGTATGCAGAAGTTGGCTCTCTTCCTGATCGCATCCTCCGCTGTCTTTGCGCAGAACTATCAACCAACCTGGGACTCCATCGACAAACGACCAACGCCGGCCTGGTTTCAGGACGCCAAATTCGGGATCTTCATCCACTGGGGCGTCTATTCCGTGCCCGCCTACGCTCCGGTGATTCCCGGAAAGCTGGCGTATGCCGAGTGGATCTGGAACGCCATGACCAACGGGCAGAAGCCGAGTGGGAACGCCATTCAGACGGGTACGTGGGAATACCACAAGAAGATGTATGGCGCGGACTATCCGTATCAGAACTTCGCGCCGCAGTTCCGGGCCGAGCTGTTTGATCCCGATCACTGGGCCGATGTGTTCCAACGCTCGGGCGCGAAGTATGTCGCGTTGACCTCCAAGCACCACGAAGGTTTCGCGCTCTGGCCCAGCAAGGAAGCCTCCGCGACATGGGGCCGGCCCTGGAACGCTGTCGAGATCGGGCCCAAGCGCGATGTACTCGGGCGATCTCACCGAAGCCGTGCGCCGCAAGGGGCTCAAGATGGGCTTCTACTATTCGTTCTATGAGTGGTACAACCCGCTGTGGCTGAACGACAAGCCTCGCTGTGTGTGTGCGTGGTGTGTGTGTGTGGCAGCATAGGTCCACACACACACACACACACACACACACACACACACACACACACACACACACACGTGCTGA
>JASGIE010000171.1:0-66614 GCA_049841055.1 Paludibaculum sp. | reverse complement strand
AAGGTTAATAGGGAAACACGATAGAATCCGAACAGCACCTAGGAAAAACGGGAAGAGCTTCGGCTCTTCCCGTTTTTTATTTATCCACGCTAATTTCCCGCTACCTGTCCTCAGGCCCGGTGTTATTATCTAGGTAGTTCCCCGCCGCGTTCCTACCCTCCTTGCGCCCACATTCCTTCTTCGAGGTGATCATGAATCTTCGCAGGATTCTGAGTCCGGTAGCCCTTGGCCTGTTCATGTTGGCCGCTGCCGCTGATGCCAGATACGTATACGTACTTCCGCCCGTGGGCACTGCCAGTGCCCCAATGCCCATTTACAACGACCAGATCCAACCTGCCGGAACTGTCACCGTTCCCGGCGGGTCCTTTCAAGTGCTCACCAATTCGATTGGTGACAAGGCGATTGTTCTCGCCAACAACAACGTGGCGCCCGTCAGTTTCGCGACGCTGCCCAACGGTCCTATCGCCAGTCTCCCCCCTCGATGGCCAGCCCGCTACGTATGGAGCCGTGACTCCGGATGGGCTCCGCCTGCTGGTTCTCGCAGGCAACAATCCGGGGGCGCTATATATCATTGACGCCATCAACGGCAACCTCCAGACGGGTGGCAAGATTTCCATCAGTGGAACTCCGAAAGAGGTGGCCGTCACACCCGACTCCCGCTACGCCTACATCATTTCTGCTGCGACGCCAGCGACTATCCTGACCGTCGTTGACTTGACGACGAATCAAGCGGTCAACCAAACTCAGTTGCCAGGGTTGATCGGTGCTCTTCACGTTTCAGTCAGCCCGGTGGGTCAGGTCTACGTCACGGCCCAGTACCGGTTGGTTGAGTTCGATGGCCGTGCGCCTTTTGCCGAGCATGCCCGCTCTGAAATCATCAGCAATCCGGGCCGGCTACAGTTTTCGCCAGATGGCCGTTATGCTCTCTCCATCAACGAATTCCAGAATGGCTCCTCAATAGTTTGTATCGACCTGGCAGTCAAAGGAGCCACCACCGGTGCCGGAACCGAATCCAGATTCCAAATCACCACCTCCTCCAACCCTTCGTTGAGAATCGACGATATCTTCGTGGTCAACCCGACGACTGCGATCGCATACTCCAACACCGATCAACGGCTTTTCGCAGTAGGATTCCCCACTCTCTCTGCCAGTGATTTGGTGCTGAGCGGCACTGGTGTCGTGACCGGTGTAACCAGTGTCACCCGGAGCAACGAGTTCCCAACCACCAGGAATCTCTATTACACCAGCGGGGGAAAGCTTTCTCGTTTTGATCTCGTCCACAAGAACACCGGGCTCGGTACTTCGGATGTGGGCAATGGGATCGCTGTCTTTGTGCCGACTCCGAACGTCGGTGGGACTCCGACGACTCTCTTCACCTACGGCGGCGGGGGAAACGTTGGTCCGAATGTGACCTACCCCATGTCTGTTCGTGCGGTGGATTCAACTGGGCGTCCGGTCTATGGCGCCACGGTGACCTTCAGTTCCGAGACTGCGGTGCTCGCGGGAGCCGCTACCACCACCAACGTGGATGGCTACGGTTGGGTGGTTGTGACCACGCCGCCTGCTAACGGTGACTTCGTGGTGCGGGCCATGGTGGGAACACAACGGCCAGTGTCACCTCCACCGTCACTGGCGGCACTGGCGGCGGTACCGGAGGCGGTGGTGGCGGCACCGATCCAGGCAATGTTGCCAAGGTCGTCAAGGTCTCCGGCGATGGCCAGCTCGTCCAAAACCTATTCTCGGTTTCGGTACTTCCACTGGTGGTAAAGGTTGTCGACGCCTCGGGCGCTCCCATTGCCAGGAAAGAGAGTCTCCTGGTCCGCCTCTACCAGGTGTTCGTTCTCCGAACGCCGACCACCGTAACGGACGTCAATGGCATCGCCCACATCGGATTCTTTCACCAACGGCGATTTCCAGAACAATGCCTACCAGAGCTACACAGCTACTGCGACCTGCGTCGGCATTGGAAGCGCACGCAACGTTCAGTATTTGCGTGCCTTCCCTGCCGGCCGGTTCTTCCCAGCACGACCATCTTCATCACCAAGCCGACTCAGGACAACCGTTCCATTACGGTAAAGCTGGGGACAAAGCTGGACGCAGCGGTCCACGCGATCGTTGCCACGGCGACCGGTATCGCTATCCCGAATGTCGGCCTGCGCGTATTCCCACCGCCGTTCACAAATCCCAAGCAAGGACCGGTCGTCCATTGCAATAGCCAGCACGGCTCTCCAACGGTACGGTACTCACGGCCGCCAATGGCGAAGTGGACTGCAACCTCGTTGCCAGAAGGCCTGACTGGCAGCACCAGCCTAATTATCAACGTTGGGGAACAGCGTGACTTCACCGGTTACACCATCACGGTGACGCCCGGAGACCCCTTGGCCCCCGTTATCGTCCAGGGCAACAACCAGACCGGCAAGCCCGGCGTTACGCTGCCCCTGGCACTCAGCGCGCGGATCGTCGATCCGTCCGGCGACGTCCTGGCGGGAACTGCGGTCACCTGGAAGCTTGTTACGGCGGGCAGCATGACGCTCGTCAACACCATCTCCACGGCTGAGCACCAATGGCCTCGTTTCCACTCGCGTGATCCTCGGCCCGACCCCTGGCAGCTACAAGGTTCGCCTCAAGGTCGGATCGAAGGAGACGCTCTTCAACGTGACGGTAGCAGACCCTCGCTGCGGCGTTTGCCAAGGTCTCGGGCGAAAACCAGGCTGTCGACGCCCATCAACACCGCCTTCCCGCAGCCCCTGGTCGTCAAAGTGTCTGACGCGCAGGGCAACGGCGTGGCCGGTGCCACGGTCAACTGGACCACCACCGGTTCCGCGACTCTCAGCGCCACCACCACGGTGACCGGCGCCGACGGCCGCGCTCAGGTGACCGTCACCGCCGGCTAGTCCCCGGGGCCATCACGGTCACGGCTGCCGTCTCGAACCTGCCTTCCCTCACCTTCTCGCTGCAGTCCCGCCTGCCGGGACCCAGCGTGACGCCTACCAGCTTCACCAACTTCGCCAGCGGCACCGCTGAAGTCTCGCCCGGACTGCTGGTCCAGATCACAGGTTCCGGCCTGGCTCCTGGCGTCAGCGGTCAGGTGAATGCCAGCATCCTGTCCGGAAAACTGCCGTTGACACTCCAGGGCGTCACGGTGGAATTCCAGTGGGCGGGCGGATCGGCCTTCGCGCCCATCTACCGCGTTGCCAACGAGAACGGCGTGGAGTCCGTCCTCATCCAGGCGCCGTCTGAGATCACGGGCACCACCGTGAACGCAGTCGTGAATGTCAGCGGCGGCAGCACCAACGTCATCGCCATTCCGGTCAGCCTGGTCTCCCCGGGCGTGCTGGAAGACATCACCGGCTCGCGCCGCGCGGCGGTGGTCATCCGTTCCGACGGTTATGCCGTCACGCAGGCCAGGCCGGCGCGGCCTGGTGAAACCTCGCGCATGCTACGCCATCGGTCTCGGCCAGACTACTCCGGCCGCGATCACCAACGCGGTCGGCACGCCCGACCAGAAGGTGCTGGCCAGCATCGCAGTCGGTCTCGACAACACGGGCATCCAGGTCGTCTCGGCTCAAATGGCTGAGAACCTGATCGGTGTCTACGAAATCACGTTCGTGGTTCCGACCACGACGACCGCGGGCGACCATCCGCTCGGCTTCGTCATGGAAGCCGTCCCGGGCCAGCCCGTGTACGCGAATGGTTCGATCCTCGCTGTCGGCGCGCAGTAAGCCGGCAATCGCTTTCAGAACAAGAAACGGGGCCCCGACCAACGCAGTCGCCCCGTTCTTGCGGGAAGCTCAACCAAGTCCACCGTTACGTCGCCGCCCGGCGAACACGGCGCGTCCAGAAGCTTCGTACACCTGGCGCAGCTCCACCTCGCCGTCTCCGGCGATCTCCATGAAGCGCTTCGTGTACTCGATTGCATCTGACTTCGATTCCACCCGGATCAGAGCAAACCCACCCACCACCTCTTTGGCTTCCGAGAATGGTCCGTCCGTAACGGCAAACTTCCTGCCGGTCAATCCGGATGCGCGCTCCGGCGATCGACGGCAAGCAGCCTTCGGTAGCCAGCAGAACGCCACTTTTGAACGACTCCTCGATGAATTGCCCCATCCGCATCATTTCGTCCTTCGCGGGCGGGGTGCCCTCCGGCTGGCTTGATCGGTATAGACACCAAAAATCGCATGATCCTGGTCCCTTTCTTCGAATGTGAGGCCGGCTGCATCCGGTCCGGCCGCTGAGTTGGCTCTCTATGGATGCGTCGAATGGCGGGTAGCCGGGATCGACAAAATCTTCGATGGAATTTTCCGAAGGCGGTTTCAGCCCTGCAATTGATGGACTCCTCGCCCCAGGCTCCGGCTCTCGCTCGCTCCAGGCAGGGTGACCAGCGCCTCCGTATTGGGCGGCACGCTCAGCGTCATTCGAAACGCTCCGGCAGCCCGTGTCCAGTGGACGGAAATCGTGCCCCGCAGTGTGCGATACTCCGCCTTCACCCACTGCAGATCCTCCACGGGCCGCGGCTATACCAGTACCCGTTCAAACCCCGGCTGCCGGGCATCCGGAGCAATTCCGGCCAAGGCCTGCCAGAGCCAGCGGCAGGCTCCGCCGAACATCGGATGCATGCGCGAGCCGCCGCCGTTCCAGTTCTCCCATAGCGTCGTGGCGCACCGAGGCGAGCATGTCGCCAAATCCCGGCAGATCGCGCTGATTCATCACCGGTATGCCAGATCGAGCCCGACCTCGTGCCGTGAGGACATCCAGAACCAGCGGGGTGCCCACAAAGCCTGTGTCGAAGTGCTCGTGATTGTCGTGCTCGATGATCTCCACGGCGCGCGCGAAGACCGCCGCTTCCACTTCCGCCGGGACCAGTCCGAACGCCAGCGGGAAGATGTTGGCCCCCTGGCGGCCATCGACGTACTGCCGTTGGCCGCATCGTAATACCTTGCATGCAGCGCGGCGCCGGTCCGCCGGACGAGGCCGGACAGAGCCTCGGCGTCCTCCCTACGCCCAGCACCGCAGCCATCCGGCCCAGCAGATCCGCACAATGGGCGTAGTAACAGGTGGAGACAAACTCGGGCGGAATCGAAATCTTCCGCGGAGGACACCAGTCACCCAGAAACCACCCGCCGGGCTCCTCCTTCACGACAATGCCCTGTGCATCCATGCGGCTCTCCAGGTATCGCACCCAGGACCGCATTGCCTCATAGTGCCGGGTGAGCACCAGGCGGTCGCCGTAGTAGAGATCGAGGTACCACGGCATCAGCACCATGGCGGAACCCCACGGCGGTCCGCCCCCGCCGCCTTCGAAGGGAGCCGTGTGCGGCACAAAGCCCGTCTGGTGATTCCGGGCATCGGCGATATCATCGGTCCACTTGCTATAGAAACGGGCCATGTCCAGCGCGTAGATCGCAGCCTGCGCCGCCACTTGACCGTCGCCGGTGTAGCCCAGCCGCTCCCGGTGCGGGCAGTCGCTGGTCACGCCGCCGTGCATGTTCGCGAGCTGCGTCCGCACGAATGTCTCGTGGATCCGGTTGAATAACGGATTCGAGCACTCGAAACGGCCCGCCGGCTCCACTGCGGAATGGACCGAGCGCACTTCCAGTTTTGGAACCTCCTCGACTCCCGTCACATCCACATGCCGAAAACCGTGCCAGGTAAAGCGCGGCTGCCCAGGTCTCCACCCCACTGCCTTTCAAGACGTAGGTGTCACGCTGGCCGTAGTCCCGGCCGCTGTCTTCGCGGAACCGCAGCGTCACTTTGCGGCCGCGCGGCCCACTGGCCTGGAGCCTCACCCCAGCCCGCCAGATTCCGTCCGGTGTCCAAAGTGAAAACGCCGGGCGATGCCTTTCACTGCCTGGCCCTGGATGGTTTCGCTGAGCGCGGTCCGGCGGAGCCACCTGGGCGCACAGCACTCCAGCCGGCGCTCGCACCACAGCCGCCTGCGACCAGGACGAATCGTCAAAGCCCGGTGCACTCCAGCCAGGCATCTCTAGCACCTCGCGTCGTACTGCTCCCCTGTGAAGATCCCACAGTGCAGAATCGGGCCCGCCGTCGTCATGCGCCACTGTTCATCGCTCGCCACAATCGGCGCGCCGTCTTCCCCCTCCACTTGCACGATCATACGTAGTGCTCTACATACCAGAGCCAGCCCTCTTCCACACGGTCGCGCTGGTTGTACCAGCCATCACCCAGGACGACACCCACTACGTTCGCGCCGGTCCGCAGATACGGCGTGACGTCGTAGGTCAGGTAGTTCACCCGTTTGGCGGTGCGATCGTCGAAGGGATACAGCACGCCGACGCGCCTCTGGTCGTAGTCTGTCTGCGCCGGTGCGAGCACATCCTCGCCCACTTCCGGCCATTCAGGTACAGCTCGAAGAAGCCGAGGCCGCAGACGTACGCTCGCGCACTAGCGGGGGTGGCCGGAAGCTGGAACGCCCGGCGGAACCAGGGACTGGGGTCGGTGTTGACACCTGCCTCGGCGTCGGCATCCACACTGCCCACCCACTTGGCTCGCCAGTCTGAGGCGTTCAGCAGGGAAATCTCGAAATGCGCGGCATCGCTCCAGGGCAGGGCGACACCCGCCTCGTTCCATACCCGCACTTTCCAGGCGCAGCGCCGGCGGGATTGCAGCGCCGCGCCGCCATACGGCACGTGCACCGATTGCGCGGAGGCGACTTGTCCCGAATCCCAGATCGTGGCGCCACCGCTTTCCACCGCAATCTGGTAGGCGCTCTGCCGGCCCGCCGTCAACTGCCACGAGAAGCGAGGCGTCGCGGTATCCAGGCCCAGCGGATTCTCCAAATACTCACAACGGAGCGCCACGGCGCCGGAAGCAACAGGGGCGAAAGCCGAGGCAGCGGGCACCGAGGCTCCGGCCGCCAGAAAACTACGTCGGGACAGCATGACCGAGGCGCCGCGCCGGCGGCAGCGGCTGCCAAGCCGTAGTATATGCCACGACGTACCTGCGTCAGAATTTCAGACGCAGCTCCAACTCCGCTGAGCGCGGGCCGCCCGTCTGGAACAGCGGCGTGAGGCCCGAATTCGGAGTACCGCTGCCGAACATCAGGTTCTGCATCGATGTAGACCGACCGAACAGCGGGCTCGCCAGATAACGCACCGGATCTGCGAAGGCCGGCCGGTTCGCCACATTGAAGATCGAGACGGACAGGTCGAGCGACCATCGCCCGGAGAAACGGAACTCCCGCCGCGCCGAGGCATCGATCTGCAGGACTCCGCGGCCTCGAATGGCGTTGCGTCCCAATGAGCCCTGTCTGGATGCCGAAGGCAGCTCGAACGCCTCCGGGTTCAGCCGCCGGCCTCCGGGCGATGAGGTGTCGGACAGCCAGACCGGAACACCGCCGGCCAGATCCGGTCTGCCCAGATTGCCCGGAGACACGCCGACACCGCCGTCGAAGGTCGCGACATCGATGGGGAATCCGCTATGCGCGCGGACCACCGTATTCAGCCTCCAGCCGCCAAACGGCCGTTGCAGGGCGGCGGGCGCCGCCCGCTTCGACACCTCATAAGTCAGCCCGAGCGACAGGGCATGCCGCACATCGAAGCTCGACGATCCGCGCTCCTGCGACTGCGGCGCATCCGGGCGTGCCAGCAGTACCGCCGAATCCTGAGATCCGTCGTCGATCGAGTGCGACCAGGTGTAGGCCGCCAGACAGAAAAGGCCAGGCAGGATCCGGCCGCTATACCGGGTTTGCAGCGAGTGGTAATCCGACCGTCCTTCCGTCTTCGCGAGGATGTACCAGAACAGGCCGGAATCCGGGGCAATGCCCGCCTCCCTATGGAGCAGATTGGCGCCCGTCGACCCAACGTAAGCCATCGACGCCGTGCCGCCGCCGACCTGTCTCTCCAGCGACGCCTTCCACTGCGTGGTTCGCGGCAGCTTCAGGGGGCGCAACGGCTCCACCTGCAGCGGCCCGATTTCGATGGGGGCGGCCAATGGCCGGGCCTGCGACTTCGTCTGCGCGCCCACGCTGCCGAACTGCCAGCTATTGAACGGCGCACCGTTGAACGGGTTGATTGCCGACCCGAGCCCGGAGTCGTAATACATACCCGCGCCCACCCGCGCCACCACCGCGCCGGGCGCCTGCCAGGCAAGACCCACGCGCGGCGCGAATTGCGTGTAGCTGGGCCTCCAGATCCACTGGTCCAGCCAGCCGCTGCGAAAGTTGGTGAGCCCGCCGTCCGGGTCGCCGCTCCAGAGTCCTGAGATCACATTGTTCGTCGCCGATTGCAGCGGCGGCGTCCCCAGCCACCGCGCGCCATAGACGAGGCTCACCCGTTCGCCCAGCCGCACGTTGTCCTGCGCGAAGAGCGACAGCGTGTGCATGGCTCTACTGCCACGGGGTAGTTTCGTCACCGTGACCGCCAGCGGCTGGCCGCTCAGCAGTGAATCCACGCTGGCGCTGGAGAGAGCAATCGCATCGATCTCGCGATCCCGGGAAGGCGAGAGCCTCACATAGTCCACACCCGCCGAGAACTGGTGTCCACGAATTGTCTTCGAGATCGAATCCACCACCTGCCACTGCGATTGCGAGGCCGTGGCTCCGCGGCCGGAGACCAACTGGCCCACTCCGCCAAGCGCAAAGCCGAGGATCGAAGAGCCTGCCGTCCGCAGGCAGGCCCAGCAGGCGCCTGATCTCGTCCGGCAACAGGACACCCAGGTCGACGGGACCGCCTAATGACAGATCGGAGCTCCAGTTCGAGCTGAACATCGAGCGCGAGAAGTGGAACCGCAGGTCGTGGATGAGTCCGCTGCTGCCGGCGATAGTCGTGCCCAGTGTGATGCTGCGCCAGACGTAGCGCCCCGAACTGGTGCTGAGCTGACGGGCCTCCGAGGTGGAGGGCGTGTTGCTGAACCGCGCAAACAGCATCGCGGAAGAGCCGAGAGCGTGATCGATTCGCAGACTCTGGGCGGACACACTGGCCCGCCGTTCCAGTTCGAGAGTGCTCATCGCCAGGCCGGATCCGAACTCGGTCTGCATCGGCAGCGGGAACTCCCACAGGGCCGCCTGTAGCATCGGAGGTGCCGCGGCCCGCGCATCCCACGAAGGCACCACCGTCGTCTGCAGCGCCGTATCGGTCACCAACAGTCGGCTGGCGGACGCAAAGAAGTAGGTGCGATCCTTCCGGATCGGCCCGCCCGCCGCGGCGCCAAAGTCGTAATACGAGGGTCTCGGGAAGGGAACACCCAGCGCGTTGGCAAACCAGTCGCGCGCGCTCCAGCCGTTGTCCCGGATATGTGAGTAGGCCTCGCCATGCACGTCGTTGGTGCCGGGCCGTGTGCGGACGGCGACTTCCGCGCCGGGCCGCTCGCCGGAAGCCGCCAGAAAGTCGGGGGTTCGCAACTCCACGGCCTCCAGTTCCTCCGCCTGGCTCAGGCTCTGGATGCTGCCGATCGCCGTCATCGCGGGCAGCGATGCACCGGGAACCGCTCCGGGCAGGCTGCTGCCGCCGATACCGTTATTCACGCTGACACCGTCCACCCTGACGGCGTTCGTGTTCGGCCGCTGGCCGTTGGCGCTGAACTGGCCGCCATCGCTGCTGGCGGCGGCCGTCTGTACGATTCCGGCTAGCAGGTCGAAGGCCGAGCGCATGTCTCTGCCGTTCAACGGCAGATCGGCGCCGGCCCCTCCGCGATGCATCATCAGACCCGCTCCCGGTGAGGCGGACAATGCCCCGGCGTTGCTCTCCACGCGAATCTCCTCGTGCTGGCCCACCACCTCGAGGACGAAATCGATCCGCTCCCGATGGCCCGCCACGATGGCCACATCCATGCGCGCCACCATGTGGAAACCCGGCTTCGACGCCGTCACCTTGTAACGTCCGTCGGCCAGGCCGCCCACCTGGAAACTGCCGTCCGGGGCGGTTTCCGTGAAGCGCATCGCGCCGGTTTCATCGTGCTGGACACGGATCCGCGCACGCTGCAGAATCGAGCCCGAGGCGTCCATCACCGTGCCCTGAATCTGACCCGGCCCCTCCGCCAGCAGCGCCAGCGGCACCATCGCCAGAATCAGGCAGCTAGCGGCGTGCATTCGCGTCCAGCTCGATGGCCCTTCGCAAGTCCTGGAGGTCGGGACGCAGCGCTCGAATGGTTCGTTCACCTTCGCTCTGGTTATACGATCCCGTGAACAGCAGGCTCAGATCCCGGTTGAGCCTCCGCGTCGCTGTCGCCAGGCGGCTCTGGCGGGCATCGTGCAGTTCAATGCCAGCCCCCACCAGCGGCAACAGCAGCGCCTCCATCCGCTCGGCCGACCTCCGGAGGGCGGCAACGTGCCCCTCTCGCAAAGTCCGCAGCAGCCGCCGGTCGGCCTCAGTCAGAGCAGGCTCCGATGCGGGCGGCACCCAGCGGGCGAGCACTTCCAACGCATGTGCGCGGGCCAGACTCTCGCCGCTCGCTTCCAGTACCTCCTCGGTCACGGTCTGCAGTTTCGCCGGTCCACCCAGGCGCTCCTCGAGCAGGGCCACGATCGTCCTCGGCCGCTGGTCAGAAACCTGTGTGGAGACCTCGGCGGGCTCGCCGGCGGCCGGCGCGCCGCTCTGCCCCTCCATTCGCAGCACCACATTCGGCAGCCCCGCCAGTTCGCTCCGAGCCGTTCCTGCATCGCTCCACTCAGGCCCGTGGAGTTGATCACCAGCTTCCTGCCCGAAGCATCCTTGCCCAACTCCAGCGGTTCCCGACATCGGCGCCGGCCCGGTTCAGTGCGGCCAACACGTGCAGGGCATCTTCAGGACGCAGTTCCCGCGCCGGTTCTTCCGGTACGGCCCGCGGTGCGGTTGGCGGAGCCGCCGCGTGCCTCTGCGGCGGGGTGGCCGGTTCGTCCGTCTCACTGATCTGCACTTGACCCTCGCTGCCGAATTCAAAGGACCCTTCGATCGGCCGCAGATCGAGATCGCCCGCAACGTGAGAGAGGCTGTTCTCAGTGAACTCGCATCGGTGTCGGTGCGAACGATATACCGCCGGTCCCGCGCTTCCGGCCCACCCTTCACCAGCACCGCATCGTGCCGTCGCGCCAGTTGCCCCCGCCAGGAGAGATAGGCCTTGGCGCTCAATGGCTCATTCCAGTCGTAGCGGGCGTTCACGAACATCGTTCGCACCCGGCCGTCGTCTGCCGAAGCCTCAGCCCCACTGGAGAGCGACGCCGGACGGATCACGGCTCCACCAAACGCGCTCACCCGTACATTGCGCCGCATCCGCTGGGGCGCATGCACCGCGCGAGCCATAACTCGTCCGCCGCGGCTTCCGGTCCTGCCGTCTGTCGGAAGTAGAAGACCCCGATAACGAGGCTGGCGGCCAGAGCCAGGGCGGTGGCGGCACTCCGCCAAGGAAGCTGCCGTCGAGATTGCTCCCGGTCCACGGCATCCAGCCTCGAGGAAAGTTCCGGCCACCTCACGGGGGAGAACCCATTGACTGCCGTTCGAACTCCACAAAGGCACCGGACGTCGCCCGCAGTTCCGTCAAACGCTGACCGCATTCCGCGCACTCCTGCAGATGCGCCCGCACAACGCCCACCTGCTCCGCCGTCAGTTCCCCATCCAGAAACTCCAGCAGTTGCGCCTCGTCCATGTGTACCGTCATGCCGTTACTCATTGAGAGCCCTCCGCAGCTTGCAAAGTCCTCGCCGCAGGAACTCGCTGCAGCGGAACTGCTGATCCCGATAGCCTCGGCTATTTCGCGGTAGCGCAGCCCCGCTGCGCGCAGATGCAGGCACTCTTTCTGCTGTGGCGAAAGCAAAGCCACCGCGGCATTCAATTTCGACATCCGCTGGCGCTCGATCAGCGAAGCCTCGGGAACTTTGCCGCCCGCTTCGATGGTGCGGTCCAGATCCGGATCGATCGCCAGGAAGGCGGACTCCCGGGCCCTCGCCTTCAGTGCCAGATTGCGGGCTACCCGGAACAGCCAGGGTCGCGCGGCCAGAATCTCCTGCCCCTTCGACAGAGTCCTGTACAGCGAGACGAAGGTCTCCTGGGTGAGATCCTCCGCCTGGCTGGCCGGCAGCCGGAAACAGAGCAGGTACAGATAGAGGTCCTCCCTGGTTTCCTCATAGATTCGCTCCCACCTCGCTGCGCAGATTCACGCCGGCAACCACGCCGCCGCTCGCTGCCCTCGACTCGGCCGCACCCGGCGCTTCCGGTACCGTCTGCCATCGAACCTGCACGCCCATACGGTCTGGAAATCTCCCTTTTTCCTACAGAGCCGAACAATATTTTCGCGGTGTAGGAAATCCTCGCGCACCGCTGACCACATAGTCGACATGCGTTTCCTATGC
This sequence comes from Paludibaculum sp., assembly GCA_049841055.1. GTDB lineage: Bacteria > Acidobacteriota > Terriglobia > Bryobacterales > Bryobacteraceae > Paludibaculum. Next base: position 54,334 of record JASGIE010000171.1, on the reverse strand, counting down.
CTGTTTTTCCTGCTTCCGGCCGCCTGGTGCCAGGTCGCAACCTTTGGAGTCAAAGGAGGCGTTCCCTTCGGGCAGCCGGCGGACGACTTTGGCCATCTCAAGATCGGCTCCGAACACTGGACGGTCGGTCCCACCATCGAGTTTCATCTGCCGGCCCGATTCAGCCTGGAACTCGGCGCTCTTTACAGCGGTTACAACGTACGGTACGACACAAATATCTCGATATTGGCGCCGGTGGCTTTGCCGAATTTTCGACTCATCGGCCGCGGCGAGAACCAAAGCCTGGGATTTTCCCGCAGCCATCAAGTATCGATTCCGCCCGGAGGGATTCACTCCGTTTGTCCTGGGCGGCGTCAATTACCGTCGCGAAAGCACCGACGTCCGCGTGACCTGTGTCGCCGACGACGGTGGAGGCTGCGGCGCCAGCATTACTTACCTCCCCCGCTACAGCACCAGCCAGGACCGCATCGGACCCACCGTCGGTGCCGGCCTGGAGTGGCGCTTCGGGCGGCTCAGGGCCGCGCCGGAGTTCCGCTACACGCGCCTCAATCGCACGGGCGCCAACCAGTACAGCCTCCTGTTCGGGCTTTCGTTCTGAACGTCCCTCTTCACCGCAGTTCCAACTCAATACAACTAAGGAGATCAGATCCATGAAAAGACTCTCACGCCGCCCCTTCGCCCTGGCCGCGATGGCTGCCGCCTTCGCACTTTGCCCGCAGGGCGCCACCGCCGCCGAGAATACGGTGCTGGAGCGCTACACCTTCTCCATTGCCCAATCGGGTGCCAAAGACCAATCCGCCGGAGCGGAAGTTCGCTTCCGCGATCGTTTCTTCGGCAACGGAACAGCCACCAGCCGGCTCACCCTCCTCGAAGAAAGCAGTTCCTCCGATCGAATGAACCGGCCGATGATCCTCTCTCTCAATGTCGACCGGCAGGTAGAGCAGGGGGAGATCGTCTTCGCCCTGCTCGTATTCCGGGTCGAGGTCGTTGGCCGCGATCTGGACGGCAACGTAGTCTTTCAACGCGATTTCCCGGGCTTCCGCTTCGGCGACAGCGCCTCCGGGCAGTGGTATGAGCGGATGGCGGGACTCCCCACGAATCTCGCGCAACTGACCGTAACTTACTTCGGCAATTACGAATAGGAGTTGGCCGGGCGTCGCTCTCGCTCCGTTCCTGTTGCAGATGTAAACAACCAACCCATCGCAGGATGGTCTGTCGATTCCCTCCCGCAAGAATCGACGCACAGTTGAGTACGGAACATCGAAACAGGGAACGGAGCGAGACGGCTCTCTTCCGCAAACCAGCTCTTGCCTGATGAACCCGGGCCGGGGAACCTCAATTCAGAACAGAACCCATTGGAGAACCAGAAATGAATTCCCATCGAAACTGCACTTCGCCGGCTCGCCGGATTCTTCGCGGTGCGGCCCTGGCCCTGCTGACACTCACCGCCCTTCCTGCCTCAGACAGCCTGAGCCAATCCGACCGGCAGGCGGGTCTCGCCCAGTTGGAACGAACCCGGCAAGGTGTCGTTGACGCGACCAAAGGGCTTTCAGAAACCCAATGGAGTTTTAAGGCCGGACCCGATCGCTGGTCCGTCGCTGAGACTCTCGAGCACATCGCCCTTTCCGAGGAGTTCTTCCTGGACATGGTCGCCAAGAAGGTAATGCAGGCGCCTGCCTGGAAGTCCGATCGTGACTTCAAGACCGCGGATAAGCTGGTTTTGCAGCAGATCGTCGACCGCTCTCACAAGGCGCAGGCGCCTGGACCGCTCACCCCCTCCGGGCGCTGGTCGCACCAGGAAGCCCTGGACCACTTCCTCAAGGCCCGCGGGAAGATGGTGTCCTACCTCGAGTCCACCGAAGGACTTCGGGATCACGTAATCGACTCCCCCATCGGCCAGCCTCTCGACGCCTACCAGTGGCTGCTTTTCTCCTCGGCGCACAGTGAACGTCACACGGCGCAGATGCTGGAAGTGAAGGCCGATGCTGGTTTCCCGGCCAAATAGACCCCCATACGCTGAAGGACTAGTCCAAAAGGAGTTCAGGAAGAAACAATGCAGGTTCAGAAACAGAAAGAACACGAATGGCTTCACAAACTGATTGGATCGTGGACCTTCGACGCGGAAGCGTCCATGAGTCCCGGCCAGGCGCCCGAACATTCCAAGGGCGCCGAGGTGGTGCGCTCGCTGGGTGGCCTCTGGGTGCTGGCCGAGGGCGAGGGCGAAATGCCCGGCTGCGGTCCGGCTACCTCGCTCATGACGCTCGGCTTTGATACGCGCACCAAGCGCTTCACCGGCACCTGGATCGGCTCGATGATGACCCATCTCTGGGTGTATGACGGTGTACTCAACGAGGCAGGCACAATCCTGACCCTCGAGTCCCGGGGACCGGCCATGAAAGACCAGTCGCAACTGGCCCTCTACCGCGACGTGCTCGAAATCGTGAACGACGACCACCGCACCCTGACCTCCCACCACCTCGACGACGAGGGCAACTGGCACGCGTTCATGCTCGCAAACTATCGGCGGACGAAGTAATCGAGCCGGCGGCGGGCCGCCCCTGTTCCCTCCGGGCCGCCCGCCGCATTTTTCCATTCCCACCCCTCTCGACCAGCGCGGCAGCCGGCCGGAACAGCCGTTCCGGCGTGGCGCGAATTTCCGGTGCCCATGGTTCAGGATTTATTTCACTCCTGTTTGCAATCGCTTGGCGGAATTAGTGGGCAGATTCTGCCCGCCGTCGTGCACCATCTCGCGCAGGAGGTATTTTTATGGCTGCATTGCCATTGCCGAAATACGGGTTGGACAAGTTGTACTTGTTCCCCTACTACCAGACGCGGGCTCAGTACACCCAGGCTACGGGTGTCGAGCCGCCGCCGTTCGATGAACAGCGGCCGCCGCAGTATTGGTGCGATCCCGAGGCGCTGAAATCGACCAAGCGCTCAGTGATCTACGAGAACATCCTGGCCGTGAATGAGAAAGGTGTTCCCCTGCAGGATGAGAACGGCCGGCCTTACTTCGAACCGGTCGTCATGCTCAAGCAGGAGGCCGGGACGGTCAACATCCCCAAGCAGGAGGCTGCCAACGAGCCGGGAACGGAGAGGCCGGCGGCGCAGATGCCGCTGCGCGACCTCGATCCCGAGGAGGAGCTCTTCTTCGATTTCGGAGGTATCGTGCTGGTCCGCAACAAGACCCTCATCGATAACAATGCCCCGGTTGGGTTTACACCCCAGGATCGGGAATTGCTAAAGGCCGTGGCACGCAAACTGAACGTGCCCGTCTAGATTTCCGCCGCCGCTCGCTCAGACGTTCAACATCTCCTGCACCGAGTTGGCAGTGACATAAGGACTTCTGAGCGTTGCAGCGGCGTCGAAATCCATCTTCTGTCCGTTGGGTGTCTGTACCGTGATGCTGCGATTAATCCAGTTCCCACCGGGAAACCACACCAGCTCTTCCCAGTACGAGACCTTCACCGTGGCGGGATCGATCCCCGCGTTTGTCAGAGCAACCGCCAGCGCGGACTTCGTATCCGCGGCCAAGGCCGGTGGATTCGCCGGGGTCACCAGCGTCATCGGCCACGGCGCCGCCGGGCTCGGGTCCAACTCGACCTGACCGGTGGCAGCCGTTGCCGCCATCGTCTTTGTCTCTTCCGTCGACGCGGTCTCCGCCGCCGCATTCGCCGTTTTCGAATCGGAACGTTGGGCTGTTCCGGTATCCGGTACATCCGGTGCCGAAACGGCACACTCCTCCGGGGCAGTCACCGTCTCCATCGGCCTCGTTGCCGCTGGGGCGTTCCGGGCCGTCCCGCCGGACCGGCTGGCGGCTTGCCGCGACACAGCCAGTTCTTCCTGAAAATCAGTGCTTTGCGGCTCGTAGGTGCTGGAGCGGGCGGTCGCATTCGATCCCCCCGCCTCCAGGAATCGTGTCAATGAATGGCTGGAATTGTCTACTCGCATGGCACAACCAAGCGAGTTCAAGCAGTTCCCGTGCCAATCCTCCGGCGGTCCCGCGACGCTCTACTTCTGAACGAAGGGCAGCTGTTTCTTGACGTCCTCGGGAATGTCGAACACCACACGCAGCGCGATCACCGCACCCAGCGGTTCCACCAGCAGGTTGATGTTGTAGAACGACTTCGGCGACTTGTCCGGTGGAACATAGGTGAGCTTCAGCGCTCCGTGCTCACCACTTTCCAGCACTTTCTTGGATAGTTCCCACTTCAGTCCACCCATCTGCGCGGCCTGCACATCGAGGCGTACCTGGCCCGGCATCCCGTTGTAGATATCGATCGAATCAGTCGAGTTTTCGTAGCCCTTCAACAGGAACTCGCGCTTGGACAGCTTGAACGCGTTGATCAGATTGCTCGGGTCCGGACGCACGGGCGCTTCGGCCGCCGAAACACCCTTTTCGTCGCCCTTTTGCTGCATCGATCCCCAGGGGCTCGCCACCACCGCCTTGTTCGGCGGCAGTACGTGATAGCACCACGATTCGCCTTCCTGTTTCCAGGAGGTCGCCAGCGGGAAGGCCGCCGGAATCGTGCCGACGCGCGTCCGCATTTCCGATCCCAGCGTCACCACTACCGTGGCCGACTTGAAGTCCTTGTCAAAGTTGATCTTGAGGATGTCCGCGCTCTGCCAGCGGCGCTTGTCGCTGTCGTAGAAAGTATCCTTGCTGTCGGCACAGACGAATGCCTCCGCCTGGCGGAACTTGCCTTCCATGTGGAGCGCATAGAACTGCTTCACACGGTCGCGCAAGACCTCCTCCACTCCGGCCGGAGCCCGGTTGAACGCGGCGCCGGCATCCTGTGCGGAAACGGAGAAAATGCCAAGCGGAATAAGGGCCAGAGAGAAAACCAGGCGATGAGCAATCATGGGGGAAATTCTCGGGCGGGAAAGAGTGGTTAGTGTGGCTGGGAGGCAGGGACTCGAACCCCGATACGCAGATCCAGAGTCTGCAGTCTTACCATTAGACGACCTCCCAGTGAGGCGAAACCTCAATATACCATGGCCCCCAGGGTTGGGCGCAATCGGATTCCATTTCGGATAGAGTAGTCCCAGAGGTTTGTTCATGAGTTCCGACCGAAGATCCTTTCTACGCGGGGCCGCGGCCATGGCTGCACCCCTGATTACGACCCGATTGAGCGCCAACGACCGCCCCACTTACGGGCTGATTGCCTCTGGTGGCCGCGGCCGGTATCTGAGCAATAATTTCAATAAGTTGGGTGCGCAGTGCGTGGCGGTTTGCGACATCTACGAGCCCAATATCCAACAGGCCCTGCAGATCAATCCAGGGGCCAAATCCTACTTCCATCACGAGGAACTCCTCGCCCAGAAGGGGATCGACTTTGTCGTCTGTGCCGGGCCCGATCACTGGCATTGTCAACACCTCTTAGACGGTTTGAAAGCCGGAAAAGACGTCTACACCGAGAAGCCTCTTTCCAAGTCGCTGCAGGAGAGCGCACTCATGGTGGAGGCCGTCAAAAAGAGCGGCAAGATCGTCCAGGTGGGCATGCAGCGCCGCAGCGCGCCAATGATCATGAAAGCAAAGCAGTTGGTCGATGACGGCATGCTCGGCCGCATCACCATGGTCAAGGCGCAGTGGCACTGGAATGTCGCCAAGCCCCTGAACAACTCGCCCCTCACCGGTAAGGTCGACTGGGACCGCTTCCTCGGCAATGCGCCCAAACGCGCCATCGAGCCCATGCGCCTGCGCTACTGGCGTCTCTTCCGCGACTACGCCGGCGGCAACATGACCGACCAGGGCACCCACCTCATGGATGTCGTGCAATGGTTCACTAACGCCCCGCCCCCGAAGTCGGCCATGGCGATGGGCTATGTGGCCAAGAACGAGGGCGCCGAGCACCCTGAAGTCTTCTCCACCATCTTCGACCACGGCAAGTTCATGACCACCTGGACACTGAACTACTGCAATGACTTCGAAGACAGCTGGTCGATCCTCTTCATGGGTGACCAGGCCACCATGCGCCTGAATGACGCCGGCTTTGTCGTCTGGAAAGAACAGTGGAAGGACAATCGCACGCCCATCGTCCAGGAACAGGCGCCCGTGCCTATCGAAACCCACATCCAGAACTTCCTGGATTGCATCGTCAGCCGTAAACAACCGAACTGCCCGGTGGAAGTAGCGCAACGAGCCGTGGCCGGGCCGCATCTCGGAAATATCGCCATGTCGGAAGGCCGGATGGCGAAGTTGGCAGACGATCTGGTAACGGTATCCTAAAACAAGATCCTGTCCGTCTGTAGTGGAAAGAAGTGCGGCAGGGTCTTCTGAGTAGACGGGCTGCGGAATCTCATGCTAAAACTCTGTTCACTTCTCTTTCTCATCGCGAGCGCGCCGCTCTCCGCGCAACTCATTAACTGGGGCGTGAAGGGCGGTGTGCCGCTGAACGACGCCGTCAAGGCGGCGGGCACCTTCAATCCGGAGTTCCACCGCTGGACCATCGGGCCCATGGTGGACGTGAACCTGCCCGCCGGCTTCGGTATCGAAGCCGACATGATGTACCGGCGTATCGGCTATTCGGCGAACACCCCGTTCATCAACGGGGTCTTCAATTCCAGCGCCTGGTCGTTCCCGTTGCTGGTGAAGTACAAGTTCCCGGGCAACCTGGCGCGCGTGTATGTGGATACGGGCTGGGTCTTCCGCGCGCTGACGGATGTGGCCCGGCTGGACAAGAACAGCTCCCAGGGCTTCATCATGGGGGCGGGCATCCGCTACGATCTGAAGCTCATCAAAGTGAGCCCGGAACTGCGCTACACCCGCTGGAACAACGATGTCTTCGCCATCGACGCGGCCAGCGGCAACACCCTGAGCTCGAAGAAGAACATGGTCGAGTTCCTGATCGGTGTGACCTTCTAGGCGGATGGGGCGCTTCGGCGCCCCTCTATCCGCTTAGCGAATGACGCCGGTCAGCGGCGAACTGGCTGACGCGTAGAGTTTCCGTTCCATGCGCCCGGCCAGGAAGGCCAACCGGCCCGCCTCCACGGCGCGATTCATCGCCAAAGCCATCTTCTCCGCTTCCTGCGCCGCGGCCACGGCCGTATTCATCAGGATTCCGTCGAACCCCATCTCCAGGGCCACACACGCATCCGAAGCCGTTCCCACCCCGGCGTCGACAATCAACGGCACTTCCGTAATCTGTTCCCGCAGAATGCGCAACGCGGCGTGATTCTGGATGCCCAGACCGCTGCCGATAGGCGCGGCCAGCGGCATGACGGCGGCGGCGCCGGCATCGATCAACCGCTTGGCTGTGATCAGGTCGTCGTTCGTATAAGGCAGCACCACAAAGCCTTCCTTGGCCAGGATGCGCGTCGCTTCCACCAATCCGAAAACATCCGGATACAGCGTCTTCTCGTCGCCGATCACTTCCAGTTTCACCCAGTTGGACAGGCCCACCTCCCGGCCCAACCGGGCCGTGCGCACGGCATCATCCACGGTGTAGCAGGCGGCCGTATTCGGCAGGATGAAGTACTTCGAGCGGTCGATGTAATCGAGCATCGACTCCTTGCTCTTGTCCGTCAGATTCACCCGGCGGACGGCCACCGTGACGACCTCAGCGCCGGAAGCTTCGTGGCACCGGACCATCTCCTGGAAGCTGCGGTACTTACCCGTGCCGATCATCAGGCGGGAACGGAACGTGCGCCCCGCGATGGAAAACTGGTCGCTCATGGTTCTATTGTATGCGCGGACCACCCTGTGGAGCGCCCAAGCCGCCCCCGCTACCCGCTAGGTGATTGCACGCACGAAGTCGCGCGCCGCCGCCGGGTAGATGACGACGATCTTGTCCTTCAAGCCCGCATTCGTCAGGTTCATCGCGTCGAAGCCGTGCGCCTTGAGCTTATCCGCCTCGAGAGCTTCTGACAGCTTTGGTGCGTAGGTCTTCAGCTTGTCCAGGGACTTGAGTTCTTCGATGCTCTTGGGCTGGCAGAACTCATAGTTGGTCACCCGGCCGGGCCGCGCCTTCACCGTGAAGCCTGCCTCCTGATACATCTTGATCGTGGCATCCGTCATGAAATCGCGGACCACATACGTGCCTTTCGTTGCCTCGCATTTGCGAAAAGCCAGGAACATATTTCCGGTGAGCTGCGCATTCGATAGCCCGAAATCCGCCAGGGCGCAGAATCGAAACTTGCCCCAGTGGTAATGAACCGCCTCATCCGCGCCGTCGTCGTAGGTCCCGATGATGGTCGCCCAATGGGCCCTTTCCCCGGTTTTGACCATCGGATCCCCCGTGTCGCCCACATCGAAGGGAACGATCACCGGGCACTCGATTGCGATGAGCGCTTTGACGAGCCGGACGAAATCCAACGAATCCGTGGTCGAGATGACATGGCCGTCGAACTGCCCGCCGTACTGTGACCCGTTGCCCCGGGCGACTTTGACCAGGTTTTCCGCGTTGAAGACGGAGCCGTATGCGGTTAACAGGTTATGTTTGCCATAGTGCCGGAGTGAGTAGTAGCTGCCGACGGTGGCCGAGACCTTCTTCCCGGTCGACGCGAAAAACCCGGAAGGCGATGGGGTCGCCCGCGCATTGTGGGTTCGTGCCTCCAACGGCTTTGAGAGCCCGAAATCGCCGCCGTATTGCTGTTGGCGTTCGTACCAATACAGCATCACGTAAGCCAGGGCGTAGAACCCGCAATTCGGCCCGCGCTGATTTGGTCCCGCGGCTGGAATGGGTGAAATGGTCTGCGCGCCCGTGGCGGAAATAAAGTCACCAACAGGGATAGTAATTTCCGGCAAATTGCAGCCCTCCTCTGGGCTGTAATCATACAGGCGAAAAAAGTACGGGTCAATGGAACCGCCAACCGCCGCGCGCTCCGCCCTTTCGGCTAAACTGAGGACTGAGCGCCAACCCGGCGCAACTTCGGGGCCCTTAGCACAATGGTTAGTGCAGCGGACTCATAATCCGTTGGTTGTAGGTTCAAGTCCTACAGGGCCCACCAGTTCCTCTACTCCGTCTGAATCGCGGCTTCCGGCTCCGGTTCCTCGAATCCGTAGAGTCTGCGGGCCACTCGGCCCACCGCCTGCCGCCGCATCAGTGGAATCAGGGCCGCCGTCAGGACGATGCTGACCAAAACCACAAAGTAAGAGAAGCTTCTCACCACTTCACCGCCCGCCATGCCGCGCTCCAGCGGCACACTCGCCAGCACGGCCGCGGCCAGGCCTTTCGGCGCCATGACCGACAGTTCATAGCTCTCCTCCCAGCCCGGACTCACCCCGCGCATCACCCGGGTCACAATGCCCAACCGGGCGAGATAGATCAGCACCACCACGCCCAGCACAATCAGCAGATAGATGGGGTTGTCGAACTTGATGGAGAGCCCCAGGTACACGAAGAAGAAGGTCTTCAGGAGGAAGATCACCTCGTGGTAGAACTCCATGTCCGCCGTGCTGATCGAACCGAATTCGTGCTGCTGAAAGAGCTTCACGTTGTGTAGCGGCAGCCTGTTGTAGTTGACCATCGAGGCGCCAAAGGCCAGAGCCGCGATCGCTCCGCTGAAGCCCATCATGTCCGCGATGCCGTAGAGAATGAACACCCAGGCGAACACAGCGAAGGAGGTGTTGGGAAACTGCCGCACGGTGTTCAGCACCGCCGCCCAGGCCAGTCCACCCGCCATGCCGATCACACCGGCAAACACCAGGCTGGACAGAACCGTGCCCAGCATCTTCGGAGCGTGAAATACCCCCTCGGGACTTTCCATCACGCTGAAAACCATCACGATCGACAGCACATCCGTCAGTCCGCTCTCCAGAATCAGGACGGTCATCGCCGGCTCACGCATGTTCAGCGATTTGGCGATGGGGATCACCACCGCGGGCGAGATGCTGGACAGGATCAGGCCCAGCAGGAAACTCATGCGCACATCCAGGCCGAGGCCCCAATAGGCCGTGGCCGCGATGATTACCACCGTGCACGCAAAGGTGGAGATCGCCAGACTGAGCGTCGTCCTCAGCATCTTGGCCAATAGATCGATATCCAGAGTGGTTCCGCTCTCAAACAGGATGACCACCAGGGCGATCGTACTCATCACCCCGCCGATCTTCCCGAAATCCGAGGGTTTCACCCACCCCAGTACGGCAGGCCCCAGCACTATGCCCAGGATCATGAGCAGTAGGACATCGGGCAGCAGGGTGCGTTTGAAGATCGCGGTAAACGACAGCGACAGGAAGACGAGCAGGCCGATACCGAACAGGATCTCCGCCATGTCTGGCAATTGTGACCCAGGAAGGCGCGGGACTCAAGTCGCGCACCGAGGCACGTCCGGCCGTCTGACTGTGACCGGCGTCCTGCTCCTGGTTGCTAGACTGATTCACGAAATGTGGAAGCGACTCAAGGAACAATACGAGGAGAATCTGTACGGGTCGGTGCTGCCCTTCTGGCTGCGGCATTCGCTGGACCGGGAGCATGGCGGCTACTTCACCTGCCTGGACGCGCAGGGCGCGGTGTATGACACGCGGAAGTACATCTGGCTGAACGGCCGGCAGGTCTGGACGCTGTCCCGGCTCTACAATCAGGTGGAGCACCGGCCGGAGTGGCTGGAAGCCGCCCGCCTGGGCGCTGAATTCCTGCGCCGTCATGCTTTCGATGAAAAGGGCCGCTGCTACTTCTCACTCACCCGCGAGGGGCTGCCCTCGTTCTACCAGCGCAAGCCCTACGCCGGCCTGTTTGTAATGCTCGGGTTCAGCGAATACGCCAAAGCGACCGGCGACGAATGGTATCAGGCCAAGGCCGAAGAGCTGTTCGTGAAAGTCCAGGAATGGATCGCCGACGCGCGCCTGCTGGACCGCCCCGCACTGGCCGGCGGCGTCGCGTATAGCAACCTCGCTGATATCTATGCCATTTGCTCCATGGCGCAGCATGGACCGGCCGGACGCGCTTCGCGATTGCATTGCGAAGATCCCCACCCACTATGTCCCGGAGCGCCGTCTTCTCCTGGAATCCGCCGCCCTCGATCCGGCACAGCGCTTCACTTACCCCGATGGCCGCCTTATCTGCACCGGCAGCAACTTCGAGATCGCCTGGATCCTGTTCCGGGCGCTGGACCAGTGTCCGAACCCAGCGGTCGAGAAGATGCTGCTGGACTGCATTGAAGGTGCCCTGGAGTTCGGTTGGGATCGGGAGCACGGCGGCCTGTACTACTTCCAGGACATCGACGGCCGGCCGATGCTTCAACTCGAGTCGGATATGAAGTTGTGGTGGGTGCACGTCGAGGCGCTGCTTGCGCTGATCCATGCCTATGCCCGCACATCGGACGGGAAATGGCTACGCTGGCTGGAGCGCGTGCAGGATTGGACTTGGTCCCACTTCCCGGACGCCGCCCACGGCGAGTGGTTCGGCTACCTGCACCGCGACGGCAGCGTGTCGCACCAGCTGAAGGGCAACCACTACAAGGGCTGCTTCCACATCCCGCGCATGCTCCTGTTCGGGTCGCAGGAGATCGGCCACATCATGGAGCAGGAGTCGCGGCGGGAGCCCCCGGCGCCCCGGTGAAATTGCGGCGGACGGGCAGCGTCCAGGCCGTCACCAGGCTCGCGAAGCCTTCCGTGTCGATGGCTCGCACCCCGAGTACAACTTCATCGATCGAGACGTTTTTGAGCGTGAACTGCTCGGTTTTGCCGACGTAGATTTCGCGTTCCCAGAAGGGCGCGGTTGTGGACCGCATGACGACGGAGTATCCGGCGAGGTCGGGCTCCAGGTCTTCGTTCTTCCACTTCATCACGGCATCGTAGCGGCCGTCGCCCCGCCCCAGCGGCGAGACCGACGGCGGCTTGGGCGCCATGGCCAGCGAGCCCAGGGAGACGCCTACGCTCCGCGTGACCGATGCGACGTAAGGCACCGAGACGCGGTCGAAAGTATCTTTCTCGTTGTGTTGGTATTCGAGCTGTTCCGTCGGGGTGGTGACTCGCACGGCGGCGAAGCCGTGATTGAGGAAGGGGGTGTGGTCGCCGCCGCGGCCGAAGCGATCCTGACGGAAAACCGTATTGATGCGCAGATCGGGCTGGTAGCGCTCCGCCACCTCGCGCATATAGCGAGCCAGTGACCGCGAGGTGGAGTCCATCGGGTCGCCGGAGTAGACATTCACCCGGCCGCCCGCCTGAATCCCGTTCCCGGTGACATCATTGCCGATGACGTCCACATTGATGACGGCTTCCAGCTTCTCCTTCGATTTCTCGGCCGATTCGGCATAGCCGCCGGCGCCCAGCAGACCCTGCTCCTCACCCGCGAACGCGACAAACACGATCGTCTTGTCGAACTCATACTGGCTCATGACGCGGGCCAGTTCCAGCACCAGCGCCGTGCCGCTGCCATTGTCGGATACGCCCGGCGCGATGGAGGCGGAAGCCGTGGCGTCCGCGTCAAAAACCCGCGGCGTACCGGACTTGAAGATCATGTTCATGGAGTCGTAGTGGGCACCCACCAGTACTTCGACCGCCGGTTGAGTCTTGCCCTTCAGGACCGCCACCACGTTGACGACATCCGTATCCTTCACCACGCGGGCGCTCTTCTTGACCGCATGGGGATCAAACCGGACCTCGAGTTTCGGACTGTAGCTCCTCAACTGTTCCGCGATCCAGGTGCGAGCGGCCTTGATGCCGCGATCGGGCGTCTCGATCACCCCATTTGTGTCCCGCGTCCCGAAACTCTCGAGCTTTCTAAGGGTTGCCGTGATGCGCTCTTCCGAAACTTCCGAGGCGATCTTCCGGATGGAGGGATGCAGTGCGTTGGGAGACTGCTGGGCAAAAACCGCGGCGGACAGCAGTGAGGCAGTGAGCAGGGATTTGATCATGCAAGACTCCTGGATTCAGACATTGTATGCCGTTCCGCCGGAGTGCCGCCGGTTCTTCTGCCGCTACAGGCGTGGTGGTGGGTTCCCGCTGGCAGGCACCAGAGGATTCCCGAATTGTGGTGGCTACCCTGTGCCCTCACTCATTTTGACTGTCGAGTTAAGAATATTTAACCAATGACTTGCGTGCGGGTGCCCAGAGAGGGTACCGGCCATTGTTCGCCAGATGCAGCTCAAGCCTGTGTCGATGGTGAGAAGGCCGGTTCCGGAGTCCGAAAACTGATATTGCAGTCGAGTCAGCGACTTAGGTGCCGATCGGGTTGGGGCGGATGGAAACCGGCCGGATCCGGCTCCGCCTGTCATGGCGGTTACAGGCCTTCGGGCATCGTTGCCTAGCCTCGATAAGTAGCTTGAAATACCGAACGTACGGGATTGTCCTGGAGCCCCGGAACCTCAGTCCTATCTTGACGTCCTATCAAAAGTTTGATTAAATCTCCCAAGCTCAGGAACTTCTAGTTCCCGCTCGTACAGGGGGTCCAAACAGACGATGTGGCGTAAACTCCTCGTGGGAGTTGCAGTCGTTGCTCTCTCCACCGTCTCAGCTTTTGCCCAGGAAGCCCGCGGCGCTATCACTGGCCGAATCAGTGATCCGCAAGGCGGTGTCATACCGAACGCAAAGGTAACCGTTACTAACACCCAGACCAATGAAGCTCGTCGCGTCACGACGAACGACACCGGCTACTACGAAGCAAACTTCCTCGAACCATCCACCTACAGTGTGATCGTGGAGTCCGGTGGTTTCAAAAAGATGAGTCGTACTGGCATTACAGTAAATGTCAGTACCCGTCTCGAAATCAACCTGACCATGGAAGTCGGCGCAGTGGCGGAGACGGTGGAAGTGTCTGCCGACGCTCCCTTGCTGGAGACGACGACCGCCAGTGGCGGCCGAGTTCTCGATCAACAGCAGTTGATCAATCTGCCCTTTTCTGACCTCAATCCGTTCGCGCTATCAGCCCTGGCGCCCGGTATGCAGTGGACCGGCCAGCCGGAGTACCGCCGTCCCTTCGACAACGGCGGCACCTCGTCGTTCAACACCATGGGCGGTGTCGGGCAGAACGAGTACACGATGGACGGCATGAGCGTCACCGGTACGGGCCGCCGTGTCGGATTCACGCCGCCGGCCGATTCCGTGGGCGAGTTCAAGCTCGAGACGTCGAACTTTGATGCCAGCCAGGGGTTCACCTCCGGTGCGGCCATCAACGTCAGCTCCAAGTCGGGCGGCAACGCTCTGCATGGCGCGGTGTTCGATCAGCACTGGCAACAGCGCTGGAATGCGACTCCGTTCTTCACGCGCGAGCCGTTTGACGCCGGCGTGCGGAGCGGGACGATCGATCCCTCGAAGAAGCAGAAGCAGGCGACGGGGCGCTCGAACAACTACGGCCTGTCGGCTTCGGGGCCAGTCTACATCCCGAAGATCTTCAACGGCAAGGACAAGGTTTTCTGGACGCTGACCTGGAACGGCATCCGCCAGTCGAAGGCCGAGACGACTTCAGAGGTCAACCGGACCGTGCCCAGCGAGGCGATGAAGCAGGGCGACTTCTCCTACTTCCTCAACATTCCGAACGGCGCTAACCGGTTCACGATCTACGATCCGCGGTCGGCGACGCTGCAGGGCAGCACGGTGACGCGTACACCGTTCCCCGGCAACAAGGGCATCCCGATCCTGAATCCGGCCTATGCCTACTTCTCGAAGCTGTATCCGAACCCGAACAACATCCCGGGCCTCGTCACGGCTGAGTTGACGAACAACTATCTCGCCACGGCGATGCCGAAGGATGAGAAGTTCAACTCGATCGTGAACCGCTACGACTGGGTGGTGAGCCAGAATCACAGGGTGAACGTCCGCTGGCAGTGGAACGACCGCCTGGCCGATGAGTACGACTGGACCTACGAGACGGCTCGCGGGCTGCACTCCAATGGTCTTACCCGCATCAATCGTGGCGGCAACATCGGCTATCTCTGGACGATCAATTCCACCAACATCCTGGACATGAGCGCCGGTATTTCCCGGTTTGAAGAGGGCAGCCGCAACACGACCCGTACGAAGGTGACGGCCGCGGAGACTGGATTGCCGGCCTACATCGACCAGCGTGCCGGCGCCAACACGCAGTTGCCGCGCCTGGACTTCGACACGATCTCCGACGTGGGCGGCGGCTATCCCGCCATCACGGACAAGAGCAACACGATCGAGTACCGCGCGACGATGACGACTATCCGCGGCAACCACTCGTTCAAGTATGGCTGGCAGGAGCGCCGCAACCTCTACGCATCCAGCGGCCCTGGCAGCAGCACCGGCTACTTCGATTTCCGGAGCAACGGTTGGACGAAGGCGACCAACGTCGACAACGTCAGCGTGAACCATGCCCGCGACTGGGCGGCATTCATGATGGGCATTCCGACGGGCGTCTCCATCGACACGAACGACTCCGCTTACTGGCGCACCCCGCGTCGCGCCCTGTTCTTCCAGGACGACTGGCGGCTGACAAACAAGCTGCGTGTCTCCCTGGGTCTGCGGTATGAGCGCGAAGGCGGCACGAGTGAGCGCTTCAACCGTGGTATCTCGGCCGCATACGTGGACGGTCCCAGCGTGATCACGTCCGCGGTGGAAGCGGCCTACGCCGCCGCTCCGATCGCCGGACTCCCGGCGAGCCAGTTCTCGGCGAACGGCTTCACCCCGTACCTGGGTACGGGCGGATACGACACGGCCACGAAGGGTGTGCACAACTTCCTGCCCAAGGCAGGTATCGTGTACAGCCTGAAACAACAAGACGGTCATCCGCGCGGGCTGGGGCATGTATGCCGATACGCTGAACGTCTCTAACGACCGTCCGTATACGGATGGCTTCAACCAGGCGACCAGCACCCCGATCAGCAACGACGCAGGGCTCACGTTCTGCTGCGGCGTCGGGGCGATCGGCGGACTGGCGACCGGCCGCACGCCGATGAACGATCCGTTCCCGGTGCGTCCGGCCAGCCGTAACATCCGTTGCGACCAGCCGTTGCTTCGTTCGTTACTGGCGGGCCTTGCACGCTTCAACCAGGACACCAACACGCTGCCCTGGGATTACAAGCCAGCCTTGCAGCACCGGTGGCGGTTCGGCTTCCAGCGGGAGATCTTCCACAACCTGATGGTGGATGTTTCCTACAACGGCGGCTATGCGACGCAACCGATCCAGCGCCGTCTGAACTACCTCCCGGCCGATTACTGGACCAAGGGCATGGTGCGCGATCAGGCCAATGACAACGCCCTGAACGCCAACGTGGCGAACCCCTGGGCCGTGAAGAATCTCGGAGCCCTCCAGTCGTCCAACCCCGATCTGTACCGGTGGATGAGCGGCAATGCATTCTTCACGAGCTCAGTCATCAGCCGCAACAAGCTGCTGCGCGACGGCGGCCAGTACGGCATCCTGCGCGGCATGAACCTGCCGGGCCAGAGCCTGCGCACGGGCTTCACGAAGTATCACGATCTGGAACGATGGTGGAGCGCCGTTTCACGAAGGGCTTCCAGACGAGCTTCATGTACACCTACGCCACGTCGCGTGTGCGCGACTGGTACGCCAACGAGTATGACCTGCTGCCCACGGAACGGCCGAACAACAACGTTCTGCCGCACCGCCTGGCGTGGACGGGTGTCTACGAGATGCCCTTCGGCAAGGGCCGCAGCTTCGTCAAGAACGGGCCGCTGGCCTATCTGATCGGCAACTGGAACATCTCCGGCGTGCTGCAGATCCAGAGCGGACCGGCCACCGGCGACTGGGGCAACCGCTTCTTCTACGGCGACCAGAAGCAGCTCGAGGACTTGTTCAAGCACGACGAGGCACACAGCAAAGACTACCTGCAGTGGTTCGACAAGTCCCTCGCCTGGACGACGACGACCAGTGGGCCGCCCAGCGGTTTCGTGGGCTTTGAAGGCCGGGCCTCCGCCCAGCCTGGCTCGTATCACGAGCGGGTGTTCCCCATCCGCCTGGATGCGCTTCGCGCGGACGGCATCTTCAACGTCGACGCGAAGGTGGAACGCGTGTTCCCGATCAAGCCGGAGAACGGCATCAGCGCCCGCCTCTCGGTGGACTTGCTGAACGCCACGAACCACACCAACTTCAGCGGTCCCAACCTGGATCCGACGAACAGCAACTTCGGCCGGGTCACCAGCCAGCGCGGGCTGTCCCGCGTGATTCAGTTCAACCTGCGCTTCCAGTTCTAACGGACGGGAGAACAAAGACAACAAGGCCCGCGGCGCCCAATGGCGTTCGCGGGCCTTTTCGCGTCTAGTCGAGGCGCTTGTGGAAGCGCATGGCGCTGAGCGTCAGGATCGTCACTCCGAAGACGGCAAGCAAACACATCTGCGGCCAAAGAACCGAAGGACCGCTGCCCTTCAGGAAGACGCCTCGTACGATGTCCATGAAGTAGCGCAGGGGGTTGAGATAGGTGATCCACTGCACGGGTTCCGGCATATTGCGGATGGGGAAGCTGAAGCCACTGAGCATGAAGGCGGGCTGGAAGAAGAAGAACGAGGCCATCATGGCCTGCTGCTGGGTATCGGAGATCGTGCTCATGAAGAGGCCGGCGCCCAGCGTGGAGAGCAGGAAGAGGGCGCTGGCTCCGGCGAGCGTGAGGAAGCTGCCGCGGAAGGGGACATGAAAGATGGTGAGGGCGATGGTCACCACCAGCACGAGGTCGAAGAAACCGATGATGGCGAACGGAATGGTTTTGCCCAGCATCAGTTCAATGGGCCGGATGGGGGTGACCATGATCTGCTCCATGGTGCCGATCTCCTTCTCGCGAACGATGGAGAGGGAGGTCAGCATCAGGGTCACGAGCATGATGATGTTGACGACCACGCCGGGCACGAAGTAGTTGCGGCTGCGCAGCTCCTCATTGAACCAGACACGCCGCTCCACGCGAATGCCGGGGATGCGCAGAAGGACCGGACCGTTCTGGGTGCGGCCCACCAGTTTCCTGGTCTGTTGCTCGCGCAGCAACTGCTGGTTGAGCGTAGCGACGATGTTGTTGGCATAGTTCGAGATGATCGAGGCGGTGTTGGAGTTGGCGCCGTCGAGAAGGATCTGCACCTCGGTCTGGCGGCCGGCCATGACATCATCGCTGTAGCGGGCCGGAATGCGCACCAGGCACTGGACCTTGCCACGGTCGAGCAGGTCCTGTGCCGACCTCTCGTCCCCGGCTTCCGCCGTGATGGTGAAGGTGCGATTGCCTTCAAAGCGTTTGCGCAGTTCGAGGCTCTGCGCGGTCTTGTCGAGATCCATCCAGCCCAGGCGGACGTGCTCCACATCCAGATTCACGGCAAAGCCGAAGATGATCATCTGGAGGAGAGGCGGCCCGATGAGGATGCCGCGCATGCGTGGTTCGCGCAGCGTCTGGCGGAACTCCTTGCGCACGATTTCGAGTACACGTTCCCACATTTCGATCGCCCTCCTAGGCCATCTTCTGCCGCATCTTGCGGGCAGCCAGCGAAAAGATCAGTCCGCCATAAACCAACAGAAACAGCATGTCCGTCCAGAGCATGGAGAAACCGATGCCTTTGAGGAACACGCCTTGCAGGATGGAAACGAAGTACCGGGCCGGGACGATGCGAGTGAACTGCTGGATAACCACCGGCATGTTCTCGATGGCGTAGATGAAGCCGCTGAGAAGGAACGCGGGCAGGAAGCTGCTGAGCAGCGAGAGTTGATAGGCCAGCAGTTGCGACCGGGTGACGGTGGACAGGAAGATGCCCCAGCAGAGCGCCCCGAAGAGGAACAGAGCCCCCGAGGACACCAGCAGAATGGTGCTGCCGCGCAGGGGGACTCCGAAGATGCCGACACCGACAAACAAAGCAATGGCCATGTCGAACATGCCGAGGACGAAGTAGGCGCACAGCTTGCCCAGCAGGAGTTCGGCGGGCCGGACCGGTGTAGAGAGCAGTTGCTCCATGGTGCCGCTCTCCCACTCGCGCGCCACAGTAAGAGATGTCAGCAAGGCGGCGATGATCATGAGGATGACGGCGATGAGGCCGGGCACGATGAAGTTCCGCGACTTCATCTCGTTGTTGTAGAGGACGCGTACGCGGGCATCGATGGGGAACTTGGGGCGGTTCATGCCCTGGCGGATCATGCGGGCTTCGCGCAGTTCCTGCGCATAGGCCATGATCAAGGCCTCGGCATAACCCGCGCCGATGCCTGCCGTGTTGGAGTCGCTGCCATCGACGAGGATCTGGATCTGCGCTTCCTCGTTCGCTTCGATCTTATGGGCGAAGCGATTGGGGATCACGACACCCATGAGTGCCTTGCTCTTGTCGATGCGGGCGACGATTGTGCGGTAGTCCCCCTGAGCCTCGACGATCTGGAAGTATTTGGAACCACGGATCCGCTGCACTACCTCTCGGCTTTGCGGTGTCTGATCCTGGTCGTAGATGACGGTAGGGATGCGGTCGACATCGAGGGTGAGGGCGTAGCCGAACAGGAGCAGCAGCATGAGCGGCACGGCGAGAGCCATCATGAGGCTGCGCCAGTCGCGCAGGATGTGCAGAGCTTCCTTGTGGAAGATGGCGTAGAAGCGGCGGCGGTTCATTTGGTGCGCGCCTCCTCTCGTTCGATGCTGGCGATGAAGACCGAGTCCATGGTGGCGCCCTCGCCGTGGTTCTGTTTGAGTTCAGCGGGCGTGCCGAGTTCGATCATGCGGCCGCGGTACATGAGGGCCAGACGGTGGCAGTATTCGGCTTCGTCCATATAGTGGGTGGAGACGAACACAGTGGTTCCTCCGGCGGCCATGTCGTAGATGAGGTCCCAGAACTGGCGGCGCGCGATGGGATCGACGCCGGAGGTGGGCTCATCGAGGAAGACGACGGGCGGTTCGTGAAGAATGGCGCAGCCCAGCGCCAGGCGCTGTTTCCAGCCTCCGGCCAGCAGCCTGGTCATTCGGGACACCTCGCCCTCGATGCCGGCCATCTTGAGGACATAGGCCTTACGGTCAGCGCGCTTCTCCTTGGGGACGCCGTAGACACCGCTGAAGAAGTCGATGTTCTCGCCGACCGTGAGGTCGTCGTAGAGAGAGAACTTCTGCGACATGTAGCCGATGGACTGCTTCACTTTCTCCGGCTCGCGGCTGACGTCGAACCCATACACTTCGGCGCGCCCCGAAGTCGGGCCCAGCAGGCCGCAGAGAATGCGGATGGTGGTGGATTTCCCGGCGCCGTTGGGGCCGAGAAAGCCGAAGATCTCGCCCTTGGAGACGCTCAGCGTGACGTTGTCGACGGCCACGAAGTCGCCGAAGCGTTTGACGAGGTTCTCGACCACGACCGTGGAGCCGTTATGCGGCTGCATGGCGTTCCTCCGCGCGAATGAGAGCGATGAAGACGTCTTCGAGCGCCGGATCCAACGGCAGCAGCCGGACATCTCCGGCGGCGCGTTCGACGTCGCCGGCGGTGGTCCCTTCTTCGAGGTAGACGTGCAGGGCTGCGCCCGCCGGTTCGGCGGCGAGGACTCCCGGCGTATTCTGCAGGCGGCCTCGCGCGGCGCGCAGGTCGGACGATTCGGCCCGGAAACTCTGTGGGGCAAGCTGCTGTTTCAGCGTGGCGGGCTTGTCGCAGCGGATGAGCCGGCCCTTGTGCATGAGGCCGACGCGGGTGCAGCGTTCGGCTTCGTCCAGGTATGCGGTGGAGGCAAGGATCGTCATGCCCTCTTCGGCGAGCCGGTAGAGGATCTCCCAGAAGTCGCGGCGCGACAGCGGGTCGACACCGTTGGTGGGTTCGTCGAGGAACAGGACACGCGGCCGGTGGAGCAGGGTGCACATGAGCGCGAGCTTCTGCTTCATGCCGCCGCTGAGCTTCGTCGCCGGGCGTTGACGGAAGGGCGACATCCGCGTCATGTCGAGGAATTCGGCCATCATGCGGTCGCGTTCGGCGTGGTCGATGCCGAAGAGGTCGCTGTAGAAGAACATGTTTTCTTCCACGGTGAGGTCGCCGTACAGGCCGAACTTCTGGGCCATGTAGCCGATCTGGTCCTTCACGGCGTCGAGGTTCCGGCCCACCTCGAGACCTGCCACGGAGAGCGTGCCCTCGGTGGGATCCATGAGGCCCACGAGCATACGCAGAGTGGTTGTTTTGCCCGCGCCGTCGGGTCCGACCAGCCCGAAGATCTCGCCTTCGGCGATCTCCAGGCTGAGGTCCTTGACGGCCTCGAGCTGGCCGAACCGGCGTGTTACTTTGTCGATGCGAATCATGGAGGTGAGCACTAGCGGCCGAGGGTGATCTGGGCGTCCACCGGCATGTTCGACTTCAGTTCGTGGTTGGGGTTCTCGACCTCGATCTTGATGCGGTAGACGAGCTTCTGCCGTTCTTCCGTGGTCTGGATCTGCTTCGGGGTGAATTCGGCTTCCGCCGAGATGAAGATGACCTTGCCCTTGTACTCCTTGTCCTTGAAGGAGTCGGTTTTGACGACGGCGGGCATGCCGAGCCGGACGCGGCCGAGGTCGCGTTCGCTGACGTAGCCGCGAACCCAGGGTTTGTCGAGGTCGCCCAAGGTGACCACGGTGGCGCCGGCGGCGAGGATCTCGCCCATTTCAGCGGACTTGGAGAGGACGACTCCGCCCACGGGTGCAACCAGGATGCGATCGTTCAACTGGACGTCTAGGACACCGGTCTGGGCTTTGGCCCGCAGGATCTCGGCGTGGCGCATCCCGATTTCCTCTTCCCGCCGCTTCAGGTCGATCCGGTTGGCTTCGGCGAGCTGGACGGCGGCGCGGGCCCTAGCGACCATGGCGCGCTGCTGGTCGATCTGTTCCTTCCTGGGGCCTTCCTGCACCATACCCAACTGCTCCTGTGCGCGCTTCAGTGAGGCGGCGGTGGCTTCCGCCTTGGCTTTATACTGATCGCGCTGGGCCGTCGAGATGTCGTCGTTCTTATAGAGAGTCTGGGCGCGCGTCCAGTCGGCCTGAGCCTGCTGATTCTGGGTGGCCGCTTCCGCCACGGCGGCGCGGGCTGATTCGAGTTCCTGTGGACGGCTGCCGTTGAGCATCTCCTGCAGGCGGGCTTCGGAGGAAGCCATGTCGGCTCGCTTGAGAGCCACGTCCCCATCGATGCTGGCCTTCTGGAACTGAATGGAGGTGTGAAGCTGCGTCAGGGCGCTCTGGGCGGAATCGACGCCTGCCTTTTCGCGATCCAACTGCTGTTTCAGTTCGTTGGTGTCGGTGCGGGCCACGATTTGATTGAGCTTCACCGTGTCGCCTTCATCGACGTTGAGTTCGACCAGACGGCCGGACATTTTGAACGACAGGTCGACCTGCGTCAGCTCAATGTTGCCGCTGATCTTGATTACGTTGGGGTCCTCGCCGGGGTGAGCCGCCCGCCACGCCAACGCGCCGCCGGCCGCGGCCACCAGGATTACTGGGATGATTACTTTCCTCTTGTCCACGTTTCTGTTCTCCCGGAAATATCACTGCAGCATCAGGTCGATGTTGCCAACCGCGACGCCCAAATCGATGCGCGCCGACTTCTGTTTGAATACCGCGGCCACGTTGTTCTCACGAGCTCTGGCAACACGCGCCTGGGCGTCGGTGACCTCGACGCCAATGGCGACACCTGCCTCGTACCGTCGTTCGGCCTGGGCCAGTTCCTTCTCCGATTGCGTGAGCGCCTCCATGGCAACGGCTACCTGGCTCTCCGCCGACTTCAGGGCGGTGACAGCGACCCGGATTTCGAGTTCCACCTGCTGGGCGGTGTCGTGGGTCCGGATGCTTTCCTGGCGAAGCTGGGAGGCGGCCTCCGCGCGCTCGGGATCCTTGCGATTGACGCCAAAGATGGGCAGTTTCATGGAGAGACCGGCAGAGCGGGTGGGCAACAGCATTTCCGTGGCGCGGCCCAGGACTCCGTAGTCGCCGAAGGCGGAGATGCGGGGGAGTTGCTCCCACTTCATGGCGTCGTAGCTGAGCTTTGCGGAACGCTCCCGCTCGGCCTGGGCTTTGAGTTCGGGGCGCAGTTCGCGGGCTGCGGTGATCGCCTTGGCGGGCTCGGGGACCTCGGCCGGCACATACGCGAGCGGGTCCGTGAGGTCCAGATCGACATTGAGGTTGACGTTCATGGCGCGCAGCAGATTGAGCCGCGCGGTTTCGCGGTCTTCCAGGGCGACGATGAGACGCTGGCGCTCATTCGCCAGGGACACTTCGGAGCGAGTGACGTCGATGCCGGTCCCGGTGCCGGCGGTCTTCTGCGACTGAGCCTGTTTGACCAGCCGTTCGGCCAGGGCGACGTTGGCCTTAGCGGTATTCCATGCCGCATCGGCCCGCAGAGCATTCAGGTAGGCCTTGGCCACGGCACCCTTGGTCTGATTCACCTGGGCTTCGTTGTCGGACCTGGCGGCCGAGACCTGCGCTTTGGAGGACTGGTAGCGCCTGATGGAAGGCAGGTCGAAGATGCTCTGGGTGGCGGTGAGCCGGTAGTCGCTGGTTTCGATGGGACCCACGAGGGTGGGCAGTTGGAAACCGGCGAACGACGGAATGCTGATCCCCATCGCCTGCAGATTATTGGTGAAGCTGCGGAACGTGTAGCTGCCATCGACCGTGGGCTTCAGCAGGCCCAGTGCGCGAGCCCTGCGGGCGTCGGCGGCTTTGATCTGTTCCGCGGCGAGACGGACACGAGTGGCGCCCTCGGGCGCCGTGGCAATTTCCACGGCCTTGGCCAGACTCAGGGTCATTGCCTTCTGGTCCTGCGCCGCGCAGGAAAAGGCCGCCAACCCAACCAGACACAGTAGACGCGGTGCGCTCATTGCGCAGCCTCCTTATTGTGAGTTCGCAGTGCGCGCAGGCCGCCGGCCATGAAGGCCACGAGGTGCTTGAGAGCTTCCATGTGGTCCTCGGGGTCGACGCTACCGCGCGAGATGAATTTCAAGAGTTCGCCGGCCGCCAGGAAGTGAGCCATCGAGCCGATGCCGAAGTGGAGTCCCCAAGCCAGAGCATCGGGAGTGAGAGTGGGTTCCGCCCGGCGAATTGCCGCGGTGAAGCGCTGCGCGGCGGGCGCCATTTCGCGCTGGAAGAGTTCCATCAGCGACCCTTGCAGTTCGGTATAAAGGCGTCCCAGCAGGCGGGGCCAATGGCGCATTTCAGGGCAGGACGTACGCGCTTCCAGGACGGGCAGGAGGAAGGCGCTGAGGACGTCCTCCAGAACCAGGGCACCGTCCTCCCCCGCGGAGAATTCGAGGGCGTCCATGAGGTCGAACCGGCGCTGATTGATGGGACCGATACGGCGGCTGAGGACAGCGCGAATGAGCGATTCCTTGTTCTGGAAGTGGTAGTTCACCGCGGCCAGGTTCACCTGGGCCTCGGCGGTGATCTGCCGGAGGGAAGTTGTGGCGAAGCCGTTCTCCGCAAAGAGCCGTTCAGCGGTGTCCAGGATGCGTTCCTTGGTGTCCTGGATCCGGTTGCCCTGGTCGAGTGTTTCAATCGTTTGATTCATACGACTGTTTGAATCATACGAGCGTTTGAAACGCCTGTCAAGTGCGATGAGATGCATGGATGTAAACTCCGGCCGATGAATGGAGCGATCGAGCGAAGGGCGAAGGAGCTCCGCGGCGGCAAGGTTGTCAAAGATCCGGCCGGAGGTGGTCAATCCCGGCGGCTTCGTTTCGCGGAACGCTGCAAGCCGAAGAATCAGAGGATCTTACGGTTTTGGCGCGGTTGCGGTCAGAAAGGGCAATCCGTCGTGGCCGAGCGGACCGGCTTCGTTTCGTGGAATGAAGACGGGTTGGAGATCGGCGATGGGATCCTGATTGTCGGGGTGGTCCGTCTCGACTTCGTTGGTCAGGTGCTCGAGGGCGATGCGTGGACGGCCATAACCTTCGTAGAAGAAGAGTTCCTGCGTGTTCTTCGTCAGGCGGGTGACTTCAGCCAGGGGGACGTGCTCGCGAATGCCCTGGACGACGTGGGGGTGTTGCTGTCCTAACGCCGCGCGTTCGGTCTGGAGCTTGCTGAGTTCCCTGATGGCGCGATAGAGACCGCGTTCGAGGTCGCGGCGGTAGCGGGCGTAGCGTTCGAGTTTGCCGGCGTAGGGGTCGGTTTCGGCCAATGGGTCCGTTTCGGCGAGGATCAGGCTCTCGAAGGTTTCGATGCGGCGGAGGTTCCAGGTATGGGTGAGGATGCGGTGGAAGATCTCCTCTTCGAGGCAGTCCGCAGGGCGGGTCTTGAGACGCATGGCGGCTTCGAGTTCCGTGAACTCGGCGCGGTCTTCGGGTGTGATGTTGAGGGTGCGCGCGGTGAAGCCGTGGCGGCGGGCGTTCTGAGAGGCGCGGGCCTTGCCGACAGGGGACACGGGTCCTGTGGACCGTTTCGCGTTCGCCTGGTTGGCGGCGATCTGAGCTATGGAAGCCATGATTTCAATCTCCTTCTTAAACAAAAACGGCCGGCATGGAAGCCGGCGCGACTCCAGGTTAACGGACAGGACCAAGGAAAAACGGGCGTTCTGGAAAAGGCACGTTGAAAATAAAGGAAAAAGAGGTCGAAAATTCTTGTGAACGCCCCTGGCTGCCAGCGGAAAACAGGGGAGGAGCGGAGCCGGCCTGGGGCGAAGTCCGCCTGCCATGCCCTGGACCGCCGCCTGCTATACCTATTGGAAAGGAACCAGATCGACACGTGATTCGAGTGCTGGCAGTGGATGACCACCCTCTCCTTCGAGAAGGCATCGCCGCGTTGATCGAGAATCAAGGCGACATGCAGCTTGTGGCGGAAGCCGCCAACGGGCGCGAGGCGCTGGAGGAGTTTCGAAAGCACAGGCCCGATGTCACATTGATGGACCTGCAGATGCCTGAGATGAGCGGCATCGAGACGATGAGTGCGATCCGAGCCGAGTTTCCGGAAGCTCGCATCATTATCCTGACGACCTATGCCGGTGACGCCCAGATCACACGAGCGCTCAAGGCGGGGGCGCGGGCGTACCTGTTGAAGGGGCTACTTCGGAAGGAACTGTTGGACACGATTCGGGTGGTGCATGCCGGCCAAAAACACCTGTCCGCGGCAGCCGCTTCCGAACTGGTTGAACACACCGCGGATGAAATGCTGACACCGCGCGAAGTGGACGTCCTGCGCCTGGTCGCCGGCGGCAACGCGAACAAGGAGATTGCCGCGCTGCTCTCGCTGACTGAAGAGACGGTGAAGAGCCACGTCAGGAACATTCTGACCAAACTCGACGCCAACGATCGGACGCATGCCGTGGCTATCGGGCTGAGGCGCGGCATTCTCGAGCTCTAGCGCCAGCGGAGGATTCCCTTCGGAAAGGCATCCGGTTCGACCAGGATTCCGGCAGTGGCGGTGTCGACCAATCTGGACCCGGCTGTGCGAAGCACGGGTGGCGCGGCCATCCCTCCAAATTGGTAGGACTGTCCGCTCGCATTCAGGGGCGGGATTGACCTCGATCGGGTGACGACCTGGAACAGCAGCGGCCGCAGAATGAGGGACAGAGAGAAATCCACTTTCTGAAGAACTCAAATGGAGCCGCAAGATGCAAGACAATACCCTGGTTCAGTCGAGTTTCTCGGCGACCATCCACGCACCGATCGAGAAGATCGATATTTCCTCCTGGTGTTTCACGCTGCCCGAGTCGGAGTACCAGTCCTGCTCGCCGGCGCACTGTTCGGCTGGGGCGACGACAGCCCCGGATGGCCGCAGGATGTCGATCAATGTTGAAATCCCTGGCGGCAGCATGATGGTACAGCACTATGTCGAGGAGATCGGCGAGCCAAGCCATCTGAGGCTGGTGTCGATTTCGGACGTGTTTACGCCGACCGGACGCACCAAGGTTGAGAAGCTCGACGACAAAACCTGCGAGTTCACGAACACCGTTCACAGCAGCGTGACACCGGAACTGATCGAGTTCCTCGGCAGCCAAGGTATCGCGTTGGACGTCTTTCGGGCAGGACGCCGGCCAATATCCCAGGCGCACAACCAGCAGGAGACGCCGCTGTTCGCCAAGAGCATCGAGCGGCATGCGCTGCGGCAGGGCTGACCTTCAATCGGGGGAACCATGGGAGAGCTGAGCTACAACAACGAGATCACCGGACTTCTGGTGATCGATCCGTACAACGATTTCATCTCCGAAGGCGGGAAGATCTGGAACCGGCTCAAGGGGGTTGCCGAAGCCAACCAATGCCTGCCGCACATGAAGGAGGTGTTGGATACGGCACGGAAGGCGGGCATCCGCGTGTTCTATTCAATGCATCATCGCTATCGCCCTGGCGACTATGAGGACTGGAAGTATATCGCCCCGATCCAGAAAGCGGCATGGTCCCGCAAATCCTTCGAGTATGGAACCTGGGGTGGCCAGTACCGGCGGGAGTTTGAGCCTCATCCCGGGGATGTCGTGGCCTCGGAACACTGGTGCTCAAGCGGTTTTGCGAACACGGATCTGGATCTGCAGCTCAAAAAGCACGGCATCCACAAACTGATTGTCATCGGGTTGATTGCGCATACCTGCGTTGAAGCAACGGTTCGTTTTGCCGCCGAGCTTGGCTATGAGGTCACCATGGTGAAGGATGCGACGGCGGATTATTCCGACCGTGAGATGGCGGCCGCCCTGGAGATCAACATCCCCAACTATGCGAACGCGGTAGTCACCACTCAAGAGGTCGTGGCGGCGATCTCCGTCTCGATGAGTGCTATGTTCGCCATCCCGTCGTGATTCCCGGATGCATCCGTCAAATCGAACTCTCCCCTGGAGGGAGAGGTTTCCGGGTGCAGACCCGAAATCTCCGGTGAACGCAGGTTCCAGGAGTTACTGAACCCAGCCCAAGTCGTCGCGCCTGGATGCACGAAGTGTGCGCCAGGGAAGCCGCGGGCGTGTTCCAAATTCTCTTTTTCAGAAAGCCAGCAGCAAATGACACTCACGAATTCTCTAGTTTCCCGCGGCCGACGGCTTGCCGGTGCCGCGACTCTGACAACGATCGTTCTTGCCGGCCCGCTCTGCGCACAGGCCGGTAAGCCGGCGAACCATTATGTTGAGGCGGCCGGGCGAGTAGCCCGGAGTGGTGAAAACGGAATCCGCCCTTTTCGGGTGCACGTTCCGGAGAAGTCTATTGCCGATCTGCGCCGGCGTCTCGCCGCGACGCACTGGCCGGAATCGGAGACGGTGACGGATCGATCGCAGGGCGTGCAACTGGCGACGATGAAGAACCTGGTGCGCTACTGGCAGAGCGGCTACGACTGGCGAACGGTCGAAGCGAGGCTCAATGCGTTACCTCAGTTCATCACCAATATTGATGGGGTCGACATCCACTTCATACATGTCCGGTCGAAGCATGCAAACGCATTGCCGATGATCATCACACACGGCTGGCCGGGATCGGTCATTGAACAAATGAAGATCATCGGGCCGCTGACCGATCCAACCGCATACGGCGGCGATGCCGAGGACTCGTTTGATGTTGTGATCCCATCCCTCCCCGGCCACGGCTTCTCCGGGAAGCCGACCGAAACCGGTTGGGATCCGATTCGAATTGCGCGGGCCTGGACCGTGCTCATGAAGCGCCTCGGGTACACACGGTTTGTGGCGCAGGGCGGTGACTGGGAGAACGCGGTTACAGAGCAGATGGCGTTGCAGGCTCCGCCGGAACTGATCGGCATTCACACCAACATGCCGGCTACCTTGCCCGCCGAGATTGCGAACGCGCTGCAGTACTCCCAGCCGACGCCGGGTGGGCTCAGTGCGGAAGAGAAGGGCGCCTGGGACCAACTCGACTCTTTCTACAAGCACGGTCTGGGCTACGCCCTGGAGATGGCGAACCGCCCGCAGACGCTGTATGCGCTGGCCGATTCACCGACGGGTCTGGCGGCGTGGATGCTCGATCATGACGCGCGGAGTATGGACCTGATCAGCCGGGTCTTCGACGGAGGAACGGAAGGGCTGACAAGGGATGACATCCTCGACAACATCTCGTTGTACTGGTTTACGAATACGGCGGTGTCTTCCGCGAGGCTGTACTGGGAGAGCAAACTGGCCTTCTTCGCCCCAAAGGGGGTGCGGGTTCCGACGGCCGTGAGCGTGTTCCCCGATGAGATCTACGCGGCTCCGAAGAGCTGGACTGAGAAGGCCTATCCGAACCTGGTGTATTTCAACAGACTTCCAAAGGGCGGGCACTTCGCGGCGTGGGAACAGCCGGAACTGCTCACGTCAGAACTCCGTGCCGCCTTCAGGCCGCTGCGCTAGTTGAAAGCCGTCAGGTGCGGCCCTCTCCGGTCAGTCAGCCCGGCAGGCAATGAAGGGTAACCCATATGAAGTTCGAAAAACCGAATGTTACACGCGAAGCTGGAGTGCTGTTCGCTGAGATCGCGGCACCGCCCATGAACCTGCCTGGACCACAGCTGTTCGGCGATCTGGTGGCACTCCTCCAGCAGGCAGAAGCTGACGAGGCGATCCAGGAGATCGTGTTCAGAGGCGCGGATCAGGAATACTTCATATCCCATGTGGATGTGAAGCGGATCAACGAGTATCGGGACCAGGGGTTCGTCGCAGGACTGGCGTACCGAATTGCCAGGTTTCCAGCGGCGGGAAATCAGGTTGTGAACGTGAGAGCTAATGCGGTGACACTTGCGTCCGCCGATGAGTTCACCCGGGATGGGACGCTGTTCTGCGAAGGAGTTCGCAACCGCGAAGCACAAAGCATCATTCAGCCGGCGATGAAGAACGGGCTCCAAACCCGAGCCGGAGAGCTGACGCTGGCGACGATTCTGGGCCGCGACTAGCAGGCTACGAATTCAAAAGGAAGGATCACATCCAATGACGAAGCTGGACAAAATTCTCTACACCGCCAAGGCGCACACCGTCGGCGGACGCGAAGGCGGCACTTCCCGGACCGACGACGGGCGCCTGAGTATCGAGTTTTCCACGCCAGGAGGTCCTGGCAACGGTACGAATCCGGAGCAGCTGTTCGCTGCCGGCTGGTCGTCCTGTTTTCTGTCAGGACTCAAACTGCTGGCAGGCAAGCGAATGATCACGCTTCCCGAGGATCTCGCGGTGGATGCGGAGGTCGACCTGGGCCTGGCGCACGGGGCGTTTCGCCTTGCCGCGCGCCTCAAGGTAACGCTGCCGGGCTTCGACCAGAAACTGGCTGAGGAACTGGTGGAGGCGGGGCACCAGGTGTGTCCCTATTCGCTGGCGACGCACGGAAACATCGATGTGGTGACAACCGTGGTGACAGATGCCGCGGCACAGGCGGCCGGTGCCGAGAACCGGTAGACAGGGTAGGGCTGTGGCCATGACACGCCGATACTTTCTTTCCGCGCCGGCTGCCGCAGTTGCAGCGGGCCACTACCTGGCCGCTTCCGGTCTGCAGGACGAAGGGCGCATGCCTAATCTGGACGGTGCCTCCGGCTGGATCAACTCCACTCCACTCAGCGGCAAGGCGCTACGCGGCAAAGTTGTGCTGGTCAACTTCTGGACCTATTCCTGCATCAACAGTCTGAGGGAATTGCCCTACATGAAGGCGTGGGCAGCGAAGTATGGCGAGATTGGCCTGGTAGTGTTGGGCGCGCATACTCCTGAATTCGGCTTCGAGAAGGATGAGGCCAACGTCCGAGGAGCCGTATCCGACCTGAAGATCACTTACCCCATTGCGATCGACAGCAAACGTGGAATCTGGGATGGTTTCCGCAATGAGTATTGGCCGGCGGACTACATCATCGATGGCAAAGGACGGATCCGCTATCACCATTTCGGTGAAGGCGAGTACGACCGGGCCGAGCGGATGATCCAGAAGCTGCTGCGTGAGAATGGCGCAAATAGTCTGGACGAAGGCCTTGTCAGAATTTCGGCGAGTGGTCCGGAGGCGCCACCGAGCCATGACATAGGATCACCGGAAACCTATGTGGGCTATGCCCGCGCGGAGAGTTTTGAGTCTCCGGAACGGATGGCGCGCGATTCCAGGAGAACCTACAGCCTGCCCGCGCGCCTGAAGCTCAATAAATGGGCCTTCAGTGGGATCTGGAACGCCAGCGCTGAGCGCGCGACGCTCGAATCGCCGTCTGGAAAGATTGCATTCCGCTTCCATGGACGGGATCTTCACATGGTTCTTGGTCCGTCAAAGGACGGGGCGCCCGTTCGTTTCAAGTTGGCGTTGAATGGCGCCGCGCCCGGCGAGCATCACGGGTCTGATTCTGACCCGGATGGCGGCGGCACGATTCGGGAGCCGCGCATGTACCAGCTCATCCGACAGGCAGGACCCATCGAAGATGCCTCGTTCGAGATCGAATTCCTCGATCGAGGGGCGGCCGCTTATTCGTTTACGTTCGGATAGCCCGCGGCTCCGCGCGTGCCTGCCGTGACGGGGAAAAGAGATCAGCAAAGGATATCTTCATGACACAAACGAAATCTGTTACTGCTTCGCGCCGGCGATTCCTTGCCGCGGCAGGCTTGTCGGTTGGGGGCGTTCTGGCTACCCATGAGCAACTGCATGCCGCGACATCATTGAGCAACATCAAGAGCATCGATGCCGGAGTCCTGAATGTTGCGTACGCGGAAGCCGGTCCTTCGAACGGCCCGGCGGTGGTGCTGCTTCACGGTTGGCCGTACGACATCCATAGTTACGAGGAGGTGACGCCCCTGCTGGCGTCGGCCGGATACCGTGTGATTGTTCCGTACCTGCGCGGATATGGCGCGACCCGTTTTCTGCTTGGAGAGACAGCCCGCAACGGGCAGCAAGCCGCGCTGGCCGTGGATGTGATTGCGCTCATGGATGCGCTGGGGCTTGAGTCGGCCATCCTGGGCGGATTCGATTGGGGCGCCAGAACAGCGGACATCGTGGCGGCTCTCTGGCCGGAGCGTACGAAGGCGCTCGTCTCGGTGAGCGGGTACTTGATCGGCAGTCAGGAAGCTAATCGAGCTGCGCTGCCTCCGCAGGCTGAGCTCGCCTGGTGGTACCAGTTCTACTTCGCCACGGAACGCGGGCGAACCGGCTATGAGAAATACCGGAAGGAGTTCTCGAAACTCATCTGGCAGACTGCTTCGCCGAAGTGGAGATTCGACGATGCCATTTTTGACCGTAGCGCCGCGGCTTTCGACAATCCGGACCATGTGGACATCGTGATCCACAACTACCGTTGGCGGCTCGGGCTGGCCGATGGGGAGGCGCAGTTCGATGCGCTGGAGAAGAAGCTGGCAGCGGGTCCTCCGATTGGCGTGCCCACCATCACGCTGGAAGGCGATGCGAATGGCGCGCCGCATCCGGATCCCGCCAGTTATGCAAAGAGGTTTACGGGCTGGTACCGGCATCGGGTAGCGAGTGGAGGGATTGGGCACAATCTGCCGCAGGAGGCGCCGGAGTTGTTCGCGAAGGCGGTGCTGGATGTGGGGGCGCAGAGGGATTGAGTTGGGGCGCAGGGAGGAGGCTTTGCGATAACACGTTTCAGTTGCTGGGCCGACGGATGTTTGCAGGGAGGTAGAATTGCGGGCGATGGCCAATTTGCGGCTTTTTCTCGCCATAACCTTACTCGTCTGTGTCGGGCTCCGCGCAGAGCCTCCAGATCAACCGCGAGTCCTTTCGGTATGCGAGGTGCTGAAGAATGTTGAGCGGCTGAACAATCGAATGGTGACGATTCGGGGCGTTGTTGGTTGGGGTTTCCGGCACGGTCTCCATAATATCGGGCAGGAGGGTCTGGACTCCGCTGAGCTGATTTGCCCCGCCGCGCAGGGTCGTAAGCGGTTGTGGATCCCGGCCTTGCAACTCACATCCCCCCAAAACCTGGAGGCTCATGAAGGGGCGGTTTCCTTTCGCGAAAAATCACCAACGTTGTCGGATCTTGCCGGCCTGCTGCGTGGAGAGTCCATTCGCTTCGGAAAGAGCGAAGCGATTGTCACAATGACCGGTGAACTCAAGACTCGTAAGGGCATTCGGATTGAACGGCACGGTGACGACATCATTGGAAACGGATTCGGGCAGGCCGGCGCATTGTCTGCATTGTTGGTTGTACGTACCGTGGTCGCGGTGGAAGACGTGCAGACGCATGCTCCGCTCAGCTTTGAGCGGAAAGACCGGTAATACAGACCGGGCTCGCGAGCGCCGTCAGAGAGGACAAATCACTTCAGCGACGAAGATGCCTTTCCCTTCCCTGCCCAGTAGAATTGCGGAGCGGCCACGCAGTTGTTTTCAATGGCAGACTGGGAATGGTCTGTACAATCCGCACTTTCTTTTTGCGCCGCACGGGCATGCGGCTACCGCTGTTGAATCCTGAAGGGAGGACTGGGATCCGCGGCAAGGCCGGCAACTCAAGGCGGGTGTGCGTCTGCAAGGTTTGTGAAGCCGAGTGATGGCACTTCGATCACCAAACACCGGTTAATGACAGAATATACGTCGGAAGTCGATTCAAATTCGGAGGCGCTCAGATGGTTCCTAGGGTGTTTCTCTTCTGCGCGGCCGGCGTATTGTGCGCGGATGAGCGCAACAGCGCCCTGGAATTGCTTGAGCGGGCGAGGAGCGCTCCGGTGGAGATTCATGCCGATGTTGCCCTGCGACTGCTGCAGGCGAAGAAGATTCCCCCGACTGAGCTTTTGAAAGTCCTGGAAGAGGTGTATGGCCGCGCCGGTGAGGCTCGTGAGGCGCACCCGTGGGTGATGGTGTCCCCGGCGTCTCCATCCGGAGCTCAGGAGTCCCTAGCTCCGGCGCAGTTGCTCCGCCTGGATGGGTTGTCCATTCGGTGCCGGGTCGTGCAGAGCCTGATCAATGTGAATGAGCGACGGGTGCTGGAGCTGTTCGACGAGATCGTTCTGCCGGAATACTCCAGGTCGAAATGTGCGGACGGTTTTGCGCCCGGGAGCGGCGAGTATTACGCCACGCTGGCCCAGGTGGTGCGCCGCAAGGGGGCATTCTCCAAGGAGGAATTGGCGAGGCAGCGTCCGACGGAGATCATCACGAGGGCCCTGCGGAATCTGCGGACGCCGGTGGATGTGGAAGCGGCAAGCGAGGCAGTCCTGACCCTGGTGGATGCCGGCTTCGATCCGGCGGCGCTGGGGAGTGCGTTCACCTCGGGGCTGGGGAATGTCCGGTCGAGTGACCGGGTTTTCGCGGCTGCCCTGCAATACAAGCACCTGGCGACTTCCGTGATTCAAACGGCCGCGCGACTGGCGGAGCGAGGCGTTCCGGCGACCGGGACAATGCAGGTCCTGCGGCAGTTGCTGGTGGAGCAGTTGAGCGGTCCGCGCTGCCAGGATTCCTATGATTGGCTGTCCGGAACCGGCAAAAACGAGGCATGGCGCAGGGAGTTCGAGACGGTGCAGGTGTTCAACCGGTTCGCGCTGTCCCTGGGCGGGGGCGAAGTGCAGGCGATTGTGGCGAAGGAGACGCAACCGGAGAAAGTGGAGGGCCGCGTGATCGACAGGCCGTATCGAAACGAAGCGGCGCTGATGCGGATCGCCGGTGAAGTGTCGCGGCTGCGGACAGATAGGACCTCTGAGCGATGGCTCTCGGCGGAGGAGAAGACAACCACCGAGTGGGAGTTCCGGGCAGCGCCGGTGTTTCGTCGAGTAGACGACTGGCGGGCGGAGGACGAGCGGGACACAGTCCGGCAGCGGACTGCTCTGTGGAATGCGTTGATGGACGCGAGCCCGCCCGGGGATTGGTTTCGCAAGGCAGCGCGGGGCTGGGTGAAGGGGATGAGCGACGCGGCGGCTCGGAATGCGGCTCCCGCGGAGTGGCTAGTCCAACTCGATCTCGGGATGAAGCTGGCCCGAGGCTTTGATGAAGAGGGCCGGCGCGACCTGGCGCGGACGCGAGAGCAGATTCCGAACATCCGGATTCCGGGACTGCCTCATCCGAGCGGAGCCGAGATTCCTGAGTTGATGCGGGAATCGGGGGATCTGGTCCTGACGCTGTATGCGGACCTGGAGAAAGTGGCTCCGCGGATTCGCAGTAGCTGGCAATAGAGCTGAATCTATTATTGACATAGAGAACTTTGTTCTATAAAGTAATTCCTGAAGCATGACAGGCAGAGTGAGCGGCAAGGGCATCTTCAGGTGGGTTCTGCTGTTGTTTGGCGGGCTGGTGGTGGGGATCGCGACGATTCTCCTCTGGTTCCGGATCACGCGGGAGGCGCTGCACCCGGACCCGAACCTGATCCCGTCGGTCACGTACGCAACTCCAACTGGCCGGTGGGCTGAGGCGGCGGACCGTGCCCGGACCACAGTCCGGTCGAGCATATCGAAACAGAACCTGCCGGGGCTGTCGGTGGCGGTAGGCGCGGGCGGCCATGTCGTGTGGGCGGAGGGCTTCGGTTGGGGGGAGATCCGGACGCACGCCCCCGTTACGCCGGACACCCGCTTCCGGATTGGAACCGCCTCCACCGTGCTCACCTCCGCGGCGGCCGGTGTGTTGTTGGATCAGGGCCGGCTGGCGGCGGACGACGAGATTCAGACGCAGGTCCCGCAGTTCCCCAGGAAGCAGTGGGCCGTCAGCTTGCGGCAATTGATGGCCGATACAGCAGGGCTGGGCTCCGACAGTGGAGACGATGGACCCTTGTTCCGGCAGCGATGCGAGCGTCCGGCACAAGCCCTGCCACACTTCGGAGCCGATGCTCTCCTGTTTGAGCCCGGCACGCAATACCGGCATTCGAAATATGGCTGGGTCGTAGTCAGCGCGGCGATCGAAGCCGCCTCGGGCACGCAGTTTCTGCCGTTCCTGGGAGAGCAGCTCTTCCAGCCTCTTGGCATGACGCGCACGGGTGCGGAGCCGGCGACGGAGGAAAACCCTGACCGCATTGGTGAAGAGGAAGAGGATCCGCCCATCGCCACCTTCATCCGTCAGGTGATTGTTGAGCCGTTGTGGAACGTGGCCGCGAAGCCCAAGAGCGCGACGGAACCGGCCACGATTTACGCGCCCGGAATGAAGCCTGGGCCTCTGATTCGCTACGGGGTGCGCGTTGAGCGCCTCTACAATCTCTCCTGCTATGCGGGCTCGATGGCATTCTTCTCCACTCCAGGAGATCTGGTACGCCTCGGCCTTGCGATGGAAGGTGGGAAGTTGTTACGGCCTGAGACCCGGCAGATGCTGCAGACCTCAGCACGGTTGAAATCGGGCGAGGAGACCGGCCATGGACTAGGGTGGGATCTCGATCTCCAACCTCTAAACGGCCGCCCGACTCATATCGTCAGAAGAGACGGCGAGTTGATGGGGGAGACGGTTGCATCCTTCATGATTTTCCGCGAGGCAGGAATTGTTGTCGCCATCATGTCGAACGCTCCCTACGCAGGGATACCATCCCTGGGATTGAAGGTCGCAGAGGCCTTTGCGCAGCCGGGCAGGGAATGACCGGGCAAGACAAAACGACTGCCAGGACGACCCGCATACAGCCAGCAGGCCCGGCGGTTTTTCCGGGAAGGGACGGCACAGGTCCGAGGAGCGAATCACATATGAAATCCAAAGCAGTTTTTTACGCATTGATAACGCTGGCGTTCTACTCCGCGGGCTTCGCGCAGACGCTGGATAAAGCCAAACTCGACCAGTTCCTGGACCGGCTGGCACAGAAGAACAAGGGGATGGGGAGTCTGACGCTCGCCAAAGACGGCGAGGTCGTGTACAACCACTCCTTCGGGTTTGGACAGATCCAGGGCGACGTGAAGAAGCCGTTGACCGCGGAGACGAGGTACCGGATCGCGTCGATCACGAAGACCTACACGGCGGTGATGGTCTTTCAGCTCATTGAGGCGGGGCAGTTGAAGCTCACCGACACCCTGGACAAGTTCTTCCCGCAGATCCCCAATGCTCCAAAGATCACGATTGAGCACATTCTCACGCATCGGAGCGGCATCCACGACCTGGAGCAGGATGGTTCCTGGGGCAAGCAGCCGAGGACGCACGAGGAGGTGCTGGCCCGGATCACGCAAGGCCAGCCTGAGTTTGAGCCGGGCAGCGCGCACAAGTACAGCAACGTGGCCTACGTTCTGATGGGGTATATCGTCGAAAAGGCAGGTGGACAGCCCTATCAGACGGCGCTCAGGGAAAGAATTACGGCGAAGATCGGACTCAAGGACACTTACCTTGGCACGGGCAATACGGATCCCGGGCGGAAGGAAGCGTTGTCGTATCGATACTTTGGCGAATGGAAGGAAGCAGCCGAACTCGACTTCAGCGTGCCGGGCGGGGCGGGCTCGATCGTCTCGACCCCCACGGATATGGCCCGGTTCATTCAAGCGCTGTTCGACCGGAAGCTGGTTTCGGAGGAGAGTCTCAAGAAGATGACGAGCATGCAGGACCGCGAGGGCATGGGCCTGGAGTCGTTTTCTTTCGGAGGCAAGACGCTTTTCGGGCACACGGGCGGGAGCAACAGTTCCGGGGCCTGGCTGGCCTACCTGCCCGAGGAGAAACTTGCTCTCGCCTATACAACGAACGCGAAGATCTATCCCGTTGTCAACATCGTGACCGGCATTCTCGACATCTACTGGAACCGGCCGTTCCAGATCCCGACCTTCGAGGCATTCGAGGTCAAGCCGGAGATTCTGGACCGGTATGTGGGGAGCTATGTGATTCCAGGTACTCCGGCGAATGTGACGATCACACGAACCGGGAATACGCTGTACTTCCAGCCGGCCGGGCAGAGTGCCGTGCCGATTGAAGCCACCGCCGAGGACAAGTTCAAAATAGAACCGGCTGTGCAGTTCGAGTTTGATGCGGCGAAAAAGGAGCTGACCATTATCCGGGCCGGTCAGAAGCGGGTTTTCCAAAAGAAGGAGTGACCGGCCGGAAGCCGGCTGCTGCGACCGGTTCCCGGCAAGGGCTGGCAGTGGGGCTTGGGGATCCCTCTCGATGGTTCTCAAGCCTGTCTGTGCCGAGGGTGTGAATCCGCAGCCGTGGCGATGATAAGCTCTGAAACACCGAGAGCAATCATGAGAACGGATCTTTGTGTGATTCTGGCGCTGGAGTGCCTGACTGCCGGCGTTGGCGTGGGATGGGCCCAGAACAGCGGGCCGGCACAGATCGAGAGCTGGATTACCAACCGGGACCGGTCCGCGCTGTTCGAGAAGCAGTCGGGGCCGGCGGCATTTCAGGCGAATGGCAACGCCCGAGGGCCTGTGATTGTGGTGGATCCGGGCCAGCAGATGCAGTCCATGGACGGCTTCGGTTTCGCGTTGACGGGCGGAAGCGCGGAGTTGCTGTCGAAGATGAGCCCGCAGGCCAGGGCCGGAGTACTGCGGCGGGTGTTCGGCACGGAGGGGGACCAGATTGGCGTCAGCTACCTGCGGCTCACGATCGGCGCCTCCGATCTGAACAGTTTCGTCTTCTCCTACGACGACCTGGCGCCCGGCGAGACGGATTTCGAGCTGAAGAAGTTCGACCTGGGGCAGGACCGGAAGGATGTGATTCCGGTGCTGAAGGAGATACTGGCCATCGCGCCAGGCATCAAGATTCTGGGGTCTCCCTGGTCGGCTCCGGTTTGGATGAAGACGAATCAGAATGTCCGCGGGGGCGCGCTGGCGGAGCGGTGCTACACGGTCTATGCGCAGTATCTGGTGCGGTATGTGGAAGAGATGCGGAAGGAGGGGATCGCGATTGATGCGATCACCATCCAGAACGAACCGCTGAACTCGAAGAATACGCCCAGCATGCAGTGGCAGGTGGGCCAGCAACTGGTGTTTCTGCGGGATCACCTCTATCCGGCCTTCACGAAGGCGGGCCTGAAGACGAAGGTGATCCTGTTCGATCACAACTGCGACCGGCCCGATTATCCGTTGACGCTGTTGAGCGATCCGGTGATTTCGCGCTTTGCCGACGGTTCCGGCTTCCACCACTACGGCGGGGACCTTGCCGCGATGGGACTGATGCATCTGGCGCGACCGGACAAGCACGTTTATTTCACCGAGCAGATGATCATCGAGAAACCCGGCAGCCCGACTATCGACATCGCGGCGACGGTCAAGCGCATGATCATCGACACGGCTCGGAACTGGAGCCGGAACGTGATCCTATGGAATCTGGCCGCCGACCCGGAGAACAAGCCGCACACCGATAACGGAGGGTGTCCGATGTGCCAGGGCGGAATCACCCTGGACAAGGATGCCGCCTCGATCAATCTCGCTTACTACACGATTGCCCACGCCTCGAAGTCCGTGCGGCCCGGTTCGGTACGCATTGCCTCGACGGGTCCGGGGGACAAGGCTGTCGGGCTTACCGAAGACGAGGAACGTCCGGGGGTGAAGCGTGTGGCGGTGACCGAGAGTGCGCGGGTGCTGCCAAATGTGGCGTTCCGAACTCCGGACGGAAAGATCGTGCTGGTGGTCGCGAACGATACGCAGTCGGTGGGTGGCTTTGCCATCCAGTATCGTGGGGCCGTGGCGAACCTCAGGCTGAGTCCCGGTTCGGCCGGGACGTACATCTGGCCGGCAGAGTGAGGTAACGAGGCCGAACCGTTCCAGGGCGAAGCGGGAAGAATTGCGTGCCCGGACCGGGGATTGAACCCCTACAAAGCCGCTCGCCGCCAGGCCTGAAGAGACGACTTGGGCGCGCTGCCGGTTGT
The DNA here is from genome assembly GCA_049841055.1 of Paludibaculum sp. Classification (GTDB taxonomy): domain Bacteria; phylum Acidobacteriota; class Terriglobia; order Bryobacterales; family Bryobacteraceae; genus Paludibaculum. Next base: position 15,016 of record JASGIE010000171.1, on the reverse strand, counting down.
TATCACCTCTCTCAGCCTGTGCTTTGCTGACAGGACAGCCAGGTCGGCGGTATCGAGGAAGACCGGTCCGTCGAGCGCCAGGAAGTACATGACCGATGACGCATTGGCGCTGTGAGGCAATCCCAGGATGTGCCCCAACTCATGGACCGCGGTCACGAACAGTTCATTGGGAGACGAGGTGACTCTCGGGTTGAAGGCGATCCAGCCCTGATATTCCGGCAGGCCGGGGAACTGGGCTCGGGCCACCTGGCCAGCGCGGAAGAGGCTTGGGCCGCCATCGACGACCTGGATAGCGCAGGCCCGGCTGTCCTCCTCGTGCCAATCCAATTGGAGGATGCTGGCCCAGAAGTTCATGGCGTGCGCAAATTCGGTCTTCAGGGCCGGGTTCGAGGTAGCGAAACGGATGCCCAGGTTCACGGGCTCCTGCTTCAGGACATCGTCGTGGTTGTCACACGGGCGGTATGGTCCGGTCCAGGAGCCTGGCCGTTCCGCGGCGCTCAGGTGGACCGCCAGCAGCAGACACAGCACGGTGACGGGCGCCAGCGTGAAACGCCGGTTGCGGATGGAGCCGCGGAGAGCTGTGTTTCTGCATGACACTGAGGGCCGGCCTTCGCTATTCCTATCGGCTGGGAAGGGGCCGGGGTCCAGGGTAGAGATTGCATCTTGCCGCCGCCGTCGGGCGCAGTGTGCCGCGGGCCGATGGTGGTATCACTGTCTCTTCGCCGCGCTACTCGTGTCGAAGCGACGAAGCCGGGTCGATTCCAATCGTACCGGCGAGCGGCACCAGCGCTGCCGCTGCTGAGAATGCGAGAAGCAGCAGGGCCGCTCCGGCCAGGACGAAGGGATTGCTGGGCTCCACGCCGAAGAGCATCGACTTCAGGAGATTCGCGAGGAACAAAGCCAGCAGAGAGCCTGTTACGACTCCGGCGGCCACCGGAAGTAGCGCGCGCGACACTCCGTCTCCGATGAGATTGGTGGCGCTGGCACCCAAGGCGAGGCGGATGGCGAGTTCCCGCCTTCTGCTCGAGACGGACTGCGCGACGGTTCCGCCGAGCCCCAGAGCGGCGATGAGCAAGGCGAAGAGGGCCAGGGAGACAGACACCACGGCCAGCAGCCTCTCGCGCCGCAGAGAGCGTTCAACCAGCTCGTGCTGCGTCCGTACACGCCGGACGCCAATTCCTGGCGCCGAGGATTGGATGACGCGGTAGAGCTGTTGGAGGTTCAAATGCGCACCAGGCACGGTCTGGATTTCGAGGGACGCCGGCATATCACCGGTCCCTCGAAACTCAGACTGGAAGAAGGGCAGGTAGACCATGGGGGGTGCCGGTTCGCGAAGGCCGTTCAGTTTCGTGTTCTCCACCACTCCGACAATCTCGAGTTTCTGTTTTGGGTCGAAGAGGGAGAACCGGCGCCCCACTGCGGAAGGGTCTCCGAAGTAGAGCCGCATCGCGGATTCATTCAGGATGGCGACCAGAGGCGCAGCTTCGGTGTCGGAGGTGGTGAAGTCACGTCCGCGCAGCAGGCGGACGCCCATAGTGGTGAAGAACCCCGGTGCAACGGAGAGGAACTCGGAGGGCTCTCCGGCCGCCTCGCCAGGCGAATTCTCCGGCACAATCGAGGCGCGCCGCGAGTTGCCGCCGAAGTAGCTCCAGCCGGACAGGCTGACACGCGCCAAACCGGGTAGTGCGGCCAGTTGTGCCAGGAGCGACCGGTACACCGTGTTCGTGTAGGCGCGGTTGCCCTCGTGTTCCCATTGGAGTTCCGCGATGGATAGCCGCTGCTGCTCGAATCCGGGATCCAGGAGATCCAGGTTCCGCCAGGTTGTCTGCAGGAGTCCGCCTCCTACCCATAGGACGACAGCCAACCCGGCCTGACCAGCGATGAAGAGAGCTCCGGATGAAATCCCAAAGTGGTGCAAACGGAGCATGGCAAATGGATCACGGCCTGAGTCCGTCCATGCACAGCGTGGCAGGCGAAGCGCAGGCAAGGCGGTCGAGAAAGCGGTCGCAAAGGCACAGCAGGTGAAGGCCACCGCCGCAAACCGCCAGTCCCAGTGCCAGGCGATCCGGATGGGCCGATCCGGGTCCGATGCCAAGCCCACCAATGCGCGGGCGGTGAACGGCGCGAGAAGCGCGCCGACGAGAGAGGCTGCGGAGGAGAGCAGGGTGGTCTCGACAACCAATTGCCGGACAAGCCGCCATCGGCTTGCTCCCAGAGCCATGCGAACGGCGATCTCACGGCGCCGCCGATTGTGCAACGCGACCAGCAGCAGGCCCGAGTTGGCACAACCGATCACCAGCAGAATGAGCGCCGCGAGCGTCAGGGTGGTGAGGGGCGTAACAAACCGAGTCCGAAGCCCGGACTGCATCCCCTTCGAGGCGTCGACGGCGATCAGGGGGTGCTGCCTATCTCGCGCATTCCGCTGACGGCCTGGGGTTAACGACTCCTTCTTCCGGTACTCCTCCCAGGCGGGGCGCAAGGACACTTCGAGTTGGCGGGGGCTGGAGTCCGGGCGCAGCACTGCCAGCAGGCGCCCGCCTTGCTCACTTCCAACAGGCAGCCATGCGTCGGGTGGGCTGCCAAGATCCAGTTCAGAGAAGCTCGCCGAAAGGACGCCGACGATGGTGACCGCCGTGCCATGACGCCGGAAGCGCTTTCCCAAGACATCCGGTGAGCCCCCGAAGCGCCTCTGCCAGAAGGCGTGGCTGAGAATCGCCACTGATTCAGCGCCCGCATCGCTGTCCGCCGACTGGAATCCCCTGCCCATCGCCAGTTGAATGCCGAGGAGGTCGAAGGCTTTCACATCAACGGTCTGAATCCGGGCTGGTTCCGGCTGGAAGGGCTCGTTTCCGTATGCGACGAATTCGTCCCTTGGGTAGCCTACGGTGAGGATCGTGGCGGCCGATTCCGCAGAAACCGCCAGTTGGGCGATGAGTGGGCGAGAGAATGACTCCTGAGGAAAGCCGCCCGGTGCGCCAGGCTGCACCAGTTGAACAAGCCGGTCTGCCTGCTGAACAGGAAGTGGCTTGAGCAGCAGCTTGTCCATCAGGGAGAGGAGGGCCATGGATACTCCGATGGTCAAGCCCAGCACCGTAGACGCCGCCGAGGAAAATGGCCGGGTTGCGGCGAAGAATGCGGAAGCCGACAACGAGGTCCTGCCAGGAGGATTCCACCGGTTGTGTCCACGATTGCATCGTCCGAAGCTCCCTGGACTCACAGACGACACAAAGAGGGGCGACGTGCAGGCCAATTCCGGGGGCTGACCTGCGTTTTCTGCCTGCGCCCTACGGCTTCATCCCGTTCGGCTTGAATTCGCCGCCGTTTGCCAGGAGGTTGAGGATCTGCCGCGTTCGATCCGGGCAGGCCCGGACTTTCTGGGGCGTCAGGTTGTCGTGCTCCGCTTCGATCAAGGGCAGAGGCTCCTTGGGCCCCGGGATCTGATTCAGGACGGTCCAGATGCCAGCGGGTGGCGAGATGGTGTCGATGAAGCCGATGCCCGCCATGACGGCCGCCTTGATGCGCGGGGCGAAGTTGACGGGATCGAAGTAGAGCGCGGTCTTCATCGCATCGGCGTTGTCGGACGGCCAGTTGGGATAGCCGGGTTTGCGGCCGTGAAGGCCGCCGGTGGTGTCCGCGCCGGCGGGGACGCAGACCAGGGTGGCGGTGATCTTCTCCGGACGCAGGCCGGCGAGGGCGAAGCTCTGCTGGCCGCCCATGCTGCCGCCGGTAAGGACGATCGTCTTGCCATCCCAATCGGGCCGGGTGAGCAGGTAGTCGAGGACGCGCGAGTCGCGCAGGTACATGTTGAGGAAGTACGACTTCTCACGGTCTGTATTGCCGATGGTCTGGTAGTTCCTCGGGATGTTCCCGGACGGGTCAGCGGGGCTTTTGTCGTGGGAATCGACGTTGAGCATGAGCCATCCCTCGGCTGCCCGCTGGGCCACGGCGCGGGCGTTGAGGGCGTAGACCCCGGCATACTGCAGTTGGATGACGGCGGGGAATTTGCCTTCGCGGGCCGGTTTGGCCACGTACCCATGCGCTTTGGAGCCCAGGGCGTCGAGCGTGAAGATGCTGAGTTCGATACCCGGGACATCGGTGGGGACGGGCGTCAGTTGCGGGTTGATGGGGAGCCTGGCCTGCTCCGCCAGCCGTGCGTCCCAGAAGGCATCAAAATCAGCGGGGCGAGGCGTGGAGAGGCCGATCCTGGCGGGAGAGATCGCGGCCCCCACCGCGTAGAGGCCGGTGTTGCGGCCCGTGTTGCCGCCGGTGAATGCCGGAACCGCGGCATCATCCGGCCGGTTCGTGGAGGCGGGCGCCAGCAGGGCGTAGGGTTCGATGGCGACATAGATCATCGAAGGCTCGTCGGCCGGGAGCTCGATCCTGGTTTTGCCGGAGGAAAGGTCGAGTTTGCCCTCCTTAAGAATCACGGCGTTGTTCCGACGGGCGGTCCACTTGTAGGAGTAGGTGGGCGCGGCAGGGCCTGGTGTGACGGTCCAGCCCACCGAGTCGCCCACCTCGTAGATGCCGTTGGGGTGGTCCGGAGTGAAGGTGAGCTGTTGCTGAACCGGGGCCGGCTGAGCGAACGCAATGGCTGTGACAGCCAGCATCGGGAGGGCGAAGCAGATGTGAGTTCGAGTCATATTACCTGGGCGGCCAGATGCGGAATTCCCCGCTGCAGTGCAGCAGGCCCATGAGATACCACATGCCGTCATAGTAGCGATAGCGGCCGGACGGAATCTCGGCTTTCCAGAGCGCCTCAACGAAGCGGGCCGCCCGCTCGCGGTTGGTGGAGGCGAGACTGGTCACGGCATTCGCCGCCACCAGGGCGGTGGAATGAGAACCGCCCAGCGGTTTTCCGTCGAGCGTGTAGCGGTTCCCATAGGTGTCGATGCCCTGCGATTCGAAGAAAGCCTGGAGTTTGTCACTCAGCTCACGTTCCCGCGGGTCGGCGGCCCACCACGACCAGTCGACGGCCCAATTCGCGGCGGTGCGCCAGGCGTCGGGTCCGAAGTTGTTGTTCTGTCCCCCGGCCCCGGGCACAGGCGTTCCGTCGTAGTTGGCATAGTTCGGGGCGAGGGCGGTTACCGGGTGGGTGGCCTTCTGGAGGTAATCACGGCTGATCTTGGCGGCGGCCGCCCAGAAGGGACGGTCGGCCTCGGGGCCCCATCGCGCCCAGAGTTCGTAGAAGGCCGGCAGGTGGTAAGAAGGATCGGTGTGATCGGGACGCCGGAGATTCGGGGTGAAGCGAACCATCTTATGTTCCGGGTGGAATTCCGGGCCGCCGGTTTCCGGGGCGCGGTTCGTGGGGCCGTCGATGATCTTGCGGTTCTTCATGGCGTCCAGCAGCCGGTTGGCTTCCGCGCGATAGTCGTAGATACCCTTGCCGTTGCCCCAGCGGCCCGAAGCGAAGTAAAGCGCCATGGCCCAGATACTCTTCTCCGTCCGGCGCAGGGGATTCGCTGTTCGGGGTTCCATCCAGCTTCATCGACCAGGAGAAGAAACCGTAGGAGGGGTGGGTGGGCGACGACTGGTACATGTAAGACTTCGACCAGTTCCAGAGCGCGTCGAACTCGGCTTTTTTGTTGAGCTGGACGGCGATCATCATGCCGTAAGACATTCCCTCGGAGCGCACGTCGCGATTGTTGATGTCGCTGAGGTAAGCCAGCGGCCCGTTGGCATTCTGCCCGGCGGCATAATAGACGGTCTGTGTCTCCGGGTCGCCGTGGAACAACTGCTGGAAGGCTGTGTCGATCCTGGCGGCAATCTCCTTCGGAGAATGCCCGGCCTCGCGGAAGAGGTTGCGGTAGTTGCGGGTGGCGAAGGCTCCGGCCGCGGCGGGTTTGGATTGCCCGTGCGAGACGGCGGGGAATCCACAGCAGAGCGATGTGGCGAAGAGCAGAGGCAGTGCGCTTCTCATGGGCGGGTTCTCCGTTTTCCCGGACGGATGCTATGCGGCGGCGAACTTCTTGCGCCGTTCCGCGAGTTCCTCGTGAATCTGGATGTTGAGCTTCTTGCCGATCCTGTAGCACATCAGGCAGACCAGGCCGAGCGCCATGGCGATGGCCGGGTAGATGCTTGCCCCGAGCCGGATACCCAACAGCGCCCGTTCCGTCTGCACGGCGTTCGGGACATAGCCGAAGGCGTCGATCACCCAGGCGCTCAAAGCGCCGCCGAGGCTCAGGCCGGCCTTCAGGGCGAACAAGACGCCGGCAAACATGAATCCCGTGGCTCTACGGTTTGTCTTCCATTCCGAGTAGTCGGCTACGTCGGCGATCATCACCCAGAGGAGCGGGACGGTGGGGCCCCAGCCGATCGCCCAGAGGATACTCAAGGCGAACATGAGGTTGATCTGTGCCGGACCCACGAAGAAGACCAGGAGGGTGGCCACCATGGTGACGAACATCCCGGTGATGAAGACGGCCTTGTTGCCGAACCGGTCTGCCAGAGGTTTGGAGGCGAGGATGCCGAGAATCTGGACGAGGCTTCCGACGACGAAGAAGAGGCTGAGCCCGACGGCGGCGGCATTGGATCCATCGGGATTGACCAGAAGCCCCAAGGCGTCGAGCACACTGCGCCCGCCGGTGACGGGGCCGGAAGTGCCGGCCAGGCCGAAGCCGGAGAGGAATGAGCGGATCTGCTGCTGGTCGAGGTAGTACGCAAAGAAGTAGTTGGAGGAACTGCCCCGCACCACCAGCATGGTGAAGGTAAGCAGGGTGAGGATGAACATCACAATCCACGGGCCGCAGGTGAAGACATTGCGGAGATCGGAGCGCAGGTCCGATTTCTGCCGTGGATCCGGCTGAACACGTTCCTGCGTGCTGGCGAAGGTGAGCAGGTTCAGCAGGACGATGAGAGCGCCGAAAATGCCCATGGTCAAGGCCCAGCCACGCGCCGGATTGCCGCCGCCCAGCTTGGCGACCAAGGGCAGCGGTAGCGCCTGAATCAGAAACTGGCCGACCAGGGCGCCGACGAACCGGTAGCGTGCGACGTTGTTCCGTTCACTCACATCCGGTGTCATCACGCCCATCAGCGCGGCATAGGGCGTGTTGTTGGCGGAGTAGAGGATCATGACCAGGGAATAAGTGAGGTAAGCGTAAACCAGCTTGGCCTGAGGTCCGAAGTCGGGTGACACGTAGACCAGCCAGAAGATCAGGCCGAAGGGCAGCGCCGTGCCGAGGATCCAGGGGCGAAACTTGCCCCAGCGGGTTTGCGTGCGGTCGGAAAGAGCGCCAATGACCGGATCAAAGATGGCATCCGCGAGCCGCAGCACGAGGAACATGGTGCCCACGGCGACCGCCGAGAGCCCGACCGTATCCGTGTAGCAGCGGGTCTGGTAGAGAATCATCGACTGGAAGAAGAAGTTCGTCGCGATGTCGCCGCAGGCGTAGCCCAGCTTTTCCCGGACCGCGAGTTTCTGTGTGCTGTCACCCATCGTAATGCCTCTTTCGGAGATCGGATCAGTTCACGCGCAGGGTGATCTTCCGCAGATCACAGTCCCGTGACGACTGGCCCGTCATCAGTTCGAACTCGCCCGGCTCCACCGTGTAGCGCATGTTCACGTCCCAGAACGCGAGCAGTTCCGGCGTGATGTCGAATCCGACGGTGCGTGATTCACCGGGCTGCAGATCCACGCGTTGGAACCCTTTGAGCTCTTTCACCGGGCGGGTCACTGAGCTGACGACGTCGCGGATGTAGAGCTGAACGACCTCCGTGCCCGCCCGGGTTCCGGTGTTCTTCACATCGAGGGACAACCGAGTGGAGCCGTCGGGCCGCATGCTCTTCTTTGAGAGCCGCGGCGGCGAGAGTTCGAAGGTTGTGTAGCTGAGCCCGAAGCCGAAGGCGAACAGGGGCGACACCTCATCGAACAAGTAACCCCGGCGCGCGGACGGTTTGTGGTTGTAGTAGGCGGGCACATGGCCGGCGGAGCGGGGGATCGTGATGGGCAGCTTGCCGCTGGGATTCACATCGCCGAAGAGGACCTCGGCTACGGCGGTGCCGGTCTCCTGGCCGAGATACCAGCATTCCAACACCGCGGGCACGGAGCCGGCGACTTCCCGGATGGATAGCGGCCGTCCGTTGAAGAGCAGCACGATGACCGGCTTGCCTAGCGCGAGCAGTGCACGCACCAACTCATCCTGGCGCCCGATGAGATCGAGACTCGTGCGGTCGCCCATGTGCTGCAAGGACCACGCCTCGCGCGATGTCTGCTCGTTGCCACCGATGGCCAGGATGATCACGTCCGCCTTGCGCGCGGTGCGGACGGCTTCCGCGATGAGTTCGGCGATCTTCCACCGGATCGGAGGGGAGCACTTCGTCCTGGTTCCAGGACCCGGGCTGGGTGATCTTGCAGCCCTCGCTGTAGAGGACTTTCACGCCCTTGCCGGCGCGAGCCATTACGCCGTCGAGCACCGTGGAACAGTACACTGGCTTGCCGCTATATCCGCCCAGCATGGGCCGGGCGGCGTTGGGGCCGATCACTGCGATGGTCTTGAGGGCGCCGGCATCCAGAGGCAGAAGTCCACCATCGTTTTTCAGCAGGGTGATGGTTTCGCGCGCGGCCCGCAGAGCCACCGCGCGATGCGCTTCGCAGCCCGCAACGGAGGCGGCGAACTCCGGATCGACATAGGGATCGTCGAAGAGGCCCATGCGGAATTTCCACAGCAGCATCGGCGCTACCAGTTCGTCGAGCTGCGATTCCTTCAGGACTCCTTTGCGGACCAACTCAACCAGGTGGAGGTAACAGTCGGGCTCAGGCAGTTCGATGTTCACACCCGCCTCGACGGCGGGTGCGCAGGCCTCTTTCCTGTCCCTGGCGAGAAAGTGCCCATGCGTGTCAGGCCGGTAGGAGAGTTCCCAGATGGCGTAATAGTCGGAGACGGTGTAGCCCTGGAAGCCCCATTCCTTGCGCAGCACGTCGCGGAGCAACCACCGGTTCGCATGGGAAGGAAGGCCGTCGATCTCGTTGTAGGAGGGCATAACCGAGATCGCGCCGCCGTGCCGGATGGCCTGTTCGAACGGATAGAGGAAGGTTTCCCGCAACACGCGTTCGCTGACGTTGGCGGGCGCGCAGTTCATGCCGGACTCCGGCTGCCCGTGCGCTGCGAAATGCTTGAGTGTGGCGATCAGACGCGTTTTGTCGCGGAATGTCGCGTCGCCCTGGAAGCCGCGGACGGCGGCGATGCCCATGCGCGAGACGAGAAACGGGTCTTCCCCAAAAGTCTCTTCCACGCGGCCCCAACGCGGATCGCGAGCAACGTCGACCACCGGCGTGAGCGCCTGGTGCGCCCCACGAGACCTGGCTTCGAGGGCCGTCATGGCGTAGAGCGACTCCGCCAGTTCCGGGTCGAATGTCGCGCCCAAGCCGATCGGCTGCGGGAAACTGGTGCCGCCGACAGCGGCCTGCCCGTGCAGACACTCTTCGTGGAAGACCACAGGGATGCCGAGGCGGCTCTCTTCGAGGAAGAAGCGTTGAATGGCGTTGGTGAGTTCGGCCATCTGGCGCGCATCCAAACCAGGCCCGGCGTCGCTGGGGCGGCCCACCTGCCCCAGTCCGTGGCCCTTCCGGAAGGCCGTCTTCGCCTTGACCGGGTCGAACCGGCCGTCCGAATCGACGAGGGTCTCCGCCTTCTTCTGCCAGACGCAGACCATTTGCGCGGCCTTTTCGTCGAGAGTCATGCGGCTGAGAAGGTCTTTTGTCCTTCGTTCCGGCGTCAGTTTGGGGTTCTTGTAGGCCGGTGTTTTGGTCCTGCCGGCAGGGGGCACCGCCACTGAACCGGACTGCAAGGTGTTTTTCATGCGCATCTAATTTATCGCAAGCGCTTGCGGTTCGCATCGGATATTCCGATGTACCGGTTCAATTTTCTGTTGGGATACCCAGACGAAGGCTCTCATCGGGCGTTGGATCAGGGCCGGCAAGCGCTCCTGCGCGCGCTGTGATATACACGAGAGTCAGCAAAAGGTGCTCCTGCCATGTTTCGTTTCATCTGCTTGTCCCTATTCATCCTGAGCGCGGCCGCTGCCGCGAAACCCGTCCGTTCGGAACACGGCATGGTGGAAGGTGTGCCTACGGCCGATAACGCCATCACCGTGTTCCGAGGCATTCCCTACGCGGCGCCGCCAGTAGGAGATCTGCGCTGGCGCGCGCCGAAACCTGCCGCGCCGTGGAAGGGTGTGCTGAAGGCGGACCGCTTCTCGAAATCGTGCATGCAGGCGGCGCCGAGTTCTCTGGGTCCCTGGACCGAAGAGTACATGGACCATAATGAGCGGAGCGAGGACTGCCTGTACCTCAACGTGTGGACCGGCGGCACTATGGGGAAGCGACCGGTGTTCGTGTGGATCCACGGCGGCGCGTTCGACCAGGGTTCCACCTCTGTGGCGCTCTACAACGGCGAGGCGCTCGCGCGGAAAGGCATCGTGGTGGTCACGATCAACTACCGCCTGGGGGTCTTCGGATTCTTCACACATCCGGAGTTGACGACGGAATCGCCCGCTCAGGCTTCAGGCAACTATGGGTTGCTGGATGCCGTCGCGGCGCTGCAGTGGGTGAAATCGAACATTGCGGCATTCGGAGGCGATCCGGATCGGGTGACCATTGCCGGACAGTCGGCCGGCGCCAGCGCCGTGCATGCGCTGGTCGCCTCACCACTGGCGAAAGGACTGTTCCACGCGGCGATTGCACAGAGTGGGTCGAGGATCGGCAACCGGCAGCGACGTCTGGCGGATGCGGAGAAGGATGGAGTGAGATTCCAGGAGGCGAAGAGAGCCGGATCGCTGAAGGAACTGCGAGCGATGCCGGTGTACCTGCTAATGGCGCCGGTGGAAGGAGCGCTATTCCGCTGGGGCCCTGTCGTGGACGGGGCACTGCTGCCTGATACCGTGGCTGCGATCTTCGAACAAGGCAAGCAAACTGACGTGGCGACCTTGACAGGGTGGTGCGCCGACGAGAGCAGCGCCGATGCGAAGTATGGCCAACTCACGCCGGAAGAGTTTGAGCGCTTCGCGCGGCGTTTGGCGGGCGATCTGGCGGATGAGTTCCTGAAGCTGTACCCGGCATCGACGCCGGGCCCCTCGCAGACCGAGGCCGCCCGCGCGCAAGTGATGGTGGCGACACTGCTCTGGGCACGGCAGCGGGCGGCACATTCGAAGACGGCGGTTTACACCTATCTGTGGGACCATCCTTTGCCGGGGCCCAAACGGGACCTTTATGGGGCATTCCACTCCTCCGAGCTGCCATACATGTTCAATAGCCTGGCCTTTGCGAAACGGCCCTGGGCGCCGGAGGATTCCGCAATGGCAGAGAAGACGTCAAGCTATTGGGCGAATTTCGTGAAGACCGGGAATCCCAATGGAGAGGGGCTGCCGGAGTGGCCGGCGTTGGACGTGAACAATCCCGTGACGATGGAACTCGGTGAGCGCTTCGAGGTCCGGCCCCTGGCCGATGCCGCGAAGGTGAAACTGCTGGAGACGATCCTGACTCGCGCCGCGGGTCCGTCCACGAGATAGGCTTGTCGACACGGCCTGGATCTGCCCGTAAGGTGGGTAGCCGGCCGGGAGTTGTGAGAGTCTATGTTGAAGCATGCCTGCGATGAACGATCCGCCCGTCGTGGGAACCGAACGCCCGGCGTCCGGTGAGCCCGTCGGCCAGCATGTCCCCGCGGGCCGGCTCCTCGCGGCCGTTTCCACGCTCTTCCTGCTCCTGGCCGTCTGCCTCGCTATCGGCCGCCATCGCTTCCCGAACTTCCCGGTGCCGCCGCAGAAGCCGGAACTCAGCGGGTCTGTTGCTCTCACCAGGGCACCGATGGCGATGGTCGCCTCAGACAATTCACCGGCCAGGCCTCTGGCCGACATCCTGACCGGAGGCGACAGTTCCGACTATCGCTGGACCAATCAACGGCCGCGTGTCCAGTGCTGGCTCGAAGATGACGGGCCGTGGGTGCTGGCCGTGGATGTCATCGTGGTTGGCGAGGTCATGCAGAAGACAGGACCGCAGACTCTCACTTTTCTTGTGAATGATGTCGTAGTGGGCAAGGAGTTGTTGAAGGAGCCAACCGGCTACACACTGGCTTACCCGGTGCCGCCCTCCGCTCTGAGTTCACGGCAGCCGGCCAAAGCGGGATTCGACATCGACAAGGTGCTGGTGGCCTCGGACGGAACAAAGCTGGGGTTGCTGGTGAAGTCCATCGGATTCCGGCGGGGCAGCCATTGAGAGAACTGGCGGAGATAGTCGCCGGCGGAGGTCTCACCGGGTTGGTGTGCATCAATCTGGGGGACCTCGCCCTGGACCTGCTGCGCGTCCGGTTGACGAAAGAGGAGCGCCGGTTTCTTGGCTTCCTGCTGGGCGCCGCTCTGCTGTGCATTTTGCTGTTCACGCTCTGCTGCCTCCACCTGATCTATTGGCCTGTGCTGGCGGCAGCGGCCGGCGCCGCGATCGGGCTGCGGTACATCGTGAAGCCTCGGATTGAGCCGGTGGAGCCCGCATCGCCCGCGCTGTCCGCCGTCTGGCTCGCGGTGTTCTGGTCCGCCTACGCTCTTTTCGGCATCTACTACCTGGCGGCGGCGGTGTCACCGGAGACCAGTCCGGACGGCGCCGGCTACCACCTCGGGTTTGTGCGGCGCTACTTCGAGCACCACGGCTTCACCAACTCCACCACCAACATGTTCGCGAATTTTCCGTTCGGGTTGGAGATGCTGTTCCTCTTTGCCTATGCGTTTGGCCGCCATTCCGCCGCCGCGCTGGTGCACCTGTTCTTTCTGCTCGCATTGCCCTTGGGGATGATCGCCTACGCCAGGCGGGAGGGATGGCCCGCGGCCGGTGTGACGGGGGCATTGCTGGTGTTTGCTTCTCCACTCTTCGGGCGGGATGCCACCTCCGCATACGATGACGCGGCGCTGGCGGTGGTGATCTTCGGCGGCTACTTCGCGCTGCGGCTTTGGGTGAAGCAGCGGGAGCCGGGCATGCTCTGGTTAGCCGCGATCCTGGTGGGTTTCGCCTGTGCCATCAAATACAATGCGCTGCCGGCGCTGTTCTACACCCTCGGTGTTGTCTGCTATTCGAACCTTCGCAACAGGCGGCGGATGGTTGCCGATCTGGCCGTCGTAGCCACCGCCACCGGACTAATGGTTGTACCCTGGCTGGCGAAAAACGCGCTGGTGACCGGGAATCCATTCCACCCTCTGCTGAATCATTTCTTTCCCAATCCTTACTTTTATGAATCCGTCGAGAAGGATCTGCAGGCGAGTCTGGCCCATTGGAACGACGTCACCTTCGCGGAGATTCCTATTGAAGTAACGATGAGGGGTTTCGAGCTCTCGGGGCTGATCGGACCTGTGTTCCTTCTGGCGCCATTGGGGCTATTCGCGGCACGCCGGCGGGAAGGGCGCCAGTTGCTGCTGATGTGCACGGTCTGCCTGCTGCCCTTTTTCTCGAATATCGGCAGCCGGTTTCTCTTGCCCTGCCTGCCCTACCTGGCCTTGCTGATGGGTCTGGCGCTCACGTCGGTGCCTGGCCTGGCGCCGGCTGTCGTCGCGTTTCATCTGATACTCTCCTGGCCTGGAATTGTTACGAGATTCGCTGACCGGTATGCCTGGCAATTGGGCGATGTCGATTGGCGGGCTGCGCTCCACGTGACGCCGGAGAGTGAATACCTCACCCGCGATCAGGGGGACTACCGGATGGGTCTCGAGATCAACCGGCTTGTGCCGGCCGGCGAGAGGGTCTACTCGGTTTCGTTCGGTCAACTGGCCTATCACGACCGGGAAGTTGTGAACTCCTTCGGATCGGCGCTAGGCAGGCGTAGCTTCGACCTGTACATGTCCGCGCTGATTCCGGACCGGCTACCGGCGATGAGCCGCCGGTTTAGGTTCGAAGGACACCACTCCGCGGCATTCGATTGGTGATCAAGGCGTCCTCCTCGTCCGAGTGGCAGATCCACGAACTGCGGATCCTTGACCGGGGCCATGAAATTCCACGTAGCGATCGATGGGTCCGCACTCCTCGGCGAATCCCTGGGAATTGCCCCTGGCGTTCGATCGCAGCGTGGCGTCCCGATGGTGTTCCGGACAGTCCGTGCGGTCCGGCATGTTTCTTGAGGTGGACTTTCCGCAGCCGGTCGACGCGGACGAGGTAGAACTGGTGGCCAGCGCACTGCAGGGTTCCGTGGCCCTGGAGATCCAAATAGGGCGCGCGAATCAGTGGACGGTCCTTCCTTCGAGAGAGCAATCGAGCCAGATGCCGGCTTCCCCCCTATACCGCCGGATGGTGACGCGCGAGATGCTGGCGAACGGGGTGAACTGGCTCGTGCTGCGGAGAGAAGACTATGGCGCGGCCGACGTGCTGGACCACCCCCAGGCGTGGGGCGTGACACACGTAGCAGCAGCGGATGGGTTCCACCTGCTGCGGATTGAGCCTTAAGAAGGAGGTTCCGGGGTTCGCCTCAGGATTTGTTGATGCTGACGGTGAACCTGTCGCCGCAGTGAGGGCAGGTCACACGAATCGCATTCTCATGACGCAGGGGGATTCGGAGTTTCCCGGAGCAGGCCGGGCAGAGGAGCACGGTCTTACCTTCGTCCGAATCCACGTTGGATGCAAATCCTCGGTAGTCCGGCGAGTAGCAGGTTCCACAACGGTCACAGACGATGATGTGCCGCGGCTTTGAGATGGGGATGAGTGGCACAAAAAACAAGTGAAATACTCGCGCAAAGTCTGGTGGCGCAGGTCGGAGATCAGCCCGCACTGAGTGCACTGCCCGCGCTCCGGCGCAAGATTCCGGAGCTTCCGGCGGACCGTTCGGGGCGCCTAGCAGGAGAAACATCCCGCCTCATCGTACCTAATCGCGGCTCCCTTCGAGCACTCAACCTGTCGCGCCGCCCATGACCACGTGCTCAGCCGTCCCTGCTCTCACCGGTCTGCCGTTACTCCCTCGCCGCTGGCGTCGAAAGTCCAACGATCCGGAGTAGGTGCTGTTCGGATTCATCGTGTTTCCCTATTAACCTTAGCAAGGACGAAGTCGAAGACGGA
>JASGIE010000170.1:0-67806 GCA_049841055.1 Paludibaculum sp. | reverse complement strand
TATCTAACCTACTTGGTTACGTTACGTATTGCTAAGGTTAATAGGGAAACACGATAGAATCCGAACAGCACCTAATGGCGGTGAATTGAATTTGGGTTGGCTATCAGTTCTGTGATGTGAACCCCGTCTTGATGGGGGCGTTCGATTCGCAGGTGATATTCATTCTGATTCGCAAGGCAACGGATCTTGAGTCCTCTCTCGAACTGCTTGGCCGCGACACCCTCCACCTCCGCCTCCCCGTTTCGAGTACGATGCAAGAAAGCTCACCCATTCCCCCATCTCACTGGACCCTATGAGTTGGACGCGCCGCCGTTCCACAACCATCCTCGCCGCTCTCCTCTGCTCGCTCGCTCTCCGCGACCCCGCCTTCGCCATCGATCGGGATCGACAAATCACGCAACTCCATCACACCAGCTGGACTCCCAACAACGGCGCGCCCGGCGAGGTCCGCGCTCTGGCGCAAACAACCGACGGCTACCTCTGGCTCGGCGGTCCGACCGGCCTCTACCGCTTCGACGGCGTCCGCTTCGAACTCTTCAAAACGCAATCCGGGCCGGACCTCCCTCGTGCCCGCATCGATGCCCTGCTGGCCGACCCAGATGGAGGGCTCTGGATCGGCTACCAGTCCGGAGCGATCTCCTTCCTCCGAAACGGTACGGCCAAAACGTACGGCGAACAGGATGGGTTACCGCCCACACGCATCGGCGCATTTCTGCGCGACCACCAGGGCACCATCTGGGCCGTCGCCGGCCGGGGCGGCCTTGGTTCGCCTCGAAGGCGCGCACTGGCGTACCATCGGTTCCGATTGGGGCCTCTCCGGGACGGCCCTTTCCGTCTTGGAAGACCGTGATCAGACTCTGTGGGTCGGCACCGTGGACAAGGTGTTCTTCCTCCCCAAAGGAGCCCGCCGGTTCCAGGTCGCGGCAGATCACCTCGAGTTCGTCATGAAGTTCGGTGAGGCGCCAGACGGAACATTGTGGATGACCGAAACGGGCCGCTCCGTCCGCCCCGTCCCGCTTGCCTCGAAGCCGGCGACGATCGGCAGACCCGAGATCATCGCCGGATCTCAGTACCTGCTCTTCGACGACAAGGGCAGTCTGGATCGCCAGCCTTGGAGATGGAATCCGGCGCGTCCACGACCCCGTCCTCAGCCCCTCGGTCCCGGGGAAGAAGCCGGCCCTGCCGGTCGAAAGCTACATGGCCGCTCAGGGACTCTCTGGAAACTTCATGTACTGCCTTCTGCAGGACCGCGAAGGAAACGTATGGGCCGTACAAATGCGGGAGTCGACCGCTTCCGCCCCAGTCCTTTCGTTCCTGTAGCCATGCCCCCGGATGGCCCCATCAGCGCAATCTTCGAAGGCGACGACAGCACGGTTTTTGCCGGAATCCTGCCCGATGGGCCCCATTCAGAGGGTTCGCGATGGAGTGGCCGACCCGATGAAGAACGGCCTCTACCACGTGGATGCCGCCCTTCATGACCCATCCGGCATCGTCTGGCTGGCGAATCGATTCCAGTTCTTTCGCCTCGCTAATGAACAGGACCACCCGGGTCAATCCCGGCCAGAGAGTTCTCGCGCCCTCGGCCGCCGTGGATCACCATGGACCGAATGGTGATGCGAACCATCGAATTGCCCAAGAAATAGCCATCACCACGGCATCGCGAGTGCTTGCCATCACCAGGGAACGCTCAGGCCGGCTGTGGATTTCAATCGAAGGCAAGGGCGTGTATCGCCTGAACGGAGCGAGTTGGAACACCCTGGAATCTTTGGGTGGCCCGAAGGGCTCTGCTCTTGCCGCTTTCACTGACTCAACAGGACGGACCTGGTTCGGCTTCCAGAATGCCACTGTCGCTGTGGTAGAAGGCGATGCTCTCCGCACCTTTTCTCGAAAGGATGGCCTTCCTGCGGGCAGCATCAGCTCTTTTCAGGACAGCGGTCCGAATGTGTGGCTTGGCGGCAACAACGGCGTGACCCTCTTTTCCGGCGGACGATTTCACCCGGTCGCTCCGGCAGACGGTGGGGAGTTCACCGGAATCACCGGCATGATTGCGTCCTCCGGACTCTGGCTGAACGAACGTCGCGGCATCATTCATATCCCCACCGAAGAGGTAAAACTGCTCCAGAGCGACCCGCGACATCGTGCGAAATTTGAACTCTTCGATTTACGCGACGGCCTGCCGCAACAGCGTCCGGGTTCCATCGCGTCACCGTCCGCGATTCAGACGAACAATGGGCTCTTGTGGTTTGCCACGCCCGGAGGTTTGGTTTGGATCGATCCCAAACGCATCCCGAGGAATGCCCTGCCGCCGCCTGTCGCCATCGAGACTCTGGTGGCCGAAGGGCGGACCTATGGCGCCTCGGCTCCTCTGGCGTTGCCGGCGCACACGGCAAACCTGAACATCACTTACACGGCGCTATCCCTGGCGATCCCTGAACGCGTACAGTTTCGATATTTGCTCGAAGGCGTGGACCGGGCCTGGCAGGAGGTCGGCACCCGCCGGGAGGCCTTTTACAACAACCTCGGTCCTGGCTCTTATCGCTTTCGAGTACTGGCCTGCAATAACGATGGCGTTTGGAATGAGACAGGAGCGGCACTGGAATTTTCCATCGCACCGGCCTATTACCAGACTTGGTGGTTCGCCGCGCTGTGCGGACTAGCCGCTCTCGCGGGGTTGTGGTCCCTCGATCTGCTCCGGGTGCGTCAGGTCACTGCACAGCTCCACGAGCGGCTGGGCGAGCGGCTGGCCGAACGCGAACGCATTGCCCGCGATTTACACGACACGCTCCTGCAGAGTGTCCAGGGGCTCATGCTGCACTTTCACGCCGTCCTGCGGAAGCTCCCCGGCGAGGACCCGCTGCGGCCGGTCATTGAGAACGCCCTGCGGACGGCGGATCAGGTCGTGGTCGAAGGGCGCGACCGCGTCCGGGGCCTGCGTGCGGCGGAAGACTCGCAGCAGGATCTGGCTCTGCTGCTTTCCCGCTGCGGCGAGGAATTCAGCAACACCAGCAAGACATCCTTCAGAATGTCCATCGTGGGAACGCCCTGCATCCTCGACCCAATCGTCCGGGACGAGGTAGTAGCCATCGGTCGAGAGGCGCTGGTAAACGCGTTCCGGCATGCACAGGCAGCCGCGGTGGAAGTCGAGATTACCTACGACCGTTCCGCGCTCCGCCTCCGCGTCCGTGATGATGGCAAAGGGATCGATCAGAGAACACTGGACAAAGGCATGCCTGGCCACTGGGGCTTGTCCGGGATGCGGGAAAGGGCCCAGAAACTGGCAGGCCATCTCAACCTCTGGAGCCGCCCCGGAGCCGGAACCGAACTGGACCTATCCATCCCCGCCAAAGTCGCCTATCCAAGAACCCCGCGCACCGCCCGCGGCGAATGGTTCAAGCGTTGGGTCCACCGCGGCCCGAAATAGCCTTTGGCCCAGATCCGCTGCCGCCCCGCCGAAACAAGAACCTTCGCGACTGCCCGCTCCAACTACTCCTAAACAGGAAATGGCCTCCTCCAGCATTCCCCTGGGCATCGCCCAGGGCCGGCCGCAGTTTCGTAGCTCTCCAGCCGCCAGCCGATGCAGATGATCCGAAACCCCACGAGCCCAAGCCTAACTCCACAATCAAGAATCGAAGCGAGCACGAGGAAAGTGTTACTGATGTGGCCGGTCCGATCTGTCACCGATGTCGTCAGCACACCCTGCGGAATACACGGCACTCACCGCACTGGAACAGGAGCAGCGTTATTAACCCTCATCCCCAGCTAAACCGCCCGATCCTGCGGACCGCTGAGCAGCGTTCCCCGGAGCCTCTTGCAAAACTCGGCATTGAAACTAAAGGAATTGGGGAATTGGGGTTAGCGGAATTGGGGTTAGGGGAAGTGGGGTCGGCCGCAGTAAACTGTTGTCGCCAAACAAACCGGATACCACGAGCAAACCCCATATGGAGCTTACCTCTCGCCAGTTTCTTCTGCAATTCGGCCATGTGACGCAGCAGGAGCTGTTCCCCGTGTTGGAAGAGTCGCTTGGCCCGCTCAGTTCGCAATTGAGACTGCTGGCATCGCTGGCTGCGCTGATGCCCTTGGATCGCCTCTTGAGCGCGCGTCGGTCTCACACCGGCCGCCCTGCGAAAGATCGAGCCGCATTGGTCATGGCCTTTGTGGCCAAGGCAGTTTTGAATCTGCCCCACACGCGGGATCTCATTGGCCGGCTTCGGGTAGACTCCGCCCTCCGCCATTTATGCGGCTGGCAGAGCGCGAGCAGCCTGCCGCATGAGTCGAAGTTCTCGCGAGCTTTCGCTGAGTTCGCCGCCACACAGTTGCCGCAGCAGACTCGCATGAGGCTGTGGTGCAAACGACGCAGGGTGAGCGCCTGATTGGCCACATAGCGCGGGATTCGACGGCAATTCCAGTTCGAGAGCGCTTCCCGGATCGGCCGGTGAAGAAAAAGAAACGGAAGGGCAAGCCTGGTCGGCCGAAGGGTGTCGCGAAGGCCCACCGGCGAACGACAGCCAGTCAGCGCGGTACGCGCATTCAGCGCCAAGGCCATCAGCAGCTGAAGGAAATGCTGGCCGGACTTTCCACCGAATGCGGCCT
Source organism: Paludibaculum sp. (assembly GCA_049841055.1). GTDB lineage: Bacteria > Acidobacteriota > Terriglobia > Bryobacterales > Bryobacteraceae > Paludibaculum. Next base: position 63,216 of record JASGIE010000170.1, on the reverse strand, counting down.
TGGAGTGAAGACGAGCAATGATGGCCACCAGAAATACTGGAGGGGGTACAAGTTGCATTTGGACGTGGCCGACGGGCAGGTGCCGATTTCGGCCATCCTGACAAGCGCCAGCGTGCATGATTCGCAGGTGGCAATCCCACTGATGACGATGACCTCGGCGAGGGTGACACATCTGTACGAACTGATGGATTCGGCATACGATGCCAATGCAATCCACGAACAAGTCCGAAAGGGCGGGCGGATCCCGATCATCAAGCCGAACGGAACGAGAGGAACGAAGAAGCCGTCACAGCTGACGAAAGTATTTCCAGCCAAAGTGGCGCCGGAACTGTGCTGGGCGAAGAAGGATCGATTCAAAGAGCGGACGATGGTGGAGCGGGTAAACGCGCGGTTGAAGGATGAGTTCGGAGCAAGCCAAATCCGAGTGAGAGGCGCGGCGAAGGTGATGGCGCACCTGATGTTTGGGGTATTGGCGCTAACGGTTGACCAGTGGCTACGGCTGTCAGGCTAACAGACCCGAAAACCCGAAAACAAAAAGTTAGAAACAAGAGGCTGTAAGGGGCGGCCAGCCGAAGGCGTGGCGCAAACGGGGCGTGCAAGGGGGTAAGAAGGCTTCGGCGAGGCAGAACCGGACAAAAAACCTCCACCCGCACAATCCGACATAAAAAGTCAAGGCCATTTGGGCTGAGTTCTGCAAGACGGTCCCCGCGAACCAGGAAATATATCTCGTTTGTGCTCATTCTCTTCCAGGCAACTGCCCCAAAATATCGAACAACCATGTGCGATGATCTCGGCGCGGCGGGAACTAGTAACTGCCGCTGGGAACCGGTTGCCTCCATGGCCGCTAGCTCCCTGGATCTTTGAAAACCGCACCGTCCACAACCCCCGCCCGCGCTCCATACTGGCAGCGAAGTCAGGTTGGAGCGCGCCGGCCGTTGGGCACGCATCGCACGCTCGATACCTCAAGTGCTCGATGATCCGCCCAATTTGCAACGCCACATCCGCCCAGATCCCAGGGATTTGAGTGAACAAACCCATTCAAGTCCGGATCCGCCCCGCTCGACCTCGACGCAACCCACCCGTCGTAGCCGTTTTTGAGTAATCAAACCCATCACCCGGAAGCCGCCCACGCCAAATCCTCCGCCCATGGTCGAACAAAGCCAACGCCCACCCCAATCCCGAGAACGACCGCACCCGCCCCAATCCCGAGAATCTGAGGGAACAAACCCATTCAAGCCCGAATCCGCCCTGCTCGACCGCGACGCAACCCACCCGGTCGTAGCCATTTTTGAGCATTCAAACCCATCACCCGGCCGCCGCCGCCGCCGAAATCCTCCGCTTATGGTCGAACAAAGCCAACTCCGGCCCCAAAACCCCGGGACCATCCCGCCCGCCCATATCCCAAAATTGTGAGCGAACAAAGCCATTCAGAACTCACCCCGGCCGTTCTCGGAAGTTACAAGCCGCCACCGGCCGGAATGCTAGATTGCGAGTGTGTCTTCCCCCATTCAATGCCGGCGCGTGACCCGCCGATTTGGAGCCCTGACGGCGGTCGATGACGTCTCCCTCGACGTGCCCGCCGGCGAAATCTGCTCCATCCTCGGGCCTAACGGAGCCGGCAAGTCCACCTTCCTCCGTCTCCTCTGCGGCTTGGCGCGCCCCGACGCCGGAGAGATCTCGGTCGCCGGCTTTGACCCCGCCGACCCGGCCACCCGCCTCCAGTTCCGCCGCCGCATCGGTGTCGTCCCGGAAAACCTCGCCCTCCTCCCCGAACTGACCATCGAGGAACACCTTCGCCTCACTGGACCCATCTATGGCCTCGACAAGGCCACCTCGCGCACCCGCTCCGAGGAACTTCTCCAGGCCCTCGCCCTCTCCGCCAAGCGGCACACCTATGCCCGAGAATGCTCCCACGGCATGCGCAAGAAAACCGCCCTCGCCATCGCCCTACTCCACAATCCGTCTGTCCTTATGCTGGACGAGCCCTTCGAGGGCGTCGATCCCGTCTCGGTCGAGACCATCCGCCGCCTTCTCGAAGCGGCCGCCAGTCGCGGGGTCACCATCCTGCTGACTTCGCACATCCTCTCGCTGGTCGATCGCATCTCCAGCCGCATCGTCCTGCTGCGCGATGGCCGCATCCTCCACGACGCACCGGCCAGCGCCATGACCCATGCCAACGTGGAAGAACTCTACTTTGAACTCGTGGAACAGCCCTCCGCTCCGGAACTCTCATGGCTGGACTCGCGGGGTTAATCGCCGCTCTCGGCCGCAGCGCGCAACGCGGCTTCGGCCGGTTCGGCTCCGTCACTCACAACAATCTCTTCGCCGTCATCCTGCTCATGATGGCGGAAGAGCCCTTGGATCGCCCCAGTAGCACCGCCATCTTCTACCTCGTCATCGGCGCTCTCGTGGCTCTCCCCCTGGCCGGCGATATGGCCCGCCGTATCCCGGAGGCTCGCATGGCCCTCTGGCCGCTCACCGCCTGGCAGCGTGCCCTGGTCCTTGCCTTCAATCTGCTGCTCAATCCCATGCTGCCGCTGGCCGTGCTGTTCGCTTTGCTCAGCCGCCACCCCGCCGTTGGTACGGGCCTCTTCTCCGTCGGAATCCTCGCGCCCATCGCCCTCGGAATGTTCCGCATCTGGAAGAACCCGCCGCGCCTCCTCGGCCTCGTCCCGAGCTTCCCCGGCCGCCTCGGCGGGCTCGTGCAGAATCGTCTGCGCGAACTCCTCCAAACACTCGACCTTTGGTTCGCCGCTCTTCTCAGCCTTGGTGGCTGCCTCTATCGGATCTTCTACTCAAATCCGGATCCGATGGCTTCGGTCGTCATTGGAGGACTCATCGTCATCCTGCTCAGCACCGCCGGCCAGGCCAGCTCTTCCTTCGACGCCGAATCCGCCGTCGCTCGCCGGCTCCTGCTACCCCTCACCGGCCGCGACGTCCTCCTGGCCCGCGATCTCGCCTGGTTCGTGCCCCTGCTGATCCTCACCGCGCCCTACGGCTGGCACCGTACCGCCGCCGCCGGCTTCCTGGCATTGGCCGCCGGCCACCGCACCATCCTCACTCCGCCCACCGAACAGACCCGCTGGCAGTTCGCCTCGGGCCAGTTGATCCCCACCGGCCTCTTTCAGATCTTCACCGTGATCCTGGCCGTCTCCACCACTTATCAGTACGGCCCCGCGGTGACACTGGCGGCTGGTGGCATCTGGTGGGCCTCCCTGGAGTGGTTCGGCCGTCAGGTGTAGCTGTCGATAGCAGAACCGGCCTCACTCAGAGCATGCCTGTTGCGAACCGCGCACGTTAGTAAGCGGGCGCCCATAGCCGCTGCCACTTCCATGGAATCACCCGTAGCATCGCAGGTCGCCAAAGTGGATGAGGCCGCCCGCCCAACACCACTCCTGGAGAGCCAGCGTCGGGCTCGCCGGACGGCTTCATTGGAGCCGTCCCCAATTCTGGGAGGACCCTCCCGTCAAGCCCCGCGCTTCGGCCGCCGGATAGTCCGCACCTTCCCCGTCCCGCCGCCGCCGCAGAAGAACTGGTCGGCGCCATCCGACTCGAGCCCCGAGACACCCACGCCCGCCGGCATCTCCAGCCTCTCCAGCACCTCGCCTGACCCCGGATCCACACGCCGCACATCGGCCTCGTCCCCTTCCCAGGTCGCGTGCCACAACTCACCTTCCACCCACGTCACCCCGGTCACGAACCGGTTTGACTCGATCGTGCGCAGGATCGCACCGGTCTCCGGATCCACCTGATGGATCCTCCTGTTCCGGTATTGACCCACCCAAAGCGTTCCTTCGGCCCATGCCAGCCCGGAGTTGCCACCACCGCCCGGCGCCGGAATCGTCTTCACCACCTGCCCCGTCTGCGGGTCGATCTTTTGAATACGATCCTCCGCGATCTGAAACAGATGCCGCCCGTCGAAGGCCGTGCCCGCATGCGCTGCAACCTCTATCGAACGCAGCACCGCCCCACTGCCTGGATCCAACGCATTCAACCGGTCGCCCGAGGCGAACCAGATCTTCTCGCCGTCATAGGTCACCCCATTCACGCGCGGTACGTCGGGAAATGGGCCATATTCCCGAAGAATTTCGGCTGCTGATTCCTTCATACCTCCACCTTAGTCAACAGGCAGCAGAGCAGGGAGTAACAAGATCGTCGTGATTCCGGCGACAGGCGGAGTCATCCAGCGACGAGCCCGGCCGCGGCCGAAGAACTGCACTTTGCCTTCCTCCGCCAGTTCATCCAGGTCCCGCTGCACCGTCCGTTGGCTTGTCCCGAGGGCGATCGCCAGCGCTGAACTCGACCAGGATTCGCCATCCGACAACAGCGCCAGGATGCCGGCATGCTCTTCTTCAACCGGCCGCGCCAGAACCGCGAGCTCTGTCGCGCGGATCGGAGACAGGACAAAGCCGCGCGGGGTGGCTTCGATCACGGCAACGCTCCGGAGGGCCCTGCGAAGCCGTCCGATCTCGACCCGCAGACGCGCCCTATGGGACTCATCGGTCAACCTCGCCCCGAACGCCCGCGCCAGCAGTACATCCCTGGGCACGTCGCCGGGCCAGGCTTCGCCCAGGGCTCGTGCCAGCGCGAACAGGACCGGACGGCGTGCCAGTTCCACCACATGGTCCAGTTCGCGCACCATCAGCCGGCACGCATCCACGACGAAAGCTTCCGATGCCAGCAGATCCGCTACCTCTTCCAGCAGCAGGAGCTTCTGCTCGCCGTGCGCAACCAGTCGGGCCGCGGGCGTCCTCAGGGCGTCGGCCGCGCCCTCCACTTCCGCCATCAGGGCGGGGATCCTCGCCTGCCGGGCGAATTCCTCCGCGCGGAGCAGAGCCGCGCGTGCCTCTCTCGTCCTCAGTCTCCGCATCGCGATACCAGCTACGACAATCTCGTGTGTGGCCCGCAGTGAGGGTGGAAACGGAGAGGGGTCGAGCCCATTGAGGAGCTCCTCCGCCAGCTTCAGATGTCCAATCAGCAGCAGTCGCCGGACGTCCAGGTATCGGGCGTAAGTGGCGTTCAAACGGTCGCCGTGGGCCTCCAGCGTCGCACGCGCCGCATCCAAAGCCTTGGCCGGCCAACCGAGATCACGCGAGACCAGCGCGACCTCCGCCTCCGCGACCACACAGCGCGCACGCGCCACCCCTTCCCGTGGACCGAAGGTCCGCGCGGCACTCCGCAGGAGAAGCCTCGACCTGGCGAAATCGCCCAATTGCGCCATGGCAATGCCCCGAAGAGCCAGGGAAGGCGCATCGTCCCGCAACGCCACTCGCTTCAAGGCGCCAAGCGGGTCACCCGCCGCCAGCGCTTGCGCCGCGGCCGTGATCAGTGAGTCCACAGGAATCCCGCCACGATTGTCACTCCCGGTGTCGTCCCCTCCCGGCCTACTTTGGTCTTGCGAGCAGCGATGACTGAATTCTACCGAACGATCAGGAGATAGACACAATGACCACACACAGAATCGGAACCCGCGAAGAGTGGCTGGCTGAGCGATTGCAGCTGCTAAACGAAGAAAAGGAATTGACGCACCGCGGCGACGAATTGGCGCAGCGGCGGCAGGACCTGCCGTGGGTCCGCATCGACAAGGACTACCGTTTCGAGACGGAACAGGGCACTGGCGCTCTGGCGGATCTCTTCCGCGGCCGCTCGCAACTGCTGGTCTACCACTTTATGTTCGGGCCCGACTATCAAGCCGGCTGCCCCTCGTGTTCCTCCATCGCGGACAGCTTTAACGGCATTGCGGTTCACCTCGCGAACCACGACGTCATGCTTTGGGCCGTCTCACGCGCGCCGCTGTCGAAACTGCTGGCCTACCGGCAGCGCATGGGCTGGACGTTCCCGTGGGCTTCCTCCTCCGACGGAAGCTTCAATTTCGACTACTCCGCCTCGTATTCCCCGCGCCAGCAGGGTGAAGGGATCGAGTACAACTATCGCCGCGAAAAACCTCTCAAGCTGGCGCCCGGCCAGCAGGGCGCCGGGGCGGAGGGCCAGTTTGCGGCCATGTGCGGCACCGACACTCCGACGTACACGCGGGAGCGGCCGGGCGTGAGCTCGTTCGTCCAGGAAGACGGAGTCATCTATCATTGCTACTCCAGCTACGCACGCGGAGTCGACGGGCTGTGGGGCATGTACCAGTGGCTCGACCGTGCGCCCAGAGGCCGCAATGAATCGGGCGTGTGGTGGCGGCGCCACGATGAGTATCCTCGGGAACAGGAATCCGCCGGCTGCTGCAGCCAGGAGGCAGTTGCGCGATGACCACCCCGGGATGCGTCTGCGGGCCGGTGTCCGACCGGCCCGCCAAGGCTGCGGCCTCGATCCTGTCCGGGCTGCTTGTCCTGCTCATGCCGAAATGCCCTCTGTGCATCGCGGCCTGGCTGACCGTGGCGACCGGCGTCGGCATTTCGGCCGCCGGTGTTATCTATGTGCGGGCCGGTATCCTACTGCTGTGGATGGCGGCGCTGGCTCTTGTGGTGGGGCGCAGGGTGTCGGGCAGAGCTGGCGGGAATCGACTCGGCTTTAGGTTGACGGGCCTTGGAACGGAGGCATATAAGAAGGTGTGCCAACCACAGACCCCACCCGGCGTCACTTCCTGAAGTCCGTGGCCGCGGTTCCGGGCGCGGCTGTTCTTGCCAGTGCAAACGCCGGGCAGCGTCCTGTGCTCGAGTGTTTCGACTATACCGGTGTCCGGCTGTTGCCGGGCCGGCTGCTGGATCAGTACCGCGCCACCCGCGACTTCTACCTGGGCCTGTCGGAGGACAATGCCCTGCACGGCTTCCGCACTCAGGCTGGGCTGCCTGCGCCCGGGCGGAATCCCGGCGGATGGTGTTCTTCCGGAACAGGACTGGTCTTCGGCCAGTGGCTCAGCGGCATGGCGAGGATGGCCAAAGCCACCAACGATACGGCCTTGCGCGACAAGGCAGTGAGGATGATGGGCGCCTGGGCTCAGTGCTTCGAACGGACGGGCCAGCCGGGCGCTCACTATCCCTTCGACAAGACGTTCTGCGGGCTGCTCGACCTGCACCTGTATGCTGGCGTGCCGGAAGCGCTCCCTCTGCTGAAGAAGTTGACTACCGCGGCCGCCGCCAGCCTGCCGCGCGCCCGCCAATTGGCGACACCGGCCGACCAGCAGGCCGCGGCCGGCGGCAACGAAGAGTGGTACACACTCAGCGAGAACCAGTACCGCGCCTTCCTCGCCACCGGAGATCAGCAGTTCCGGGACTTCGGCGACGTGTGGCGCTACGACGCTTACTGGTCCCGGTTCCTGGATACAGCCCGGCCGGCGCCGCTGCGGGTGCACGCCTACAGCCACATCAACTCCTTCAACGGCCTGCCGCTGGCCTACGCGGCGAGCGGCGACGATCGGTATCTGCGCATGGCGCGCAATGCCTATGACTTTGTCCACGGCACGCAGATGTTCGCCACCGGCGGCTTTGGCCCGGGCGAGCGGATTGTCGGCTATGACGGCGACCTGGGCCGTGCTCTGGAACTGCATGCCGACACGGCTGAGGTGCCCTGCGGCTCCTGGGCCGGTTTCAAGATGTCGCGCTATCTGCTGAACTACACCGGCGAGGCGCGCTACGGCGACTGGATCGAGCGGCTGCTCTACAACTGCATCGGCGCGGCGCTGCCGATGCAGGGTGACGGCGAGACCTTCTACTACGGCGACTATCACACCGGCAGCGGCACGAAGTCCTATCTATGGGACCGTTGGCCGTGCTGCTCCGGCAGCTACATCCAGGCCGTGGCCGATTACGTCAATCTGATCTACTTCCGCGATCCCAAGGGCCTCTTCGTGAACCTCTTCGTGCCTTCCGAAGTGACCTGGTCCCAGGATGGCCGGCCGATGAAGCTGACCCAGGAAACGGAGTATCCGGCGCAGGGCGAGACGCGGCTGAAGATCGAAACCGCAAGTCCGGTCACCGCCGCAATCCGCATCCGCGTGCCGGACTGGGCGCCGGAACTGAGCGTCGAGGTGAACGGCAAACCCATAAAGATCCCTGCGAAGGCGTCCACCTGGGCGGCCATCGACCGCACCTGGCAGAATGGAGATCGCATCACCATCAAGGTGCCGCTCGAATTCCGAGCCGAGCCCGTCGACCGGCAGCACCCTGACCGCGTCGCCATCATGTACGGACCTCTTGTGATGGTGGAGGACCTGCGCTTCAACCTGGGGCTGCAAATGCCGTCGGGTCATCACACGCCCGCCGATCTCAAAGCGAGATTGCGCCCGGCCGCGGGGAAGCCGCTGCATTTCGAAGTAGTGGATCCACCCGGGCAGGTTGTCCACTCGGGGCGTTTCTTCCCCTATTACGACGCTCCAGCCGGACTGCCGTACCGGATGTATCACGACTTCTCCCGCAGCGAAATCGCCTGAACCGGTCCGCCGGCGGGAATGCCAGCCGCCTGCCCTGAGGGAGCCATGTTAGCGGGCCGCGAGACTTACGGTTTGCTTCGCTGAGCCCGTGGCCTGGCCGCTCGCCCCGCGTTCGGGATCTGTTGCAGCACCTGACCGATCTCGTCAAACTGGTCTACCCAGATCGTCGCAACACCCATCTCTTCCAATAGCGTTGTGTCGATGCGCTGCGCTTCGGCCAGCATCTGGTTGATCGCGTGCTCCAATTGAGGGGCGTCTTTACTCATGCGCCCGCGCTCGTCCGGCTTCATGCCGGTCATCGCCCGTTCGTGGATGCGCCGTGCCGCCTCCTGCCGTTGTCTGGCGTCCAGGCTGAACCTTTTGCGGATCACGAAGTGCCGGCTTTTCCGGCCATCCGCGGTGGCATCCAACAGCCGCCGCAGATTGGAGTCGGACATCGACAGCCCGATGAACAGGCCCGTGCCGTTGCGCAACAGGCTCAGCAGTTCCACCTGGGCCCAGTGGATCGACTGCAGCGCGAAACGGTGATAATCGTCTTCCGTGAAGATGAGATCGCTCGCCGGAGCCCGTCCGCCCCGCGGCAGGTAGCCATGCGCATGAATGATGCCCAGGCGCGAGGCGTATCGTCTGCGGCGCCCGAATACCGGCTCACAGGCAACGCCGCGCGCGGTCAGTTCGGTCTCCAGCAGGTCGTTGAAGTTGAACGAAACAACGGAAGGCATCGCCCGGCCGCCGGGCATTGCTTCGCTGGCTGCGATCAGGTCCGCCACCGCGGTCAGGGTCGTTGGGCCCACCGGTGGACTCGGCGGCATCTTCTCGTACAGCTTCCGGTCCACGTAGTCGTTGAAATCGCGCCTCCGCCGTTGCCCGGTGTTGACCGCGAACTTCGACTTCGCGAACCGCGAGAGCGACTCCAGGCCGAAGTTGAAGTTCTCGGTCATCCAGACCGCGAGCGGCGTCTGGTAGTTCTTCCAGAACTCTCCAAATGTCTGCCATGACTCGTCAATGAGGATCCTCATCACGAGGTCCGTCCACTGCGGCAGACCATAGGGGGCGGAGACGCCCGCGCCCAGATAGGGCACCAGGCGGCGCTCCTTCCACGCTTGTCGCAATTCGCGCCTGTAAGAATCGGGAAAGTAGATCGCCATCACTGCACCGTCCCGTTCAATCCGGCTCTCGCAGCATCCCTCCCGAGGCCACGAAAGCCGGACACCAATCCTTGGCTGCGGCCTACGCCAGCGCCTTCCCGTACAACGCCAGCAGGCGGCTCCACGCCTTCTCCGCCAACTCCTCGTTGTAGACCTTCGAGTCCGGCGGACACCAGCCGTGAGCGGCGCCGTACACTTCGATCTCGGCCGGCAGGCCGGCCTTCTCAAAGGTCTCTTTCAGAACAACCTTGTCGTTCGGCAGCCGCTTGTCATCGTTCTCGGCGATGGCGATGAGAAACTGCGCCTTGGTCTTCGAGGCCTGCAGATGCGGGCTGTTCGGCGCATCGGTCACCAGGCCGCCGCCATGGAACGACGCCACCGCTCCGACGCGGCCGGGCACTGCCGCCGAGGTCCGGAAAGCGATCGGGCCACCCATGCAGTAGCCCTGGGTGCCTACCTTCTTCTTTGTGTCGACGGACTTCTGTTCATCCAGCCAGGCGATGAAGGCCTTGGCGTCCGTCATGTGCGTGGTTTCGTTCAAGGCCCGAGCCAGCGGCATGACGTCCTGAATGTTCGTGTTGCCGCCGCCCGCTGACGTCGGAGCCTTCTTCATGCGGTAAAACGGGTTCACGACCAGGACGGAGTAGCCAGACTCCGCCAGTCGCTTGCCCATCTGCTTGAACGCCGGCCGCAGGCCGAAAATGTCGGGCCAGATGAGCACGCCGGCGGCCGAGCCACTGGCCGGGTGGACGAAGTAGCAGTCGGCCGACCCGTCCGGGGTAGTGACTGTCACCTCGCTCTCGGTGACTGTCACGGCATTGGCGACCTGCGGCAGCATCATCGTGACTCCTGCTCCCAGAATCGCGCCAAACTGCTTGCGGGTGACGAGCCCCCTGGCTTCGTATTCCTGCCGGTCCTCTTCAAAATGGTCCTGATCGCACATAGTCCCTCCTCATCGACGCCCAGTTCCGCGCGGGTGACCCCGCGCACATCGCGTCATTATCCCACCCTTTCCGGCCGTCGGCGCGGCGGAGTTGGCCGAAACCCCGGCTCGGTCTGCAAACGAAGACATACCCTCCGGCTCTTGTGACGGGATCCTCCCACCTACAATCACGCGGCTCCTCCGCCCGCTCCGGCTCCCAATCTGGAAATGAAACGGTTCGACCCGCGGATGGATCTGCTTGGCCCGAGGCCGGCCAACCGGCTCTCTTCCGATCTATCTGGATCGGACCTTTGTAATGAACCACGATCGCTGCCAGACCCTGTGGACACAGCTTCGCGCCACTGCGGAACCGTGTGCCGCAGGCGTGGATGCAATGAACCCAATCATCGGCCGCAAGCGCCGGAAAAACGTTCTCAAACCTGCGACCATGCAACGCTCACCGTGATAGTGTTGAATCTTCTCAGGTCAGGGCATATAATTGCCCTTTGCAAACGCTTGCAGATTTCCGGGAGCGCCTTTCCGAATGAATCCAGCTCTGTTGCTCTTGCAGTCCGCTCCGTCGCGACTGATCTCCCTGGGTGGCGTAGATCTTTCGATCATTGCCATCTACTTTGTCGTCGTCCTGCTGATCGGCTTCTACCTCAAGGGGCAGTCCGAAACCGGCGAGGACTTCTTCATGGCGGGCCGAGAAATGACCGCCTGGATCGCCGGGTTGAGTTTCCTCTCGGCCAATCTGGGCTCCCTGGAACTGATGGGATGGGCGGCGGCCGCCTACCAGTACGGCATTCTCGCCACGCACTGGTATTGGATCGGAGCGATCCCGGCCATGCTGTTCCTGGGCATCGTCATGATGCCCTTCTACTACATTTCAAAGACGCACTCCGTCCCGGGCTATCTGCAACTGCGCTTCGGTGAACCCTCCCGCGCCCTCTCCGCCGTTTCCTTCGGCTTCATGACGGTTCTGATGAGCGGCATCAATATGTACTCGATGGCCCTGGTCATGAAGGTGGTGCTCGGCTGGGACATCAACTTCAGCATCTGGGTCTCCTCCATCACGGTGGCCATCTATGTGGCGTTAGGCGGCTTGCGCTCGGCGATCTTCAATGAAGTCCTGCAGTTCATCCTGATTTGGGTGGGCGCGCTGGTCATCCCGGTGGTCGGGCTTGTCGAGGCCGGCGGATGGGATGGCATGGTGAAGAAGATCCATGCCAACTGGCAGGGCCAGGATTACACGCACCTCTGGAGCACGATGGGTTCGTTCACGGACAACCCGATGGGGATTCACTGGACAGGCATAGTGCTGGGCCTTGGGTGGGTGATTTCGTTCGGGTATTGGACGACGGACTTCCTGGTTGTCCAGCGCGTGCTGGCCGCCAAGGACCTGCGTGCCGCCAAAATGGCGCCGATCATCGGCGCGGGCTTCAAGATGATGGTGCCTTTCATCGTCATTCTGCCCGGTTTGCTGGCCTCTCGCCGTACTGCCCTTCAAGCTCACCGGAGAGGGTGCGGCGCTGGCCGCCGGCGGTCACAGCTACAACGAGGTGCTGCCCATCATGCTCGCCCGCTACTGCGGGCCGGGTCTACTGGGCCTGGGTATTACGGCGCTGATTGCCGGATTCATGAGCGGCATGGCCGGCAATGTGAGCGCCTTCGCCACCGTCTGGACGTACGACATCTACCGTGCCTTCGTGAAGAAGGACGCCACCGATGCGCACTACGTGAAAATGGGCCGCTGGTGCACCATCCTCGGCGTGCTGGTCTCCATCGGAACGGCGTATCTGGTCATGGAATTCAAGAGCATCATGGACTATGTCCAGGCTCTATTCAGTTTCTTCATCGCTCCGCTATTCGGCACGGTCATCCTGGGCATGCTCTGGAAGCGGGCCACGCCGAAAGGCGGCTTCTGGGGCCTGCTGACGGGCACCGGCGCTTCCATCGCCATGTGGGCGTGGGTGAAGGCGGATCCGTCGGCTCTCCGCTACATTGCGTTTTCGTCGAATGCGAAGGACATGGCCGAGAACATGTACCGGGCATTGTGGTCCTGGCTGGTCTGTTTCGTGGTCACCGTTGTGGTGAGCCTGCTGACTAAACCAAAACCGGAGAAGGAACTGGTTGGCCTGGTCTATGGCTGCACCGAAATCCCCGGTGAAGAGCAGGTACCTTTGTATCAGCGGCCCGCCTTCTGGGCCGTCATTATCGCAATCGTCTTCGTGATTCTGCAGGTTCTCTTCTGGTAAGCGTCATGCCAAAGCACATCTCTATCTGGTTCTTCACCGGCGCACTGCTGCTCATGTACGGCGTCATCATCGGAGGCGCGGGCCTGTATGCCCTCTCGCACCCCCCGGAACATCCGGTGGTTCTGGAGAGCCTTCATATCGACATCTGGTGGGGCGTGGGACTCACCGTTATCGGCGCGCTTTACTGCTGGAAGTTTGCGCCCACGGGAAAGGAATAATTCATGCAACGCAAAATGACATTCGGTGTAATCGTTGGCAACCGCGGGTTCTTCCCCGACCATCTGGCCAAGACCGGCCGTGAGGACATCATCCGCGTTCTGGAAGCGGCCGGTTACGGAGTCGTTGTACTCTCTCCGGAAGAGAGCAAGTATGGCGCGGTGGAGACTCGCGCCGAATCCCGCAAGTGCGCGGAATTGTTCAAGCGTCATCGCGAAGAGATCGACGGCATCATTGTCACCCTGCCGAACTTTGGCGAGGAGCGCGGCCTTGTCGAGGCGTTGAATCTGGCCGACCTGCGGGTGCCCGTGCTCATTCAGGCCACGCCCGATCGCGCCGACAACATGACCATCGCCGTGCGGCGTGACAGCTTCTGCGGCAAGATGAGCGCCTGCAACAATCTGCAGCAATACAAGATTCCGTACTCGCTGACGACCCTGCACACCGAGTCGCTCGATTCCCCGGAGTTCGCGCAGGATCTCACCGATTTTGCCGCCGTGTGCCGCGTGGTGAAAGGTCTGCGCCGCTGCCGCGTCGGCGCCATCGGTGCCCGGCCCACGGCCTTCAACACCGTGCGCTACAGCGAAAAGCTGTTCGAAGGGGCCGGCATCGATATCGATCCCATCGATCTCTCTGAGATCTTCGGCCGTATCAACCGGCTGAAGGATGACGATCCGGGTGTCACCGCGAAGCTGGCGCAGATCAACAGCTACGTCTCCACGGCCGGCATCGCGCCCGATGCGCTGGTGAAGATGGCCAAGCTCGGCGCGGTGATCGATGGCTGGATGAAGGACAACGAGATCACGGTCACGGCGATCCAGTGCTGGACCTCGATGGAAGAGTATTTCGGCGTCGTGCCGTGCACCATCATGAGCATGATGAGCAACAACCTCTTCCCCAGCGCCTGCGAAGTGGATGTGCCGGGCGTTGTCGGCATGTACGCTCTTGCTCTGGCGTCGGAGACCCCCAGCGCTCTGCTCGACTGGAATAACAACTATGGCAGCGACCCCAACAAGGCGGTGTGCTTCCATTGCTCGAATCTGCCCAAGCACTTCTTTGAGTCGGCGCGGATGGATTACCAGGAGATCATTGCCGGCACGGTGGGCAAGCTGAACACCTTCGGCACGGTCGTGGGCAAGGTCAAGGCCAGCCCGATGACTTATCTGCGCGTGTCCACCACCGATAGCAAGGGCAAGATCAGCGGCTATATCGGCGAGGGCCGGTTCACCGACGATCCGCTGGAAACCTTCGGCGGAGCGGGCGTGGTGGAAATCCCCAATCTGCAGACTCTGCTGCGTTATATCTGCGAGAACGGTTTTGAGCACCATGTGGCCGCCAACATGGCGCGCGTGGCGCCCGCCGTCCACGAGGCTCTGACCAAATACATGGGTTGGGACATCCACTGGCATCGTTGATTCGACGTTTTACGAACCCCGGCGGCGGCGCGAGCAATTGTGGGCCGCCGCCGGGGCATCGTACAATAAGGCCGGTTCGCTCAATGCGCCGCCTCCCCTTGTGTCTGCTCCTGGCGACCCTCCTGCCCCTCTTCGGGCAAGCTCCCGAGTTCTATAAACAGACGCCCCGCCTGATGTGGGTGGTGCGCGACGCACAAGCCACGGCCGATGCGTGGGAGAGGGCCGGCGTGCCGAATGAAGGGGATACGGAACCCTATCAGGCCGTGAAAGTAGAGGTACGCGGCAAGGCGGGCGGGCACAAGTTCTCCATGCTGAGCGGCTACTTCGGCAATCTGCGCGCCGATTGGATCCAGCCCGTCAAAGGAGACTCCTCGTGGAAAGAGTTCCTCGACAAGCGCGGACCCGGGATTTTCGGCCTCATGTTCCGGACGCCGTCGATGAACGACATGATCATGGAGGCGGCCCGGCTGCAATCGCTAGGCGTCTCGCGCCTGGAGGAGGGTGTCTTTGAGTTCGACGATGGCTGGAAAGTCCCGTACATCATGATGGACACCGCCGGCGAGGGCAAATTCACGCTGTGCCTGTACTATGACGCCGAACCCGACCCGGTGCCGGAGAGCAAAGGCCCGATGGTTTCCCAACTGGCGCTGATTGCGAAGGATATGGCTCGGGTGACGGCGTACTGGTCCAAGCTGGGATTTGCGCCAATCGCCGAGTCGCATTCCGAGATCCGCGAGAAGCTCTACAAGGGCGAGACGGGCCGTTTCGAGGTGAAACTGGGATTCCAACGCCAGTTCCCCATCGTGCTGGAGTGGATCCAGCCAGTGCAGGGACCGTCGATCTACGAAGATCAGATGGCCAAGCAGGGCGAGGGGTTCCACCACCTGGCCTTCGATGCCAAGAACATTGAGACGGAATCGGCCCGCTGGAAAGAGCTGGGTTTTCCGGAGACGATGTCCGGAGCGTGGGGTGAGAAGGGTGCCCCTGGTTCGGGGCGGTTTGCCTATCACGATCTGCACGCGGCCGGCGGCGTGGACATCGAGTTGTTGTGGATCTACACGGCCTCCGCGGCGCGGGCCGGCAAGTAGCCCGTAATTTACAGGAGACGGCGACGGGCTGGAGGTAGAATCAGGGAACTGGAGGTTCCCGATGCCTCGACTTTCCGGGCTCTTGCTGCTCTCTCTCGTAATTGGATTTACCGCCTACGGGCAGGCGGATCCGCCATTGCTGGCTCAGCAGCCCACGCTGAGCGCCACTCAGATCGCCTTTGTCTTTGCCGGGGATCTCTGGACAGTGCCGAGAGCGGGCGGCGCGGCCACGCGCCTGACCACGAACCCCGGGTTGGAATCGGATCCATATTTCTCGCCCGATGGGAAGTCGATCGCCTTCACCGGGCAGTATGACGGCAATACGGATGTTTACGTCGTGCCTGCCGCTGGCGGCGTGCCGCGGAGGCTGACGTACCATCCGGCGACAGATGTCGTGCGTGGCTGGACTCCTGATGGGACGAGGGTGCTGTTCTCGTCGTCGCGCACAAACTTCAATTTCACGGAACAGCTCTTTACGGTGGCGGCGGCCGGCGGTCCGGCATCGAAACTGCCACTGCCGATCGCCTATGAGGCGAGCTACGCGCCGAATCAGGAGAACATCGCCTATGTCCCGATGGCGCGAGCGTTCCAGGCCTGGAAACGCTACCGCGGCGGGCGCGCGACGCCCATCTGGATAGCGCACCTGTCGAGCAGCAAGGTGGAAAAAGTGCCGCGCGAAGGCTCGAACGACTATTGCCCGATGTGGGTTGGCGACAAGGTGTATTTCCTCAGCGACCGGAACCCCGGCGGCAAGGTGTCGCTGTGGGCCTACGATACGAAATCGAAGAAAGCAGCCCAAGCCGTGCCGAATACGGGGATGGACTTCAAGTCGGCGTCGGCGGGTCCGGGTGCGATTGTCATCGAGCAGTTTGGCCAGATTCAGCTGTTCGACCTGAAGTCGGGGCAGTTGAGCGCCGTGAAGATCCAGATCGATGGCGATGTTTCCGAGGTACGGTCCAAGCTCGTGGATGTCGGGAAGCGGCTGTCGAACGCCCATATCTCTCCCACCGGGGCGCGCGCACTCTTCGAGGCTCGAGGCGAGATTCTCACCGTGCCGGCGGAGAAAGGCGATGCACGGAATCTGACCGAGTCGCCGGCGGTGATGGATCGAGATCCGGCGTGGTCACCCGACGGACAGTGGATCGCCTACTTCTCGGACGAGTCCGGGGAGTATGAGCTTCATGTGAAGGATTCGCTGGGCAAGCAGTCCGCCAGGAAGTTCCGGCTGGAGGAGAAGCCCACGTTCTACAGCTCTCCGCGGTGGTCGCCGGACAGCAAAAAGATTGCGTATACAGATGCTCATCTGAACATCTGGTATCTGGACCTGGAGCAGAAGCAGCCGGTGAAGGTGGCCAAGGACCGGTACCTCTTTACGAGCGGGGACAGGCCCCCGTCGTGGTCGCCGGACAGCAAATGGCTGGCGTACACCAACCGGCTGCCGAATTATCTGGGCGCTGTGTTCCTGTATTCGCTGACGGATGCGAAGAGCACGCAGCTGACTGACGGCATGAGCGATGCGCAGAATCCGGTGTTCGACAAGGGAGGGAAGTACCTTTACTTCTCGGCCAGCACGGATTCGGGGCCGACGCTGGAGCCGGATATTCACAGCATCGGTACGTCGCAGACGCGGAGCCTCTACCTGGTGGTGCTATCAAAGACGGATCCTTCTCCGTTTGCTCCGGAGAGTGACGAGGAGAAGCCGGCCGACAAAAAGGACGCCGAGAAGAAGGATGCCGAGAAGAAGGACGAGGGCGACAAAGCCGCCCCCAAGCCCGACGAGGCAAAGCCGGCGGCGCCCGCCAAACCCGAAGCGGCAAAGCCGGTGGTGGTGAAGGTCGACTTTGACAGGATCGGCCAGCGGATTCTCGCGATGCCGATGCCGCCCGCGCAGTATTTCCGGCTCCAGGTGGGGAAAGAGGGGAACCTGTTTGCTCAGGCGTTTCCGGCTCGTGGCGCCGGCGGACCGCCCGGATTCAGTGTGCACCGCTACGACCTGAAGCTGCGGAAATCGGATGTCGTCGCGAGCGGGGTCCGATTCTTTGAAGCCTCGGCGAACGGAGAGAAGATGCTGACGGCCACGGGAGACAATTGGACGATTCAGGCGTTCAAGCCCATGCCGCCCAGCGGAGCACCGCCCTCGCCGCCGCCTGCCGGTCCGCCACCGGCCGCGATGAAGACAGACGGTCTTCAGGTGAAGTCCGACCCGAAGGCGGAGTGGATGCAGATGTACCGGGATGCGTGGCGCATCCAGCGGGAGTTCTTTTACGATCCGAACCTGCACGGCGTGAACGTGGCCGATTATTCGAAGAAGTATGAGAAGTACGCGGCGTCGGCAATGTCACGGCGCGACCTGAACTATGTTCTGGCCGACATGATGGGCGAATTGACGGTGGGACACCTGTTCGTGGCCGGCGGCGAACAGCCGGAAGTGAAGACGGTGCCGACGGGTCTGCTGGGTTGCGACTACAAGATTGAGAACGGCCGTTACCGGTTCGAGAAGATCCTTGATGGAGAGAACTGGAATCCCGATGTGAAGGCTCCGCTGACACAGCCCGGTGTGAATGTGCAGGCGGGTGAGTACCTGCTGGCCGTGAATGGCCGGGAGGTGCTGGCGGCCGAGGATGTCTACAGTTACTTCGAGGCGACCGCCGGGAAACAGACTGTACTCAGGGTGGGGCCGAATCCGAACAATGACGGGTCGCGCGAGGTTGTGGTGACGCCCGTGCCCAGTGAGTCGCGGCTGCGAAACCTGGCGTGGATCGAGGAGAACCGCCGGAAAGTGGATCAGGTGACGAAAGGCCGGGTGGCGTATGTGTATATGCCGGACACGGCCAACGGCGGACTGGCCAACTTCACGCGGTATTTCTACGCGCAGGTGGGGAAGGAAGCAGCGATCATCGATGAACGCTTCAACGGCGGAGGATTGCTGGCCACCGACATCATCGAGGTATTGAACCGGAAGCGGATGAGCGCCGTGGCGACACGCGACGGCGAGGATGAGGTGCAGCCGCAGGGAGCGATTTTCGGACCGAAGGTGATGATCATCAATGAATATGCCGGCTCGGGCGGCGATGCGATGCCGAACTATTTCCGCCGGGCCAACGCGGGCAAGTTGGTGGGCAAACGGACGTGGGGCGGTCTGGTGGGCCGGGCAGGTGCTCCGCTGCTGCTCGACGGAGGGTTTGTGTCGTCGCCGAGTTCCGGCGTCTGGGGGCCCAATTCGCAGTGGGATACGGAGAACATCGGAGTTCCTCCCGATGTCGAAGTGGAACAGGATCCTGACCTGGTGAGGCAGGGCAAGGATCCACAACTGGAGAAGGCGGTCGAAGTCGTACTGGCCGAATTGGAGAAGTCTCCCGTGGCGAAACCGAAGCGGCCCACCTATCCGAACTATCACAAGCCCTAGCGGCCGAATTTGGGAATAAATCCGCGCATTGGACGGATATAGAGACGGGTGGAGTTGTCAGTCTCCGGGGCGGTTTCCCCGGCGTCGCCGCCCACGCTCTATCTATCTCTCCAAGGAGCTCAGTTCTTGTCATTCCCACTTGCTTTCACAGGCGCTTCGCGTCTGTTTGCGCTTCCAGGGCTTTTGCTGCTGATGACGGCCGCGATCCAGGCGGAGCCGCCCGCGAACGGTCAGATGGCTCCCGACTTCCAGTTGACCTCGCTGAGCGGTCAGGAGGTGCAGCTCTCCTCTGTCACGCAGCAGAGTGACGTGGTTCTGGTGGTGCTGCGCGGGTACCCCGGCTATCAGTGTCCGGTCTGCAACAGGCAGGTCCAGGACTATGTTCATAGTGCACAGGCCTTTGCCGAGGCAGGCGTAAAGGTCCTGCTGGTGTACCCTGGACCAGCGGCGGAGGTGGGCGACCGGGCGAGGGAATTCGCCTCGGACAAGAAGCTTCCGGCGCACTTCGACCTGCTATTGGATCCGGACTACAAGTTCACACTGGCCTACGATCTCCGATGGGCGGCGAAAGGCGAGACGGCGTATCCTTCCACTTTCCTGATCGACAGGAAAGGCGTGGTGTATTTCACGAAGATCAGCAAGAGCCATGGCGGACGCACGACGGCGTCCGAGGTGCTGGCGGCGATTCGCACTCACATGCACTAAATCCGGTGGAATGAGCCCCGGATGGATTGCTCTTCCCGCGCACAGTTGATACCTTCTGTGAGGGGGAGGCGCAAATCAGCCGGGGCTGATAACATTGGGATTAGCCGTGATTTCAGTGCGATGAAAATCTTAGTGGCCGATGACAGTCTGTTAATGCGCCGGCTCCTGGAATCGACTCTTCAGGGTTGGGGATATGAGGTGGTCACCGTATCGAGCGGAGACGAAGCATGGGCTTGTCTCCAGCAGGAAGACGCGCCACCCCTCGCGATTCTCGACTGGATGATGCCAGTCCATACCGGGCCGGAATTGTGCCGCCTTATGCGCACGCTGGCGCGGCCTGTCTACACATACATTATTCTGCTCACCTCCCGCGCGCTGCGCGAAGACATTGTCGAAGGGCTGGGCGCCGGCGCCGACGATTACGTCATCAAGCCGTTCGACAAGCACGAACTGGAAGTCCGCCTGCGCGCCGGACGGCGGATCATCGATCTGCAGGCCGAGCTGATGCGTGCTCAGGAAGCGCTGCGCATCCAGGCGACGCGCGATGGGCTGACCCGTACCTGGAACCGGGCCGCGATTCTGGAGATTCTCGACCGGGAAGTGATCCGGGCCTCGCGGGAACATCGCCCGCTGGGGGTGGTCATGCTGGATCTGGACCATTTCAAACGGATCAACGACGAGTACGGGCATCTGTGCGGCGATGCGGCCTTGAGTGAAGCCGCCCACCGGGTGGCCAGTAGCATTCGCGCCTATGACGCCTTTGGCCGGTACGGCGGCGAGGAGTTTCTGGTGGTGGTTCCAGGCGCGGAAGACAGCGGCCTGATCTCCCACGCGGAACGGCTCCGCCAGGCGATCGAATCAACCCCGTTCTCGTTGAGTGGTCAGAACGTGAACATCACCGCCAGCTTCGGAGCGTGCACGATGGTGCCGAACCATCCCTCGGATGCGGAGCTTCTCATCCGATCGGCGGACAACGCTCTCTATGAAGCGAAACACCGCGGGCGCAACAGCGTGGTGTTTCATCCGGTCGCCTCGACCTCGCCTTAGCGGCTGGTCTCGGAGCGGCTGGAAGGTTGGGCGGATACGACAGCCTGCGTACCCTGGCTCAAACTGTCGGCATACTGCTGGATTCCCTTGAACAACGCCTCAGCGAGCCTCTGCCGCTGATCCGGCTTGCGCAGCAGCGCCTCGTCGCGCGGGTTGCTGATGAACCCGATCTCGGCCAGGACCGAAGGCATCGACGCGCCGATGAGGACCACAAACGGGGCCTTCTTGACGCCGCGATTCTGGGCGGTTGAGTCCATTTTCGACCAGGTGGAAGCCAGCGATGCCTGAACGCGGGTGGCGAATTCGCGGGATTCCTCCAGCCGGTCTTTCAGCGCGATCTTCTGAATGAGCTCGCGGAGTTCGAAGACGGACTTGCCGGCCCCGGCATTCTCGCGGGCGGCGACCTCGGTCGCTTCCTTGGAAGTGGTGAAGTTCAGGTAATAGACTTCAGCGCCGGAGATGTTCCTGTAGGTGGTCGCGTTGGCGTGAATGGAGAGGAACAGGTCGGCCCGGTTCTTGTTGGCCAGCACGGCACGCTCCTCGAGTCCGATGTAGGTGTCGTTGGAGCGGGTGTAGATGACCTGGCTGCCCATGCGCTGCTCGATGAGGGCTCCGAGGCGGAGCGAGACGTCGAGAACGAGGTCCTTTTCCGTGAGGCCGGTGGGTCCGGTGGTGCCGTGGTCGTGGCCACCGTGGCCGGGGTCTATGACAACACGTTCTATTTTCAAGCCAAGGGCGCGGGTCAGCGACCGGCCTCCAGTAGAGTTGGGGCGAGCCGCCTTGGGCGTCTCGTCGGGCGCGTTGGAAGACGGGGGAATCACCGGCTCAGGCGTAGCGGGTTCAGGTTCGGCGGCTCGGACCGGAGGGGTCGACACCGCGGATACCGATCTCGCCGGTGGAGTGGCGGCGGTCTTTGTGGATTCGGCGCGCTCGACCACCGGGGGCCGGACGGCGGCGGTACGGACGGGCTCCGGTCTGGTTTCCGGTTTCGGCTCATCCTTCACCGGGACATCAATTTTCTCGACGCCGGTACGGCTCTGCGAGATCACCGTTTCCCTGGCTCTGGAGCCACTGGGGCGAACTTCGATGATGATGCGGGTTGGGTTCGTCAGAACCGAGATTTCATGCTCTACCGGGACCTCGAGGTCCAGGACGATGCGCATGACACGCGGTTCCTTCTGGGCCACGCGGATCTGCCGGACGAGCTTGTCGCCTACCTTTACGGTGTAAAAAGCTTTGTCGTTCAACCGCATGCGGGTCTCGCTGAGGTCGACGAAGAGACGGTCGGGGTTGGTCAGCTTTTCGAACCGGTATTTGACCTCGGAGCTGACTTCGAGGGCGACACGGGTGGCCTGGCTGAGCGACCAGAACCGGACGGAGGTGACGGCGGCGAGAGGCGCGGTCTCTCCGGATTCAGCGGGTGCGGCCTGGCTGACGGAGACAAAACCCAGGACTCCGCAGAGAGCCAACCGGGCGAGAGATGCTCGAGTCTTCGTCCTGGCCAGAAATCCTCCTAGCGGGTCCTCAGCACCATGCGGCCCTCGGCGTCTGTCGTCACCTCCAGGTGGCGCAGAGGTTCGGGCTGGGGTTGCTGCGGGACCGGGGCGACGGCGGCCGTTTCCGGCTGCTGCCGCTTGCGGGCTTCGCCGTACGATTTGCCGACGCGGTCGACGTACTGCAGGGTCTCTTTGTAGGGCGGCACGTTGCCGTACTTCTGGACGGCGCCTTCTCCCGCGTTGTAGGCGGCGAGGGCGAGGCGGTCGTCCTTGAACATTTCCTGGAGGTACTTCAGATACTTGACCCCGGCGGTGATGTTCTCCTCGGCGTCAAAGCTGTTCACGGCCCCAAACCGGCGGGCGGTGGCCGGAATGAGCTGCATGAGCCCCTCGGCGCCCTTGGGGGATACGGCCGTGAGGTTGTAGTTGCTTTCCGCGCGAATGACGGAATGGACCAGCAGCGGATCGACGGCGTGCGCCTTGGCGGCGCGCTCCACGATTTCGCCGACATTGATCTCGGCGCCGGTGGCCGTGGCCTTGATGGTCTTGGGCGCGGTTTCCTTGCCGGGCGTGGACGGTGCGACCACTACGGTCCGGCGGACCAGGCGTCCGGTTCTGGCGTCGGGGCGCACCGTGGTCACCACGCGCGACGCGGGCTCCGCCGCCGCCGCCGTGGCCACCAGGGCCATGCTGAAACAAAACGCCATGAATTTGTTGTATCGATTATATCGAGCCATGCGCTGCAAACAAACGGAGTTTCGCCTGAGTCCGGACCCGGATCCGGCACGGGCCACTGCTAAGATTGTCTCATGAGCGTCGCCGGCTTCGTGCTGACGGGGGGCCACAGCAGCCGGATGGGCCGCGATAAGGCCATGCTGCCTTATGGGGATGGGACTCTGGTGGAGTGGGTGGCGAAGATCGCCCGGGATGCCGCCGGGCTGGTTTATCTCGTTGGCGCACCGGAGCGTTATGTTCACCTGGGAATCCCCTGCCTGTCCGAAAGATATGCTGGTTGCGGCCCCATGAGCGGCGTTGAGGCGGCCCTGGGGTACGGGTACGCATGGAACCTGGTCCTCGCTTGCGACATGCCGCGCCTGAATCCGGGCTGGTTGGAGAGGCTGGTTCACACCGCTATGCAGGGAGAGAAACCCGCCGTTGCCGCGGCTCACGACGACGGCCGGGTGGAACCGTTGTGCGCCGTTTACCACGCGCGGCTCCAGCCGCTGTTTGCCGCGGCGCTGTCGGAGGGGCAGTACTCGATCCGGAAGCTCCTGGATACAATCGACTTTGCACGGTTCGCGGTGGATGACGAGGAATACGTGGCAAACCTGAATACGTCGGAAGAATGGGCGCGGTGGAGCGAATGATTGACAAGTTTCCGCATTACTTCGAGTTCCAGCATGTTTCTAAGACGTTCGACCACCCCGTTTTAGTCGACTGCAGTTTTCACATTGATCCGGGTGAGACGCTGGCCATCATCGGCCGCAGCGGGGTGGGGAAGAGCGTCAGCCTGTTCCACATCATGGGGTTCCTGAAACCGGATTCGGGTCGAGTGATTGTCGCCCACCAGGACATCACGTCCCTGACCGAGGCCGAATTGCGGACGATCCGGCGCAAAGTGACCATGGTTTTCCAGAATGGGGCCCTATTTGATTCCTTGACCGTGGGGGAGAACATCCTGTTCTCGCTGGAGTTGCGGGAGGATTACGACGAATCGAACAAGATGGACGTGGTCCGGGGTCTGCTGGAGATGGTCGATCTTGGTGATTTTGAAGATGCTTACCCGGCGGATCTGTCCACCGGCTACCGGCGGGCGGTAGCGATTGCGCGGGCTCTGGCGGCGCAGCCGGAATGCGTGCTCTACGATGAGCCGACGACCATGGTGGATCCCATCATGTCGGACCAGATGGCTTCCCTCATGCTGCGGCTGAAGAAGCAGCTGGGATTGACATCGCTGGTGGTGACGCACGACCTGGACCTGATGCGGCGCGTGGCCGACCGGGTGGTGTTCCTGTTCGAAGGCAAAGTGATCTACTTTGGGCCGGTCTCCGAGATGGAGAAATGCGACCATCCGCACGTTCGGGAGTTTCTGGCGATGGACCGCGTGGACTTCAGCGTTTGATGCGCTTCTTGACTTCCTGGTAAAGGCCTTTGGCCTTCTCGCCCCAGTTCTTTTCCGGCTCCTTGACCGGGGCGGAACTGGTGACGGATTTCGTGACGGTATGCCAGGGTGGAGGTACCTGCGCTTCATGCCGGGCGACCACGCGGGCACGGAAGTTATTGATTCCGTACTCTCGCTCGACCAGTTTGCCGTCCTTCTCCTCGACAACTGCCTTGAAGCCGGTGGCGGGTGAACCGCTAATCCCGATGGGCAGGTAGCCCTTCATCCCCCGCTCGATGAAGGAAGTCTCGTAGCGGTGGCGGCGGATGTTCCAGATGAAGATGCGCAGGGAGTCGAACTCGATGGCCACACCGCGCTGGGAGAGCGTGGCCCACATCCAGACTGGCTTGTCGACGCCGTGGTCGTTGACCTTGCCGATGTTGAAGTACGCCGTGATGCGGGCGCGTTCGGCGTACTGGGCCACTTCGTCGGGTATCGCCATCAACAACATGCGGGAGAGTACCCAGCCGGCCTGACCGTCCTTGGACCGGATGAGCGTCCAGTCGTCCATGGGGATGGCGGGTGGCTGCGGCTTGGGTTCGTCCTTGTCGATCTTCTCTCCCGCCTCGGGGATGAAGCCTTCGGGATTGCCGGAGAGTTCGAGCCAGTTGCCGGGCACTCCGGGCGCCTTCCCAGCCGGTGGCGGGGGCACTGCGGATTCTGCTTTCTTCTTTGTTTTCTTCGTGACAGGCGCAGATTCGGTCTTGAGGAAATCCGGCGGATCGAACGGCACGCGGGGCGCGCGTTCATGGGCGATGACATCCACCTGCTGATCGTGGCGGATCTGGAAGAAGCTGGGGGATTGCCGGTTGGGGACGTTGTGGACGTTGAGCGGCTCGAAGACGGAGGCACGGCCTTGAGGCGGAGAGGCGGCGGCCCGCTCCGCCAGATTGCGGAGGTCCGTCATATTGTCGGTGGACAGGAGCTGCCGGCCGTCGACCCAGCCTTCCGCGTCGGACGAAGTGCGGACGCGATAGAACCGCCGGCGGCGGCCGATGAGGGCGAGACGTTCGCCGTGCTTGACGGTGGCGACAAGTGCGGCCCGGGAAGTGAGTTCCTGACGGATCTGGAGCGTGGCCGGGCCCACGAAGGCCTCTCCAAGTACGGGATCCCGCGGCGGGCCGGAGGAGCAGCCCGCCAGAAGGGCGAGCGAGAAAGCAGTGAGTAGAAGTCGGCGACGCATGCCGCTGTAGCGGTGACGAACTTTCAGGATAGCAGCGTCACCGCCAGCGGAATGATGTTGCAAACGCAAACTAGGCAGAGTGCTTCTTGATGAAGCCTTCCAGGCGATCGAGACCCTTCTGGATGTTCTCCATGGAGGTGGCGTAGGAGATGCGGATGTGCTTCTCGGTGCCGAAGGCTTCTCCGGGGACGGCGGCGACATGGGCTTCCGCCAGGAGCTTCTCGGCAAACTCCATCGGGGTGCGCAGGCCGTTGGGGCTGAGCGCTCCGCCGATGTTCGGGTAAGCGTAGAAGGCGCCGCGGGGTTCCGCACAGGTGACGCCGGGGATGGCGCGCAGGCGGCCGATGACATAGTCGCGGCGCTTGCGGTATTCGGCGAGCATGACATCCACCGAGTCCTGCGGGCCATTCAGCGCTTCGATCGCGCCTTTCTGGGCGATGGAGGTCGGATTGGAGGTGGAGTGCGACTGGAGCTTGATGATGGCGGTGCAGACTTCGGCCGGAGCCAGCGTGAAGCCGATGCGCCAGCCGGTCATGGCGTAGGTCTTGGAGAGTGAGCCGGCTACGATGACGGTGTCCTTCATGCCGGGCACGGAGGCGACGGAGTAAGGATCGCTGTCATAGAGGAAGCGGCAGTAGCACTCGTCGGTCATGAGCCAGATGCCGCGCTTCTTGGCGAGGTGCGCAATCTTCTCGAATTCAGTCTGTTCGACCAGAGCGCCCGACGGGTTGCAGGGCGAATTGACCATGATGAGGCGCGTTTTGGAAGTGATGGCGGCCTCGACCTGCGCGGCGGTCAGGGCGAAGCCCTCCTCCTCGGAGGTTTCCACGAGGACGGGTTTGCCGCCGGCATAGTTTACGACGTCGTAGTAGGTCACCCAATAGGGGATGGGGATGATGACTTCGTCGCCCTGGTTGATAAGCGCCTGCGTGATGTTGAAGATCGCATGCTTACCGCCGACGGAGACGACGCACTCGGGCACCGTGTAGCTGGTGCCGTAATCCGCCTTGTGGCGCTCGACTACCGCCTGGCGAAGCTCCTGCACGCCCGGCATGGCCGTGTAGCGCGTGAAGTTCTGATCCAGGGCGGCGATGGCGGCGCGTTTGATGTTTTCCGGGGTGGGGAAGTCCGGCTCGCCAACGCCGAAGTCGACAACATCCACGCCGGCGCGGCGGAGTTTCTCTGCCTCGGCCGAAACACGGGCCGTGGACGAGACGCTGATTAGTGAGATTCGATCTGCGAGGTGGGATGACGCTTGTTGCATTCTGGTAAGCTGCTCTGACTGGATGTGGATTACGCCCGCCCCAGGAAACGCTGCTTGAGCTTTTCTTCGACGGAAGGTGGAACAAGACCGCTAATATTACCGCCCAGCCCGATGACCTCTTTCACCAGCTTCGAACTGATGAAGGAGTAGGCTTCACCAGCCATCATAAACATGGTTTCGATCTCAGGGGCGAGGCGGCGGTTCATCAGGGCCATCTGCAACTCATATTCATAGTCTGAGATGGCTCGGATGCCGCGCAGAAGCAACTTGGCCTGCTTCTGACGGGCATAGTCGACCAACAACCCGTCGAAGCAGTCCACTTCCACGTTCGGAAAAGGACTGGCGACAGACCGCAACATCGCCACACGTTCCTCCAGGGTGAACAGAGGATGCTTGTGGGCGTTGCGCAGTACGGAGACGACCAGTTTGTCGACGAGCGGCGCACAGCGCTGGATGAGGTCCAGGTGGCCGTTCGTGATCGGGTCAAAGCTGCCGGGATAAACCGCGACGAGGGGGTTGTGACTGGGCAAAACAGGGGTCTCCAGAACCGGGGCGGGTCCTTTGGTGATTATAACGCCTTCTTCTGAAGGCGCGGCATACTATCAGTTTTACTTCAAGTAACATGAGCCGCCCCAATTTACGGATAGTAGCCCTTTCAGCACCCGGTCCCACGGTTTTCGATAAGGGCGTTCGAGCATGGCGGAAGCTTCCGGGTCGTTGAGGATCTCTTCCTTTTCCGGATCCCAGCGGATTTTGCGGCCCGTGCGCAGGCTGATGTTGGCCAGGTGGCAGGCGACGGCGGTCTGGTGGCCGTCTTCGACGTCGGCAACGGTCCTCTCGCGAGACTTGATGCAGTCGAGGAAATTGCGAACGTGGGCGCGGAACTGATCGTCGGAGGAGCCGGGGACCTTCATGGCCTGCACCCAGGGCTCGGGTGTGACCGTTTCGCGTTTGGGGCCGCCTTGCGGTTGACCTTTGAAGACGGGGATGGCGTTGCCGGGGCGGCATTTTCGTGTCGGGCAGTACTTCGAAGCCGGCGCGGTTGATGAGCAGGGCTCCCTTGGTGCCGGCGTACTCGCTGCCGCCGGGCGGGCGGCGGCCCAGACAGGCTTCGCGATGGGACCAGATGGCAGTGAATTTGTCGTATTCGAAGAGGGCGTCCTGGGTATCGGGCGGTTTCCCCGTCGTCCTCGAGGGCGAAGCGGCCGCCGGAAGAGGAGACAGCCCGCGGACCTTTCTGGCCGGTCGTCCATTGGACTATGTCGAGTTCGTGGGCGGCGAGGTTGGTCATCTGGCCGCCGGAGAAATCCCAGAACCAGCGGAAATGGTAGAGGCCGCGGTGGGGCTGGTAAGCCCGGGCGGGCGCAGGACCGAGCCACATGTCGTAGTCGAAGTTCGCGGGCTGCGGTTCCACTGGTTTGCCAAAGCCGGGCATGATGTTGCGGAAGGCGGCCATGCGGACCGAGAAGCTTGCCGAAATACTGTTCCTGAATCAGCTTGCGCGCGGCCTGGTAATGGACTCCGCTGCGCTGTTGCGTGCCGACCTGGACGACGCGTTTGTGGCGGCGCGCGACCTGGGTCATCCAGCGGCCTTCGCGGACGAAAAGCGTCATCGGCTTTTCGACGTAGACGTCCTTGCCCGCGGCGCAGGCCATCATGGTGAGCAGGGCGTGCCAGTGATCCGGGGTGGAAACGACGACGGCGTCGATGTCCTTCTCGTCCAGCAAACGCCGGAAGTCGCGGTAGCCCCGTGTTTTTGTGCCGGGGCGTGCTTCGCAGGCGGCGATGCCTTCGCGCAGACGGGGCTCATAGGTTTCGGCGAGACCGACGAGATCGGCGTCGTCCTGGCTCTTGAAGTCGAAGACGTGCTGGGCGCCGATGAGGCCGTAGCCGATGAAGCCGACCCCGATGCGATTGTTGGCTCCGGAGACGCGGGAGTAGGAGGCGGCGGTGAGGGCTCCGATCGCTGCGCGTCTGGTAACTGGTCCAGCCTCTGACATGCGGGCGATTCTATCATTGAGAGGAACCAACTGCCATGCCAGCAATCACGCAAGTTCCCAGTCTCGCCTCGATTCTCGACTCCGGCGACCAGACGATGTTCGCGCCGCCCACGAAGGCACGCGGCCCGCAGGGCCAGTTGCCCTTCACGGACGAGATGCTGCGCAATGCGCCCAGCGGCGATCTGTTCGGCTGGACGATGAACGCCGGCATGGGTTGGGATCCCGCAAAGCTGGGTGGCAAGGAAGTGCTGATTCTCAGCACGCATGGTGGGTTGCGGGCGGCCGACGGGACACCCATCGCTCTGGGTTATCACAGCGGGCACTGGGAGGTGAACCTGCTGGTAGAGGCGGCGGCGCGTGAACTCAAGGGGCTGGACGCGGTGCCGTTTGCAGGCTACTGTTCGGACCCGTGCGACGGACGGTCGCAGGGGACGACGGGCATGTTCGATTCGTTGCCCTACAGGAATGACGCGGCGCAAATCTTCCGGCGGCTGATCCGGTCTTTGCCGCGGCGCAGCGGTGTGCTGGGTGTGGCCACGTGCGACAAGGGACTGCCGGCAATGATGATGGCGCTGGCGGCGCAGCACACGCTGCCCTGCGTTCTGGTGCCGGGCGGAGTGACTCTGCTGGCGGAAGAGGGTGAAGACGCGGCGGTGATCCAGACGATCGGCGCGCGGTTCGCGCACGGCAAGATCACGCGGGAGTACGCGGCCGAGATGGGCTGCCGGGCCTGTGCGTCCCCTGGTGGCGGATGCCAGTTTCTGGGTACGGCGGCCACGGCGCAGGTGGTGGGCGAGGCTCTGGGCATGTCGCTGACGCATTCCGCACTGGCGCCGTCGGGCCAGCCGGTTTGGGTGGACATGGCTCGGCGGTCGGCGCGGGCGGTGCTGTCGATGGAGTCGCGCGGGTTGGGCATGCGGGACATCCTGACACCGGCTGCGTTGGAGAACGCGATGGCCGTGCATGCGGCGTTCGGCGGGTCGACGAACCTGATCCTGCATCTGACGGCGATTGCGTACCACGCAGGTCTGAGGCGGCCGGCGGTGGACGACTGGGCTCGCGTGAACCGCAGTGTGCCACGGATTGTGGATGCGCTGCCGAATGGGCCGAAACATCATGCGACCGTGCAGGTGTTCCTGGCCGGCGGTGTGCCGGAGGTGATGCTGCACTTGAGAAAGGCCGGCCTGCTGGACACCGGCACGCTGGTGGCGTCGGGCCAGACTTTGGGCGACGCGCTGGACTGGTGGGCGCAGAGCGAGCGGCGGGCCATCCTCCGCAGGACCTTGCTGGAGCGGGACGGAATCGACCCGGACGACGTGATCATGTCCCCGGATGAGGCGCGGCATCGCGGGCTGACGGCGACGGTTTGTTTCCCGATGGGGAACCTGGCACCGGAGGGTGCGGTGATTAAGAGCACGTCGATCGACCCGAGCGTGGTGGATGCGGATGGCGTTTACCGGAAGGTGGGGCCGGCGCGGGTCTTCGTGACGGAGCCGGCGGCGATCGAGGCGATCAAGGCGGGCCAGGTGAAGGAGGGCGACATCCTGGTGCTGGCCTGCCGCGGTCCGATGGGCGCGGGCATGGAAGAGACCTACCAGTTGACGAGTGCGCTGAAGTTTCTGCCCTTCGGCAAGCATGTCGCGCTGTTGACGGATGCGCGGTTCAGCGGCGTGTCGACGGGCGCCTGCATTGGTCACGTTTCGCCCGAGGCGCTGGCGGGCGGGCCGATCGGCAAGCTGCGCGAAGGAGACGTGATCGAGATCGTCATCGACCGGAACCGTCTGGAAGGCACGGTGAATCTCGTGGGTGAGGGCGGGCAGGTGTTCGGAGCCGAAGAAGGAGCGCGCGTGCTGGCGGCGCGGGCTCCGCGGCCGGATCTGGCTGCGGACAAGGATCTGCCGGAGGATACCCGGTTGTGGGCGGCGTTGCAGGGGGCGAGCGGTGGTACCTGGGGTGGGGCTGTGTTTGATGTCGAGAGGATTGTGAAGCTGCTGGAGGCGGGGCGGCGGGCGTTGGGGGAATAGGGGGCGGTCAGCAGTCAGCGATCAGCAGTCAGCAGGCAGCGATCAGCAGTCAGCGATCAGCAGGCAGCTTAAGTTTGTATATGAACGGATCGCGATGGAGGGTATCGTTCAGAGCTGATAGCTGATAGCTGATAGCTGATAGCTGATAGCTGATAGCTGATAGCTGATAGCTGATAGCTAGTTAATCGTCGGCGGATTGTCTCCATGGATCCGCAGGTCGAGATCCATGAAGAGTCGGCCCCAGAGCAGAGTGTCCGGGCGGTTGGCCTTGCTGCAGAGGAGATAGAGGCGGCCGACGAGGTCCACCGCTTCTTCCGATTCGAAGCCGCGCATGAACTCCGCCGTGGGCCAGGTATGGCCGGCAGCGGCTGGGTTCGCGCTGTACATTTCGTCCAGCAGGCTGAACACCTGCATCCGGGCTTCGTGGGCCTCTTCCTCCTGGCCGGTGACTTCCAGGGAGGCGGAGACCTTCACCCAGGTGAGAACACAGAGGAGTTGAAGCACCCGTACGTCATCCTCTTCGATGGCGGGGAAGGTGTCGACAACTTCGAATGCATGGCCGAAGGCACGATTGGCTGCATCGGTGTCGCCGCGCTGCAGGGCGATTTCGCTCTCCTGCCAGCAAGTCCGGATCTCTTCCGCGCACCTGCCCATTTCCTGCGTCATTGCGCCTCCGTCCCTTCGATTGGAGCCTTCAATATATGCTGAAGTCGTGCGTTTGTGAAGGCGCACTTTGAGAAGGAATTTTCACCGTGAACCGAACCTGGATGAAATGGAGCGTCTGTCTGACCCTGACAGCCGCGTTGGGGATGGCCGAGGAAGGCAAATGGACGCCGCAGCAGGTACTTCAACTGGATCCGCTGTGGTTGAGAAAACAAGGTCTGCAACTGCCGGTTTCCCGGCTGTGGGACCAGAAGCGCGGCACCGGTCTGCTGGCCGCGGCCGTGAACATTGGCGGCTGTTCCGCCGGGTTCGTTTCCGCCACAGGGCTGATTCTGACGAACCATCATTGCCTCTTCGGAATCCTGCAGGAGCATTCCAAGCCCGGGCGTGATCTTATCACCGATGGCTTCCTCGCCAAAAGCCTGGAAGAGGAACTGCCGGGCCGCACCACGCGGGTAAGCGTGCCTCGCAAGTTCACCGATGTGACGAAAGAGATCGAAGCGGCAGTGCCAGCCGGCGCCGACGATCTGGCGCGAAGCGCGGCCATCGAGGCAAAGCAGAAGTCGCTGGTGAGCGAATGCGAGAAGACGCCGGGCGCGCGTTGCCGGGTGGCTGTGTTTGACGGCGGCGTGCAGTATGTCCTGATCGATAGTTTCGAGCTTTCCGATATCCGGCTGGTGTATGCGCCGCCGAGAGCGATTGGAGAATATGGCGGCGAGATCGACAACTGGATGTGGCCGCGGCATACGGGCGATTTCGCAATGGCGCGGGCCTACAAGGACGGTAAGCCGTACCAGCCGGAGTTCTTCTTTCCGCTGTCAAAGACCGGCGTGAAGACCGGCGACTTCGTCATGGTGCTGGGTTATCCCGGCCGGACGGTGCGATCGCTGACATCGGACGAGATGGCGGGCCAGCGGGACTACTGGTTCAAGCTGCGATCGGAGATCTACGGAGAATGGCTGAATCTGTTGGAGCAGACGACCAAGGGGAATGCCGAAGGCATCATCGCCGTGGCGGCGACGCAGAAGTCGCTGGCGAACGTGTCCAAGAATGCCGACGGGCAACTGGCCGGCCTGAAGCGCGGTCAGACCATTGAGAAACAGGCGAAGGCGGAAGCGGCGGTGATGGCGTGGATCGGAACGCATCCGCAATACGCCAGATCCGCGGAGGCGAAGCAGGGTCTCGCCCGGCTGGCGGCGGAGAAGCGCAAGACCGGCACGCACGACTTCCTGCTGGGCACGCTGGTGGGCAATCCGCTGGCGCTCAAGTCTGCCACGCACCTGGTGCGGTTGGCGGCCGAGCGGGAGAAGCCCGACATGGAGCGTGAACCGGACTACATGGAACGCGAGTGGACGCGCCTGCGGGCCACTATGGAACGCGACCAGAAGAGCTACTTCCGCGCGGCCGATCAGGCATTGTTTGCCTCGCTGGTGGCGCACGCGATGAAGCTGGCGCCGGAAGAGCGGATCGAGGCGTTCGACAAGATTTTCGGCGACAGCAAGGTGAATGAGACGCTGGAGTTCCTCTACGGCCGCACAAAGGTGCTGGACCTCAACGAGCGGCTGAAGATGTTCAACGAGTCGACGGAGCAGTTGAAGGCGCGTAAGGATCCGATGCTGGGCCTGGCGTTCGCGCTGGAGCCAGAGCTTAGGGCCTGGCAGAAGAGGTCGCGGACGCAGGACGGGGCGGTGGCGCGGCTGCGGCCGGAGTGGCGCAAGGCCGTGATCGCCCATGCGGGCAAGCCGGTGGCTCCTGATGCGAACTCCACGCTGAGGGTGAGCTTTGCGCATGTGAAAGGGTACGCTCCGCGGGACGGTGTGATCTATACGCCACAAACCACGCTGGCGGGAATGCTGGAGAAGGAGACGGGGGAGGAGCCGTTCAAGCTACCGGCAAAGGTAGTCGCGGCGGCAGCCAAGGTGGATGCGTCGAAGGTGCCGCTGGATTTCCTGGCGGACGCTGATACGACCGGCGGCAACTCGGGCAGCCCGACGGTGAACGGCCGCGGCGAACTGGTGGGGCTGAACTTCGACCGGGTTTGGGAGAACGTGGCCAATGATTTCGGCTACAAC
The DNA here is from genome assembly GCA_049841055.1 of Paludibaculum sp. Taxonomy (GTDB): domain Bacteria; phylum Acidobacteriota; class Terriglobia; order Bryobacterales; family Bryobacteraceae; genus Paludibaculum. The sequence continues at coordinate 29,774 of JASGIE010000170.1, read as the reverse complement.
CCGGATGTGGCGCGCAACGTGAACGTCGATGTCCGGTTCTTCCTGTGGCTGTTGAAGGACGTGGACCAGGCGGGCGGGATCCTGAAGGAACTGGGCGTGGCCGCGCAGTAGGGCGCGATCAGACCAGGTCCGTGGCGGCCGGATAGAAGTTCTCCAGATTGTCGGCGTGCAGAACTACGTGGTCGGTGTAAACGGCCGGGGTCACCTGCTCGCCGTCGACGATCGAACAGGCGAGGCGGATCAGCCGGTCGCCGTAGCGTTCCGGAAAAAAGGCAACGGACGCGAGCAGGCAGTTGCCGCGGCGGCGGATGGCTCCGCGGCCTTCGCGGGCGGCGTTGTGCCCCACGATGACAACGTCGCGGTCGCGAGCGGCTTCGCGCACGGCCTCCATGGCTCCGATGGCGCTGAGGTCGTTGAAGCCGGAGACCAGTAGCCGTGTGCCCGGCTTGAGTTGGCGCAGTAGTTTGGCCATCAGGTGTTTGCTGGAATCCTGATGGGCGTCGCCCTCCAGATGGATGACCGAGGAATCGGCGATGGGGCCGAGTACGTCCTGGAGTCCCACTAAGACACCGGCGAGGCGGGCCTGGACGTTGGTCTTGGTTTTGGGTCCTTCCACCAGGACGATGCGATCGAAGCGGCCGCGCCATTTCTCGCGCGCATAATGGCCCAGCGCCTGGCCGGCCAATTTCCCGGCCTGGTAGTTGTTGGCTCCGAAATAGATGCCGCCCTGGATGGGGCGCTCGACCGTGATGAAGGGGATGCCGGCACCGAAGAAGAGATCAGCCACCATGTAACCGAGGCGCTCCACCGGCTGGAAGAGCATGGCGACGTCGACGCGGGCGTCCACTAGCTCCTGGGCGTTCCTCAGGGCCGCTGCGGTGTCTTCCTCGTCGTTGTGCCGCAGCATGACGTAGCTGCCTGCACGGGCCGCGGCGCGCTCGATGGACTCCTTCACGTCGACACGGAACTGGTTGCCGTCGAGCGGCGCCAGGTAGCCCACGAGCAGACGGCGGCGGCGCGTAGTGGAGCGGTAGCGCTTGTCCTGCGAGCGATGAATGTAGCCGCGTTCCTCCAGCGTCGTGAGCAGGCGATAGACCGCCAGTCTCTGGATGCCGGTGAGAGCCGCAATCTCCTGGATGGTGACGGGATGGTCGGCCTTCTCCACCGCTTCGAGAACTGTGAGCCCCTTATCCAGCATGGTGGGACCGGCGGGCTTCACTGCTTTTTTGCTCACCAATTCTCTTGACATCCTCATGAATCTGCCATAAAACTACAGTGCTTCAGATGCACGTTAGTGTTCAATATTTGAACATCTTGTTGCTGGCAGGGTCAAGCACCCTGGCGCTGGCCGCGCCTTCGGATCGCGACTGGGCCTCGCTGGTGGGTCAGCGGTTCACGGCGCAGCGCGACGTGGTGTACCGGCGCATCGGCAGCCGCGAGCTGAAGCTGGACTTCTACATTCCCTACGATCGGAAGCCGGGTCCGACGGTGCTCTACATTCACGGCGGCGGTTGGGAGACCGGCAGCAAGGAACAGTACGTGTTGTGGTACCTGCCGTATCTGCAACTGGGGCTGCGTGTCGTGGCGGTGCAGTACCGGTTGTCGGGTGAGGCGGCTGCTCCGGCGGGCGTCGAGGATTGCCGGTGTGCGTTCAGCTGGGTGGTGAAGAACAGCGCGAAGTACGGCGTGGATCCGGACCGCGTCGTGGTGAGCGGCGGTTCGGCCGGCGGGCATCTGGCTCTGCTGACGGCGATGGGGTCGGGTGGAATCGAATGCTCCGAACACGATGGGCCGGAGCCTCGGGCAGCCGCAGTGATCAACTACTATGGCGCGACGGATTTGAACTCGCTGCTGGACAGCAGTCTGGCTTCGGTGCGGAAGTGGCTGCGGGACGCGGTCGACATTCACGCCCTGGCGCGCCAGTTATCCCCGATGACCTGGGTGAAGCCGGGCCTGCCTCCGATTCTCAGCATCCATGGGGATGCGGACAAAACGATCTCCTATCAACAGTCCGTTGACCTGCACAGGGCCCTGAGTAGCGCCCATGTGTCCAACGAACTGATCACGGTCCACGGCGGAGCACACGGACGGCACACGTGGACGGACGCCGATACTCTGCGGGTGCAGCGCGCCATCGAGCGATTTCTGCGCCGGAACAACCTGACGGGCGCGGCGCGCCGATGACCGCCGCACCGAACCGAACCCAACAGTTCACTGGAAAGGATGAGCAATGTATTCTCGACTCAGACGGCCGGCAGCCGCGCTCCTGCTGCTGGCCGCAAGCGCCCTCCTGTGCATGGCGCAGACAATCACTGGATCCATCGTCGGCTCGGTAGTCGATCCCAGTGGCCTGTCTGTCGTTGATGCAGACGTCTCGGTGGTGCACGTCGCGACCGGCGTCGCCCGCCAGGTGAAATCGGACGAACGCGGCGACTTCACCTTCGGAAGCCTGCAGCCGGGTCAATATACGTTGACGGTGACGGCGGCCGGATTCAAGAGTCTGGTGAAACAGCAGATCATGTTGTCGGCGGCGGAGACACTGCCCGTAGGTCGCATTGCGCTGGAGGTGGGCGCGATTGCGGACAAGGTGACGGTGACCGCCGAAGGCGTGGCGGTGCAGGTGGCGAGTTCGGAGCGCGCGTCGGTCATCGCGAATTCTCAGTTGGAAGGGCTGCTCACGAAGAGCCGCAACGCCATGAGCCTGCTGTCGCTGATGCCCGGCGTGGTGGACGGCGGCAGTATCGGCGACACCGAGCGCATGGACCGCAACTTCGACATCTATGTGCAGGGCAACCGGCGCAGCACGAACACGGTGACGATGGACGGCATGGTCACGAATCCGATGGGGAACAACTTCAACTCCTCGGTGACACTGGGCCAGGACGCCATTGCCGAGGTGAAGGTGTTGTTGACGAACTATCCGGCGGAGTATGGACGGAGTTCGGGGGCGACGATCAACCTGGTGACGAAGTCGGGCGCGAAGGACTTTCATGGGCTGGGTTCGTATTTCAAACGGCACGAGCAGTTCAACGCGAACAACTTCTTTAACAACCGCCTGGGGACGCCCAAACAGCGGTATCGCTACAACACCTGGAACTACAACATCGGCGGCCCTGTTGTCCTGCCGGGCGGATTCAACAAGAACAAGGACAAGCTGTTCTTCTTCTGGTCGCAGGAGTTCTGGCCGTTGAAGGTGAGCCAGGCGGTGCGGCAATTGACTGTGCCGACGGCTTTGGAACGGGCCGGTGACTTCTCTCAGTCGGTGGACCTGAATAACCGGGTGATCAGTGTCATCGATCCAAACACGAAGGCGCAGTTTCCGGGCAACGTGATCCCTTCCAATCGGCTGGATTCCAGCGGGCTGGCGCTGATGAAGGTCTTTCCGCTGCCGAATTTCAACGACCGCGGAATTTCGGCGGGCCGGTACAACTATGTGGAGCAGAGCGTGAACGATACGCCGCTGCGCATGGAGAACCTGCGCATGGACTACAACCTGACGCCGAAGCACACGCTGGCGTTCACCTTCGCGTCCTTCCTCGACCGGCAGACGGGTGGTTTCGGCGTGTTGACGAATACGGGCGCCAACTGGTCGCAGATTGTGAAGACTTATCAGTTGCGCGGTCAGGGCTACGTACTGCGGTACACGGGGATCCTGAGCCCCACGCTGATCAACGAGATGAGCCTGGGCTTCACGCGGCGGCCGGAAGGCAACAGCGCTACGGATGACGAAGTGAAAAAGAACACTCGCGCGGCGGCCGGGTACACGGCGGCGCAGTTCAGCCCGTCGGCGAATCCGCTGGACTTCATCCCCAACGCGACCTTCGGCGGTGTCACGAGCGCGGCATCGCTCTTCATGGAGGGCCGCTTCCCCTTCAAGCAGAACCTGCAGGCGTTCAATCTGACGAACAATCTCACCAAGACGCTGGGTGCGCACACCCTGAAGGCCGGCATCATGATCGAGCGGAACTACCAGGGCTCGAATGGAGACGGCAACTTCGCCGGGGCTTTCAGCTTCGCCAACGATACGAACAATCCTCTGAATACGGGATACGCCTATTCGAACGCGGCGCTGGGTGTCTTCAGCACGTACACGGAGCCTTCCAGTCGCGTCTATCTGCACTTCCGGCAACACGCGGTGGAGTGGTTCGCACAGGATTCATGGCGGGCGACGCGCCGGCTCACGTTTGAACTGGGCGTTCGCTTTCACTATCTGGTGCCCATCTACATGTCGACGGACAAGCTGTCGTCGTACTCTTCCGCTCTCTATGATCCGGCGAAGGCCGTGCAGTTGATCCAGCCGACGCGCGTGAACGGGGTGCGGGTCGGCGTGCATCCGGTCACCGGCGTGACCTACCCGGCGGCGCTGATCGGGGCGATTGCGCCAGGCACGGGCGACGCGGCGGACGGGATGGCGGTCTCGGGACAGAATGGGTATCCGCGGTCGCTCATCGATACGTATGGGCTGCGTGTGGGTCCGCGATTCGGTTTCGCCTATGACGTGTTCGGAAATGCGAAGACGGCCATCCGGGGCGGCATCGGCATGTTTTACAATCGGCCCAACATGTCGGACAACTACGTTCTGTTCTCGTCCCAGTTGCCGATTGTCAGCAATCCGACGGTGTACTATTCGACGATCGGCTCGCTGCTGTCCTCCTCGGGCGCGACCTTCCCACAGAGTGTGAATGGACTGGACCGTACCGATAAGCTGCCGAAGGTGGTGAACTACAGCTTCAGCGTGCAGCAGGACATCGGATTCAAGACGGTGGTGGATGTCGGCTACATCGGATCGCTGGGGCGCAATCTGCTGTGGCGGCGCAACCTGAATCCCATCCCCCTGGGCGCCAACTTCCAGGCGGCGAATGCGGATCCTTCGAACCCCACCACTCCCCTGGCTTCGGCGTTTCTGCGTCCTTTGAAGGGCTACAACGACATCCTGCTCAGCGAGCCGGCGGGTTCGTCCAACTACCATTCCATGCAGGTGACGGCACGCCGCCGCTTCACGCAAAGCGTGCAGTTCGGCTTGTCGTGGACCTGGTCAAAGGCGATGGATTATGCCGACTTCGACACGACCGGGGTCAGTGTCCAGGTGCCTGTACGAGTGTGGAACTACGGTCTGGCGAGCTTCGACCGGACGCACATCTTCAAGCTGGACTGGGTGTGGAATCTGCCCAAGGCTCCCGTGCAATCGAGGGTTGCGAAATACGCACTGCACGACTGGCAGCTCTCGGGCATCACCAGCTTCATTAGTGGATCCCCCTTGGGCATCGGGTATGCCACCACCAATTCGCTGGACATCACCGGCTCGGCCACCCAGGGCGCGCGCGTCGTGGTTCTGGGCGATGCGGTGCTGCCCAAGAGCGAGCGGACCTTCGCCAGGAACTTCAAGACAGAGATGTTCGCGCGGCCGGCAGTCGGCACGGTGGGCAATTCGGCCACTACGCAGATTCGCGGGCCGGGCGTGAACAACTTCGATATGTCGCTCTTCAAGGATTTCCCCATCCGGGAATCGATGAAACTGCAGTTCCGCGCCGAGGCTTACAATCTGTTCAACCACACGCAGTTCAGCGGGTTGGATACGACGGCCCGCTTCGACGCGTCGGGTAACCAGGTGAACACCAACTTTGGAGCTTTCACGGCCGCGCGCGGCCCGCGCATCATGCAGTTCGCGCTGAGGTTCTACTTCTGAAACCGCTGACCCCAACCCGAGCCTGGCTCCTTTGCGGGCTCCTGTTCTGCGCCACCGCGCTGAGCTTCCTGGACCGCCAGGTGCTCAGCGTCCTGGCGCCGAAGCTGATGTCCGAATTTCAGATGACCAATACGGCGTACTCGAGGGTCGTCTTCGCCTTCGTTCTCAGCTACACGGTGATGTTCTCGCTGGGGGGCCGGTTGATGGACCGCCTGGGTACGAAACTCGGACTGGCGCTGTCGGTGGGCATCTGGTCGCTGGCCAGCGCGGCTCACTCGCTCGCAGCGGGTGCGTGGACCCTGGGCGTGTCCCGATTCTTCCTGGGCGTCGGCGAAGGCGCCTGCTTTCCCGCGGTCACTAAAGGGGCCGTGGAATGGACTCCGCCGGAGCAGCGCGCCCTGGCTGTCGGCTTTGCCAATGGCGGTTCCGCGTTTGGGGCGGTGATCGCACCGCCGTTGACCGCGTGGGCCGCCGGCGTCCTTGGTTGGCGGGGCGCGTTCCTCGGCACCGCCCTGATTGGCCTAACGTGGCTGGCGGCATGGCTCTTCGCGCTTCGAGGTGTTGAACTGCCGCGTCAGACCAGCCGCGCGGCCGAGACGGTCAGCTTCAGCTCCCTACTGGCACGGCCGGAAGTGCGACGCCTGCTGCTGGCCCGGTTCTTCTTCGATCCCGTCTTCTACTTCTATATGTTCTGGATTCCGCAGTATCTGTCGCGGGAGCGCGGCCTCTCGCTGGATGAGATCGGCTCGCTTACCTGGATCCCATTCTTCGCGCTGGGGATCACGAACATTGCCGCGGGGCGGGTATCGGATCTCATGGTGAAGCGCGGATGGGAGCCGCGGCGCGCACGCATGACTATGATGCTGATCGCCGCGCTGGTCACTCCGGCCTCCTGGCTGGCCTCCTCGGCGCCAACAGCACCCATCGCCATCGGACTGATGTCGCTGCTGATGATGGCCCACGGTGTGTGGATCGCCAACTTCATCACCTTGATCGGCGACACCGTCGCGCCGCGCGAGGTGGGGACGGCTGTCGGGTTGACCGGCACCTGCGGCGGCATCGCCGCAATGCTCTCGAACCTCGTGACCGGTCCTGTCGTCGACCACTACTCGTTCGCCCCTGTCTTTCTGGTGTCCGCCATTCTGTACCCCATCGCCTGGGCCGTGCTGGCCTCCGGACACCGCCCGCGGCCCCATGCCGCATTAGGAGAAATCGCATGAGAGTCCCTCGCCGCAAGCCGCGCACCGCGCGGGTCGGCCTCTTTGGAGTCGGTTACCACGTCTATTGGAAGCAGTTCCCGGGGCTGCTGGATGAGCTGCGCAACAAGCTGAACGTACTTGACAGTAAGATCCAGGGCAATCGGGTGGAGGTCGTCAACTTCGGCATCGTGGATAAGGCTCAGGACGCCTACGCGCTCGCCGCCCGGCTGAAGGCGGCCGATCTCGACCTGGTGTTCTGCGACATGGTCACCTACGCGACTTCGGCCACGTTCGGCATCATCGTGCGCAGCCTGGATGTGCCCATCGTTCTGGTGGCTCTGCAGCCGCTGGCGGCGCTGGACTACGCCAACGCCACCACCTACATGCAGCTGGTCAACGACGACTTCTGCTCCGTGCCCGAGTTCACCGGTGTCGCGATTCGCATGGGGAAGCCGGCGCCGGAGGTGATCCTCGGCACGTTGGAGAACGATCCTCAGGCCGATGCGGAGATCGCCGACTGGTGCGATGTGGCGAAGGCGTTGAAGGCCGTACGCGGCGCACGCATCGGCCACTTCGGCCATCCCATCGAGCACATGCTCGACATGCAGACCGACCAGACCGCGCTCACCGCGGCCTTCGGCTGCCACATCGTCCAGACGGAAGCTGACGATCTGCTGCGGCTGTCGCGTGACGTCACCGGGGAGGAGATCGATGAGAAGCGGGAGGAGATCCTGGATCTGTTCGACACTCCGGACCCGGGCTCCGATCCGCTGACGCGCCGCCTGACGGATGAACACCTCACCACCGCCGCGCGTGTGGCGGTGACACTCGACAAATTCGTCGAACATCACGAACTGGACGGCCTCGCCTACTACTATGAGGGCGAGCCAGGCAGCGAGCTGCGCACCATCGTGACCAACCTGATTGTCGGCAACTCGCTGCTGACGGCGGCGGGCTTCCCGATGTGCGGCGAGTCCGATCTGAAGACCTGCCTGGCCATGCTGCTGATGGACCGCATCGACATCGGCGGCAGCTTCGCCGAGTTCCACCCCATCGACTTCAAGGAAGGTTTTGTGCTGGTGGGTCACGACGGCCCGCACCACATCAACATCGCGGAAGGCAAACCGGTACTGCGCAGCCTGACCAAGTACCACGGCAAGCCGGGCAATGGCGCCAGCGTGGAGTTCCGCATCAAGGACGGGCCCATCACGATGCTGAGCATCGGGCTCACCGCGCAGGGCCGCTTCAAGTTTGTGCTGGCGGAGGGTCAGAGTGTCCACGGGCCGATTCCCGCCACCGGCAACACGAACACGCGAGGGTTCTTCGAACCCGATGTACGCACGTTCCTCAAGCGCTGGGTGGCCGCCGGCCCCACGCATCATTTTGCTCTGGGTATCGGGCACCGCGCGCAGACCCTGGCACGCATCGCCACCGCCCTTGGAATCGAACACGTCACTGTTTAGGCGTGTCCATGCTGGATAGCCGTAATGCTCGGGAGAACCACGTATGAAATCTCCGTTACTGGTAGTGAGCGTCCTTTCCGCCGCGGCGATGTGGGCGCAGTCGCAGCCGGCTCCTTCGCTGGAGCAAGGCTTCCGCAATCCTCCGCCCATGGCCCGGCCCGATGTTTACTGGCTCTGGATGAACGGCTTTGTGGATCCCCCCTCCGCCCAGAAGGACCTGCAGGCCATGAAGGACATGGGCTTCGGCGGACTGCTCCTGTTCGACATGGGCGCGGGCGGGGATAAGAACGCACGTCCACCCGCGGGCCCGGCCTTTCTGAGTCCGGCGTGGATGGCGCAGATGAAGAAGTCGGTGGACCAGGCTCGCTCCCTCGGCCTGCCCGTCGACTTCTCCGTCATCAGCAGTTGGGATCTGGGCGGACATTGGATCGAGCCGCGCCACGCCAGCATGGGACTCTATCCGACGGAGACCACCGTGGAAGGCGGCAAGTCGGTCGATGTGCTTCTGCCGTTCCCTATGGCGACACCGGCCGCACCCAAGGGGCCGGACGGCAAGCCGGCCTTCTGGAGGGATGTTGCGGTGCTCGCCGTACGAGATGCAAAACGGAGCCCCGGGCATGAGCTGGTCTTGCGGTTGGAACCGAACAGGGTTCACGTCTTGAAAGAAGCCGTGCTCGACAACGGGGACGCCAAAGCGCCCGCGGATCTGGCTGCCACCATGACCCCAACGAAGGAATTCAGCCTGGCGGTCTCCACCACGGGTGCGCGGGAGGAAGATTTTCAGGAGGTTCTGCGCGGCACATTGGATCCCGGCCCGGGACCGAAGAAGTTCCCCCTGCCCGCGGGCACGCGCGCTCAGTACATCCGGCTGCGGCTGCTGAGCGGACACGACGCGGCCAGACCGCGCTGGACCCTCGGCGAGTTCTCTCTCTTCAATGACGAGGGCCTCAATGTCGCCGCGGCGCGAGCCGCTAATCGCTACAGCAACGGAGCTCTCGTCCTTCGCGGACCAACACCGCTCGGCTACGACGGCGCCTGGAACGTCGATAACATCAACGACGCCAGCACGACCGGTCCTGGCGGAGTATTCTCTTCCGCCGGACTGCCGCCGTTTCTGTTCAGCTCCGCCACTGAGCTGGTGAATGTCACCGCTCACGTCGATGCCCAGGGTCACCTGAAGTGGACCGCGCCGCCTGGCCACTGGACAATTCTCCGCTTTGTCTGCATGAACACCGGCGAACGGCTCAAGGTGCCCAGTCCCAACTCCGATGGCTGGGCTACGGATCACCTCAGTGCCGAAGCGACGCGGGCCCACATGGACTACGTCATTGCCCGGCTGCGCGAGACTTTTGGCGACCTGAGCAAGAGCGGCATCGGAAATCTCTATCTGGCGAGCTACGAGGTGCGTGGCCCGGTATGGTCGCCCACCTTCACGCAGGAGTTCCAACGGCGTCGCGGCTACGCCATGGAGCCCTATCTGCCGGCCGTTTTCGGTGCGCGTGTCGGGACGGAAGACCAGACGGAGCGCTTCCTCTTCGACTACCGCAAGACGCTCAGCGAGGTGCTCATCGACGCGTACTACGTCGCCGCCCGCGAGGCCGCGCACAAGGCCGGTCTCACCATCAAGTCGGAGGCAGGTGGGCCCGGGCCGCCGATCCACAATGTGCCCGTTGATTCGCTGGCGGCCAACAACGCGGTGGACGACATCCAGGGTGAGTTCTGGCCCTGGTGGCCGGATGTGAGTGGTCTCTGGGTAGTCAAGGAGACCGCCTCGGCCGGGCATCTTTACAACAAACCGCGCGTGAACCTGGAGTCATTCACATCGTTCGAGGAGTGGCGCGAGGGTCCGCAGGATATCAAGTGGAGCGCCGACCGTGTCTTCGTCGAAGGCGGAAATCACTTCGTGTGGCACACCTGGGCTCATAACGCGCCGCAGGCCGGCAAGCCCGGCTGGGCGTATGTTGCGGGAACGCACATCAATCGAAACGTGACATGGTGGCCGAAGGCCCGGCCCTTTGTCGACTATCTCGCGCGATCGTCGTTCCTGCTGCAACGAGGCGATTTCGTGGCCGACATCCTCTACTACTATGGCGACGGCGGCTACAAGTTCATTCCGCCGCGGCAGCTCGACCCTGCCGGGTACGACTATGACGTCACAAACTCCGACGTGATTCTAAACCGGCTCAGTGTGAAGGACGGCCGGCTGACGGTGCCGAACGGGCCCAGTTACGCGCTGCTGGTGCTGCCGGACTCCGTCGAGGCGCACCCGGTTGTTCTGGCCAGGATCGAGAAGCTGGTGGCCGAGGGGGCCACGGTGTTGGGGCCGAAGCCTCGTCACGCGGTAGGGCTGGAGGGCTATCCCCAAAGTGATGCCAAGGTCCGCGCGTTGGCGGATCAACTCTGGGGCTCAGGGACGGTGCCCGCCGCTGGTGAGCGCGCGCATGGCAAGGGCCGCGTGATCTGGGGCAAGCCCGTGAGTGAGGTTCTCAACGCCATGAAGATCGCTCCGGACTTCACGGCACCTTCCACTCTGGACTTTACTCATCGCCGCACCGCCGATGCGGACATTTACTTCGTGCGCAACACCACCACCACGGCCGTGAAGGCGACCGCGAAGTTTCGCGTGCCGCAGCGTGTGCCGGAGCTGTGGGATCCCGTCTCCTCCTCGATTGCCGACGCGCCCGGCTATACGGCCGCCGCGCAGTCCGTCGAGGTTCCGCTCGCGCTGGACCGGAACGGATCCACCTTTGTCGTCTTTCGACGGCTTGCGAAGAGCGGCGTGACCGCCATACCCAAACCCGGCTTCCGGGAACTGTTGGCCCTCACCGGATCCTGGAACGTCGACTTCGACAAGGACCTCGGGGCGCCGGCTTCCGTCGTGATGAATAAGCTGGACTCGTGGACGGACAGCTCCGATGCCGGGGTGAAGTTCTTCTCCGGCTCTGCCCGCTACCGCCAGACCTTCCAGGTGCCCGCGGGTACGGCCGGCAAGGCCGGCAGGGTCCTGCTCGACCTGGGCGACCTCTGGACCATCGGCGAGGTGTGGCTCAACGGCAAATCGTTGGGCATCGTTTGGACTGCGCCGTTCCAGGTGGACTGCGCTTCCGCCTTGAAGGATGGATCCAACGAACTGGAGGTCGAAGTCACGAACACCTGGTACAACCGGCTGGTGGGCGACTCTCATTTGCCGGCCGCCCGGCGCATCACGAGCACCAACATCACTACGTCAGGCCAACGGCCCTGGACCGAGCTCGAGCCTCTGCGCTCCGGCTTGTTTGGACCTGTGCGGCTGTTGGCGCAGGATCACTGATCCAGTAGTTCCAGCTTGACCGTTGAGGTGCAGACAGCCGATTCGCCCGGATTGCGGTACATCGCGTCGGCAGTGATGGTGAAATTGCCGCTGGTGGCTCCCGGCGCATCCACCGAGTAGGAGCTGGAACCGAAGCCGTTGGCGCCCGCGCTCTTCTTTCCCGCATAGAGGCCGGTGGGGAAGAAGCAGTGGTTGTCCCCGTTGTTCGTGGCGGTGATCCGAATGCGCTGGGAATCGGCGCGGTTCTCCGGATTCTCGTAGAAGACGGTAAGTTGCGACGACGCCTGGTGAGGCGACTGTCCGCCGCCTGGATTCGGGATGGAGACCATGCTCGCCATGATTGTGCCTTCCCAGGTGGAGTTCGAAGTCTGGTGGAAGTCGATGGAGGCGCTGGCCAGTCCATCTGTCGCCGATTGCATGTAGGGGGCGCCCACCCGCGCCATTGGCGTCATCCCCTGGTTTGTGTGCGTGGCGAAGGGGGAAACAATGGCATTGCCGATATAGACCTGCACGAGCTTGCCGCGGACGCCCACCGAGAGATCGTCCGAGTAGATCGGCCCCGGCGCGGGCTCGCCGGCGCCGCGCGGTCCGTTCAGGTTTGCCGCAAAGGGGCAGGCGGATTTCAGCAGGCTGCCCTTGGACATCTCGGCCGCTTCATGGAAAACGAAATTCAGGATGTACGGTGCGATGCAAAGAGTTTCCGGCCCCGGTTTGAGGCCCATCAGGTAGTAGTCATCCTGCCCGAACGGCTGGCCGGTGGCAAACTGCAAGCGGCTATAGCCTGGTACGACCCCGGAATTAGGGTTGGTAGCGGTGCCAGGGCCGTTTCGCTTCGGATAGACCAGTTGCAGGTCGCACTGCCCCACCTGCACGGAGTCGTTCGGCTTGATGCCGGAGGCGGCTTCCACCGCCTTCGCCAGCTGGACATCCAGTCCGTAGTTCTCCAGCTTGAGGAAGGCCTGAATCATCTTCTGGGCCGTCGAGGCGGCCACGCCCTTCAGCTTGAGCTGGTCCGATAGCGCTTTGGCCTCCTGTTTTTCCAGGTAGTCCGCGATGCCGTCGGCGGTGGTTTCCGGCGTCATGAACGCCTTCAGCGCGACCTTCGTGGCTTCCGACTCGACGCGGGCTGAAGCGATGAACGTCGGATCGGCGTCAAACCGGTCCAGGCGGATGGGTGCGATCAGACAGAGGGTTTCCAGTGGAGTGAGCCAGGTCTGAATCTTTTTCAACGCCGCGCCGAGTGCCTTCTTCGCCAGCTGCTTTTTGATCCATGCCTGGATCTCCGCATCGGTGCCGCTCGGGGCGCCCTGAGAAGTGAGGAAGTCCGACAGCATTTCAGACGCTGCCGCCTCCGACTTCTTCTTGATCGAAACCGACTTGCAGAGCGGAACCAGGGGCCGTGTGAGCCGCAGGCACGTGCCGGCCTCGCGTTCCGCGTCGGCGGATCGGATGGCTACTCCGTTGACCTTGACGGTGCCTTGTACCGTGCCCAGCTGCTGTAGCGATTGCGAGGTGTTGAACTGCAGGGCGGCCAGCTCCACGAAGTCCTGGCGGGTGACAGTCACGCTCACGGCGTCGGCCGTCGTCGTGGTGGGCGTGCCCCAGTACAGCGTGCCCGTGCCGCCGGCTGCCACCGCATCGGCCGCCTGCCGGAGCGCTGCTTCCTGCGCGGCCATGTACGGCTGGATGACATCGACAAACGAGCTTTGGCCGGCTCCGCGCAGGGTTGCGTAGGACTCCTGAACAGAGGCGGACAAGGCGTCGAGCGACCGGCGAAACTCGGCGACGGGGTCGCCCGAAAACTGGAGCGCGGTTATCGTCAGGGGCACGCTGCCGGTCGAGGTGCCGTTAGCCAGCCTGGCGCTGAGCTGGAAGGTGCCGGTGCGATAGCCGCTGTCCAGATTGACGTCCAGCCAGAAGGGCGCGAGCGCATACAGGGTGCCGTCCGCCGTGGAGTTATAGATTTGGATCGCCCGCTTCTCGCCATCGGGTGCGGTTAAGACCAGCACATCGACCAGCGCCGGATTCGTCAGATTGTCGAATTTCGCCGCCAGCAGTTGGCCCGGGCTGAGGGACGAGGGGCCGACCGACGAATCCCGGCCCGCCGAGAGCAGCACCGGCGCGCCGGTAGCAACCTCCAGAGCCGCCGTTTGCTCCCCGCAGGCGTTCACGGCTATCAGCCGGAGTTCGCGGCTGGCGGCGAGTTCGATCTCCTGGCTGCCTTGCGCGGGCAGTCCTTTGTCACCGCTGGTGAGCGAGATAGTCTCCGCCCCCTCGACATCCCACCGGACCGTGGCTGTCCCGGCCGCCGCCAGTGCCTGAGGTGAGGCGGAAAAACTATGGATCACCGGTGGAATGCAACCCGTCTCCGTGGCGGCCGCCCCGCCCGGCACGGTCTGTGCCACCAGAAATCCGCCAAAAGAGAAGACACAATACAAGCCCCACGTCGCCCAGCGCATACCGCATTCTAGCCAGGGTGCCTCGAATTCACAAAGCGATTTTTAGAGGGACGGCCATTGATTGATTGCAACAGCCGTCCATTCCGCAGGCGGGCCGGCAGTTATTAAGGTTTGGTGAAGGCCGGGTCCTGTTCGGCGCCCGGCCGCGGCTTCCACTCCAGGCTGTAATACTCGCTGCGTTCGCGATTCCAGGGGTCAAACGTGTTCACTACGTTGGCCAGCTCCGGAGCCAGTTCCGGTACCGTGCGTAGCAGTACTCGTTTGAATGGCGATACCGGTTGTTTGTGTCCATTCGGCTCGCCTTTTTCCATTACTTCGCCGCCGGGGCCGTTGCGATTCACCCAATCGACACCGAATGTCGTGTAGAACTCGGGGCGGAAACTGGAGGTAAAGAAGCGGTCGCTGAAGAGGCGGCGCGAAGCATTCAGAATGAACACGACAAACTGCGTTTCCGAGATGGCGTAGCCGTGCGGGCGGGTGTACTCCGCCAACCAGCCCACCACCGTGTCCACGTCTTCGATGTTGTCTACAGTGCTCCCATTCGGTTTGCCCAGGCAGTCGTTGATCGGCGTGCCGTCGTCGTTCTTCTGCGCACTGGTGATCACCTTCGAGGCGTCGCACACGTGCTGTCCGTAGACTTCCCGCAGCAGCGCGGTCATCTTGAGCTGTTCCGCCTTCTGCGAAGAATCGGCTGCCAGATGAGGATCGGCGAAATCGTCGAAGCTGGTAAGTTGCCGCAGACCGTACTGGCGGCGGAACTCGTTGAAGCGCGGAACGCCGTGCTCGCGATCGCGGATGAGGTCGAGGGCCGCCAGGTCCAGCTTCTTCGTCGGGCTGTCCAGGCGGCTCAGGGTGATGTTCTGAAGGAACTGGGGATGATTCTGCAGGGTGAGCAGCCCTAGGCGCTGGCGGCCGAGGCTGATGCCCCAGTTGGCGGCTCCGCGCTCATCCATCATCGGCGTGGCCTTGGCTTCGAAGGTCTCGATGATTGGAATCTTGCTGGCGATCTTGTTGGGGTCCTTGTCGAGTTCGCGATACTCGATCAGGTCCGGCAGCAGGGGGTGGAGCCGATAGACCGTGACAAACTCCTCGGGGAAATTGAACGGCGAGCCGAAGTGGTTGACGCCTCCGTTGAGGAACTCCGGTTTTGTCATGTCGTAGCCCTTCGCCTTGCTGCCCAGGCCGAAGATGCCGGGACCGCTGGCGAAGACCGAGTACCAGGAGGTGGCTTTCTTGACGTTGTCCGACTTGCCGAAGTTCTTCGTCACAATCTCGTTCAGAACCTTGGAGACTTCGCTGCCGCTGTTGCCCAGCAGGCCGCTCCAGTTTGCGTTCATGGCCAGATAGAGTGGTTCGTCGTAAAGAAGCTGCGGCGTCCATTCCGTGGTGTGGATCTTGGCGATCTCGGCGGCCACCACCAGTCGGGCACATTCATACAATTCGTCCGGAGTGACGTCCTTATAGGCGATTTTCTTCTTCGGGTCGGCCGGGTTCCGCAGCCCGGAATCGTCGTTGGGCTTCTTCGCAGCCAGTTTGCGGAACTCGTCGACAAAGGCGTTGTGCTCCCGAGTGAAGACGGTATGCAGGAAGCTCAGGCCGATGGTCCAGTTGTCCGGAAAGGCCGCGGTCTCCTGGCCGGTCCACTGCGGGCTGATGGGATCGTTTGCGTCGAATACGGGCAGATAGCCGGGCTTGCCGCCGGCGCTGACCAGCAGCAGTTTGGCGCGGTCCGACGGATCGCGCTTCACGCGCTTCTGAGAACGCTCGTCGTAGCCGTAGATCTGTGACGCATCCCACCAGGCGGTGCTGTTGTTGGCCATGACCTTGGGCGCACGGGTCATGTACTCCCGTCCGCCGTTTGTGAACTTCTCCGGCGGCGCTCCGTTGGCGACGAAGCCCTTGTCCACACGGTCGTCCGGGCGGCAGCCCAGGCGTTTGGCGTCCTCCTCGGAGAGCGGCGTTTCCACGCCATTCACCTTCTGTGACTCGCAGCCGACCTTCATGTATTCATTCGCGTTGTGGCCCTCATCCATGTGGGAGAACCAGTCGTGCGTCATGAACTGGATCCAGTAGGCCGCCAGGACATTGAAGAACGGAGCCTTCTTGTAATCGCAATTCGCATCGGCGGGCATTCCGGGCATGCCAAAGCCCTCGCGGCAGGCGTCCGGATTGCTCTGCGGCCGCGTAAACAGCTTACGGCTGATCACCTGCGGATCCGGTTTCAACAGGCCCAGACGGTCGCCATGGCGATTCCGGGCGAGCTGGTCGTTGCTCAGGTCCGGGAATGTCGTCTCAAACTCCACATTGCGGGCGAAGAGCTGGCCGGCGGAACCCATGGCCGGATTCAGCACGTCGTTGCAGACCCCGGTGAGGGTGCGGGCCCTGATCAGGTCGCCTTTGCAGGCCTGCTGCCCATCGCCGCCCACCGCTGCGTAGAACGGGCTGGAAGACGGCAGGCGCATGGCATCCCAGCGCTTCAGCGCCGGACCGCCGACCCCATCGCGGCCTACAATGTACTCCTTGTAGGTGCCGCTGTTCTCGAACAGGTTGAACTTGATCAGCTCGATTCGCTGGAATTCCAGGTCGAGCAGCGCGCCGCGAACGCCTCGTTTGCTGGGCGCGTCTTTAAGAATCAGCCCCGGCAGCTTGGTGGACATATCGCCGGTGCCCCAGTAGTTCGACCAGTCCACCCAGGGCGTGTTGCGGAATTGCAGCGCCCTCTGTCCGCCCCGGCAGACCGCCGTTTCCTCCTGCACTTTGCCGAGAAACCGCGAGTCGCGGACATCGGCGACCTTTCGAATTCCAGATAGTACCGCTTGCGCGCAGGCTTTCAGCGCTTCCTTCTCTTCCTTCTTTTCTTTCTCCGAAGCAGCCTGGATGGGGGTGCTCAGGCTGAGCAGACCCAGGCAGGTCAAGATACAAGGCAATCGATTCATGGATATGTCTTTCTGTGTTCAGCGATCCAGTATGGAGTAGCTGAGATTATGCTGCCTCAATCTTTTGTTTTCAAGCTGGATTTGGCGGGAGTGGCCGCGCCTTCGGCCGCCGGCGAAGTCGTGCGAAAATGGAGAGCTTCATGCGAACGTCAGAGGCTCCAGCAGGTCACGGCGCCGACCTATTTGGCAAGCGATCGGAAAGCGATTCCAGGCAGTGATCCGGCTTTCTGTGGTCGTGGCCGTTGTGGGTGACGAGCAGACGCTGTCATGCTGTCTCGAGGCGCTCGTGCCCCAAACTCGCGGCAAGGATGTCGAGATCCTGCTCCCCTTCGACGATTCCATGCGGGACATGACCTCGTTCCAGCGGCGCTTTCCCGAAATCCGGTTCCTGGATCTGGGCCGCGCCGTTACGCAATCCAAGCCCGGAACCGTCACCGCGCGACACGAACTCTTCGACCGGCGGGCGTCGCAGGGCTTGAAAGCCTCGAAAGGCGAGGTGATCGCCCTGGTCCAGGATTGGGGCGCGCCGGCGCCGGACTGGTGTGACCAGGTGCTGGAAGCGCACCGTCTCCCCCATGCCGCCATCGGCGGCGCGGTGGAAAACCGGCGTCCCAGCCTCGCCAATTGGGCGGTCTATCTGCTTGATTTCGGACGCTATCAGCTCCCTCTGCCGGAGGGGCCGGCGGACTACCTCACGGACGTGAATACCGGTTATAAGCGATCCGCCCTGGAAGAAGTAAAACACCTCTGGACCGACCGCTATAACGAGGTCACCGTCAATTGGGAGTTGCAGCGCCGTGGCCATGTTCTGTGGCAATGCCCGCGTATCCTGGTCTACCAGGACCGCGGCCCGATCGATTTGAGTTCCATGATGACCGAGCGCTTTGCCTGGGGCCGGATCTTCGGCGCGGCCCGCGCCCGGTGGGTATCCCCGCTCATGCGGTGGGTGTACATCCTCGCGGTTCCGTTGATTACGCCTTTGCTGGTAGTGCGTCCGGGGATTCGTGCGGTCCGCACGGGCCGGGGATTCCTTACCTGGTTGAGCTGCATGCCGGTAATGTTCCTGTTCGCGACGCCCTGGTGCCTCGGCGAGGCCTGGGGGTTGCTCACCCGGCAGTCGCATCCCCATGAAGACGGGACCGTGGCGTGAAGCGCGGCCCACTCGGAATCGGGCTTGTCCTGCTGCTCGGGGCAGCCGTGACCCCCTCGTCCGCACTGGAATCGCTGTTGGGAAGATCTCCGGGATCGCTCACCTCCGGGTCCGCTATCTTTAAGAGCCTGCTGGCCTTTCACGCCATTCTGCTGATTCTCTGGAGCATTAGGCGGCCGCGGCTGCAGTCCAACCCGGTGGAACGGCAACCCTTGCCCTGGCTGCCTCTGAGCCTACTGACCGTCCTGGCCCTGGTGCTGAGGCTCATCCACCTGAATTCCTGCCTCTGGATGGACGAGATCTTCGCGGTGATGGACAACATCAGCCCACCGTTGAACATCATCCTGACGAGCTTCGCTTCCAGAATCAGCACATGCTGTTTTCGGTCCTGGCACGAATCTGTGTGGTTTGTTTTGGTTTGAATGAGTGGGCTGTTCGTCTGCCTGCCGTCTTTTTCGGAGTCGGCAGCTTGTGGGCGCTGTTTCTGCTGGGCCGCCGGGTCGCTGGCGAACGGGAAGCTCTGCTGGCCACCGCGTTGATGACAGTGAGTTATCACCATATCTGGTTTTCACAGAATGCGCGGGGATACTCAGGCTTGCTCTTCTTTACCCTGCTCGCCACCTGGCTCTGGGTGGAAGCGGAACGGCGCGGCAGCCAGCGGCTGTGGATTCTCTACGGACTGTGCGGAGCCCTGGGGCTTTGGACGCACCTCACCATGGCGTTCGTCCTGGCCAGTCACGGCATGATCTTTCTCGCTCAGTTGGTGAAGCAGCGCGGTTGGCGCCGGGACGGTTGGTGGGTCCCGTTTGCTTCCATGTTTCTGGCAGGAACCCTCGCACTGCAGTTGTACGCCCTCGCGCTGCCGGAATTCCTCCGGACCGGACTGGGCGAGGTTTCCCTCCCATCCGAGTGGACCGACCCTCTTTGGGTGGTCCGCGAGGCGATCGGAGCCTGAAACTCGGCTTTTCTTCGGTGGCCGTGCTGGCCGTGGGGGCCCTCGTCATGGTGCTTGGCTGGTTGGATCTGCATCGCCGCAATGCGGCGGCCGCCTGGGCGTTCGTGCTGCCGGGCGTACTCAGCGGCGGTCTGATGCTGGCGCTTGGCCACAACCTCTGGCCGCGTTTCTTCTTCTTTTGCATGGGGTTTGCGCTGCTCATCGCCATGCACGGCGCATTGCGTTCGGTGGAACTGCTGCGGCTGCCCCCTCAAGCCGGGCTGGCGCTGGCCGGGCTGATGATCCTGGCCTCCGCCCTCACCGTGCCCCGAGTCTATCGCTATCCAAAACAGGACTTTACAGGCGCCCGGGATTATGTGGAGCAGTTCCATCAACCCGTCGCCGCAGTCGGACTGGCGGCCAGCGCGTACGCCTGGTATGCGCCCCAGTGGGCACGGCCCTTGAACGACCAGGCATTTCTCGACTCTTACCGGGTCAAGCCCGCGGAATGGCTGGTTTATACCTTACCTGTCCATCTGAAAGCCTGGGATCCACAGACCTGGCGGATCGTGAGCCAGGACTACCGGGTGGTTCGCGAGTTCCCCGGGACGCTGGGTGACGGCACCGTCTATGTCTGCCGCCGGGGAGCCCGGCCGTGAAGATCGCCGTGGAGGCCGCCTGCTGGCTGAACGGCCGCGGGTATGGCCGTCATTTGCGGTCGCTGATGCGGGCATTGCTCCAGGAAGACCACCGCAATCAGTACACTTTGTGCTTCGACTACCAGCCGGAACCGGGGTCCCTTCCGGAGGGTTGCGAGGTGCGGGTGGCGGGCGCGCGGGTGCCGGCGGCGCTTGCTGCTTCGGCGGCAGGGCGGCGGTCGGTGGGCGACATGTGTCGTTTAAGCCGATTGCTGTCGGATCCCCGGTTTGATCTCATCCTCTTTCCAACGGTTTACAGCTATGTGCCCGTGACCGGCCGGGCGACACGGCTGGTGATGATCCACGACGTGATCGCCGAGACGTTTCCGCATCTCACCGTGCCGTCGCCGGCCGCGCGGCTGTTCTGGAACCTGAAAGTAGCCTGGGCGCGCCGGCAGGCCGACGCGGTGGTGACCGTCTCGGAGTATGCGAAACGCGGCATTCTGGACCGGTTCCACCTGCCGGAAGACCGCGTTTTCCTGGCCGGTGAAGCAAGTGACGCAGCGTTCCGGCGGCTGGACCGCCCGGCGTTGACCCCGCTGCTTCGTTCGCTTGGACTCACAGACGGGCAGCGGTTTGTGGTTTACGTGGGTGGCTTCAGCCCTCACAAGAATCTGGACGCTCTCGTTCGAGCCTTCGCTTCCCTTCAGGACGAAACCGTACGGCTGGTCCTGGTGGGCGACTACCAGCGGGAGGTCTTCCAGCAGCTCACTACTCGGCCATCCGGTCGCTGGTTGATTCCAAAGGGGTGGCGAGCCGTGTCCTCTTTGCCGGATTCGTGCCGGATAGCGAACTGGCTGTACTTCTGAACCTGGCCGAGGTCCTCGTGCTGCCTTCGTTCATGGAGGGCTTTGGATTGCCTGCCGTGGAAGCGGCGGCGTGCGGTTGCCCGGTGATCGCGACGAAGGCCAGTCCGCTGCCAGAGCTGCTCGCCGGCGCGGGGCTGTTTATTGAACCAATCGAAGCCGAATTGACCCGATCGCTGGCGGCTGTCCTGGAATCGGCGGAACTGCGGTGGAGGCTGGGTGCGGCGGGGATTGCGGCGGCAGGGCGGCTGACCTGGTCCGCGGCGGCCCGCCAGATGTTGGGCATCTTCGAGACGGTCCAAACCAGGAAGAACCGGGTCTGATTCGCCCGGCCTGCCTATATAATGATTGTTACTCGCAAGTTGTGAGCATTGAGGTCAAGCGTGATTCGGACGCGCCGGTTTGCTCGCTTGTGAAAGGTGGGAGGAGAGGTTGGTCGCTATTCCAAAGAGTGCCGCGGACGCTTCCGTCCGGCGGATCCCGGCAACCGGGGGCCGCCGCTCGTGAACCTGCTGTCGCGCCTGCACCGGCACACCCGGATTACGCTCCAGACCTACAGCCCCCGGCCCAGTCCGCCCTTCCTGATCCTGTTCATCAACTCCCTCTGCAACCAGAAGTGCGAACACTGCTTCTATTGGCGCAATCTGAACCGGAAAGACGATCTGACCCGCGACGAACTGTTTGCCCTGTCGCGCTCGCTGGGACGGGTGGAGAACCTGAACCTCTCCGGCGGCGAGCCATTTCTGAGGGCGGAGTTCGGCGAAATCTGCCGGCAGTTCATCCGCCACAATGGCGTGCGCCAGATCTACGTGCCTACCAACGGCT
Source organism: Paludibaculum sp. (assembly GCA_049841055.1). Classification (GTDB taxonomy): domain Bacteria; phylum Acidobacteriota; class Terriglobia; order Bryobacterales; family Bryobacteraceae; genus Paludibaculum. Next base: position 8,308 of record JASGIE010000170.1, on the reverse strand, counting down.
ACTTCACGGCGCGCACGGTGGAGCAGGTGAAGGAGACCCTGAAAGAGCCTGCTCTCGACCTGTTTGTGGCCGAACTCTCGCTGGACGGGATGGCCGAGTTCCACGACAGGTTCCGGGGTTCCCCGCACGCCTTCGAGAAGGCGATGCAGACCTATGACGCCCTGGCGGAACTGCAGAAGTCGGATCCGCGCCTGCGCATCCACGCCATCTCGACCGCGACTGGCACGAATGTCGAAGAGATCCGCCGGCTGACCACCTATCTCTACGAGCGCTGCCCGAAGATGGACCACCACAATCTGGCCATGATCCGCGGCGACCGCAAGAATCCTGCGCTGCAGGGTCCGGAACTGGTGGAGTACCAGAAGCTATACGACTACGTCCGCGAGCTGTGGAAGCCGCGCGAAACCGGCCGCTATGGATCCATCGTCGAGCCGATGCTGCAACACGCGAAAGTGCGTACCGCCGAAGCGGAAGACCAGGTGATTCCGTGCCAGGCCGGAACGCTCACCGCCGTGGTTTATTCAAACGGCGACGTGAGTGTCTGCGAGACGCACGCTCCGCTGGGCAACCTGCGCGAGAAGAGTTTTCCCGAGATCTGGCATTCGGCCGAGGCCGGGCGGCTGCGGGCCTCCATCGCGCGCAAGGACTGCTACTGCACGAACGAAGTCTTCCTCTGGCCGAGCATCGTCTACCAGCCGTGGCACCTGTTGAGCACCATGCTTGGCGTGGCGCGCAAGGGCAAGGCCAGACAGGTCACCCCGCCGGCGGTGCCCGCGGTTGCGCCGGCCCTGGTCCAGATCGAAGTTCCGGAGCACAAGACCGAATGAGCGCGGCCACGCTTGTTCCGGCGCGGCGTCTGGCAGGCAACCTGTTGTCTCTCGGCGCCGGAGAAGCCGCGGCCAAACTGCTCTCGATCCTGGCGTTCACCTACCTGGGCCGCACCCTGGGCCCGCAGTCGTACGGACGCATGGAATTTGCCATGGCCGCCCTGGTGTTCTTCCACCTGCCGGCGGACCTGGGCTTGAGCCTCTACGGAGCCCGTGAGATCGCCCGCAACCGGCACGACGTATCGCACCTGATGGCCAGCATTTCCGCCATCCGGCTGGGGCTGGCTGTCCTGAGCTACGCCGCGCTGCTTCTGTTCGCACTCACGCTGCGGGAGGATCCTCAGGCACAGACCTTGCTGTGCGCGCTCGGCCTGAGTCTGTTCGCGGCACCCGGGTTGCTCCAGTGGGTGTTCCAGGGATTGGACCAGATGAGTTGGGCGGCGTGGGCCGTTACGGTGCGCCAGGGTACTTTCGCCGTGGTCGCTCTGCTTCTGGTGCGATCGCCCGGACACCTCATCGGGGCCGCCGTGGCCGAATGCGCCGCGGCCGGGGTAACGGCGCTCTTCTGCATCTGGCTGGCCCAACATAGTCTACGCTTGCGGCTCCGCTTTCGGGATCTCCATGTCGCGGACCTGCTTCATCACCTGCGAACCGCCGCGCCCATCGGCCTGAGTGAGTTCGCCTGGGCCTTGCTCTGGCATCTGCCCACCGTGATACTCGGATTCCTCACGACCGGCGACTCCCTCGGTTGGTTCGGCGCCTCGCATCGCAGCCTGACGGCCATCCACTCCTTCGTTTACCTGTACTTCTTCAATCTGATCCCTTCGATGTCGCGAGCCGCGGCCCCCGGCGGCGGATTGCCGCAACTGCTCGGCCGGTCTCTCTCGGTGGCCGCCTGGTGCGGGCTTCTGGCGGGCCTGGGCGGCACCCTGCTGGCAGGCCCATTCCTCTCGATCCTTTACGGAGCGCGCTTCGCCGAAGGCGGCCGGCTGCTTTCGATTCTTGTCTGGGTCATCCCCGTGGCGCTCGTCAGCGGTCATTTCCGGTATGGCCTGGTGGCCTGCGGTCTCGAGAAACAGCTTTTCCGGGCTACGGTGATCGCCGCCGCCGGTTCGATTGTCTTCTCCCTCGTCCTGGGATCCTGGTTTGGAGCGGAAGGCGTCGCCTTCGCGCTGGTGCTGGCCAATGCCATCCATCTGTTGGTGCCGTACTGGCGGTTCCGGCCGCGCCTCGTGGATGTTCCTGTCTGGCGGACGCTCTTCTGGCCGGTGCTCGCGGCCGGGCTGGCATTCGGGCTCTATTGGGCGAGCGTCGATATTCTGGGGCTCTGGCCCGCGATCGGACTGGCGCTGTGTGTATTCGCGTCCGCCGGCTGCATTGCCCAGTACAGAAACCTGGCGGGACTGTGGCACGGCGTTCGGGAGGCGGCAGCCCGATGACCTCCAGCCAACCTGCCGCGTGGCGCTTTTCTCCCCGTGGCATCGCCGTCCGGTTGTTCCTCACCTGCTGGCTGATCTATTCGCTGCATCTGGCAACCAACACAGTCAGGGAAATCTATCTGGCGCTGGCGATCGGAGACCACCTCTCGTTCCGGGTGGACGACTATGCCCGGATGCATCCGGATCTCTTCGAAAAGCCGGGCTACGGCTGGCACATCGGAGCCAACCCCGGCGGGTCGATGCTGGGTGCAATCCCCTATGCCTTGTTCCGCCCTGTCATCGATCGGATTGTGCAGCGGACCAACGCCGCCCGGCAGGGGCAAGGGCTGCAGCCGCCGGAGTACAACTCCCCGTGGCCGATGGCCCGTGAATTTTATCGCGAGTCATGGCGGCGCGGCTATGACATCAAGTTCGGGCTGGCGGCCGTCGTGATGCAGGTGTTCTGCATGGCTCCGATTTCGGCCATGACGGCGGTGGCCATGTTATTCCTGATGAGAAGGCTCCTGTCGTCTGACCTGCATGGCCTGTGTTTCGCGCTGCTCTACGCATTTGGGACACCCGCTTTTTTTCGCACCGGCTATCTGAACCACAACCTGATGCTGGGTTGTTTCGCGTTCCTGGGCTTCCTTGCCATGTGGAATCCCTCCGGCGGCACTCGCTGGACTCCGGAACGGCGCTGGTTCCTAGGCGGCCTGACCGGCGGGGCGGCGCTGCTGTTCGACTATTCCGGCGTTGTGCTGCTGCTGACTCTGTTTACATATGGTCTGGTGAAGAGCTACGGAGAACGGGGTAAGGAAGCGGCGGTCCGGGAAGGGCTCAGCTATATCGGCGGCTCGCTTCCCCCGGTGCTGCTGCTGTGGTTCTATCAGTGGGCGAGTTTTGGAAATGCGTTCCTGCCGGGCCAGAACTGGATGCCGCCAGTGGAGTGGATCGAGCGCGGATATCAGGGATTCGGAGGGCCGCAATGGGAGCTGTTTTCGAGCCTGGCGTTCGACTACCGCTACGGCCTGTTCACCACCTGCCCTCTATTCCTGCTTGCATTCGGGGCGTTGTGGGTGAACCGTCGCGGCCAGGGCCTGCTGCCCAGGCTGGAGCTTTGGTTCCTCGCGTTGAGCGTTTTGGCGTTCTGGCTCTTTTGCAGCGGGATCAACTATACGCGGCTGCAGTTCAATACGGGCATCCGCTACCTGGCGCCTACGTTCCCCTTCGTGTTCGTACTGTCGGCGACCGTACTGGCGCGCCTGCCCCGAGCCTGGTTGGCCGGCATGGGCGTCCTGGCAATCGCGCAGGCATGGTGCCTTGCCATGTACCGCGACGTGGAGCGTGGGCTGGGTGTTCTGGAGCCCGTCATCCGCATCGCCCTGGGCGGGTTGCAACTACCGGCCCTGACCGTGCTTTCCCGCATGGGCGGCCAGTACGGTGACTACTTCACCTACGGGCCTTCCCCGTTGTTCCTGTTTGGGGTGGCGGCTGGGTTGATTTACTGCCTGTGGATGCCCGGACGGAAGAGCGAAAAGTAAAAGCCGCAGCCCGGGCAGGCTGCGGCTGTCTTTTTTGGATGCCGGTTATTGGATGTCGACGTTTTTGCGATGACCCATGCCGGTGTTCTCGGCCAGCCAGGACATCATCCGGCGGCCGTCCAGCTTCATCTGGATGATAGTGCCTTCCTCGCGTTCACTGGTGGCGACAAGCATCTCGCAGGTGGAGTTGGAGATTCGGACATAGGCCGTCACCGCTTCGCCGTCCCGCCGCGACCGCACCTGCAGCATCGGCTTCCAGTCTGAGCCGAGTTCGGCCCGCACCGCGCGCTGGAACTCGTCCGACCCCACGCCGCGCAGGCCGCTCTCCTCATCGAAGATGGCCATCTTCATCGAACTCGCGCCCGCCGGCCGCTTCGCAAACATGACCGTGTTCACCAGGAAGCCCATGCCCGGCATGCGCATGCGGCGGATGCCCAGGCGCGATTCCACCCTACCTACAACCGAGTCGAAGCTCTGCGCCTGCGCCTGAGGAGCGGGCAGGGCCAGCCAGCACAGCGCCGCGATTGCCAGACCTTGCATCCGGTTCATGGTCTACTCCTCTTCGTCCTTGCCGTCTTTCTTGGCGCCTTTGCCGGGCGTGCCGTGGACCTTCGGGATGCCGAACTGGCCGCTGAGGTTCGTCAGGTCGCTGGGGTCGATGTTGCCCATGATGTTGACGATGGTGAGTTCCTTGGGCTCGGCCGACAGGATCAGGAGGCCGCCGTCCCGGTGCAGGTAAATCTCCGAAACTTCGCGTTTGCTTCGGGTGCTGACGATGACGGACCATTCGGGCCCCTTCAACTGCGAGCGGATGTCGGAGAGATCCTTGTCCGAATACTCACCTTCCTTCTCGAACTCGTAGCCGCGGACGTAGATGCCCTTCAGCTTCTGGGCGATCCGCTTCACATCCGCCTCTTCCTTCTTGTCGGAGAGGAACTTGGTGGCGAAGGAAAGGGTTTGCGGGTCCAGGGTCACATTGACCGTCTCGGACGCCTTTTCCGCCAACCGTTCGAACGCCGCTGGAAACTTGATCTGCTGCGCGGACAACAGGCCCGCGGCCGACACCATGAGTAGTACTGACCGAAACATCATTGCGATTCTCCCGTAATTCGATTCCCGTGCCGCTTATTGCGCCTGTTCGTCGCGCTCCAGCGACTGCACCCGCACCTGCGCCATGCGCAGTTTCTCACCCGTCATCTTGAGGGCCATCATGAGCTGGGCCTTGGCCGCTTCCCCCTGCAGCCTCTGCCGCCGCTCCTGCTCCCAACGCACACCGCCGAACACAATCGCCATAGTGGCAACCGCCGCTGCCCAACGCATCCAGCCGCTGGAGCCCAGCCAGCCCGCCAACCAGTTCCGCCGCGGTTTCATCCCCTCCGCCCTGACCTTCGCCATCACGCCTTCGGCGAACCACTCGGGCGCATCCTTGCGCTCCAGTGCCTGCCGCAGACTGTTTTCCAACTCTTCATTCGGTTCCATGGGATCAAAGGGTTCCATCACCGCTCCTTTCCTTGATTGGCGCCTTGATTGGCCGCTCCCTGGCTGCCGGTGCCCATCCGCCGCGCCGCCTTCTCCTGCAGGACGCCGATGGCGCGCCGCAAGTGACTCCACACCGTCCGTTCGGGCAGCTTGAGCGCAGCCGCGATCTCGTTCACGTCCAGGTCCTCCTGGTAGCGGAGGATCACCACGGCGCGCTGCGTTTCCGGCAGCGAAGCCACCAGCCGCTGGATCTGATCCGACAGCATGGTGTCCTTCACCTGGGGCAGGGCCGCCGGTTCCGCCAGCCCCTCCATGGGGATCTCCTGGCGGTTCGACTTCTTCCGGTAGTTGTCGATGCAGCGGTGGGTGGCCGTCTGCCGGAGCCAGCTTTCCAGGTGCGCCGGGGAGTCGATCGAGTCGAGGTTGCGATAGAGCTGCAGGAACACGTCCTGGCCAATCTCTTCGGCGATCGCCCGATTGCGGAAAAAGTGCCAGCAGATGCTGTACACCATACGCTGGTGGGTTCGAACAATAGCGGCGAAGCCCGCATCCTCGCGCGCTTCCAACCGCCATCCGGTCCCGGGTATTGGTGCCACTGCCTGCCCGACTCCCATTCTGCCCTGTCCTTCACACTCGAATACGTGGGGGGTGGCAGGGATTGTGCAGTTTCTTCGAAGAAAGCGATCAGTTTCCAGCTGTCAGCGATCAGCGATCAGCTGTCAGCTTACGACTGTGGGGCGCAGCCTGCAGGTGGGCCGGGATCCTGGATCCTCTGGAAACTAAACAAACTAAAGAGCTGAAAGCTGACAGCTGATAGCTGAAAGCTACTCTTCCAACATCTTCATCGCCTTCGACAGGCTCCTCGTCAACCGGTTGAACGAATCCGCCAGCACGGCGATCTCATCCTTGCCCTTCACGGGCACTTCCACAATCTCCAGATTGCCCTTGCTGATCGCATCAGCCGCGGCGGCCATCTGGCTGACGGGCTGGATGACTGTGATCACCAGCGCCAGGTTCAACAGGATCAGGCTGATCAGCGAAATGGCAGCCAGCCATAGCAGCAGGTCGGCGAACGCCTTGTCGGCGATCTGGGTCGGCACCGACATGGGCACCGTGACGATCTGCGCGGCGATGATCTCGTCCACCTTCCAGCCAAAGCCATTGTTCGAGCCATAAGTCCGCACCATGGCGGCCGGAGCTGCTGCTGGCACGCTATGGCATTCCATGCAGGCGGCAGTCGCCTTCATCGGCTTGGCCAGGAAGAGGGTCCGGCCGGTTGGTGTATCGCGTTCGCCGATGATCTCCTGGCGGTTGTGGTCATTGCGGAACGTGGTCACCACATCGGTCTCCCAGTCCGTGGCCCGGTTGGCGAGATTGGTGGGGTTCAGCGCCGCCTCCTTATAGGTGTAATCGGAGAACTTGGCGTGCAGATAACCGAAGATCTGGCCGGCGGAGTAGGCGGGCACCGTCTGCGGATAAAAGGTATTCTCCTGCTTCTCGCGCGGTGTGAGCAGGGGCTTGATCTGCTTGGTGGTGTAGGTGCGGGTGGAAGCGGTGGTTTCCATCATCAGACGCGCCTCCTGCAGCACGCGCTCGCGCGCATTGTTGCGCAGGAACTGCCGGGCGGCGTAGCCGGTTGCGATCAGCCCCAGTCCGAACACGAGCACGAACATCAGGTTGAACTTCAGCAGTAGTTTCATAGGGAATCAATGGCTCCGGTTCCGGGCGACAAACCGCGTACGTTCCTCGGCCGACGGGATCTCGGCCGCCAAGGTGGACAACAGATCTTCGGGCGAGCGGGCTTTCCGGGCCGCGCGGTCCACAATGACGCGAGCCATGGGCCCGATCTGGCACGCCAGATCCTTCTTCAGCCGGTCGAGCCAGGCCGGATCGAGTGCGGCGGCGGGGAAAGGCGTGGGTGTGGGCGTTGGGGTGGAGGAAGAGGCGGCCATGGGGGTGGCGATCGTGCGAGTTTCGGCGCCAAACTCCTGCCGGCATGCCTGGAGGAAGGCCGCACGGTCCGCCTCCTTGGGGATCTGCGCCGCAACGCGCTGGCACAGGGATTCCAGATCGTGCGCATCGCGGCTCTCCCGCATCACCAGGTGACGCGCGATGGGACCAAGGTACTCCGCCAGATTCCGATGCAGGACTGCCAGTGCCGCCGAATGAAAGCGCGACGAAGACGGCAGTTTCTCGGCCGGCAGCATGGTGGCGACCCGCTCATGCACCCCGGTCTCCGACGGTGTGGCGGCCAGTTGCGGCCACGCCGATTGAGTCGTCGGCATGAAGGGATTCAGTACCTGCCGGAACTCCTCCGCCGTCTGGAAACGCTGCGAGGGGTGCTTCGCCAGGGATTTCATAATGGCCGCCGAGAGTTCCGGGGCGATTCCAGGATTGAGCTGATTCTGGGGCGCCGGCACCTGGTGCACGTGCGCGTTCATCAATTCGTATTCACTCGAGCCTTCGATGGGACGCTTGCCGGTGAGTGCCTGATAGAGCGTGATGCCCACGGCGTAGAGGTCGGCTCGTGCATCGGCCCCCTGGCCGGTCAACTGTTCCGGGGCCATATAGGCCAGCGACCCCAGGACCATACCGGTCTGCGTCATGCGCGGGTTGAAATCAGCAACAGCGATGCCGAAGTCGATCAGCTTCACCGCGCCAGCCAGGCTCAGCACAATATTCGTCGGCTTCACGTCACGGTGGATCACTCCCTGGCGATGGGCGTAGCCGAGGGCTGCCAGCGCCTGGGATAGGATGCCGACGGACAGTTCCACCGGAAGCGGCGCGTGCGCCAGCAGAGACTCCAGGGTGGGACCCTCGACGAGTTCCATCACCATCAGCAACTGGTCATCGAGCTGAATGCGGTATAGAGTTCCGCGATGTTCGGGTGGCGGAGGCTCGCGTGAACGCGGATCTCCCGTTCGAACCGGGTGGTGATTTCGGCGGATGAGGACCGGATGCTGGGCAGCAGGACTTTCATGGCATCCAGCCGGCTAGGTGCTGTTCGGATTCTATCGTGTTTCCCTATTAACCTTAGCAATAC
>JASGIE010000169.1:0-4722 GCA_049841055.1 Paludibaculum sp. | reverse complement strand
TGCTGCCCTTGAACCGTATTGCTAAGGTTACAGGGAAACACGATAGAATCCGAACAGCACCTGGGGATTACTGGGCTTGGAGGGCTTTGTCGATGGCGGCGATGTTCTGCCGCGCGAACTTGGCTTCATCCAGTTCGGCGTTCAGGTCCAGCATGCGGACGAAGCTCTTGCGGGCGGCGGCCAACATCTCCAGCGAGCCGGTCTTCTGCGCTTCGTAGCTGTAGTTCAATCCCAGTAGATAGTAATTGAACGCATCGCCCGGATCGTAGTTGATCGCCTTCTGGCAGTAGCCGATCGCCGCTTCGTACTGCTTGGAATTCTTCGAGTTCTCACACAGCCCGAAGTAGGCCATGCTGCGCAGGTCCTTCCAGATGTCGCGCTGCGCCGCGCGTTTTTTCCGGCCCATACCGAACACGAAGCCGGCGACATAGTAGTTCAGCTTCCCGCCGATCTTGGAATCGTAGTCGCTCAGGCGCAGGTAGGACTCATACTCCGTGGTCGACTCCGCCGGCTTCTTGCTCATCCGCAGGCTCTCCGCCAGCCAGAAGTGCGCTTCCGCATTGGACGGCGTCAACTGGATGGCCCTCCGGGCGGAATCAATCGACTCCGGGTACATATCCTTCATCCGGTAAGCCTGCGCTTGAAGATAGAAGGCGAGCTGATTCTTCTTGTCCCGCAGCGTCACCACGTTGAACTGGCGGATTGCCTCGTCGACGCTGCCCATACCCAGCAGCATGCCGCCATAGCTGGCGCGCGCCTCCAGGTAGTCCGGATCGATCTCGATGGCCTTCTTGTAGTAGGTGGCGGCCGTCTCCTGCTGGAACAGCGCGTCGTAGGTGCGGCCCAGGTAGAGCGCCGCTTGGCTGTAAGTGGGGTCGGCGGCCAGCGCCCTGTTCAAACAGCGCCGCCGCCTTCTTGTACTCGTCCTGGCTGCCTTTGTTGTAGTGGTTCAGGCCGTCGTCGAACTTGTCCACGGCCGCCTTGGGCCTGCGACGCGGAATGACGATCTTGATCGACACGGTCGATTCCGTGCCGGGGTAGATGATCTCCTCGCGCGGACCGTCGGGCTCGTAGCCCATCTTGACGCCCTTCACCGTAATCGTGCCCGGCGGCAGGCCGGGTAAACGCAGCGACTTGCCTTTGTCCACCACGCCCACGCTGCGGCCGTTGACGAAGACCTCCACGCCGTCCATGTTCGCTTCCAGCACCAGCGTTCCGTCCTTCGGAGGAGGTGGCGCGCCGGGCGTCACTCCGGAAGGCAGGTACGACAGCAGCATGTCGCTGTCGAAACTGCCGCGGTCCGAGGTGGGATTCTGCTGGCCGCCACTGGCCTCGCGCACATTGCGGCGCACATACTCCGCCAGTTCGTCAGCCGTCACGATGCCGTCCTGCGATTCGTCGGCCAGTCCTTCCAGGCCCTTCACCACGTAATACGTGAAGATGCCGTGACCGCCGCCCCACTCCTTGCTCTCATAGCTGCGTTCCCGGTCGCGGCTGGCTGTCAGCGAGAAGACGTTCTTGTTGAGGTCCAGCAGCTTGCCGTTGATGACGGCGGCGTCCGCCGCGGGGGTGATGGCGCCGCTGTGGCAGGAGTCGGTCAGCATGACCTTCCACTTGCCCTTGATCTTGGTGCCGAAGACCTCGCCCAGCCGGTCCATCGGATACCCGGTGGTGGCAATGTTGTCCTGTGTGATGTCGTAGGGCGCCAGGTAGGCGCGGTTCTGGAAAACGAACCCGTGGCCGGCGAAGTAAATCAGAACCCGGTCATCGTCCTTCGTCACACTGGGCAGCCACTCTTCCAGTTCCTTGCGCAGGTTCGCCAGCGTGGCCTTCGCGCCGATCAACCGGTGGACGTTTTCGGCGCGGAAGTTTCCGCCTTCGGGGCTGATCAGAATCGAATACACAGACTCGGCGTCACGCTCAGGGAACGACAACTGCGCGTTCTCCGGCAGGTTCTTGTAGGCGGCGATGCCCACCACCAGCGCATAACTGCGTGGGATCTGCGGCGGCGCCCCGGCCGGTTTCGCCGGAGGTTTGTTCATCTCCGTCTCGAACTTCAGGTCGCGCTGCTTCTGGCCGGATTTTGTGGGCGGTTGCTGTTGAGCGCCGGCGGCAAGCGCAAGTCCCAGGAGGAAAATGAGTGTTCTCATTTGTGCGACAACCGGAATTCGTAGATCACCGGCCCCTTCAGATTACCGGGCGTCGAGACGACGGCGCCCCCTTTTTCCTTGATAAACACCAGTTCGCGCGATTTCAAGCCCTGGACGTCTTTCAGGTTCTCGGGCAGCGCCTCCACATTGGTCACCTTGCGCGGACCCGCCGTCGAGTCGATGCACTCACCGCGGGCCTTGAAGATGGAATCGTCGCAGCGAGGCATCAGCGTATTCAGCTTCGTCCCCGGAGGCGGGGGCGGCGGCAGCGGCACATACGACGAGGCCGGCGGCTTCAACTCGCTGCTGGTGATCTCCACCGGGGTCACCATCCAATAGACGACGTCGTGGCCGGCCGGTCCGGTCACCTTGAAGGCACCCGCGGCCGCGGGCACGATGTAGTCGTGATCCGGCTCGAGCCGGTTCTGGCTGCCGGTATCCTCCCGCGGAAAGAGCAGGCTGTAGCTGCCGGTGGTGCCCTGATTCATTACGTACAGCCAACCCGGGAAGTTGGTCCGCACGCGGAATCGCACCTGCGCGTCCTTGTCGAAGACCGTGGACGGATCCACCATCTTCCAGGCGCCTTCCTTGCGCAACTCCACCTTGATTTCCATGCGGTTCGGGGCCTGTTGGCCGTACAAAGCCGCGCCTAGCAAACACACGAGTCCCAGTCTCACTGCGGACCTCCCCTCTCTCCCCTCACCGAGTTATTTGTGCTTTAGGCTGATATCCGCGATCAGCCGTGAATCCGAGGTCAGAGACGAGTTCACCACGTAGGTCGCCGTCTCCTTCCGGCTGCCCGACGCTGACGGCGCCGGCTTGCTCTCGTCCACTTTCTCGAACACCAGGTCGCGTGCCAGCACGCCGTTCCGCAGTTGGGAAACCGTGGAATTCCCGATCGCCGCGCTCGCCATCATCGACTTCGGTGTGGCCGAAGCCGGCGCGGCCGTCTTCTGGGTGTCGAGCTCGTAGATGAGCTGATCCATCTCTTTCAGCGGCTGTCTGGACAGAATCACAAACAGCTTCTCTGTCCCGGACTGCTCGTCGAACACGACGCGCGTCCTGCCCGGCACATCATACTGCCGGTTCGGCACAACCCGGTTCGAGCCCGAATCGATCTCCGGCGCCGGGAACATCACCCGCCACGTGCCGCTGGTGCCCTGCATCACGACATACAGGTAGCCGGGATCGTTGACCTGCACACGCAGCCGAATCTTGTCCCCGGAATGGAACGTGTGCTCCGGGTCGACTTCCACATAGTCGTCGTCGCCGCTGTACTTGAGAATGCTGTAGCGCAGGCCCAGGGGTACGGAACTCGTCGACGCCATCACCAGAGAGCCTCCTCCGGGCAGTTTGGTTTCCATCTCCACCGGACGCTTGCGGTCGGTGGGCTGCTCCGCTGCCTTCTTCGGTTCGGGCGCGGACTTGGCGATCGTCTGCTCCTTCTGTGCCGGCTTCTCGGCCGCCGGCTTCGCGGGCGACTGCACCGGCTTCTTCGGCGCCGCGGGCGACTTGGCCACCGCTGGAGCCGTGTAAAACAGCTCTCTCGCTGTCAATCCCTTGGGCGCCTGCGCCCACGCCGTAGACACAAGTACGGTCATCAGCGTGGCGCCAATACCGAGAATTCTTGACTCTGTCATGTCGCTCTCCAGGTTCTTCACTCAGCCCTCTGCAAACTTGAGGCCATTGTACTCCCCCGCGCAAGCCTCTCTCGAATCTCTCGATCGGGGAGCATCATTTAGGTTCAGCAGGCTTTAGGATTTAGCTATACTACGGGCTAACAGTTTACCGAGGCTGCATGGGTGATGGGATGTTGAAACAGAATTCGATACTTCGAATCTACTTGTCGTTGTTCCTCTCCGCACTGCTGTGCGGCCAGGGGACCACGGCTCCAAAGCAACTGAATATCGTGATCGTGGAAGGCGAGGGCGTCATCAACAACGTCCGCCAGCGAGTCGCGCGCGAACCGATTGTCCAGGTCGAGGACGAGAACCATAAGCCGGTGGCCGGCGCCGTTGTGACCTTCCTGCTGCCCGGGAATGGGCCGGGCGCCACCTTCGCGAATGGTGCCAATAGCCTCACCGCCGTCACCGGACCGGATGGCCGCGCCGTCGCCCGGGGTCTGCAGGCCAACAATCATAAGGGCCAATACACGATGCGCGTCACCGCCTCTGCTGGAGGATTATCCGCCTCCGCGGTGATGACGATGAGCAACGTGGCCGCCGCCGCCGCACTCGGAACAACTGCTATCTGGGCCATCGTCCTCATCGCGGGTGCCGCAGCAGCGGCCGGCATTGCTCTGGGCGTGAATTCGGGCAGTGGCGGTGGTGGCTCAAGCCAGACCGGCGCTCCTGTTACGGTCACTCCTGGCACCCCCTCCGTTACCCCTCCGCGCTAATTCAGAGAGGAAGCTGAATTCTCATGGCACGGTCCTTCTTACCCCGAACCAACTTCACCCATCGACTCCCCGCCCTTCTGGTTCTGGCTGCCGCCGGTCTCGGCGCTCAGACCATGCTGCCAGGTGCTGTTCAGGATTCTATCATGTTTCCCCTATTAACCTTAGCAATACGTA
>JASGIE010000168.1:0-20887 GCA_049841055.1 Paludibaculum sp. | reverse complement strand
TATTGCTAAGGTTAATAGGGAAACACGATAGAATCCGAACAGCACCTAATCAGCGGCTTGGTCTCGTCATCGACAAAAATCATCTCGTCGCCTTCGCCCATCCACGCTTCCTTGTTCAGTTCACCCCCACCGTCACGCCCATCAGATGCCCACGTCCGCGCGCCTCGCAGTAGCAGAGTTCTTCTCCGTCGGGATTCATGCTTCTTCGGCAGGTCGCTGCGCCGAACATTCGGAGTCGCCTGCCGATACTGCGCATGGAAGTACAGCGCATCGTTCGGCAACGGAGACCGCCATGAAATCGATGTTCGAATAAAACGACCCCACGTTCTGCGAGCCCTCATTCGTGACCGTCATGCGGCGCCGATGTTCGGTACGGCATCGCGAAATAGCAGTTCAGCGACTGCACCGGCGAACACGCAAGATACTCCGCTTCATAGATGAAGTATGCGCCAGGTTCAGCCCGAAGAAATCGCCTATCGGAACCTCGATGCTTGGCTTCTCGTTGCCGTCCCAATACGCCCTCAGGATCAATTCCTTCAAATGCATCGTAGCCTGCGCCGCAATCGTGAACCAGATATGGGTAATCACACCCGGGCCGTCTTCTGATTGAACAATCTCGTGGATTGCGCCGCCGGCGATCGGCCAGCGGTCCCAATTTCCGCCCGTCCTGTCATAGCTCGACTGCTTTAGTGAGCGATAGTTCTGCGCGCGGCAGTACTCCGGCAGGAAGCCCGCTCTTCCAGGACCGGCCGGCCTCGACGCCGGCGCTTCTCGCGCGGCCACCGGAGCGGCGCCGATACCCAGCGCCGCCAGCGCTCCTTGGAAAAATCCTCGCCTTTGAAAACTCTTCATGGAAGAACCTGCACCTTCCTCCGAAATCGTCGCCTCACGGCCCTCGACACGCGCGGTCGCTCTGAGCATTGTATGCCCTGCGGCAGTGGGCGACACAAGCGGCAGTTGCCACGTGTGCGCTCCGTAGGCCGGCAGTTCAAAGGAGATCTCCTACGACAGCCCGTCGACGAACTCCAATCGCAGTTGTCCTTTCACCGCACTGGCCTCATCGTTCACCATCATCACGGCGTAGTTCCGCGTCTCTCCGGCCTTCAACGTGGGCTGCCGAGAAGTTGATGTAAACGCCCAACGGCCGGAAGGACTCCCGCACCCAGTCCGCGAAGTTGGACTCCAGTTCCAGTCTTCTCCACATCCCGCCAATGGTCGGACGTCTTGACGCCCGGATAGCTGCACGTCAGCCACGTGAAGTGCAGGACGCCCGCGAAATTGCGGTGCGCGCGCCAGAATTCCGTGAGCCCGGCGAGATTGTACGCATACAGCTCAAACCGCTGCCGCGGCGTCGCGTTCTTTCCCAATAGCCGCTCATAGACATTCTCCGTGAGCAGCGTCGGCGAGCCGTCCCGGTTCAGCCACAACCAGCCATACTCATTCGCGATGACCGCATGTGCTGAAGGGTGGCCGGCATTCGTCGTCTTCGCCCCGGTCATGCGCTCCAGTTGGGTCATCGAGAAGTTGCCCTCGGGCCGCATCAGCGCGCTGAACAGATAGGGATGATCCTCCACCGCGTCGTCAAAGCCCATCGGCACCGCGTAGCCGTTGTCCCACGGCCGGACTTCGACAGGTCCCAGTTTGCGCACCTCCGGAATCACCTGCTCGCGCAGCATGACGGAATCGGTCTGATCGACACATCCCAGATCGCCTCTGAGCTGGGATCATTCCAGTGATCGCGCATCCACTCCTTGTACTGCGTGATCAGCTCGTCAGACCTGTACGGCGGAAAGTACTCCCGTCCGTTCCAGATGAAGAACTCGTTCTGGATCAGCAGGCCCGCCTCGTCGGCAATATTGAAGCCACATCTTCCGGAGCCGCGCCCGATGCAGGAACCGGAACGCATTCCAGTGCATCTGTTTTGGCCCGTCCACCAGCAGCTTCCGGACCCACGCCTCTTCCCACGGATGCCGCTTGCACAGTGGATCCTCAAAGAACCGGTGCAGCGTGATGTTCGACCCGCGCCAGGGAGGATATGATCTTCCCATTGAGGTACGCCCGCTTGGTGGCGGAATCGAAGCGGAACTCGCGCATGCCGAATCGCGTGCGCAGCGTGTATCGCCCACGGCCGTCTCCAGCCGTGCAGGTTCGGCTCCTCGGGCGTCCATAGTTTCGCGCCCGGCAGCGGCAGGGTCTGCTCGACACTCTTGCGCTCGCCAGGTTGCAGCGTCACCGCCAGCGTCTGTGCCTTCCAGGGCTTCACCTGCTGGACCAGCTTCGGTGCCTGAGCAGCCTACTGCCGAGCGCGACCAAAACCGTTTCCACGACCGCCGACGAGTTGCTCAATCGCGGCCCCACCTGCACACTCTCCACGTAGGGCAGCCCGGTGAGGATCAGCGACACATTGTCGTAGATCCCCGGAGTCCACTTGTACTTCTCGAAATCGGTGCCGGCCGGGGCCACACGGGCAATGCGGCCGGATGCGCGCCGATGCGGATGACGAGCTCGTTCTCACCGCTCCAGTTCACAAACGCCGTGACGTCGAAGTAGCCGGCGGTGAAGCAGCCGAGATGCTCGCCCACCTTCTTCTCCGTTCAGCCATACCGCCGTGCCGAACTGCGCCTTGGCCACGCGCAGCATGGCGACAGGCTTCCGTTCGGGCACGGTGAGAGGAACGGCGGTACCAGAAGTAGTTGCGTGACTGCCGCGGCACGCCGGCGGTTTCCACACGCGCGCTCTCCGGCAGCCGCTTCTCCCGGATCGAAGTGGGAATTCGAACTCGCGGCTGTCGAAGCGGTCGACATCCGGGAATGCGGGCTGCGCCTGATTGGTCAAACCGGGCACCATGGCCACATGTCCGAAAGCCGCTGGAGCCGGTTCCGCCGCCACGCTCTCGCCCACGCGCCACTCGCCATTAAGGACACCGTCACTCGCCCGGCAGCCGCATGCAGCAGCAGCGGAAAGCACCAAATCAGACAGATACGTCTCATAACGCGCCCATCGTATCATCGAAGATTGACGTACGATGCCATTGTTCTGGGCGGTGAAGCCGCCGGATTGTTCTGTGCCGCGCAGGCCGGCCGCAGGTGGGCGAGGTCGCTCTGATCGAACACTCCGACCGCCCTGGCCGCAAGATCCTCATCTCCGGCGGAGGCCGTGCCAACCTTCGAACCTGCGCGTGGAGGCCCGCAATTTCCTCTCGGCCAACCCGCACTTCGCGAAATCGGCGCTGGCGCGCTTCACTCCACAGAACTTCATCGAACTGCTGCGGGAGCACCGCATCCCCTATCACGAGAAGACACTCGAACAGCTTTGTCTGCGACCGGTCCGCGCAGGACCTGCTTACGATGCTGCTGACCGAATGTTCAGCCGGACATGTGGACATCCACACGTCGACCGAAAGTCACCGCCGTGACACGCGACACCCGTTTCCGCGTGGAAACATCGCGCGGACCGATGGAATCGGCGGCCCTGGTGGTCGCCACCGGCGGCCTCTCCATCCCGAAGACCGGCGCCACCGGCTTTGGCTATGACCTCGCGCGCCAGTTCGGACTCGCCATCGAGCCCACCTTCCCGGCCCTCGTCCCGCTGACCTTCACCAAGGCGGACTCCGCCCGCTGGGGCGAACTCTCCGGTGTCTCCACGGAAGTCATCGCCTCGCACGGGCCACAACATTTCCGGGAAAAGATGTTGTACACCCATCGCGGCCTGTCAGGTCCGGCCATCCTGCAGATCTCGTCGTATTGGAAGCCCGGAAAGCCACTCAACCTCGACCTGCTGCCCGGCACCGACTTCTCCACCACCGTGCCCCACGAGGCCCGCAAGCAGCTATCGTTGAAACTCCCGCAGCGTCTGGCCGAGCGCTGGCTGGAACTGGAAGGCTTCACCCAACCGGTGCCCAGCGTAAAGAAAATCGACGCGCGCTTGCACCAGTGGAGCGTCCTGCCCGCCGGTACCGAAGGCTTCGATAAGGCCGAAGTCACCGGCGGCGGCGTCAGCACCAGCGAGCTATCATCCCAGACGATGGAAGCCCGCCAGGGTCCCCGGCCGCTTCTTTATCGGAGAGGTGGTGGACGTGACGGGCTGGCTGCGGCGGCTACAGACTTCCAATGGGCCTGGGCCTCAGCGTATGCCGCGGCCGAGGCGCTGGTGACAGGTGGGAGGGCACGTCTACGGTCGTCGCAACTTCCACGGGATTCCCGTTCAGCAGCATGGGTTTATAGCGATAGCCGCTCACCACCTCCTTGCCTGCCTGAATGAGCAGAGGATGACCGGAAACTAACGTCACGCTCACGACCGACCCATCCTTGCCGATGATGATGTTGAAACGCACAATACCGCTGATTCGCGCCTGCCGGGCCAGGGGCGACAGACAGGTTCAGGTGACTCAATCAGCTGGGCCTTTTGTACGTTGCCGCCCACTGCGATGCGGGCGGGAACCCCTGCGGATGTCAAGCTCCCTCCCTGCACAGGAGGAGCCGAAGCAGCCGCCTGGTCACCCGGTCTTCCGGCAGCCTGAACTCCACCATCGTCGTGATCTGCTGCCCGGCCGGCCTGGAACTCGAACTTCCAGGACTTCACAGCCTCCAAAGCGGCCCGGGCCAGCAACGGATGCCCGCTCATCAGGGTCGCATCACTGACAAAACCATCACTGCGCACCGACACCTGCAACATCACACTCGCCCTGCAGCCGAGCCAGTTTGGCAAGGGGAGGATAGAACGCCGGCGACGAGGACACCGGTTTCTCTGGCTGACCGGGCTGTTCCAGCATCGGGCTCTCCCCTCTCGAGACGGGTCAGGGCCCGGACCCAGCGCTTCGTCGGCAGGGGCCAGCGAATGCTGCCCGTTCCAGCAATCTGCGCGCCAGAGTACCCCGCTGCCGGTTACGCTCCTCGATCATCTCCCGAACGGCGGTCGGCGCATTCTCCAACGGCCGGAGGGCATACGGTCCCAATCGCAGCGCACTGCGGCCCACTACCTCCGCGTCGTTGCTGTTCTCCAGAGCCGCTCTGATCCGTTCCGACCTCGCTCGCGTTTCCGGAGGCACCTCGCTCGGCCCTTCACCGATCCACACCGACCTCGCGTGCAGGTTGACTCACTCCTCGACACACGAGTTGCTCTCCGGAGCCACCTCGCGGGCCCGCAGGTACGAGACTGGCGGAACGCCGCCTCCGGGTCATCGTCCAGGAAGAAGCGTGCGGCATGGACAAGTACCGCTGGATCCGCCGGATGCCTGGGCCGCCTGCGCTTCTGCCAAAGCTCGGTCAACTGACCCTTCGTCGCCTCGTCAATCATCAGGGACCCATTGCTGCCCGCCACGAATGGACTTGTGTCGTGGGCATCCGATTCCGGCGCGTTCTCCGCCATCCACAGCAATTGCTGCCGGTACTGATCCACGGACGCGTGCCGGTAATAGTAACCGGTGAGCAACTGGCGGGCATCCAGGTCCCTGCTGCTGCGAGCCACCCGATCTTCCAGCATGGCGGCTTCAGCAGCCGTCATGTCTCCGCCGGCCACCACCACGGATGCCGGCGGCAGGGGCCCAAACTACTCGCGGGCTGCGGCGGCTGGACTGGCTGCAGCGCAGAGGCCGAATACAGCACAGGCAGTGAGAGCACCAGCAACAGAGCCCACCCGGGCTTCGTCATCGATTTCGACCAGCTCATACGGCCCTCCATGATTCGTTCAATCCTTCCGCCAATCCTGCTCGACCGTGCCATCGCAGTGGCCTCCCAGCTCAACCGCGACCGGACTGTGGCCATCGTCACCGCAAACTCCAGCACGACACTCGCATAGCGCCGGGCGTCCCTTGCGGACCGATCGCCGCCGTGTCGCAGGCCTCTTCTGCCAGATCCGCAAGTCTTCTCTCCAGCCACCACGCCAGCGGATGAATCCAGAACACCGTCCGGTTGACCGCGGCCAACAGCGCGATCAGCCAGTCACCACGGCGGATATGCGCCATCTCGTGCGCAAGCACGGCCTTCAGCTTGAACGCGTCCCACTCGCGCCAATCCGGAGGAAGCAGAATCGCCGGAGCCTGCCAACCCGCCGTGAATGGCACCTGTGTCGAATTCGACTGCCTCACGGCCGGCAGCGGGTATCCGGTGCCCTGCTCCAGGCAAATCAACCGCAGCAATTCAGTCAACCTTTCGTCGCGGATCTCCTCGGACTCGCTCACCAGCCGGGCGGCCCTACGAACCGCCTGCGCCACCCTCAGGGCCGCGAGAGCCGCGATCAACCCGTAACCGGCCATCAGCAAGCTCGGCCAGTTAGGGAGAACCGGCCGCCGGACCGGTACCGCCGACTCATTGACAGTTGTCTTGCCAGAGGCAGTGACAGTCATGACGGTGCGGCTCTGCATGCGGAGGGCGGATTCGAACGGCACCCTGGGCGGGGCAACGAGCCAACTCGGCGGAACCACGCGATGCGGAGGCAACACAACCGTGAGCGCCGGCATCAGGAGCATGGCGCACAGCACGCCCACCCAAACCGCATGGCGGGTATCCGGCCCGCGTCGGCGAAGGCTCCAGGCCAGCAGGGCCGCCCAAGCCGCGAGAATGAGAATACGAAGAGAGGCCGAGGCCAGCAGTTCCATCACAAGGCGGCTCGAATACTGCGCAAGGTACATCGCTACTCCTCCTTCTTCGTCGATCCTTCCGCCAGCTTCGCCGCCAGCGCACGCAACTCCGCCGGATCGATCACTTCCTGTTCCACCATGCCCGCAACCAGCGCCTCGGCCGAGCCGCCCCAGAAGCGATCAATGATCTGGCGGATCGCCGACATCGCCACGTTCTGCGGTTGCTCCGCCCCGGAGTAGATATAGGTGCGGCCCTCCTCGCGGTGGGTCGCGTAGCCCTTCTCCTCCAGCCGGCGCAGAATCGTCCGCGCTGTGGCGTCCTTCATCGGGTGAGTCTCATTGAGCGCCGCCCGCACCTGTTCCGCACTGGCCGGCCCCTGAGCCCAAAGGAAATCCATCACCAGCTGCTCCAGGCCGCTGAGGTTTTTTCGCGTGATTTTACTGTTACGCATCGTACCGCTACAATTTGTAACTCTAATCGACTGCCGTGTCAACGGAAAAATGCTCCCACCGCAACCCCGCGCTTTTCCCGCGCGTACGCTATAGAGTGGGGAGAGAGGATGCCTGTCGTGACACGAACTCTTACACGCCTGCTGCCCGGCCTGCTGGCCGCCGCCACGCTCCTGTGCGCGGACAAGGCCAAGGACAAACCCGGAACCCCGGTGAACGGCGAAGGCTCTGATCCACGCGTCGCCATTCAGGCCAAGGCCTATTACGACCGCGACCAGGTGAAGTCCCTGCTCGGCATGGACCCCGGCGAATCCATCGTCGTGGTCGAGGTGACCTTCACCCCGGCTCAGGGCGAGGAGATCAACCTGAACCTGGACGACTTCCTGCTGCGTAGCGACCGCGACGGCCAGAAGTCGCGCCCCTTGGAACCAACCCAGATCGCCGGCTCGGCCGTCATGGTCGTGAAGTCCCAGGGCGGCACCCAGGGCACCGGCATGTCGCAGCAGCGCCGCGTCCCTTACGGCGTGCCCGGCATTCCGGGCGGCGGTGGACCCATGGGACAAAGCCTGCCGATGCCCAACGAGGCGCCAAACTCCGGCACCGCCACCGCCGACACCTCCAGCGCCGTCGCCAGCATCGAGGACCGCAACATCAAGAAGAACCCGCTGCTCGACCTGCTGAAGGCGCGTTCCCTCCCTGACGGCCAGGTCAAGAAGCCAATAACCGGATTGCTCTACTTCCAGAATGGAAGGAAAGCTACGCCCCAAGGATCTGGAACTCGTCTACCGCAAGGCGCCGCCGCGCGTCAGCGTCCGGTTCGTACCGGTCAAGAAGAAGTAAAATGGCCCCAAGGCCACCATGCGAATCTCCGACCTCGATACGCCCGCTATCATCATCGATTTAGACAAGATGGACCGCAACCTCACCAAGGTTGCCGACTACGCGCGCCAGCACAATCTGCGCCTCCGGCCCCACACCAAGACGCATAAGATTCCCGCGCTGGGCCGCCGCCAGGTGGAACTTGGCGCGGTTGGCCTGAGCGTGGCGAAATCGACTGAGGCCGAGGTGATGCTGAAGTCCGGTACCCCCGACATTCTCATCGCTTACCCCGTCATTGGGGCGAAAAAACTGGCTCGGCTGACCGAGATCGCAAAAAGGGCCAGACTCACCGTCTCCATCGACTCGCTGGCCGTGGCCAAGCCGATGAGCGACGCCGCCGTCGCCGCGGGTGTCGAGATTGGAATCTTGACCGAGATGGATGTCGGTCTGCACCGCGTGGGCGTCCAACCCGGGGAAGATACGCTGGCTTTAGCTCAGGCCGTTTCGGCCCTGCCTGGCCTGAAGTGGCGCGGCATCGCCTTCTACCCCGGCCATATCAAGGACTTCAGCGAACAGGGCAAGGCCGACGTCGCCGCTCTGGGCAATGCCCTCACTTCAACAGTCGCATTGTTGAAGGCCAACGGCCTGACGCCCGAAGTCGTCAGCGGCGGCTCCACGCCCCTGCTCTGGGTCTCTCATCTGATTCCCGAGGTGAATGAAATCCGCCCGGGAACGTACATCTTCAACGACCGCAATACGATCCTCTCCGGAGCCTGTTCCCGCGACGAGTGCGCGGCTACCATCCTGACCACCGTGGTGTCGGTGGCTCCCTGGCGCTTCATCATCGACGGCGGATCCAAGACCTTCTCGTCCGACCGTCTGTCCGGCTCCAGCGAAGTGACCTTCGGGGAGATTCTCGAAGCACCCGGCGCCCGCTTCCACAAAATGAACGAGGAGCACGGCTTCGTCGAGTTCGCCGGCGACAACACGAAGTTGTCGGTGGGCGATCGCGTGCACGTGCTCCCCAATCACATCTGCGTGGCGATGAATCTGCACGAGCAGGTATACGGCGTTCGCGGAGACGAGGTCGTCGAAACCTGGACCGTCGAAGGCCGCGGCAAGCTGCAGTAGTCAGTTCGCCAACAACGCTTCAATCTGGTTCTTGTCGGGCGCTCCGGTCGCTTGCTTCTGGTGCGTCCGGTCCACGCCGCCGGCGCCGGCGGTCAGCATGAGGCTGGTCTTCGCTTCCCCATACCGGCCCTCAAAGGAGAGTACCCACTTTCCTTCGGACGGCCATTGCTGGGTGACCATGTACATCCCGGGCGTCGAGGTGGGTTCGAGTTTCAACGGCACCACCTTGCGCTGGCCATTCACCATGCCAATCGCGGTGCCGATCACCGTGGCGGTCTCCGGCTGGTGGCAACCCACCGCCTTGACCGTCACGACGGCCTGTTTGCTCTTGGCATCGGCGCTCGCCTCGGGATTGCCGGAGATCAGCCAGAAACCACCGGCCTGCAGTTGAACGGTTACGGCTAGCACGGCCAGGGCCGAGCGGAAGAGTGTCATCGTTTTCAGCATCGTAATGCCCTCCAGAATTCGGACTCTGTGGGTAGGACGCCGCCTCTCCGCCAGGTGTGAACTGCAGAATAAAAAATGGGAGGCGCCCTTTCTCAGGGCGCCTCCCATTTTTTGTAAACTCCTGGTTCTGTGGGAAAACTACTTGGCGGCCGCGATGCTGGCGATGGTCAGGGAATCGTCCTTCAGATCGCCGCTTACGGTCACTTTCTGGCCATACAGGTCAGCCGGCACCTTGTCGGTGTTGGCAATGGCGACTACCTTGCCATCGCTCACCAGCACGGGCTTCGCGCCGCGGCTGATGCAGCTCTTTACGCAAGCCACGCTGCCGGCGGCGGCGTCGGCGTGTTTCGCTCCGCATTTCGACTCGGAAATGTAGCCGGTCCACTCGCCGGCGAATGCGCACATCGAGGTGACTGCAAGAATCAAACCCAGTTTCTTCATGTTGAACGCCCTCCTGGCGAAATCTTCACGTAAGGGTATCCAATCTGGGCGCAAGACACAAGGGGGGTGCCTGCCCCCCTTGTCCGGTCCATCAATCCTCGCCGATCGCTGAAACGTGCCGCTCCGCCATCGGGAGCACATGCCGCTCCCCATGGCCGGTGTAGATCTGACGGGGACGGGCAATCTTCTGCTCCGGATCGAGCAGCATCTCCTGCCACTGCGCCAGCCAGCCGACAACACGCGGAATCGCAAACAGAACGGTGAACAGGTCCGGCCGGAAGCCCATCGCTTCATAAATGATGCCGGAGTAGAAGTCTACATTCGGATACAGTTTGCGTTTGACGAAATAGTCGTCCTCGAGAGCGATGCGTTCCAGTTCCAGCGCAATCTCGATCTTCTTGTTGTAGCCCGTGACCGTAAACACCTGGTCCGCCGCCCACTTGATGATGCGGGCCCGGGGATCGTAGTTCTTGTAGACGCGGTGCCCGAAGCCCATCAGCTTGCCGCCGCCCTCTTTCACCTGATGGATGAAGCCGGCCACCCGGTCCTTCGACCCGATCTGGTCGAGCATCTTGAGCACTTCCTCGTTGGCACCGCCGTGCAGCGGGCCATACAAAGCGGCGGCCGCGGCGGAGCACCCGACATAGGGATCGCTCTGCGCGCTGCCCACGCAGCGCATCGTGTTGGTGGAGCAGTTCTCTTCGTGATCGGCGTGCAGAATGAAGAGGATATCGAGCGCCCGGCTCAGAATCGGGTTGGCCAGGTACTTCGGCTCGAACATCTTCCACATCATGTTCATGAAGTTCTCGGTGAAGTTCAGGTCGTTGTCCGGATAGACATACGGCAGCCCGAAATGGTGGCGGTAGCAGTAGGCGCAGATCGTCGGCATCTTCGCGATCAGCCTGGCAATCTGCAGCTTCCGGTTGTCCGCGTCGAAGACATTTCTGGCTTCTGGATACACCGTAGAGAGCGCGGCGATGGTGGAAATCAGCATCCCCATCGGGTGGGCGTCGTAACGGTAGCCTTCCAGGAACTTCTTGGTGGTCTCGTGCAGCATCGTGTGACGCTTGATGAGACCGGTCCATTCAGCCAGTTCCTGAGGGTCGGGCAGTTCCCCGTTCAGCAGCAGCCAGGAGACCTCCAGGAAACTGCACTTTTCCGCCAACTCCTCAATTGGATACCCGCGATAGCGAAGGATGCCGGCGTCGCCATCGATGTAGGTAATGCCGCTTCGGCACGAGGCGGTATTGAGGAAGGCGGGATCGTAGGTCATCAGCCCGAAGTCATCGGGCGAGACTTTTATCTTCCGCAAGTCCATCGCGCGGATGGTTCCGTCCACGATGGGCACTTCGTACTGAGCGCCGGTGCGCTGGTCGGTAACAGTCAGTCGGTTCTGATCCACAGTCGCTCCCTTCACCGCCCGAGACGCCGCGCAGGGGTCACCCCCGCGGGCTGGAGTATCAGCGGTATGAGTCCACGGGTATATTGAAACCCGTTTATCCTCATTTGTCTAGAGATATGATGCGGATATTCACCACGGGTGACGGTGAATGGATTGTTGTTAATTTCAGCGGGCGGGAAAGAGGTTACCGCGGCCCAGCAGCCACTGTGGATCCAGCCTGGCCTTGACGGCCTTCATGTCTTCGATCTGCTGCGGCGTGAACATCAGGGGCAGAAGGTGAAGTTTGCGCTTGCCGAGGCCGTGCTCCGCGCTCACCGTGCCGCCAAGCGAGACCGAGTGCGCCGCCGCGTTCGTCATCCACTGCTTCCCGTTCTCAAAATCGGCCTGCGACTCGGACAGAATGTTGACGTGCACGTGCGCATCGCCGATGTGGCCGTAGATCGTATACTTACCCGGAAAGTCGCGATTCAGCGTCTCCTGGTAGTAACTCAGCATCTCCGCATTGCGGACCAGCGGCACGGCGAAGTCGGAGCTCAGCTTCTGGAATCCGTTCATCCGCACCTTGGCGTTCACGAGTTCCGGCAGGGTGTGCCGGTAGACCCGGAACCGTTCCCGGTCTTTGGCTGTCTCCCCGAACCAGGAATCCTCCAGTGCTCCAGCGGCTTCCATGCGCTCCACCCACTCGTCCACCGGATCACCGGAAAGCCCATCGAGTTCCTGCTCAATCATCAGACAGGCCCGCGCCTGGCGGGGGATCTCGCCGCCGTACGACGTCCGTAGGAAGTTAAGCGAGGGCTCGTCCATATACTCCAACATGCGGAGTTGGGGCACGCCGCGCCACTCGTCGACAGCCGCCAGGGTCGCCGCATCTTCCTGAAAGAACACGACTCCGGAGAGAATCTCCTTCGGCTGGGGCAGCAGTGTGACTTCCGCTTCCAGCACCACGCCCAGCGTTCCTTCGCTGCCGCAGATCAGGTCCACCCACTCCGCCTCGGGCGGCAGGAAATACCCCGCCGTATTCTTGGTGGTAGCTGGGGCGGGCAACGGGGTATACGGGAAGTCCAGCTTGTCTCCGCGGTGGAAAGTCCTGACGGAACCGTCCATAAAGGCAACGGTGAGCGACCGCAGGTGGCGCCGCGTGGAGCCGTAGCGGAAACTCCGCGATCCGGACGCATTCGTGGCGATGGTGCCGCCCAGGGAGGCCGTCCACTCGGTCGGATCCGGGGCGTAGAACTGGCCCTTGGCGACCGCCGCGGCCTGAAGATCCTTCAGCAGTGCCCCCGCGCCCACCGTGGCGGAGCCGGAACCGGCCTCCACCTTGCGGAACCCATCCAGGGACAGTTCCCACCCGCCCTGCGGGCAGCGGCCGCCGGTAATGCCGGTTCCGGCGCCGGAAACGGTCACCGGCACGCCGGCTTCGGATGCCTGGCGCAGGAATCCGGCAGCCTCTTCGACCGTCGTTGGGGTCAGAACTCGTTCGGCTTCGCCCTGGAAACCGGATGCGTCGTCGATCAGAATGCTCACTCGGTCAGACCTCGAGAATGACGGGCATGATTAGGGGCCGGCGCTGCGTCTGCTTGTTGAGGAACCGCTTCAGGTCGGCGCGGATCTTCTCCTGCATGACGCCCCAGTCTGTTCGCTCTTCGTTCGACGACGTCTCCAGGGTGCGCAGGACCACCTGGCGTGCCGACGCCATCAGCTCCGAGCGTTCTTCCATCGAAACGAAGCCACGCGAGACGATCTCAGGCAGACCTTCCGATTTGCCGGTGTGTTTGTCGATCGCGATGATGGGGATGACGAAGCCGTCTTCCGACAGGTGGCGGCGGTCGCGGATGACCATGTCTTCCACCACTTCGTCGATGGAGCCGGAGTCGATGCAGATGCGGCCCACGGTCACCTTCTCACCTTTGCGGGCGCCGTGGCGGTCGATTTCCAGCGTCTGCCCGGTCTCCAGGATGAAGGTGTCTTCCAGACCGTACGATCGCAGGTGCGAAGCCAGAGCGGCGTGCTTCGACATCTGCCAGTATTCTCCGTGGATGGGCACGAAGTAGCGCGGCCGGATCAAGTTCAACAACAACTTGAGCTCTTCCTGGGAACCGTGTCCAGACACGTGAATTGGCGGATTCATCGAGCCGGCCACCACCTCGGCGCCGCGTCGCGCGATGTGGTTCATCATGCGGCCGATGGACTTCTCGTTGCCGGGGATGATGCGGGCGCTGTGGACCACCACATCGCCGCGCTCCAGCGACAGGCTCTTGTGGTTGTCGACCGCCACGCGGCTCATGGCGGACATCGGTTCGCCCTGGGTGCCGCTGACGACGCAGACGACCTTGTGGGGCGCCACGGACATGATGTCCTGGGGCCGCAGCAGCAGATTGTCGGGGATTGTCAGCAGGCCCAGGTTGTGGGCGATCTCGGTGGCCGACAGCATGCTGCGGCCGATGAAAGCGACCTTGCGGCCCACCGTGGCGGCGAGGTCCAGAATCTGCTGTAAACGATGGACGGAACTGGAGAAACAGGCCACCACGACACGCCGCTCGGCGCGGTTGAAGATCTCTTCGAAACGCGGCAGAACTGCCCGCTCGGAGGCGGTATAGCCGGGCCGGTCGACGTTCGTGGAGTCCGACAGAAGTAGGAGGACCCCCCGTTTGCCGTACTCGGCGAGGGTATGGAGATCGAATAGAACATTGTCGGTCGGGGTGGGGTCGACCTTGAAATCGCCGGTGTGGATGATGACACCCAGGGGGGTCGTGATGGCGAGGGCGACGCAGCTCACGATGGAGTGGGTGACGTGCACGAACTCGACGTGGAACGGCCCCAGCTCGATCTTCTGACCGGGCTTTACGCGGTGGAGCTGGGCTTCGTCCAGCATCTCGTGCTCTTCCAGCCGGCGCTCGACCAGGGCCAAAGTGAAGGCCGTCCCGTAGATGGGAATGTTGAGCTGGGACAGCAGGAACGGGATGCCGCCAATGTGGTCCTCGTGCCCGTGCGTCAGCACGAGCGCTCGAACAAACTCTTTATTTTCTTCTAAGTAGGCGAAATCAGGGGTGACGATGTCGACGCCCAGGAGTTCGGCGTCAGGGAACATCATGCCCGCGTCTACGACGATGATGTCGACGCCGTAGCGGATGGCCATACAGTTCATGCCGAACTCGCCCAGGCCGCCCAGCGGGATTACTTTAAGTTTTTGGTCGGACATAGGTGGAGGCGAGGCTCCGAAGTAATCAGACTAGCATACACAGCCGGCCTGACAGCCCAAGACTATGGCGGATAAGCACTTGGGGGATCGGAAAACAAAGGGCCTACCCATAGGGATAGGCCCTTACTCTGATGTTCAATGGGAGAATCAGATTCAACGGTTTCGCGACCGTAAAACCTGTATGTGATTTGAGGGTAGACGCTAGGCCAAGTTAAGTCAAGGGAAAATCTGGAGCCCTCGAAAATCGCCGCAACTCACTGACTGGACATAGGTTACAGGAAATCCACGGCAAAACGCCGCGAACCGGGCCGGGCTCCGAACCCCAGGGAAGAACTTGCGGTTTCCGCTGTAAAGTGGAGATAAACAGAGAGTTACCCGCAAGCCCCAAGGAGCGTGCAAAAACAGGTCGAAGAGCCTCGTGGACCCCAAAAAATCGGCAATTTTTACTGACTTTGAGGGGTGTCGTGGAGGTGGATGATGGTGATCGCCTCGTCGCCGCCGTCCAACCGGATGCGGCGATGGCGCAGGTACACCCAGAGGCACGCAAAGAGGATGCCGCCGCCTAGACAGGTCACCAGAGGGACCCCGGTCAGCTCAAAGATGGCAACCAGCATCCCGCCGACGTTCGGCATCTTAGGCAGCTTGCCCGGGGTGTTCCAGGTGAACTGGGCATTCCATTCCGACTTTCCAAGTATGGCCGAGGCCACCTTGGGATCGGCTCCGCCCGGAACCACAGCGATGTAAGGCCCGGTTCGCTGCACAGTCCAGCCGGCCTGTTTCTCGAATTCCCTGGCCCGTAGCATCGCCAACTGGGGTGTGTGGTAGTCGAAGATCAGGCGGACAGAGAAGCTCCCCGCCGCCAGGGGCCTGGAAACGGCCCATTTGGGCCTCTGTGCCGTCCTCGAAGCCGACCAGGGACGCTGGCACGCCCGGAGCGAACTTGTCCAGTGAATGACAACCAACGATGTAGCGCTCGCTATCTCCTCACCCGGCTCTTCTCGGGCAGGTAGCCTGGAAGGTTCTGGGAGCCCGCCGCCGGAACGGATGCGCGGCAGCTTGGTAAACAGTTCGTTGAGTTCCTGATCCAGCGGGCGCCAGCCGTCGAAGCGCAGCACGTAGTTGTCGTGGGCGATGTACTGGCTGCCGGAAGTCGTACAAATCAAAGGAAGATTAGGCACACCGGCGCAGGTGGCCGGGCGGACGGCCTGATACCAGGCGAGGGCCGAGGTGGCATCCTTGAGGCGCCAGGCGGTCGCCTGGAACTTACCGACGGGGCCGTTGTAGGCGGCCTGCTCGGCGGCATCGCCGCCGTATTCCACCCAGAGCATGGGGTCGTCGGCCGTGACGACCTGAACCTTGCCACGCGTGGAGCCGTGCCAGGCTTCCGGCCAGATCTGCGCCGAAGCACTGGATCCGGCGACGGCAGCCAGCAGTAGGACAGTTGTAGTGGTCTGAATCGATTTGGTGAGAGTGTGGATCAGGACCCGTGGCATTTTTTGTATTTCTTGCCGCTGCCGCAGGGGCAGGGATCGTTCCGGCCGACTTTATCGCCCTTGATTACCTGGGCCGCCGGCGTCGCTACGGCGGCGCCCCCCGGTAAACTGGAGCATCTCCATCTCCCGTTCCTTCTTCTTCTGGATGTTCCGCGTGAGATCCACGAACGAGGCCTGGGCCTCCTTGCGGTCCTCTTCGGACTGGGCGGCCTGCGCCGCCTGCGCTTCCCCCGAGTCGCCGTCCTCGTCGTCCTCATCCGGCCAGGAATCTTCCGGCAACGGTACGTTCGGACGTTCGCCTACGACAGGCTGGAGGAAGAACAGAAACCGGATGGTTTCGTCCTCGATGCGGTCCATCATCTCCTGGAAGATGCCGAAGCCTTCCTTCTTGTACTCGATCAGCGGGTCCTTCTGACCATAGGCCCGCATGCCGATGCCTTCCTTCAGGTGGTCCATCGAGAGCAGGTGGTCTTTCCACTGCTGGTCGATGACGGAAAGCCAGATCATGCGCTCGGTGTCGCGCATGACTTCGGCGCCGACGACTTCTTCCTTCTCGTCGTAGCGCTTCTTCAGCCGCTCGAGGATATGCTCCTCCATCTGAGCGCGCGACATGGACGCGACTTCAGCGGGAGTGAAACGCAGGCCGAACTGGGAATTGATATCGGTGGCGAGGCCGGACAAATCCCACTTATACGGGTCGGATTCCGAGCAGCGGTTGTCGATGAAGGTGGCCAGGATCCCGTTCGACGATCTCGAAGATCTTGTCCTTCATATCCGCGCCTTCCAGCAACTGGCGGCGCAGACCATAGACCGCCTTGCGCTGCTTATCCATCACGTCGTCGTACTCTTTGACGTGTTTGCGCGAGGCGAAATTCTGGGCTTCGACGGTCTTCTGAGCGGCGGCGATGCGCTTGGTGATGAGTTTGGACTCGATCGGCACATCCTCTTCCATACCCAGACGCAGCATCAGGCCCTGAATGCGGTCTCCACCGAAGACGCGCAGCAGGTCGTCCTGCAGGGAAAGGTAGAAACGGGAAGTTCCCGGGTCGCCCTGGCGGCCGGCGCGGCCGCGCAACTGATTGTCGATACGGCGAGATTCGTGGCGTTCCGTGCCGACGATGCAGAGACCGCCGGCATCGACCACCTTCTGGTGTTCGGCGGCGCACTGGCTCCTTGTACTTGGCGTAGATCTCGTTATACCTGGCCAGCGGGACGCGGTAGTGCATGTCGCCGCGCTGGAAGTAGTAGAACTGATTGTCGGCAACGACGGGCGCCTCATCGGCCCGGATCGACTCGACGATCTTGAGCTTCAGAGCCTCTTCCTGGGTCAGGAACTCCGGATTGCCGCCGAGCAGGATGTCGGTACCGCGGCCCGCCATGTTGGTGGAGACGGTGACTCCGCCGAACCGGCCGGCCTGGGCAATGATGTAAGCTTCCTGCTCATGGTTCTTTGCGTTCAGCACGTCGTGCCGGACGCCCATGCTTCTTGAGGATGCCGACCAGCTTCTCTGACTTCTCGACCGAGATCGTACCAACCAGGACAGGCTGCCCGGGCTTGGATGCGCTCATGAATCTCCTTGGCCGCGTTGCGCCACTTCTCGTCTTCCGTGCGGTAGACGATGTCGTTGAGATCCTTGCGCACCATGGGCGCGGTTGGTGGGGATCAGCGTGACGTCGAGGTTATAGATCTCGTCGAACTCCTCAGCTTCCGTGTCCGCCGTACCCGTCATCCCGGCCAGCTTCTTGTACATGCGGAAGTAGTTCTGGAAGGTGATCGTGGCGAGCGTCTGATTCTCGCGCTCGATCTTGACGCCTTCCTTCGCTTCAACCGCCTGGTGGAAGCCGTCGGACCAGCGGCGACCAGGCATCAGGCGGCCCGTGAACTCGTCGACGATGATGACCTCGCCTTCCTTGATGACGTAGTCGCGATCGAGGTGATAGAGGACGTGGGCTTCGAAGCGCTTGCGAGTGGTGGATCAGCTCGATGTTCTCGGGTCATAGAGGTTGTCACATGCCCAGCAGCCGCTCGACCTTGGCGAAGCCTTCTTCGGTGAGCGCCACGGTGCGGTGCTTTTCTTCGACGGTGTAGTCGCCGGTGTACTTCTCGCCGGCTCCTTCCTTCGATCACCTCGCCGCGGACCCTTCGGGATGATGCCGTTGACCTTGAAATACTTGTCGGTCGGATTCTTCGCTAGGGCCGGAAATGATCAGCGGGGTACGGGCTTCGTCGATGAGGATCGAGTCGACTTCGTCGACGATCGCGAAGTATGGCCGCGCTGGACGCAATCTTCCAGGCGGAACTTCATGTTGTCGCGCAGGTAATCGAAGCCGAACTCATTGTTGGTGCCGTAAGTGATGTCGCAGTGGTAGGCGTCGCGTCGTTCATCGGTCATCAAGGTCGTGGACGATGATACCGACGGTGAGACCCAGAAACTTATAGAGACGCCCCATCCACTCGGAGTCGCGACGGGCGAGGTAGTCGTTGACGGTGACGACGTGAACGCCTTTACCGGCGAGCAGCGTTGAGGTAGACGGGCAGCGTGGCGACCAGCGTTTTTCCTTCGCCGGTGTTCATTTCGGCGATCTTGCCGTTGTGAAGGACGATGCCGCCGATGAGCTGGACGTCGAAGTGCCGCATGTTGAGAACGCGCCGGCCGGCTTCGCGGACTACGGCAAAGGCCTCGACCATGAGGTCGTCAAGGGTAGCGCCGTGAAGCGATCCGCTGTCGGAACTCCGATCGTTTTCGCGGCGAGCTGCTCGTCGGTGAGCGCCTGCACGGCGGTCTCGCGATCGTTGATCACAAGAACAAGCGGCTTGAGCTTTTTGATCTCGCGCTCGTGCTTGGTGCCCTAGACCTGCCCAGTAGGGAAGATTCGACCATAGAGATGCTTATTTTGATTCTACCGCACGGGTTTAGACACTCTGGGATTACTTATGGTTTCCGTGTGGTTTACCTGGGGAACCGGGCGGCGGTCGGGATCCGCGCCAAATCGGACAGGATCCGGCTGCCCGCGCGCACGATGGGGAGGAGGGGCGGGTGCGGGCAGCCGGCTGTGGAGAGGAGGACCCGGGTCGGGAGCAGGACCCCGGAAGGAATGCGAAATCCTACTTCTCCGCTGGCGGACTGCTTTGCATGGGGCGCCGAACGACTGGAGCGCCAAATAGCTGAGGCCAAAGCGCTTGATGTTTTCCAACTGCCTATCGAAGGCGCATCCGACGGTCCTTCGTCGGCCACCAGGGCTTCAAACAACTGCTTGGTCGCCGCGTCGGCATGAGCGCCGCACTGCTGGGCGGCCTGGTTGTAGTCGGCCGCGCTCTGGCGTTCCATGGCGACTGGCTTTGGCGAGGATTTCGGCCGGATCCTGGATGGCGGCCACGGGACCGGAGACTGACATGTTTACGTCGCCCTTGAGGAAGAGGATGCGTTCCGCCAGGGTTTCGATGTGGCCCATTTCGACGATGGCCGTCTTTTTGGAAGAGCTTGGCCAGCGGGCCGAAGCCCTGATCGTCGAGGTGAAAGTGGAAGTACATGTACTGATGAACGGCCTGGAGTTCGTCGGCAACCGCTTTATTGAGTAGGTCAACGCTGGGATGATTCATGATAAGTACCTCGCAAACTCTGATTATATAGGAGCCATCCCGAAACAACACCCGATTTGTGTCATCGGAATCGCCAGACGACGACAGATGGGTGTGACGCCGGCGCGCATATCCCGTAGACTGTTGAGTGACTTCGCAGCAGGCAGGAGGGCGCATCCAGGATGAACATTTCCAGTTCAGTAACCAGCGTCGAAACAGCTCCGTTCGCCGCGCCGGTAGCCGGCACGCTTCCCGCCTCGAAGGCGACCGCCAGAAACATCGCGGCGTACGTGATTGTGCCTTGATGTTGTTGATGATGGCCGAAGTACTGCGGCTGGGTGCCGTCTACCGAGCCTATCCGGACAGTTGGTTCTGGAGCATTCTAGCCTTCCACCAGAACCACGTGGCGTGGGCGGGCTGCTCGCTGCACGACATGTACCGCAGCCCTCCTTCTCGTTCCTGGTGGGCGTGGCGTTGCCGTATCATCGCCGCACGCATGGCCAAGGGCGGAACCTTCCCCAAAATGTTCGTCCATGCAATTGGCGCGCATTCCTGCTGGCCGCGCTGGGATTTTCCTGCGATCGACCCATGCGAGATTGACAAACTTCACCTTTGAAGACACGCTAACGCAGATCGGCATCGGATATCCCTTCCTGTTTCTGCTCGGATTCCGCAATGCCAAATGGCAATGGCGTATTTGGTGCGATTTTGTGGCTATTGGGCGGCATGGGCGCTCTATCCCCTGCCGCCGGGCCAATTTCAACTATCAAGCTGTCGGAGTTCCGCCGATTGGCCGAATCACTATCCGGCTTCATGTCGCACTGGAACAAGAACAGCAATCTCGGCAACGCCTTGATCAGTGGTTCCTGAATCCGTTCCCCAGGGTCAAGCCGTTCATTGTTCAACAGAGGCGGGTATCTCACGTTGAGCTTTATTCCAACCCTCGGGCACGATGATGCTGGGCTTGATTGCAGGTCGGTGGCTCCGTGGTCGCGGCGCCGGCGCATTCCAGATGGCAAGTGGCTCATGATTGCCGGCCTGACGCGCGGTCGCCGCGGCGGCCCTGTTCACTTCGCGGAATCAACCCGATCGTGAAGCGAATCTGGACGCCGGCGTGGACGCTGTTTAGCGGCGGGGTGTGCTTCCTGATCACTGGCCGGATTCAGTGGCTCATCGAAACGCAAAGGATACCGGAAATGGGCCTTCCCGCTGCCTGGTAATCGGGATGAACTCGATCGCGGCGTACCTGATCGCGCACCTGTTCCCCGATTTCAAGTGCTGTTGCAATTCATCGTGTTTCCCTATTAAACTTGAGCAATACGCAACTGAACCAGTACACCACACAACC
>JASGIE010000167.1:0-46291 GCA_049841055.1 Paludibaculum sp. | reverse complement strand
CAGCATCCCTGACGCGGCTTGGGGCCGCGATTCATTGAGCCGGAAACTTGAGGGGCACCTCGCCGTCCGTGTGTAATCACTACAGACTCAGGCGGCAAGCTATGGTCGGCGTTCGCTTGGTGCCTCTGTGCCCGTCTTTCAGCATGACTTCGACTGTTGCGATGTATTGATTGGTGGCTTGCCGCCAGCCTGTTCAAGGCCCGGCTCGACCCCGTTGGAGAGTCTGTGGTTCCCTGCGTCAGTCGAGCCGAGCCTGAGTCATTTTCAGACAGGACGATTTTCACATGGCTCCTCCTCGGAAATCTACTCCGGCCCGCTGGAACCGCCTCAACCGCCAGCAGCGCAGAACTCTGCGCGGCCAGTTGCGCTCCGCCGATCCAGGGCTCACCATTGTCCACCCTAATGCTGCCGGCATCGATATCGGCAATCAAAGCCACTTCGCCGCCGTGCCTGCCGACCGCGATCTGCAGCCCGTGCAGGAGTTCGGCTGCTGGACCTCGGAACTGCGCCGGCTGGCCGACTGGCTGCTATCGTGCCAGGTTGACACGGTGGCGGTGCAGGCCACCGGCGTCTATTGGTTCGCCCTGTACAACGTGCTCACCGCACGCGGATTGCGGGTCACGGTGGTCAATGCTGTACACACGAAGAACGTGCCCGGTCGCAAGACCGACGTGCAGGAATGCCAGTGGCTGATGAAGCTCCATGCGTACGGTCTGTTGAATGACTCCTTCCATACGCCGCGCGCGGTGGAGAAAGTACGCACCGTGTGGCGGGTCAGAGACCGGCACGTGAAGGAGGCCAGCCGGGCGATCCAGCATATGCAGAAAGCGCTGACGGCGATGAACGTACAGTTGAGTAACGCGCTGAGCGATCTGAGCGGCCTGAGCGGCCAGGCCATCATCCGGGCGATTCTGAGCGGAGAGAGGGATCCCTACCGGCTGGCCGATCTGTGCCATGCGCGCGTGCAGGCCACGCGGGAGGAAGTGGCGCGGAGCCTGGAAGGCAACTGGCGGGACGAAGTGTTGTTTGAACTACAGCAGGCCGTGGACAGCTACGACTTCACGCAGCGCCAGTTACATGCCTGCGATGAACAGTTGCAGCAATACCTGGCGGAATTGCCGACGCATCCGCTGGCTGCGCCCGGGGTGGGTTCGGCTGCTGGTGCCGAGCCCGGCAGCAAGCCGAAAGGGACGCGGGGCAGCGCGGGTCAGAAGAAGGCGCGGGGCAATGCACCGCGGTTCGATCTGCGTGCGGAGCTGACGCGGATTGCTGGAGTGGATCTGACGAGTATCGATGGGATCGAGGTGATGACGGCGCAGACGATTCTGGCGGAACTGGGCCCCGACTTGAGTGCGTTCCCGACGGAGGATCACTTTGCGTCCTGGCTGGGGCTGTGCCCGCGCAAGGACGTCAGTGGAGGAAGGGTGATTGGCACAGCGCGGACGAAGGTGCGCAATCGGGTGGCGATTGCCTTTCGCAATGCGGCGATGACGCTGAAGCAGAGCAAGTCGTTTTTGGGTGCGCGATACCGGCATCTGCAAATGAAGCTGCCGTCGAAAACGGCGGCGACGAAGGCGATGGGGCGGTATCTGGCGATATTGGTATACCGGTTGATGAGAAACGGGCAGGCGTGGGTGGATCGCGGGATGGAGCGCTTTGAAGCGAAGCGCGAAGAGCGTGAAATGGCGTCGCTGGCATCGAGAGCGAAAGCCAGAGGGTTTCAGCTCACACCGATCGCAACGAAGTAGGGCGTGACGCATCAGGCGCCCCTGACGGACGTCCCGGGATTCGTGTGCCGACGGAGCCCCGACACAGACGGTTGGGCACTTACGACAGTCAAATGGAGCCATCCAAGAGACGATCGCCTCCCTGTTCGAAGCCCTGAAGAGCACCAAAATCGGAACGCTTGGGGAGAAGTTTCTGGAGAGCGAACAGCTTTCAGCTTGCGCACGATGCTTGCTACGCCACGGCTCCCAGGCCGGCACCGGTCAGGGTTCCTGTTTTTACGTAGCCATCCTTCACCACGAAAATCCCGGGGAATCGCTTCACCCAGGCGGCGTTGGCGGCCGGCACATACTGGCGTGAATTCCGCCCTCGATTGCCCGCCACGCCGGGAAACGTGCGCCGCCAGACCTGCTGAGTGAATGAGCGACGCGCCAGGGCAGGTCAGATCCTGCACACACAGAAACATCTTGTTGCTTTTACGCGTAGGCCGCCATCAGCAGCGCCTGGCTCTGGCCCTTGCACGCCTTCAGGGCTGCTCCTGTGTATCCCATCTCCCGGGCGAGTTGCAGATTGTGCAGATCCGTCAGCGATTCGTCGATCACCACCGGCCGGAGTTTCGAGGCTTCGTGCATGACGTTCGCCCGATCCGATCTCAAGTCGCGCTTGGTCGGCTGCTCAACGTACTGGATGCGGTCGAAGCCCGCCGGGGATTTCTCCTTCACCTTGCGCAACATCTCGAGCAGGTACGCCACGTTCGGGCATTTCTCGTTGAAGTCGAGCGAGTAGAACCATGTCGTGACCCTGCGCTTCGCTTGCGTTTCGATCGCCGCACGGTCCACAGTGAGGATACGGTTCAGATCCCAGTTCAGGTCCTCGCCGTTGAGCTTGATTTTGAGGTGAGTCAGCCCGCTGTACTCGATCCACTCCGGCAAGGTCTCCGGCAAGCCGTCGCCGACCTTCTGCTTGATGTCGGCGGCGAAGATGGGATCGACCGCGCCGACCAGGTGGTACAGCGGCATTGTCGGCTTCGGCGACTGCAGCACGAACTTCTCCAGGTACTCGCCGCGGAACTCCTTGGTCAGGTAATGGGAAAGGTCGTGCGACATGAAGTCCGGACCGTACGTCCGGTAGGCGCTGATGCCAGACAATTTCCCGAAGGCGTCATGCACGGCCGCGTCGAACGGGCTGCCCGTTACCAGCGTGCAAAGCTTGGGGATGGGCTGCGCGAGTTTGCCCGTTGCGGAAATCTCGGCGGCGACTTTCAGCCAGACCGGCTCCACCGCCTCGTTGATATCGACCGGATGGCCGAACTCGCGATAATCGGCGAGCGACGTCCGTATCCGCCCCGCCAATTGCTTCATAGCATCGAGGGTCTGCTCGTATGTCATCGCCTTGGACGGGTACGCCCAGACGTTGCCGAGCGGCATCGACCCGAAACCCTTGGCCGTCTTGCCGCCTCGGTTCCGGACCACGCAATCGACGTTGATCAGGGTGACCCGGTCCAGCACCGTGCCGCCGAATTTGATCGGCGTTCGGTAGATGTAGCTCTCTTCCTCGGTGCTGACACTCTCCACGCGGATGTCGTTGGGATTCTGCTTCGCGATCTGCGGCGCCGCAAGCAGGGCTGCGACGAAAGAGCGGCGGCTGAGTGGAGTTGGCATGGCTGAGAACTCGTGTACTGCTACTGTACTTGAGTGAGGCCGCGCCTGGCACGCACGAGATCGGCGACCTTCACCAGCAGGAAGAGGAAGGCGACCAGCGCCACCGAGGCAAGGGCGAAATGCCAGCGATGGTCCTTCAGCCATTGCGTGGAGTGTTCGCCGAGTTCCTTGCCGAGATAGGCGAGTCCCAGATAGCGCGGCAGTTTGCCGGCGGCCATCACCAGCAGGAACACCAGCGGGCTAACGCCCAGCGCTCCGGCGGAGAGTACGAAGACCTTCATCGGCAGCGGGATCACCGGCACCAGTGCGGGAATGAACACGGTCACCAGGCCATAACGGGCGAACCAGCGGCGGAACTTCATGGCGCGCTGCCCGCTGGCTCTCTCATTGAGATAGCGTTCGCCGCCCTTGCGGGCGACCCAGAACAGAACGAGGCTGCCGATCAGGGCGCCGAGCACCGCCAGCAGGCCGCTGGCATACGCCGTATCCGGCCGGGTCCAGGCAAGAAAGATCACCAGGTAATCCGGGCCGCCGGGATTGGGCAGGCCGATGCCGTCGACCAGGGCCACGAGGAACGCACCCATCGGGCCGAGCGCCTTGAGAAAGTTGAGAAATCCACTCATTCGTTTGTTGCCGATCCGATTTTGCCGAGCAGCGTGGCTTCGTCCCACACCTCGATATTCAATTCGCGCGCCTTGTCCAGCTTCGACCCCGCTTCTTCCCCCGCCACCACGACGCTCGTTTTCTTGCTGACGGAGCCGGTCACTTTGCCTCCAGCGGCCTCGATACGGGCCTTCGCCTCTTCGCGCGAGAGATTCGGCAAAGTCCCGGTGAGCACAAAGACCATACCCAGGAAGGCGCCGGAGGCCGGGCGGACCGCGGCTTCGTGCGTGAATTTCAACTCGTAGCCACGCAGGCGCCGCACCAGTTCCTGATTGTGCGATTCGGCGAAGAAGCGCCGGATGCTCTCAGACACCTTGGGGCCGATCTCCTCAATCGCCTGGAGCCGCGCTTCGCTGGCTTCCATCAAGGCGTCCATGCTCTCCAGACTGTCGGCGAGGAATTGCGCGGTGCGTTCTCCGACAAAGGGGATGCCCAACCCGGCGATCAGCCGCGGCAGTGGACGCTGCTTGGACGCCTGGATGTTGTCCCAGATCTTTTTGGCGGACTTTTCGCCCATGCGGTCGAGCCCGCGCAGTTGTTCCACGGTGAGCTCATACAGATCGGCCACACTGCGCACCAGGCCCCTGGCGACGAGTTGATCCACCAGGGCGTCGCCCATGCCGTCGATATCCATCACGCTGCGGGCGGCGAAGTGCAGGATGCTTTCGCGCAGGCGGGCCGGGCAGTTCGTATTCAGGCAGCGGCTGGCAACCTCGCCTTCCGCGCGCATGACCGGCGACTGGCAGACCGGGCAGGTCTTCGGCATGACGAAGGCGCGGCGGTCGTCCGGACGTTTGGTCACAGCCACAACCTTCGGAATTACGTCGCCGCTGCGTTCGATCAGCACCGTATCGCCGATGGCGAGATCGAGCCGGGCGATCTCCTCCTCGTTGTGCAGCGTGGCGTTCGAGACCGTGACGCCGCTGACGGTCACCGGCTTCAGACGGGCCACTGGGGTCAGTGCCCCGGTGCGGCCCACCTGGACATCGACACCTTCCAGGACGGTCTCGGCCTGGCGGGCGGTGAACTTGTAGGCGATGGCCCAGCGGGGGAACTTGGCGGTCCAGCCCAATTGGCGCTGCTGCGGAATGGAGTCGACCTTGGCCACCACGCCGTCGATTTCGTAAGGCAGGTTGTCGCGCAATTCGCCGACTTCGTTGCAGAAGGCGGTGAGTTCCTCGAGGTTGGCGCAGAGGCGCCGCCGCGGATTGACGCGGAATCCCATGGACTTCATGGCCTCCAGCGAGGCCCAGTGGCTATCCTTTGCACGGCAGCGCCGTTCTGCCAGCAGGAGGTACGCGTGGAACTCCAGTCGGACGCGCTCGCCGTGATGGCCGGCTCCAGCACCCGCAGCGCCCCCGCGGCCGCATTCCGCGGATTCGCGATACAGCGGCTGACCCGCCGAGCGGCTCGCTCCGCTGTTCAGCCTTTCGAACGACGCCTTCCGGTTCATCGATGACACTCGCCGCGGACTTCGAACTATCGGCGACACTGCGGACCGCCACTCGGAGCGGCAGGGAACGGATGGTGCGGGCGTTCTCGGTGACGTCCTCGCCGACCCGTTCCGTCGCCCCGCGTGACGGCCTGCGCGAGCATCCCATTCGCGGTAATGCACGGCCATCGACAGCCCGTCCAGCTTCAGTTCCGCCGCGTACGCGGTGCTGCGCGCCCGCCAGCACCGTTCCCGCACCCGCGCCGTCCCACGCGCTGCAACTCCGCTTCCGGATTCAGCGCGTTGTCCAGGCTCAGCATCGGAGCGCTGTGGTGTTACCTTGACGAAGCCCTCGCGCACGGTTTGCCGCCCACCCGTCTGCGTTGGGAGAATCCGGTGTAACTGGGATCCTCCGGATGCTGCCGCCTCCAGTGACTCAGCAGCCGCCGCATCAAAGCGTCGTACTCGGCGTCGCGTGATCTCCGGCGCTGTCCAGCACGTAATACAGGTATTCGTGCCGCCTTAACTGGGCGCGCAAGTCATCCATCTGTTGCCGTGCAGTCACTATCTATAATCGTAACTACGTGTCCGATCCCAACGCATCTCGAAGTCAGGCCAGTCTGGTCTACAATCCCGTCGCCGGAAAGCTCTTTCGCCGCCCCCAGATGATCGCCGAGGCCCAGCGTCTGCTGGAGCCGCATACCGGAGCCATTCGCCTGTGCCCCACTACCGGGCCCGATACGGCCGGCCCGATTGCCAGGAAAGCCATTGAAGACGGCTCGAAACTCATCTTCATCTACGCCCAGGCGGAGACGGCACCATCAATGAAGTGATTGCCGGAATGGCGGGCTCGGAAGTGCCGCTGGCCATCCTGCCGGCCGGCACGGCCAACGTTTTGGGCATGGAGACAGGCATTGGCGGCAATCTCGTACGCGCTGCGTCGCGATTCCAGGAGCTGGAGCCGGCCACCATCTCGTTGGGCCGGATGACGGCCCCCGGCAAGCCGGCCCGTTTCTTCGCCTGCATGGCC
This sequence comes from Paludibaculum sp., assembly GCA_049841055.1. GTDB lineage: Bacteria > Acidobacteriota > Terriglobia > Bryobacterales > Bryobacteraceae > Paludibaculum. The sequence goes on along the minus strand of JASGIE010000167.1, from coordinate 39,780 downwards.
GGCATCGGGCTGGACGCGCGCATTGTGCGGCTGGTCAGCCCCGAGTTCAAACGCCGATGGGGCAAGCTCAGCTACTGGGAAGGCGGCTTCGCGCAGGTGGGCAAGAAACTGCCGGAGTTCGATGTCGTGATGGACGGAAAGCGATCGCGCTGCAGCTTCGCCCTGGTCAGCCGGGTGCGGAACTATGGCGGCGACCTGGAAATCGCGCGGCATGCCAACCTGTTGAGCGATGACTTCGCGGTCGTGCTGTTCGAGGGCCCGAGCTCCTTCCGCTATCTGAAATACTTCAGCGGAGTACTCTTCAACAGCCTGCAGGGGATGAAGGGCGTGACCGTCGCCCATGCCCGCGAGCCTCCAACTGGAAGCCAACGGTTCGGCGCCCATCGACGTCCAGGTGGACGGCGAGTATGCGGGGCTGGCGCCCGTAAGCCTGGACATCGCGCCGGAACGTGTCCGCCTGATGCTGCCGAAAGCCTTCGTGCGGAAGATGTCCGCCGCCCGCTAGTTGCGCGCCAGCGGTAGGCGGACGGTGAACGTGCTGCCCGCGCCCGGCTCGCTGTCCACTTCGATCCGATCCCCCGTGGGCGTCCACAATAGCCTTGCAGATCGCCAGACCGAGCCCGGTGCGGCCCTCGGCGCGGGTCCGCGACTTATCGGCCCGGTAGAAGCGTTCGAAGATGTGTGGCTGGTCTTCCTTCGCGATCCCGTGGCCGGTGTCGGCGACACGCAGGACACCGTGGTCTCCTTCCAGGCGGACTGAGATTGTGACAGCGCCCGATTCCCGGTTGTAGCATGGATGGCGTTCGAGAGCAGGTTCGTCGCCACCTGCCCCACATGCTCGGCGTCGCCGGCGCACTCCGCCAGGGCAAGATCCGTCTCCAGGGTGACCTTGCGCTGACTGGCCAGCGGCCGGATGAGTTCCGCGCTTTCGCGGGCCACCCGGCCCAGGTCGAAGCGTTCCCGCCGGCATCGGCTCTTCTCCGGCGTCGATGCGGGCCAGTTCCAGCAGCGATTCCGTCAACAGGCGCATGCGCTGCGCGGCCCGCTGGCAGGCTTGCAGCGTCTCCTTGTATTCGGCGGAGTCGCGTTCGCGGGCCAGGCAGGTCTGGGTCTGAGTGAGGATCACCGAGACCGGGGTCCGCAACTCGTGGGAGGCGTCGGCGGTGAAGCGGGCCTGCTGATTGAACGACGCCTCCAGGCGGGCAAACGTCGTATTGAGGACGCCCGCCAACCGCCCGAGTTCACTCTCGGTGTCGGCCACGTTGATGCGCTGGGAGAGATCGCCGGCCGAAATGCGTTGCGCCGTGGCGCTGATGGCGTCGATGGGCCGGATGGCGCGGGCCGCAACCCAGGCGCCGCCTGCCAGTCCCAACACGAAAATTCCCATTCCGGCGGCGAGCAGCCAGAGGGCCAGGCGGCGCATGGCGGCCTGGTCGTCGGCGATGGAGCGCCCGGCCACCAGGACAAAGCCGCGCGGCAGGGGGAGGGCGAATTCGCGCAACTGGCCGCGCGTGCGCGCAAATTGAGGACCTCGCGGTCCGGGCCGGAAGCCGCGTGGACCGGGACCACCCTCCGGCGGAGCGTGGGCGAGAGCCTTCGCCGGGTTCCGGCAGATCCTGCGGAGCGCCGGGCGAACGGGCAATCAGCCCCTGGTTCACACGCCACAGGGCCACGTACGGGCCTCCGGAGGCTTCGAATTCGCTCACCGCCTGACGCATGTGCTGCTCGAATTCGGCCGACTCGAACGGAAACGGGCGGCCGGGTCTCCTCGCGGTGGACGATCCATGGGCGGCCCCTCGGGCCGGCCGGCCGGCGGTCGCGGACGGAAGAGCACGTCCACCTGCTGGCCCAGGTCCTGATCGATCGATCGCAACTGGTTGTCGCGCGCCACCTGGTAGGCGGTCACGCCGAAGCCCGTCAGCACCACGGCAAGGATGGCGCCGTGCCACGCCTGCAGACGCCACCGGATGGAGTTGAAGATCATGCTTGGGTCCCGATGGAATAGCCGTGGCCGCGGCGGGTCGTGATGAAGTCGTGGCCGAGCTTCTTGCGAATGTTGGGAACGTGGACGTCCAGCAGGTTCGACAGAGTGGTGTCGTTCTCGTCGAACAGGTGCTCGTAGAGCATGGTGCGTGTCACGACGGCGCCCTGGTGTAAGGCGAGGTACTCCACCAGCGAGTACTCGCGAGCGGTCAGCACGATCTCCTGGCCCTGTCTGGTTACCGTGCGGGCAGCCGTGTCGATGGCCACGTCGCCTAGTTCCAGAACGGGCTGCGACTGGCTGGCGGCACGCCGGATGAGGGCGCGCAGACGGGCCAGCAGTTCGTCGAGATCGAAGGGCTTCACCAGATAGTCGTTGGCGCCTGCGTCGAGACCACGAACGCGGTCGCGTACGGCGTCGCGGGCGGTGAGCATCAGCACGGGCGTCTTTTTGGAGAGCCGCAGCCGGCGCAGAAGTTCCCAGCCATCCATGCCGGGCAGCATGACATCCAGGAGAAGCGCGTCGTAGTCGTTGTTTTCCGCCTTGAACAGCCCTTCGATGCCATCGGCCGCGCCATCGGCGGCATAGCCTTCGTCGCGCACCGCGCGCAGCAGGCTCATCAGCAGGTCGGGCTCGTCTTCCACGATCAGGACGCGCATCGGTTTCTAAGTCCGCACTCTAGCAGACCGAACCCTAAGAGAACATGAAGAAGGTTAATTTCCAGGATTCCGGCCACTCGTGCGCTGCTTCACTTTCTCTTAAGGTCGCTTCCGTTACTGTGGCGGTACAACGCTATGAGTCACGAACGAAATTCGAAACGGCCGGCCGGATCGAGCAGGCTGTGGGCCGGCGCCGTGGTGCTGGGTCTGGCGGGTCTGGCGATGGCCGCGACGCCCGCGAAACCAGAGGATGTTTTCCAGAATGCCAGGATCTGGACGGTCCACTTGAAGTTCACGGCTGAGCAGTGGGCTGCGATCGAACCCAAGGGCGGCGGAGGATTCCCTGGTGGCCCCGGTGGTCCCGGAGGTCGAGGCGGACCCGGCGGGCCGGGAGGCTTCGGTCCGGCGATTTTCGTGACGCCCGCGTTCATGAAGGGCGATACAAATCATGACGGCAAGCTCTCGGCCGCGGAATTCACCGGTCTCGGCAATGCCTGGTTCTCGGCGTGGGACCAACAGAAGACGGGCAGGCTGACACCGGAGCAGTTGCGAGCCGGATTGAACACCTTGGCGCCGATGCCCGGGCCGGGCGGTCCTGGCGGCTTCGGCGGACCGGGCGGCGGAGGGCCCGGGATGGTTCCACAGAATGGGACCAGCAAACGCAATGGCATGTCGGCGATGTCGGGCATCGACTTTGAATACGTACATGCTGATCTGGATTTCGAGGGTACGCAGTTCCGCGACGTGGCGGTTCGCTACAAGGGCAACAACTCCTATATGGAGTCGCGCAACTCGATCAAGAAATCCCTGAAGCTCGATCTGAACAAGTACGTCAAAGGGCAGAAGCTGGCGGGGCTCACCAAACTCAATCTCCACAACAACGTCACCGATGCGAGCTGGATGAACGAGCCGCTCTCTTACCGGTTGTTCCGCGACGCCGGCGTCCCCTCGCCGCGCACCTCCTATGCCCGCGTTTTCGTGACCGTACCCGGCAAGTACGACCGTAGGTACTTTGGGCTGTACTCCGTGGTGGAGGACATCGACAAGCACTTTGCCGAAGAGCGGTTCGGTACGCGCGATGGCGCCATCTTCAAGCCGGTGGGCCAGAACCTATTCCTGGACATGGGCGACGACTGGTCAAAGTATCAGCGGATGTACGACCCCAAGGACGACCCGACAGAGGCCCAGAAGAAGCGAGTGATCGAGTTTGCGCGGTTCGTTAGTAGCTCCAGTGACGCCGCATTCGCATCGGGGTTGAGGAACTTCCTGGATCTGGACGAGTTCGCTCGGTTTATGGCGGCCACGGTGTGGCTCTCCAATATGGACAGCCTGCTCTCGATGGGGCAGAACTACTACGTCTACCTGAACCCTCAATCGAACAGGTTCCTCTTCCTACCCTGGGATCTGGACCACTCCTTCGGGCAGTTTCCAATGGGCGGCAGCACCGAACTCAGCATCCAGCGGCCGTGGCAGGGGCAGAATCGCTTTCTGGAGAGGGTTTTCCAGGTGGAGGAGTTCAAAAAGCACTACCTGGCCAGACTTTCCGAGATCAACCGAACCTTGGGCGAGCCGGGGCGGATCTCAAAGCAGGTGGATGAGACGGCCGCGCTGATCCGGCCGGCGGTAAAAGAGGAGTCGGCGGAGAAACTGGCCCGGTTTGAGAAGGCAGTTTCCGGCCAGCAGTTGGAGCCCGCGGGTTTCCCCGGAGGCGATATGGGTCCAGGCGGACCAGGAGGCGGACCCGGAGAGGGACCCGGAGGCAGGATGGGCCCCCGGATGGGTGGCATGAAGCCCATCAAGGGCTTTGTCGGGCCGCGGTCGCAATCGGTGGCTGCGCAGCTCTCCGGCAAGTCGCAGGGCCAGACGAACAATGGACCCGGCGGTCGTGGCGGATTCGGTGGCCCCGGCGGCATGGGCCCGGCGATGTTCCTGGCGCCCGCCTTCCAGCAGGCAATGGGCTCCGCTCAGAACGCTCCGATCACGCGCGAGCAGTTCACTCGCGGCTTCGCCAAGTGGTTTGAGAGCTGGGGCGGAGCCAGGACAGGCTATTTGACGGAAGAGCAGATCCGGGCAGGCATCAACAAGGACTTGGCGCCGCGCGGGATGCCCGGCGGGTTCGGACCGCCCGCCGGCCGTCCGCCGATGCAGCAGTAGTACCCCCGCAGGAGGATTCCATGGAAACCTTGCAGTCTCCTTCCATTGATCCGGGACAGTTTCGCAGATTCGCGTCCGAGGTCAAGTTCGTGATTGGACGGCCCTTGGCCGAGGAGGTGCGGTCGTGGGCACGCCGTAATATGCTGGCCGACCCACATGGCCGCGGCGCCGACCAGGACGCCTACACCATCACCACCCTGTACCTCGATACGGCGGAGTTCGATGTCCTGGCTCGCACCGGATCGTTTGGACGCGGCAAATACAGGATCCGGCGGTACGGCTCGAGCGACGTGATCTTCCTTGAACGAAAGATGAAGAACCGGGGTCTGGTCTGCAAGAAACGATCGCAGATCGGGATCGGGGAGATTGCGAAGCTGGCGCAGCAGGAAGCAAGCCGCGGCTGGGCGGGCTACTGGTTTCACCGCCGGATCCTGGCGCGGCGCCTGCGCCCGGTTTGCCAGATTGCTTACGCGCGCACGGCGCGCATGGGTATGACGGAATCCGGACCAATCCGTCTGACCCTGGACGACTCCGTGCGCGCGGTGCCCGTGCAAGGTTATGCATTCGACACCCGGCGCCAGCCTGTTTCCTTGTCAGAGGACCGCATTGTGCTGGAACTGAAGTACCGCGGCGAGATCCCGGCTCTGTTCCAGCGCTTCATGGAGGAGTTCTCGTTGAATCCGAGGAACTCGTCGAAGTACCGGTCGGCCGGCAAGGCCTTGAATCTGGGGTGTCTGGACAGCATGGTCAAGGATGAGGCCGCCGGGTTCACCACGGGAGGGGCGCCGTGCCTGACTTTCTGATTACCCCGTTTGCCAACGGACCGCACGTCGAGCCGTTTGACGTCTTCATCCGGCTGCTGTCGGCCCTTTTCTTCGGTGCCGTGATCGGCGGGATCTACCGGTTCACGCGGCGCGAACTGAACCCCGGGCTCCAATTCCCGACCACTCTGCTGCTGTTGTGCGTGCTGATCGCCATGGTGACGCAGGTGATTGGCGACAATGTCGCCCGCGCCTTCAGCCTGGTGGGGGCGTTGTCGATTGTCCGGTTCCGCACCGTGGTGCGCGACACGCAGGATACGGCGTACGTGATCTTTGCCGTGATCGTCGGCATGGCGGTGGGCGCGAGAAGCCTCTGGGTGGCCTCGATCGGTCTCGGCGTGGTGGGTTTGGCGGAGGCGCTGCTGCTGCTGCGCTCGAAGGCGATCACGAGCCCGGAGCCTGAGTACATTCTGAAAGTCCGGACAGGCTTGGATTGCGATCTGGACGGAATAGTCAGTTCTACGATTGGGGGGCTGCTGAAGGAACGGGAGCTGGTTTCCATGGGGACGGGCAAACAGGGTGCGTCGCTGGATGGGGCTTACCGGGTTCGTCCCGCCGCCGGACAGACTCCGCCCAACCTGATCAAGACGCTGCAGTCCGCCGAGGGTGTTCTCAGCGTGCAGATGCTGCGACGCGGGTTCGATCTCGACTAGCGGGCGTTTCCGACGGCCGGTTCGATCGGCACCCGTTTCGCGGGACGTGTGCTCAAGGGGAGCCGGACCAGAAAGGTGGTGCCCGAGGCCCGGTCCGATTCAAAGGAAATCTGGCCGCCCAGGTACTGTTCGGTCAGGAGGCGGGCGCCATAGGTGCCCAGTCCGCGGCCGCGCCCCTTGGTGGAGAAAGCCCGCTGGAACACGCGGCCGGCCACGGCCGGTGTCATGGCTCCCTGATTGTGCACAAAGTAATGCACTTCGTCGCCTTCCCGGCGGCAGCCCGCGCGCACCGGTTGATGCGGCCCGGAGGATTCCAGCGCGTTCTTGAGCAGGTTCATCAGGACCCGGCCCAGCAGGGTGGGATCCGATTCAAACTCAACCGCCTGGGCGCCATGTTGGATCTCCAGGCGCGTGTCCTCTTCCATCCAGAAAGCCGCGCTGGTTCGCACGGCATCGCGCAGCACCGTCAGGCTGTTCATGGCGACCGGGGCGACGGACAATTCCCCGGATTCGGCGGCCAGCAACAGCCGCTGGCTGCGGATCTCTTCGGTCAGGCTGCGCACGGCGACGCCCAACAGCGTCGTGAATTCTTCCCGTTCCGCGGCGGTAAGATCCTCGCCGCTCAGGGCATCGGCCACGCCTTCCACCGCAAAGGCACGGTTCAAAATGTCGTGAAAGAACGTTCTTTCCAGGGCGCGGCGTTTGCTTTCGCCGCTGACATCGGCGATCGAATAACAGACCCATTCCGGGCCGGCTTCCGGAAGCGGAGTAATCCGGATGCGATATTCCGTCACGGGAGCCGGGCCGCTGGCGCCGGATTCGATAAGGCAGCGTCCGGCGGTGCCGAGCCCCTGCTGGCCCTTCACCAGCGCGAGTGCGAGGTCGCAGTACCGGCAGTTTTCGGTGGTGCCGCAGCCGCCCGGCCGGCTATCGACATTGACACAGTGCAGCAACTCGCCCGGCCGGAGACCGATGGCGGCATCCAGATTGGCCAACCCGGCGAGGCGCCAGCAGGCCTCATTGCAGTAGACGACCTGGCGTTGCGGGTTCAGCACCGCCAGCGGTTCGGCCGCCGTGTCCACCAGTTTCGACAGGACTTCCAGGCGAACCGCTTGCTCGCGTTGGATTTGGACGGCGTTGCGGGACAGGCGCGCCGAGGGCAGATAGTGAGTGTCGTCGGTCATTTCGCGCGTAGCCTCACAACATTCAATCGTACAAGGGGAAGAGTGAAAGAGGGGATGCCAGGATAATGAAGAATCAATAATTTCAAAAAAGACTTGCAGAGTCTTATGTCTGTAATGCATACTTAGATCAACATAAGTCGTCATCGACTTAATTGCATCCCCGCAAGGAGGCCCAGCTCCTTGCAAGCCCCTCTGACAGAGGCCGTGCGGTCCCCAGCCACACGGCCTCTACGCTTTTCAGGGCACCTTTTCGCTCCTCCCCTTCGATGCGCCACCGGCCGAGTCCCCGCGCCTGCCAGCGGGCCACGGCTTCGTCTGGGGTATTCAGATATTGAGATGCGAAATATAACCCACTTGGTTTATTCACCTGTTAAGATTCACCCACCTTTGCCCCACTGGATTGGGGCATGCTCCGGCCCCGTGGTTCGTAAGTTGTTGATTTTCCGTTTGCGCGACTTTGGCACGCGGTGTGCAGTATATAAAGACAATTAAAGTCGTCATCGACTATAAACATCCCGTGAGGGGACCCAGCCCCTCACAAGCCCCTCTGAAGAAGGCCCTGCGGCTCCCCGCCACAGGGCCTTCCCTCCATTAGGGCCCCTTTTTTCCGCGTCACACGCTACACTCCATAGCTGGGAGATTCTCGTTCGATGAAAGTTCTGGTACCGGGGCGACCGGCTATATCGGGTCGGCCGTGTGCGATGCGTTGAAGGCGGCGGGTCATCAGCCGCACGGGCTGGCGCGGTCGGACGAAAAGGCGCATCTTCTGGAATCGAAGGGCTTCGTGGCTCGCCAGCGGCGACCTGACGGATATGGCGAGCCTGCGAGCCGCCGTGGCCGACGTGGATGCCGTCATTCATGCCGCCGATGCCGAGCTGCCTGAGATGGGCGCGATCGCGAAGTCCGCGGTAGAGGCGATGTTAGCTTCCCTGGCCGGTTCGAAGAAGGCCTTTCTCTATACGAGTGGAGTCTGGGTGGTTGGAGATACCGACGGCCGCATGGTGGGCGAGATCTGCGCGCTGCATCCACCCCAGTTGATCGCCTGGCGCCCGGCAGTGGAGGAGTTGGTACTGGAGTCGAAGAACGCAGGAGTCCGCCCGGTCGTCCTCCGTCCGGGGATCGTCTACGGGCGCGGCGGCGGGATTGTGGCCAACCTTTTCAAGGATGCCCGGGAGCATGGCGCGGTGAGGATCATCGGCAAGGGCGCCAACTGCTGGTCGACGGTCCACATTGATGACCTGGCTGATCTATATGTGCGTGCCGTGACGGAGCCTGCCTCCGGTGAACTGTTCTTTGCCTGTGGCGGCATGCCGCAACCGCTGGAGAAGATCGCACGGGCCGTGGCCAAGGCCTGCGGTCTGGAAGGAAAGGTCGAGTCGATCCCGCTGGAGGCGGCGCGGGCGTACATTGGCCTGGTGGCTGACTGCCTCGCCATGGACTGCCGCGCCGGCAGCACCAAAGCCGCCCGGTTTTTCGGCTGGACCGTCACCAAGCCGCTGATTTTCGACGAGATCTTTTCGGGCTCCTACTTGAGCTGAAGCTTACGCCCGCTGTCCAGCGCGTGAATCTCCCCATTCTCCATGACGACGCAGGCGCGTCGCGCCGTGAACGCCGTGGATAGCCCGACATCGGCCAGAATCAGTCTCCCGCCCAGGCGGCTGACCACCCCGTTCGAAGTAGGGGTGTGACCGACCACAATGCGCTGAACCTGATGCTTGGCCAGCAGCATCTCGACGTGCGGTGCGAGTTCGGCTTCGGAATCGGTGGAGAAGCCGCGCCACCACAGTGGACCGGAACTGTCCTTGCAGACGGACTCCTCGTCCAGCCGGTCCCCGGTTAGCAGTTCTTCCTTGACCCTTGTGTTCAGTCTCGCTTCCGACCACTCGGCATACTTGGGGGAGATCCCCGCGTGCACGAAGAGCGTTCCGTTCAGCCGCAAGGCCGCGCGCTGCGCCACGATCCACTTGCCGTAATTGCCTTTGGGGGGAGAAGGCGCGGGCCAGTTCCACCTGCCCCAGAGGGTGCCTCTTTCTCCCATTTCGTCCGGAATCCGATGGAAAGATCGCTGCGGTTGGCCAGACTGGACGAGCCTGCAATGCGCGCCAGATCCCGCTCAAAGAGGCGGTCCCGTTCGTTTTCGCTCTTGGAGGTGGCGAAGCTCTGGTATTCCGCCGCGGCGACGTAACGGAAGTCGCCATACATGCGCATGGCTTCATGATTGCCGACCAGGCAATGAACGGCTCCGCCCGCGCGCTCGGCCTGCTTCCTGAGGGTGGTCAGGAAGTCGATGACCTCGCGGTACTTGGTGCCCCGGTCGACCAGATCGCCCAGTTGCACGAGGGTCGCACCGCCCCCGGACCAGGCGCCGGAATCGTCGACCAGGCCGGCCATGCTGAGAACGTCGATAAAGCGGTCGAGGTCGCCGTGGACGTCGCCGACGGCCACCAGCCTGGTCGCCGCCGGCATCTGTACAGCGGCGGCCAGTTTTAGGAAATCACGGCGTCTCATTGGTCCTTTTCGAGGGGACCCATAATAGACGATGGATTCGCCCTTTTGGACGGCGAGCGCCTCAAAATGGCGGACGATGAGGTCGCGGCGCACCATCATGGTGTCGATCTGCTGGGGCGAAAGCCAGGGGGACAGGCGCGACCGGATCTCCGCGGGATCCAGTTTGCGGAGCCGTTCCAGCAGGGCCTTGTCGCAGCGCACGAGGTCCTCTTCGCTCATCAGGTCGATGCGTACCCGGAAGGCGCGGGTGTGGTCGATCATCCACAGTTTCCAGCCCTGGTCGATCACGATGTTGCCGGTGTTCCGATCCACGTTGTAGATCAACTGGTCGAACACTTTCATGATGTATACCTGGTCGTTCCAGATGGTGCCGCTGGGCGGACGGATGTTGCGGGCCTGCCGCACGCGTTCCGTCATGACTTCGTCATCCACCCACCAGGTGTAGGACGCCGGCTGCCTGCGGTATTCCCGGGCCACCGTGACGGGGATGCGTTCGAGGCCCAGGATTCGGTTCAACTCATAGGCGGCCAGATTGTGCCGGTAACTATCTGAGAAACCGCGCTCAAAGTTGAGCGAACTGGCCAGCATGCCCGATTCGTCCACGGTCTGGATGTGGGCGTCGTGGCTGCGGCCGTTTTTCCGCAGCGTAGCGCGGTGGGAACTGGTGACGCCTTCCTTGAGAATCTTGACCGCGACGACGGGCGCCTGGCGGAGGAAATCGGCCTTCTCCGCGTCGGTCCATGGAGTGGACGGAGGAGCGGTGAAGGCCGGCAGGACGGCGATGGGCAGGGCAGACAGGTAGAGCCAGCGGAGTGAAGTCATCTCCTCGAGCCCTTAGATGCCTACCAGTCGAGGGCAAGACGCACGAAAGTTCGAACCGGCGTTCCGGTGGGGCCTTTGGCCAGGAACGGCTTACCCTCGTCGAGCCAGGCGACGCCGGCGATGTCCAGATGGACCCAGGGACGCCCTTCGACGAACTCTTCCAGGAACTTGGCGGCGGTGATGGAGCCGCCCCAACGTCCGCCGATGTTACCGATGTCGGCGAACGCGGACTTGAGGTACTCTTTGTAGTCTTCGTCCATCGGGAAAGGCCACATGCGTTCGCCTTCCGACTTGCTGGCGCTGAGAACCTTGGCCTGCAGTTCCTCATTATTGGAGAAGACGCCGGAGTAGAGATGACCCAGCGCGACGGCGATGGCTCCGGTGAGCGTCGCGGCGTTCACCATGTGGGTGCAGCCGTGTCGAGCGGCATAAGTGAGGGCGTCGGCCAGGATCAGCCGGCCTTCGGCGTCGGTGTTCAGGACCTCCACCGTCTTCCCCTGGTAGGTGGTGACAATGTCGCCGGGGCGCTGGGCCTTGGAGCCGGGCATGTTCTCGACACAGGGCGCGATGGCGGTAACCGGGATGGCTGGTTTCAACTGGGCGATGGCGCGCATCGCGCCGAAGACGGCCGCGGCGCCACCCATGTCGTACTTCATCTTCTCCATGCCGTCGGACGGTTTGATGGAGATGCCGCCGGTATCGAACGTGACGCCCTTGCCGACGATGGCCAGGTGGTCCTCCGATGTGGGCGGTTCCGGGGGGTGTGTAGCGCAGAATCACGAACGCCGGTGGTTCGGCGGAGCCCATGGAGACGCCCAACAGGGCACCCATCCCCATTTGGCGCATTTGCGCCTCATCGAGGATCTCGCAGCCCAGGCCGAATTCCTCGGCCATGGTCTTTGCTTCGGCCGCCAACTTCAACGGGGTCAGCAGGTTGCCGGGCTGGTTGACGAGCGTGCGGGCAAAGTTCTGGGCTTCCCCGATGGCGCGGCCACTGCGCAGGGCGTTGACGAGTTCGACCGTCTCTTCCGGGACGGAGATGCGGAACTGCTCGATCTTCTTGTCTGCGTTCTTCTTGTCGGTCTTGAGCTGATCGGGCTCGAAGTCACCCAGGATGGCGCCTTCGACCAGCGCTTCCAGCATGGAGATGCTGAGCGTGCTGTCGTTGAGCGCGATGGCGATGTTCCTGATTCCCTTGGGCTTCAGCGTGCGGACGGCCAACCCGCCCAGCTTGCGCATGTCACTGGATGTGAACTTCGCCTTGTCTCCGCCGCCCAGCAGAACCAGGCGGCCGGCCCGCAGCGGGCCCGGGCGGTGGATGATGGCGGTTTCCAGAGCCTTGCCTGTAAACTCCCCGCGATCATAGAGTTCGGAGACGAGGCCTTCCGAGAGGTCGTTGCCGGCCCGCTCGTCGGTAAAACTGATGACCAGAAGCGCGTCGGCTTCGATGGCGGCGGCCGGGGTGCGGCTGAGTATCAATTCCATGGCGGGACTAGTAGCTCCTCGAATTCTTCAGGTTCATGGCCTTCCTGGCCTCCATCTCCTGGTCGCGCGTCTGTTCGGCTTCTCGTTTGTCGTGCAGTTTCTTGCCTTTGCAGACGCCGATCTCGCATTTCAGCAAGCCGTCCTTGAGATACATCTTAAGGGGAATCAGCGTCAGGCCTTTTTCCCTGACTTTGGCGAACAGCTTGAGAATCTCCTGCTTGTGCAGCAGAAGCTTGCGCTTTTTCGTGGGGTCGTGATTCCAGATGTTGCCGTGGGAGTAAGGGCTGAAATGAGCGTTGTGGATCCAGGCCTCACCACTTTCGATGTCGGCGTAGCTGTCGCGGAGCTGGACTTTGCCCTCGCGCGCTGATTTGATCTCGGTCCCCGTGAGCACCAGTCCTGCCTCGAGTTTCTCCAGGATGAAGAAGTCGTGGTAGGCCTTGCGGTTCTCGGAGACGAGTTTGATGCCTGATTTGTCCGCGGCCATACGATTCGCCTCCACGCGCGGGCGGTCTGATACGTCAACAGTTGAGAAGAAGTGCCAGGAACGCGTTGCGCCTTTTCCTTGAGTTTAGCATGGCGCGGCGAGGTGGCCGATGGAGCAAGATTAGGTCTAACATGCCGAAGATGAATCGTTTAGCGGTCCTCGTGGCCGTCTGCGGGCTGGTATTCCTGGCCACGACCGTACCGCTGGCAGTCGCCAGCAACAGGAAGGGCGACAAGCTGCTGAACAGGGCCGGGCGGCGGAATCGGCCCGGGACTACGACAAGGCGCTCGACTTCTTCGAGAAAGCGGTGGCGGCCGATCCGCGCGATACCGGCTACATGCTGGCGCTGAGGCGGGTTCGTTTCGCCGCCGGTCAGGCCCACGTCGATGCCGGCCAGAAACTGCGCAGGGAAGGGAAGCTCGATGCGGCGCTGGCGGAGTTTCAACGTGCCTTCGCCATCGACCCGGCCTCGACGATCGCCGAGCAGGAGATGCGGCGCACCAATGCGATGATCGAGCGGGAAAAGGCGAAGAAGGAGGATCCGAACTCCGCCGCCGCCGCGCCCGGCAACGAGTCCGGCATGACGCCCGCTGAAATGGCCCGCAAGGAAGCCGAGCAGCGGGCCGCGCGCATTCTGCCCGTACCCGAGCTGAAGGCGATTTCGCAGGAACCGCTGGGCCTCAAGATGTCCAATCAGGGGACTAAAGTGCTGTATGAGACCCTGGGGAAAGTCGCGGGCATCAATGTCCTGTTTGACTCTGAATTCCAGGATCAGCAGAAGAAGTACTCCGTGGACCTGGCGAACACGACGCTGGACGAGGCGCTCGACTATCTGGCTCTGCTGACCAAGACTTTCGTCAAACCTCTTTCCGGCAACACGATCTTTGTGACCCAGGACAACGTCACCAAGCGGCGCGACTACGAAGAACAGGTGACCCGGATCTTCTACCTCCAGAATCTGACCTCCCCCCAGGAACTGCAGGAAGTAATGACCGGTATGCGCACGGTGACCGACGTCCGCAAAGTGTTTCCGGTGAACTCGCAGTCCGCGATTGTGGTGCGCGGCACGGCCGATCAGGTGGCGCTGGCGGAGAAGGTTCTGCTGGACCTGGACAAGGCGAAGCCCGAAGTCGTGGTGGACGTCATTGTCATGGAAGCCAACAAGGACAAGACGCGCGACATCGGCATGTCCCTGGTTTCGGGCGGCAAGAACGGTTTCTCGTCTTCCATTACGCCGACTCCCGGAGGGTCGAGCTCCGGTTCCGTCAGCCTGCAGGGGCTGAGCAGCCTTGGGTTGGGCGACTGGTCGGCCACGGTGCCGGGCGCTCTGGTGGAAGCCCTGGCCAAGGACAGCTCATCGAAAGTGTTGACGACGCCGCAGGTGCGCGCCACGGATGGCCAGAAAGCGACCCTTCGCCTGGGTGACCGGTATCCTTACGCCACGGGTTCGTTCCAGTCCGGTGCGGGCGCCGTGGGCGTCAGCCCGCTGGTTTCCACTCAGTTCCAGTTCGCCGAAGTGGGCGTGAATCTGGACCTCACACCGCGCATCCACGCCAACGATGAAGTGTCGATGCAGGTGGAGTTCGAGATTTCGAACATTCGCGACAAGGTGGACGTCGGCGGGTTGTCCCAGCCTGTCATCGGCCAGCGCAAGGTGAGCCACATCATCCGCGTGCGTGAGGGGGAAGTGACGCTCATCGGCGGCTTGATGCAGGCGACGCAGACCAAGGTCCGCAGCGGACTGCCGGGCCTCATGAACCTGCCGTTCTTTGGGCGCTTCTTCTCCACGGACAGCCTGGAAAATATCAATTCCGACCTGCTGGTCGCCCTGGTGCCGCACATTGTGCGCGGTCCGGAGGTGACATCGGAGAACGTTCGGGCGATCGCCACCGGTACCGAGTCGATCTACAAGTTGAGCTACCAGCCGCGGAAGGATGCGAAGAAGACTCCGCCGGCCGCCGCGCCCAAGCCGGGCGCCGGTCCGTCCGGGCTGCCGATGGCGCCCTCCACGAGACCTGTTGCGCCGCCGCCGGTGGTGCCGGGGGCGGAGACGCCGCGGTCGCAGCAGGAATCCCAGCCGGTGCCCGCCGTCCAGTCCAATCCTGGTGTGACGCCCGACAACCCGGGCCTGGGCCGGCCCACCGCCGGACCGGGCACGCCGACCCTGATGTTGCGGCCTTCGGCTTCGCAGGTGAGTGCGGCGGAGTCGTTCACCGTGACGCTCCAGGTGGACAACGTGACGGATCTGTTCACGGCGCCGATGCGCGTGACCTACGACAACAAAGTCCTCAAGCTGGTGGAGGTGACGAAGGGCGATTTCATGAGTGGAGACGGGCAGCAGGTGACCTTCTCCGAATCGAAGGTGGAGGCGCAGGGAATGGCCATCGTCAATATGAACCGTCTGCCGGGCGCGGGCGGCATCTCTGGCTCCGGCACGCTGATGAACCTGAAATTCACGGCCGTCGCCGCGGGTACTTCTCAAATCACGCTGGCTGACCTGACTATGCGCGATGCGCGCCTGCAGAGCATACCGGTGACTGCGCCGGTGACGTCGATCACAGTGAAATAGAGAAATGAGCAGGAGGCGGAATCAACGCGGGCTGACACTGATCGAGCTGATTGTGGCGTTCACGATCATGGCGCTGCTGACGGCCATGGCCCTGCCGCTGGCGCGGTTCAAGGTGCGCCGCGAGAAGGAACGCGAACTGCGGTACGCGTTGGTGGAACTCCGCAAGGCTATCGACAAATACAAGGATGCCTGTGACGGAAACAAGATCGCGCAGAAGATGGGCACCGATTGTTATCCGGAGACGCTGGACCAGTTGGTGGAAGGCGTGAAGCTGGCAAACGACGCCAACGGCAAGAAGATCCGGTTCCTGCGCCGGATGCCGCGCGACCCCTTCACGAAGTCGACGGAATGGGGAATGCGCTCAACACAGGACGATCCGAAGTCGACCGGCTGGGGCGGTCAGAACGTATTTGATGTTTATACGAAAACCATGGAGAAGGCACCGGATGGCACGATGTACTCCGAGTGGTAGGAAATCCCGGGGCTTTACCCTGATCGAACTGATGATCGTGATGGCGATTATCGCGATCATGGTTGCCGTGGCTGTGCCGATGTACCAGAAGTCGGTGATCCGCGCGAAGGAGAGCGTTCTGCGCCAGAACCTCTTTACTCTGCGCACGGTGATCGATGAGTTTACCTACGACAAGGCGAAGGCGCCGCAGTCGCTGCAGGATCTGGTGCAGGAGGGTTACCTGCGGCAGATTCCGGCCGATCCCATGACCGGCGAATCCGATTGGACGACGATTCAGGAAGACGCGGTGACCAGCGTAAACCAGACCGAGCCTGGCATCTTCGATGTGCGGTCGAAGTCCGATAAGAAGTCGCTCGAGGGCAATCCCTACAACGAGTGGTGACGGCCGCTCGCGATGGCCGGGCGATGGGTATCCCCCCTGATAAGATGAGGCGGTACCCATGTTATCCCGCCGTACTTTCTTCCTGTCTTCTTTTGCCTCCACCGTAGCCGGCCTGCGGGCCCAGAATCCTAAACTGCGCCTGGGCTTCGACACCTACTCGATGCGTGCGTGGAAGATGAAATCGCTGGAGCACCTCGAGTTTGCCGCCAAACACGGCTGCAATGCGATCCAGATTTCATCGCTTGACGATTTCGAGTCGCTCGATCCGGCGCATCTCGCCAAAGTCAAAGCCAAAGGCAAGGAACTGGACATTGCGATCGACGCGGGCACCGGATGTATCTGCCCGACGGCCAAAGCCTGGAAGCCCTCGTTTGGCGATCCCGTGGAGAATCTGACGAAGGCATTGAAGATCGCCCACCTGGTGGGCGCGCGCAGCCTGCGCTGCTACCTCGGCGATACAGTCGACCGCTACGACGGCAAGGGCATCGAGTATCACATGGAGAGCACGATCAAGGTGTTCAAGGGCGCGCGGAGCGTCGCGCTGGATACCGGTGTGAAGATCGCGCTGGAGAACCATTCCGGCGACATGCAGGCGTGGGAAGCGAAGACGGTGATCGAGGAGTCCGGCAAGGATTATGTCGCGGCCTGCCTGGACACCGGCAATCCGATCTGGTGCGCCGAGCATCCGGAGGTCACGATGGAGGTGCTGGGGCCGCTGACGATGACCACGCACATTCGCGACACGGCTCTGTTCGAGCATCCGCGCGGTTGTGCGGCTCACTGGACCGTGTGCGGAGAGGGCTGTGTGGACATGAAGAAGATCGGCGCCATGCAGAAGCAATTGTGTCCGGAATCGTCGCTGCACCTGGAAGTGATCACAGGCCGGCCGCCGCGGATTGTGCCCTATCTGGAAGAGTCGTTCTGGAAGGGGTTCCCGAAATCGAAAGGCTCGGAGTTTGCGCGCTTTGTGTCGCTGGTGAAGAAGGGCCATCCGCTGATGACGCCGATGGTGATTGAGGATGCTCCGGGGCCGAAGGTGCCGGCGTTCCAGGAGGCGCTGAAGGTGCAACAGATGCTGGATCTGGAGAAGAGCCTGGAGTACGCGAAGAAGAACATGATCTAGCGGACAGCATCCGTTACATCAATCACAGTCGTTACTCGACACCTTGACGGTCTACCTATGCGCCGCTACTGTATAGGTAGACCGTCGAGGCATCATGCAGGAACCACGCAAATCCGACCTACTCCAGGGCACCCTGGACATGCTCATTCTCAAGATCGTCCAGTTCGGGCCTATCCACGGCTACGGGATCGCTCAGCGGATCCAGCAGATCTCCAGGGAAGCCCTGCAGGTGCAGCAGGGTTCTCTGTATCCCGCCTTGCACCGTTTGGAGAACAAGGGCCTGCTGGCCTCCGACTGGCGGGCGTCCGATAGCGGGCGCGAGGCCAAGTTCTACACGTTGACGCCCCAGGGCCGCCACCAGCTGGAGACGGAGACCGCGCATTGGGAGCGGATGACCGAGGCGGTGGGCCTCATTCTGCGGACCGTGGAATAGGGGCGCACGATGACCTGGATCAACCGGCTATTGCGGCATCGCGAAGTGGAGCAGCATCTGGACAAGGAGCTCCGCTTCCACTTTGACGAGATGGTGAGCGATTTGTGTGCCAAGGGCGCCACCCGAGAGGAGGCGTTGCGTCTGGCTCGGCTCCAGTTCGGCGGCATGGAGCAGGTGAAAGAGGATTGCCGTGATGCCCGAGGGACGCGGTGGGTGGAGGATCTCGGCGCGGATCTGCGCTTTGCCGCGCGGACCCTGCGGAAGAGTCCCGGGTTCACGTTGGTCGCCGTGGCCTCGCTGGCTCTCGGGATCGGGGCCAACACCGCCGTGTTCAGCATCCTCGACTATCTGATGCTGCAGTTATTGCCCGGCGTTCAGTCTCCGCGAGAGCTCTCGGCCCTCGGCCGCGACGGTGGCGAGGAGCTCGATCTCCGGTTTTCCTGGCCGCTGTACGAGAAGATGCGCGTGCGGATGCCGGCGGGCACCAGTGCCGCGGCCATGACGCCCATGACGACGCTGAACCTCTCCGTGGGAGGGGCGGCGCCCGAGGCGGTACGCGGCCAACTGGTGTCCGGCGAGTATTTCCAGCTTTTCGGCGTGAAGCCGGCGGCCGGCCGGGTGTTTGGACCGGAAGACAGCAAACGGCTGGGCGGCCATCCGGTGGCGGTGATCAGCCATGGATACTGGCTGCGGCGCTTTTCCCGGGACGCGAGCGTTGTGGGCCGCCCGATTGTCATCAACGGCTCGCCGATGACCATTGCTGGGGTAGCGCAGGAGGGATTCCTGGGGCCGCACCCGGGCGACAACGCGGAGATCTGGGTTCCTCTGCAGATGCAGCACGAAGTGCACTACGCCCAGAACGCGAACATGAACGACGCCGACACGAACAAGCCCTGGCCGCCGCAGCGCGGAATCAGTTGGCTCATGGTATTTGTCCGCGTGCCGGCTGGAACGCCGATCCAGCCGCTGTTGGACGCCTGTTCAGCGGCGCTGCACGCCGACAATGAGCTGTTGGCAGGGCTCGACAGCGACCCCGTCTGGCGCGAAAAGATGCGCAAGCAGCGAGTGGTGGCGGAACCTGCCGGGAAGGGGCTCTCCGATATGAGGGAGGCGGTCAGCGCACCGTTGAGCGTCCTGATGATCACCGTCGGTCTGGTGCTGCTCATTGCCTGTGCGAACATCGCCAATCTGCTGCTGGCTCGTGCCTCCAGCCGCCGCAGGGAGTTCGCGGTGCGGCTGTCGATCGGCGCCGGCCGCTGGCGCCTGATCCGCCAGATGCTGACCGAAAGCGCGCTGCTGGCGCTGCTGGGCGGTGCGGCCGGGTTCGCCGCCGGATTCTGGCTGAAGGATGTGCTGGTGCGCATGGCGGGCAACGGGCAGTTGTCCACAGGTCCGGGGTTACAGGTTCCCATGAACTGGCACGTGCTGGCCTTCACCGCGCTGCTGTGCCTGGGTTCGGGCCTGTTGTTCGGGCTGGCGCCGGCGTTGCGCTCCACCCGGGCCGATCTGGGGACGGATCTGAAGTCGGGCTCACGCTCGGCCGGGCAGGAAGGTGGCGCGCACGGCCGCCGCTGGACGCTCGGAAAGCTGCTGGTGGTGGGTCAGGTGGCGGTTTGCCTGGTGCTGCTGGTGGGGGCTACCCTCTTTGCCCTCACGTTGAGGAATCTTTCCACCGTGGATCCGGGCTTCCAGAAGGAGCATGTGTTGACGGCTCGCATTGATCCGCGGACTGCGGGCGTGCCCATGGATCGTCTGCCCGCGCTCTATCAGGAGCTGTTGCGCCAGGTGGAGGCGGTGCCGGGTGTTCGCACAGCGGCATTGTCGCTCTACAGCCCGTTGAGCGGAGCGGCCCGTGCAAGCGGATTCCACATTCCGGGCCTGCCCGCGGCGCCTGGGGAATCGCGCGTCATGCAGGTGAATCTGGCGACGCCCGGGTTGTTCGCGGCCTATGGGATTCAATTCGTGCAGGGCCGTGGCTTCACCCCCGCCGATTCGGCGAAGGCCCCGCTGGTGGCGGTGATCAATGAAGCCATGGCGGCGAAGTACTTCGGCGGCAGGGCCGCTCTGGGCCGCCAGTTTCAGGAGGGAGCGACGTCGGCGCCGTTCACCATCGTCGGAGTCGTCCGGGATGTGCGCATGAACGACCTGCGGGAGCCGGTTTCTCCCATGGCGTGGTTTCCACTGAGCCAGAATCCCGATGAGTATGTCCGCAGCCTGGACGTCCGGACGGCGGGCGATCCGGAAGCGATGGCCGCCACCATTCGCAGCGTCATCCATCAGGCCGCGCCGGCGCTGCCGGTTCGAAGCGTCACGGCCTTGTCGCGGCAGTTTGAGAGCGCCCTCACACGGGAGGCCTTCATCGCCCGGCTGACAGCCGTATTCGCGGGCATCGCGCTGTTGCTGGCGTGTCTGGGTCTTTACGGTGTGATGGCTTACGCGGTCTCGCGCCGCACGGCGGAGCTGGGGCTGCGGTCAGCGCTGGGTGCGACGCGCGGCCACGTGTTGTGGCTGGTGATGCGCGAGACGCTGGGCATGGCGGTAGCCGGGGCGGTGATCGGTCTGGCGTTGACGGTAGCGTCCATGCGTCTGGCGGCGAAGCTGCTTTACGGGCTGTCGCCCGACGATCCGATGACCCTGGCCTGTTCGGCCCTGGTTCTGATCGCCACGGCGCTGTTCGCCGGATATTTGCCGGCGCGCCGGGCATCGAGGGTCGATCCGGTGGTGGCTCTGCGCTGCGAGTAGCCCCACACCTTTAAGCTCCAGCTATCCGAGGGCTGGAGCCGCTCCTCCGAGCAGGTGTGTAGCGCGTTGCCGCGATGAGGGCAGACTTGGTCGGTCTTGCCTCTCACTCTCTAAAGCGAGATCGCGGCTCCAAAACTACAATCGCTCAAAGATTTTTTTCCGGGTGCCTCGGCTACCCCGATGAAGCTATCGAAGGATTCGGGTTTTCAGCCAGGCCTGCGCCATGCGCAGATCCCTCGACACCGTGTTGAAATGGACGCCCAGCACGGCGGCGATCTCTTCCCGGTTCATGCCGCCGAAGAAGTACATCTCCACCACGCGGGCTTTGCGGGGGTCCACCGTGGTCATCTCGGACAGGGCTTCGTCGAGGGCGAGGAGGTCGCGGGAGCGCTCGGGCTGGAAGAGGGTCGTATCTTCCAGAGCTACGGCCTGCACGCCGCCGCCGCGCTTGCCGGCGCGGTGCCGGCGGGCGTGATCCACCAGAACCTGGCGCATATGATGCGCGGCCACGGCGGTGAAGTGCGCCCGGTTTTCGTAGTCGGGAACGGTCTCCCTCACCAGCTTCAAATAGGCTTCGTGGACCAGGGCGGTGGGCTGCAGTGTATGGTCCGGCCGCTCGCGGCTCATATAGACTCCGGCCAGGCGGCGCAACTCCTGGTAGACCAGCGGAGCCAGTTCCTCCGCCGCTTCCTTGCGGCCCTCCCGCCACTCCCGCAGCAATTGCGTGACATCCGGCATTTTGAGAAAAGTTTAGCTGAAACAGCCGGGTCAGTTCGACTGAGCGGCCTGGAAGAGAGGGGTTCCGGCTTCAGCCCGCGATGACATCCTGGAAGAAATCCAGGCTGCGCGCGGCTATGCGCGACCAGCGATAGCGCTCCAGCGCGCGCTGGCGGCCGGCCTGCCCACGCCGGGCGCGTTCTTCCGGATTCTCCAGCAGGGCCGTGATCGCGTCGCGGATCTCGGACGGACTGCGCGGATCCACCAGTCGCGCGGCTTCCCCTGTGACCTCCGGCATGGAGCTGACATTCGAGGTCACACACGGCACTCCGGCTGCCATCGCCTGCGCCAGTGGCAATCCGAAGCCTTCGTACAGAGACGGGTAGGCCAGCAGCGTCGCTCCTCGTGTGAGCTTAGGCAGGTCGTCTTCCGCCACATACCCCAGCCAGCGGATCCCTTCCGGCACCGACTGCAGCCGCGCCACGGTCTTTTCCGAGGCCCAGCCGGCCGGCCCGACGATCAACAGGTCGTAGGCCTGACGCAAGTCCTCCCGCAGGAGGGCCCACGCATCGAGCAGACCGTCGATGTTCTTCCTCGGTTCGATGGTGCCCACGGTGAGGACGTACGGCTTCGAGCGCACCGGCGGACCCGACACCTCGAAGTAGCTTTCACTGATGCCGTTGGGAATGGCGACGATCTTATCCGGGTGGATGCCCAGGATCTCGATGGCGTCTTTGCGGGTATGTTCGCTGACGGCGATGAGACCGTCGGCCCGGCACAGCACCCGCTCGGCATAACGCTTGTCGGCGGTGACGTTCGCCGCGGTGTGCAGCTCCGGCATCTTCCAGCAGGTGAGGTCGTGGATGGTGGCGGTGAGCTTCATCTTCCGCGGCGGGGTCCGCACCTGGTTGGAACAATGAAAGACGTCCATGCCGCGAGCCGCCAGGGCAGGGAAGGGCAATCCCAGACGTTGGTTCAAAACCGCCATGGCGATGCCGCGAATGGTCGCCCATTGCGACGTGACACTCTGCTGATGATCGAGCCCGCCGATTTCCGGCATGGGCGGGTAGACGCGAATCGACTTGCCGCCGGCCAGTTCCCGCATGGCGAGAATCCAGTGGTACAGCACGCTCTTCACACCCGCACTGCGCAACAGCAGCGCGGTGGCGTCGATCATCACCTTCATGGTTGCTGGTTCACGAACAGGTACTTGCCTCCGCTTTCCAGAACAAGGTGGAGGTCTTGCTTGCCGAGCAGCGCTTCGATGGCCGGTAGTTTGGGTCCCTCGAGAATCAGGTAGGCGCGCTGGGGAGCGTGCCAGTAAGCACGCAGTTGCGCGTCATCGACAAAGACGTTCGGTGCGCCGGGCGCATAAGAGCCGTACTCCAGGTTATTGTACCGGCCGTTCAGCAGCAGAGCTTGTTTTATGTTGGCGTAAAAGAAGACCGAGCTGAAATTGTAATACTGATCACCGAAAATAACGAGCCCGGGCTGGGACTGAGTCAGGCGCGCCGCGATAGGCTGCGAGCTCAGGTAAGGGTCGAACGTCTTCATGGCCACACGCGCCGCGTTCAGGAACAGCACCATCATCAGCGCCAGTCCGTAATGCGTCATACGTTCGCGATACCGCAGCGTGACGATCGTCCCGCACAGGAACGCCAGGCCGGCCATCACCAGGGGCGTTTTCAGGTAGGCGAAGGACTTCAGCGTCAGGTCGCCCATATGGCCCAGCGACAGGGTGTACATGTCGGGGTTCTGCGTCAGCGCCTGCGAAATGTCGCCCGGGGTCGGCAGGGTCCAGACGTTTACGAGAATAAACACGATGGCCGCAAAGGCCAGCCCGGAGATCAGCGCCAGCGCCTTGGTGGCATAGCGGGCGTAGTTGCTCCTCTCAGCCATGGCGCAACCGATGAGCAGCGCAAAGGCCGGGTAGGTCGGCATCGAGTAGTATTCCTGCGTGGTCGAGAAGGTGAAGAAGATCAGGATGAACCCGATCCAGCACAGGCACAGCAGCCGCAACCGTTCCGCGCGGCCCGCTCCGCGATAGGCGAACTTCACCAACCGCGGCAGGTAGATGGACCACGGGAAAAACCACAGCAGGTGAAACAGCCAGAATAGGTAGCGCGGCACCGTGTTGTAGTCGCGCGGCCAGCGGCGGTTCAGGAACCGCAGGATGTGTTCGTTGAAGAAGTAGAACCAGAAGAAGCCGCGATAGTTGCCAGGCCCCGAGGTCAT
Source organism: Paludibaculum sp. (assembly GCA_049841055.1). Classification (GTDB taxonomy): domain Bacteria; phylum Acidobacteriota; class Terriglobia; order Bryobacterales; family Bryobacteraceae; genus Paludibaculum. Next base: position 16,353 of record JASGIE010000167.1, on the reverse strand, counting down.
CGAGAAGTCGAAGTAAGGTGGATTCGCCAGGGTAGCCAGGATGTGCCAGGGCGCAGCCACCAGCAGAATCAGCAATGCGCCCGAAAACGGCCGCAGCCGCTGCCACGTCTTCCACTGGAACAACAGCCCTGCGAACAGCAGGTAGCAGACGCCGGCTGCCACCGGAAAGACCAGTGCGATGAGGCCCTTCAGCAGCAGGCCGACCCCCATGGCCACGGCCATAATGGCGGCCCACAGGCGCGGGTGCTCCTCCTTCTCATCCAAAGCCCGCAGCAGGCCCCACAGGGCCAGGGCGATGGTCCCCGTAAGAATGATGTCGGGGATGAGGATCCGTGTAAACAGGAACAGCCCGATGCACGTGGAAAACGCCAGCGCAGCGTAGAATCCGGCCAGTTCCGAGAATGCCCAGCGGCCCATGAAAAAGATCAACGCGGTCAGGGCCAGAATCGACAACACAACCGGCAGTCGCGCCGCCCAGTCATGCACTCCGAACACCGCGTAGGAGCACGCCATCATCCAGTACTTCAGCGGCGACTTCTCCAGGTAGAGCACGCCATCGAGCCGTGCCGAAACCCAGTCGCCCGAGTCGAGCATGTTGCGCGCGATCTGCGCCTGCACGGCATCGACATCGTCCATCAGGTGCGGTGGAGCGAGCAGCGTCGGAATGTAGATGGCCGCCGCCACCAGCAGGACAAAGGCGATTAGGTAGCGGTTTCGACTTTCCATCTTTTCATCCATAGGAACAACGTCAGCAGGCCCCACAACTGATAACCGAGGTTGGCGCGCCGGCCCACGTGGTCGCGCTTTACCTTCTCAATCGCTTCGTAGCGGAACAATCCCGTCGCCTCGATATTCGCCTTCGACAGCGTCTCTTCCATCAGGGGACGCAGGACACCCCGGAACCAGCGGTGTGCCGGAATGTCGAAGCCTTCCTTCTTGCGCGTCAACACCGCCGGCGGCAGCTTATCCTTCATCAACTCGCGGAGCACATGCTTCAGCGACCCGCCCTGGATTTTGAGCGACTCCGGCAGCCGGCCTGCGAACTCGACAATCCGATGATCCAGGAACGGCGGCCGCACTTCCAGCGAATGCGCCATCGACATGCGGTCGCACTTATAGAGGATGTCGTCGGCCAGGTAATAGCGCTGGTCCAGCCACAGGAACTTGTTCAGCTCGCCGCTGGAGAACGCCTCGGTGGGCAGTGTATTGATCAGTTCGCCGGGATTCGGATAGCGCCGCGCCTGGTAGAGCGTCCGCTTGGTCTGGTCGCTGAAACTGCCGTTCCAGAACAAGTGCGCCTCGGCGGGCTTCAGCAGCGACCCTTCCAGGAATCGCTTCGCCTTATACTCGAAGCCGATCTTCTCGTCGGATACCGGCAGCATACGGGCCACGCCCAGGCCCAACCGCCGCAGCCAGGCGGGATACTGCCGGGCCTGCGTTGCGAAGCCGTCGGCGACGTAAGTCAGATAGCCCGCGAACAGTTCATCGGAACCCTCGCCGCTGAGCGCCACCGTGACATGCCGCCGCGTCATCTCCGACAGGAACCACACCGGCAGAGCGCCGGCATCGGCCGACGGCTCGTCCGAGTAGTAGCTGATCTTGCCGATGGCGTCGACCAGCTCCTTCTCCGGGTTCAGGTCGAACTCGTTGTGGTTCGTCCCGTACTGCGCCGCCACCTGGCGGAAGTACTCGCTCTCATCGTGCCCCTGCCCCTTGAACGAGACCGAGAACGTATTCAGCTTCGGAATCTCCTGCGCCGCATAGTGCAGGACGGCCGAGGAGTCGAGTCCGCCGCTCGCCCACACACCCAATGGCACGTCGGAGATCAGATGCTCCCGGATGGACAGCCGCAGCAGGCGGTCCAGTTCCTGCTTGCCGTCTTCCAGCGTGATGGACGGGTCCGGCTTGAACTGGATGGACCAGTAAGGAGCCCTGTTGATATAGCCGTTCTGCCATTCGAGATACTCGCCCGGCAGCAGCTTTTCGAGTCCGTCGATCAGCGTATACGGCGCCGGAACGTAGTTGAGCGACAGGTAGTAGCTCAGCCCGTTCAGGTCCAGCTTCCGAGGGATCTCCGGATGCTCGAGGATCGTCTTCAACTCGGAGCCGAAGTAGAGGTCCCGATCGCGGTGGAACAGGTAGAGCGGCTTGATGCCCATCCGGTCGCGGGCCAGCACCAGCCGCCGCCGGGACTCGCTCCAGATGGCGATCGCGAACATTCCGCGCAGCTTGGTGAAGCCCTGGGTGTCCCATTGCACAAACGCCTTCAGGACGACTTCGGTGTCGCAGTGGGTTTCGAACGTGTGGCCGAGCTCTTCCAGTTCGCGGCGCACCTCGGCGTGGTTGTACACCTCGCCGTTGTAGACGATGACGAGATCGCCGTTCTGCGCGTAGATCGGCTGGTTGCCCTGCGACGACAGGTCGATGATGGACAGCCGGGCGTTGCCCAGCGCGATCAGGTCGGACTCATGCGTCCCCTGATGATCCGGGCCCCGGTGATGAATGGTCTGCACGATCCTGTCGATGCGGCCGCGTTCGACGGGATGATCCAGCTTGGTATAACCTGCGATTCCACACACAAACTCCCAGGATAGCGAATACAGCTCGATTGGAGGTATTCTTGCCCCATATGAAACACCTGCTGTGTCTGGGTTTGTTGGCCGTTTCGGTGCTGTCTGGGGCCGAACGCGACAAGAAAATCGGGGAGCCGGGCCAGTTCGACTACTATCTCTTGACCATGTCGTGGTCGCCGGCGTACTGCGCCGGACGAACCACCAAGGCGACGGATCCACAGTGCGGAACGGGCCACAGTTTCGCCTTTGTCCTGCACGGTCTGTGGCCGCAGTACACCAAACCGCAGAACGGCAGCGGCTGGCCGCAGTTCTGCACCACCGACAAGGGATTGTCCGATCCCAAGACGATGCTCGACATCATGCCGTCCCTGTCCCTTATCAACCACGAGTGGACCCGCCACGGCACCTGTAGCGGAATGGACGCGGACAATTACTTCAAAACCGCCCGCACGGCGCTGCTGAGCATCAAGGTACCGCCAAAGTTCCAGGCTCCGAAGGAGTACTTCACCATCAGCCCCGGAGAAGTAAAGAAGGAGTTCCTACAGGAGAACCCGGGCATGACGCCGGGCATGATCGCCATCTCCTGCAGTGCGAACTTCCTGAGCGAAGTCCGGGTCTGCCTGGATAAGAACCTGAAGCCCATTCCGTGCACCGGGCAGCGGGAGTGCAAGGCCAGCAGCGTGCGGGTGCCGCCGGTCCGTTAGCGCGCCGCCAGCGAGATCTCCGTCGTGGCGCCCTCGCGCATCGTGCGTTCGATGGGCGCCTGCGACGAGGCGGTCACCACGATCTTCAACTCCGCACCCGAGCGCGTTACCGCCAGGTCGAACGTCCGCCCGAACGCGTGCACGCCCTTCAGCTTCATGCCCGGCCACTCCTTCGGGAGCCGCGGCGACAACGTGAAGGAGTTCAGGCCCGATGGACGGATCCCGAATAACCCCTCCGTGAAGATACGGCAGTACAGGGCGCTCTCCGCCGCCAGGTGCCGCTGGTTGCCCTCCGGCCAGGCCTCCACGGGATACGGCACATGGTCGCCCAGCAGCCTCAGCCGCGAGTAGTACGACAGGAACTCCATCGCCTTCTCCGTGGCGCCCGCCGCCAGCACACCGCGCAGGGCGTACAGGGTCGACCGGTCCCAGAACGTCTTGTCGCCCGCCTGCGTCGCCAGGCCGTTCACGGTCCATAGGGTCGGCGAGAACAACGCATCGATCGTGCCCGGAGCGCGATCCATGATCCCCATCGCCAGCGGAATGCAGATCCAGGAACGCAGCACCGTGTTTCCGTCGTAGTAGCGGTAGGTGTGGAAACCGGAAACCTGGGCGCCGAAATAACTCTCAATGGCCGCCCGCACGGCTTTGGCGCGCTCAGCATACTCGCTGAGCTTGGCCGCCGGTTGCCCCAACTGCCGGCCCAGCATCGACGCCGACAGCAGTGCGTCGTAGTACAGCGACGAGGTGGACAGATTCGCCTTGCCCGCCGGGAACCGGCCCTCCAATTCATCACTGTCGGAGGCCACGACGCCCGCCGGGGTCACTTTCCGTTTGCAGTACTCCAGACACCACTTAATCAGCGGCCACAGCTCCCTGGCCGTCTTCTCGTCTCCGTTGGCGAGAGCGAAGCGCGAAGCCCCATAGGCGATCATCGCCATGTCGCCTCTATCGCCCGCGCCATTCCAGAACGACAGGCCGCCGGCAATGATGGAACTGGGGATCGGCTTGAACTCCGGGTTTATATAACGGGCGAAATGCCGGTATGCGTTCAGAGCCGATTCGTTGCCCGTCGCGTCGCCCAGAAACGGGAAGAACGGGTTCGCATACTCCGCCTGATCGTTCGCCCAGATCGCGGCGTAGTAAGCTCCGCCGCCCGGACCGTGCATCAGCCCGCCCACGGTGTCGTAGATGCTCTCCGTCGTCCGGATCTTCGCGAAGGCAAACGCCGTGTTGAGCACAGGATCTGGCGTCTCCAGTTGGAGTTTGGAGAGAAACCCGGCCACCAGCGTCCGCCGCTCGCGCTCCTCAGCCGGCACGTCGAATTTCGGCTCGGGTTCCGTCGCACGGCGGGCAGTAAAGACCACGCTAAAGGTCGTGCTCCCGCCCGGAGCCAAGGTTCGCACGCCGGCATCCAGGGGCTGCGCCGAAATCAGAAAGGATCCGTCCACACCCCGGGCCGCCGCGGTCGTCACCACCTGCCGCGTCTCTTCCAGTTCCACCGTCAACGACTTGGCGGAATTGTTCCTGAACGTATAGGTATGGAAGGCCGCCGGCCGCCGGGTGGAAGGAAAGATGGTCTGTACCAGCGTGACGTCCTTCTGCCGCCCCAGCACACTCTCCATCGTCAGCAGCCCCAGGTGGTGCATCCGGGTCGTCGTCTCGCCGCGCACCGGCCGCCCATCCACGAAATAGCGAGGAGCCGCTTCCGCCGCGAAGGTATAGGAAAGGCTGGCATGCGTGTCATTCGGGACCGTGCGCAGGGAGGGGAATACCAGGTGGTGTCCGGCGTAGGTCGTCCCATCTTTCCTGACGCCGTAGGTGACGATCACCGACACCTGCCGCCCGCTCATTTCAATCTGGTCCTGGTGCGTCTCGCCGGGTTTCACGGCCCACTCAATACCGCCGTCCGGCGCCAGGTTCCAGCGCGTGGCGGTCTGTGCGGACAGGGATAACCCCAGAAGGAGAGAAGTCAGGGCAAAGTGGCGCAACATCGGCGAACTCCCCTGACAGCGTATCGTAGTGGCCCGTGTGGGATGGAGTCGTTAGCGGCCGGCCCAGCGCCGGCCCTTCCGTCCATTGTTGAGCATCAATCCAATCACAACCGCGCCCAGCGCGACGAGGAGGAGAATCGGGTAGCTCATCCGCAGCCAGAATAGGTCAGCCATGTGACAGTTTGATGAATGAACGCCGTCACACTTCGCGATCGCGCACGCCCACCAGATAGAGGATCCCGTCGAGTCCCAGACTGTTCAGCGCCTGCTTCGCGTTGGCCCTCACGACAGGCTTCGCCCGGAAGGCGATGCCCAGTCCAGCCAGTCGCAGCATGGGCAGGTCGTTGGCGCCATCACCCACGGCAATCACCTGCTCCAGGCTGAGCCCTTCCCCTTGGGCCAACTCCTGCAAAAGCTGTGCCTTGCGCGCTCCGTCCACCACGTTGTCCACCACTTCGCCGGTCACGACTCCGTCCCGGATGGCCAGGGTGTTCGCGTGCAGATAGTCGATGCCGAGCTTTTCCTGCAACACGCGTCCGAAGAAGGTGAATCCGCCGGAAAGAATCGCCGTCTTGTAGCCCAGTTTCTTCAGCGTCGATACCAGGCGTTCCGCCCCGTCGGTCAGGGGAATCCGATCGATTACGTTCTGGAGCGCCGACTCCGGCAGGCCCTTCAGCAACGCCACCCGTTTCCGGAAACTGGCCTGGAAATCCAGTTCCCCGCGCATGGCCGATTCCGTGATGGCCTGCACCTGCTCACCGACACCTGCTTCGCGCGCCAGTTCGTCGATGACCTCCCCCTGGATCAAGGTCGAATCCATATCGAACGCGACCAGCCGCCGGTTCCTGCGGAACACCGAGTCGTGCTGGAAGGCGATGTCGATTTCACCATCCTCCGTGAGCGCAGCCAGTTTCGTCCGCACTTCGTCTTCACTGACGGTCCCGCTGCCGCTGGTGCTGAACTCCACGCAGAACCGGCCCGGTTCTTCCGGAGCGCTCAGCGGTGACCGGGAGGAGAGCCGGTCGATCCGGTCAATATTCAGTCCGCCTTCTGTAAGGATGCCGCTGACCTTTGAGATGTGGTTTGCTTCGATCGTCGGCCCCAGCACCGTCACGATGAAACGCTGCTTACTGGCCGCCGCCACCCAGGTGTTGTATTCCTCCGCCGAGGAGGCGGAAAACTTGATCTGGACGCCCAACTGGTGCGCCATCAGGAGCAATTCCGTCAACAGGGCCGATGACCGCATCTCCTGAGTCAGTTCCACCAGGATGCCCAACGTCAGGCCGTCGTGAATCACAGCCTGCCCAATGTCCAGGATGCGGACGTTGTACCAGGCCAGGATTTCCGTCAAGGCATGGGTTAGGCCCGGCTTGTCGTGGCCGGTAATGTGGATCAGCAAGGCGCTGGACGCGCCGGAATTCCTCATTCTTCTAGCTTACAGGTGAGGCGCCGGACGGGCCTACATACGGGCCAGCCGGATGGGTCCGTCCCCCGTGCGGATGCGCAGAGTGGGACCGCCGCCATTCAACTTGCCATGAACGTCCTTGCCGCTGTCCAGCCGGGAAGTGCTGATGGGAAATTCGAGTTCCACTCGGCCGTCGCCCGTGTGGGCGTCCAGGTCGGCGGCGAACTTCTCAGGCAGACGGACCACCACGTGCCCGTCGCCAGTATTCACCTCCCAGCCGCTGGCCATCTTCGACCCCGGCATCACGTCGGCTTCAATCCGCCCGTCGCCGGTGCGCAGCATGAGAACGTCGAAACGCCCGCGGGTCCGGATGCTGCCGTCGCCGGTCTCGGCGTCCAGTTTTCCATCCACCCCGGTCGCCTCGATGCTGCCGTCGCCCGTCCGCAGACGCAGAGAACCCTGCAGATCCTCCGCCAGGACGGATCCGTCGCCGGTCCGGATGCTGGCCACCAGATTCCGGGGGACCCGCAACTCCACCCGCAGCGACCGGTTGTTGTTGCCCATCCAGTTATTGAAGCGCGGCGTCCTCACATCCAGTTCCAGGCGCGACCCTTCCTGACGCGGCGTAATCTGCACTCCGCCCGGGCCAATCTTCCAGCCGGTGGTAATGACCCGCGCCTCGATGTGGTTCGTATCCGCGCCGCGAACGATGACCCGCCCATCGTCCACATCCACTCTGAGGTCGGCCTGCCCCTGAATCGACCACTGTTTCGTCCATTCTTCGCCCATTGCCGGTGTGGCCACCATCGCGGCCACAGCCGCCGTCATCATCCACAGTACGGGCACTCGCATACTTAGCCTCCCCATTCGTACATGGTACTGCTGTGAGTACGATTGGGACCGCTCCGATGTTCCAATCAACTCGATTGACGTTACAATCTCTCATGCCCCTCGCGGGACGTACCTCGATCCTTGTCCGTCAGCTCGTTTCCTTCACGCTGCTCAGTTGCGCGGTGCAAGCCCAGAGCCCTCGCGTTCGCATCGGTGCCATCGAGTTTTTCGGCTCCTCCGGCCACGACCTCGCTTCTCTCCGCGCCGCGCTGCCGGTCGCCGAGGGTTCCGACGTGAATGCGCAGGACATGAACGACCTGCTGACCCGCATCCGCTCGACAGCCAAGGCCGCGGATGTCGCCCTGGTCTGCTGCGACCGCCGCTCTCCCGAGGAGTCCTGGACCATCTTCATCGGCTGGCCGGATGGGCCGGGCGACGGCTTCCGTCATGCCGCGGCTCCGCATGGACGGCTGAAGTTGCCAGCCGATGGCCTCGGCCTGGCCCGCTCCTCCTGGGCCATCTGGCAGGAAGCCCAGGCGGCGGGGATGTCCGACACCGTCAAGCCCTCTTCCGACCTCGATATCAAACTGCGCGCGACGGAGCTGTCGATTCGCCAGTACACCATGCGCCACGGGGATGAGTTGCGCAGGGTGTTGCGCGGCTCGGATGACCCCCAGCAGCGCTCCATTGCCGCGCATTTCCTCAGCTACGGCCGCCGCTCGAAAGCACTCGTGGGCGCGCTGGTGGCTGCCTGTCACGATCCCGAAGAAGGCGTGCGCGACAACGCCACCCGGTCGCTGATGGTCCTGCTGCGGACCGACATGCGCGTGGCCGCCTGGGTACCGGCATCCGAGATGGTGGCGATGCTGCATTCCGGTCATTGGTCCGATCGCCAGCGCGCGGCTATCCTGCTCCTGAATCTCAGCGAGGAGCAGAATCCCAAGCTCCTGAGCGAGATTCGGGCCCGCGCCTGGCCGATGCTGCTCGAGATGGCTCGCTGGCGCGGGGCCGATCAGGCGGGACCAGCCCGGCAGTTGCTCGGGCGGGCCGGCGGACTCGACGAACCCCGTCTTCAGGCCCTGCTGCGCGGAGGGAATGTCGATGCCCTGCTGGAAGCCGTGGCGACCATCCACTAATCAGGCGCGCAGGTACCAGCCCTTGCGGTGCATGCCGTATGCCACGGCAAACATCAGCAGTGTGAAGCTCACCGCATAGAGCAGCGCCGCATTGTAGGGAGACGCGATGGGTGTGAACACGTTGTCGAAGATCACAGACCGCAACGAACCCGACGCGGTCTGGATCGACCCAGGGTCTCGGCCAGCAACTCGGAGACCATATAGATGCTGATGGCATTCATGCCCAGGATGACGAAAGGCCGCGTCCAGGCTTTGTAGCCCTGCGCATCCACCACCCACACAAACGCGGCGAAAACGACGAAGTCCAGTCCGGCCATGAACAGGGCAAATGAACTGGTCCACAGCTTCTTGTTGATAGGCAGCCAGGGATCGATCATCAACCCCAGGGCGATTAGCACGATGCCGGTCAGGAACAGCCAGTTCGTGCGCTCCGCCAGTTCCTTGCGCAGCCGCAGGATGTGCCCCGCCATGACTCCGAAGAGCGCTGTCGCAATGGAGGGCAAGGTACTGACGATGCCCTCCGGATCCCATGTTTTTGTCGACGCATAGTTGTGCTGACCCAGCACGATGCTGTCGATGTAATGCGCGAAGTTGCCTTCCACGTCCAGCCGCCCGCTGCCGAATCCCGGCACCGGCGCGTAGGCCATCAGCATCCAGTACGAACTCAGCAGTCCGACGATCCAGACAATCTGGCCGCGGATTCCACATGTAAGGTAGATGACAGTGACGATCAGGTAGCAGAGCGCGATGCGTTGTAGCACGCCCAACACCCGCTGCGTCGAAAGATGGAAGTGCGGAAATGCGTAGACCAGCAGGCCGAGGCCGTAGAGAATGATGGTCCGCTGTACTGCCTGCCTCAACAACTGCATCTTCTCCGCGCCGTTCGCCAGCCTTTTGGCCATGGATAGCGTCATTGCGACACCGACTATCCAAAGAAAGGACGGGAACACTGTGTCCGTCAGAGTCCAGCCGTGCCATTCCGCATGGTTCAGCGGCCCGTACGTGTGTGCGCCGTCTCCGGAGTTGTTCACCAGAACCATCAGCGCCATGGTGGCGCCGCGAAAGGCATCCAGCGAGGTCAGCCGATCTGAAGTGGTTGTTTTGGGCATGGGCGAGGTGATCTCCAGGATAGCCTGCTGAACACCGGCTGCGATTTCGGCCGGCAACCTACCTTCCGATTCAGTACGAAAAAGTCCTGAATAAGATTACTAAGACTCAATCGAAGTTACTGTTAAGTCCACGACACGAACTGCCGATGATCCTGAGGAAAGCAGTCTGGTGGGTGTTACATGATTTCTTTGAGAAAGCACATCTTGGAGGCGGACGACCGGCATCGACTGTGCTCCGAACTCGAGTCGAGCTATGCGGCGGCAGTAAACAGCATCAGCGAGTCGCTCGTTCCCGTTTCCGAGACGTTGACGGCCCACCACCGCAGGGAACTGCGTGAGCTGGCCGAAGAACTCAACGCCTCCATCACGCTCGATTCGCTGCGCGCCGCGCGCATCCGGCTGGAGCAGGAACTGGCCACCTACACGGAAAAGTCGTGCCGGTTGCTCGGGCAGCAGGAGAAGGAAGTCAAGAAGGTACTTCTCTGCCTGTCGCAGGTGGCGGCGGTCGTTGCCTCGCAAGGCCAGACCAACAGCTCGAGGTTGACCGAATTCACAAGGAATCTGGAAGCGATCTCGCAGATCTCCGATCTGCCGGAGATCCGCAAGCGGCTGGCCAAGGAAATCGTGGAACTGCGGCAGGTGGCTGTGCAGGTCGGCAAGGGCTCAGAGGAAGCGGTGGAAAAGCTGCGGGATGAATTGCGCAGCTTCCGTACCAGGCTCGACGAGTCCGAACAGCTCGCCAATACAGATCCGCTCACCAAGGTCGCCAACCGGCGGGCAGGGGAGCAGAAGATCCAGAATCTCATCTCCACCAAGTGCCCGTTCTCCCTCCTGCTGTTCGACATGGATCGCTTCAAGGGCATCAACGACCGTTGGGGCCATCAGGCGGGCGACAACGTGCTGATCGAGTTCGCCCAGAGACTGTCGAACTCCGTGCGTGGGCAGGATACGATCTGCCGCTGGGGCGGAGATGAATTTCTCGCCATCCTGCCGGATTGCGGCTTGGCCAAGGCCAATGAGCGGGCCGGCCAGATCCGCCTTCAGTTCAACAAAGAGTACACCTTCAAGGCGGATGGAGCCTGGATCAAAGTGATGATCCTCGCGTCCATCGGCGTGGCTGAATGGAAACGCGGCGAGTCCGCCGATTCGATCTTCCACCGCGCCGATGAACAGCTCTACCAGGCCAAGGCCCGGCGCATCGCCTGAGCGCTAGAAGCTCAAACGCAGACCCAACTGAATCGTGCGAGCCGGACGGGAGCTCTGAATCGTCCCGAAGTCGGCCGCGCCAAAGGTGTGCCCCGGCACGTCGAAGTTAACCGTGTTCAGCAGGTTGTAGAACTCGCCGCGCAGGTCGGTGCGGAACCGCTCGGTCAGCTTGAACTGGCGCGAAACCGTCGCGTCCACCGTCTTCTGGAAGGGGCCGCGCAGGCCGGACCGCGGGCTGTTCCCGAACGCGAACTGCTGCGGAGCCTGGAAGGCCGCGGTGTTGAACCAGCGGGCTAGCGTACGGGACCCGCTCGTGGGATCCCCCACCAGATCGGGCCGCGTCGCACCAGCCGGGAAAGCGTTGGTCGTATTCGAAGCCGTCACCACGGTGAAGGGCGCACCCGATTGCAGTGTGACAAAGGTGCCCACTTGCCATCCGCCCAGCGCCTTATTCCACAGTCCTTTCAGCACTGGCACCTCGTACAGCGCGCTGATCACCGTGCGGTGGGTTACGTCCGAGCCGCTCAAGCCCTTGTCCAGACGCCGGTTGTAGGCGTCCATGTAGCTCTGCGGGTCGCCATATTCGTTGCCCGAGGCGACATCGTCGATGAACTTCGAGAACGTGTAGTGGGCCAGGAATGACATGCCGCGCGAGAAGCGCTTCTCGGTCCGGATGAATCCCGCATGATAGGTGGAGTTTCCAATCGCCGGGTTGATCCAGTACACATTGCTGAACTGCGGGAAGGGCCGGCGGGCTTGCGCATCCCCGGCGCCCATCAGCTCCGGGCGCACCTGGTTCAAGGTCAGATCGTTGGCGGTCAGGTGATGCGAGACGTTGGCCAGGTAGCCGGTCTCCAGCACTGCTCCTCCGGCCAGTTCACGCTGCACGTTGAAGTTGTACTGGTAGCTGATGGGAGTCGGCCGGTAGAGTTCGAAAAACCCGACGGAAGTGTTCGGCTTCTGTCCCAACGGGACGGCGCCGAAGCTGGAGTGAGCGGCTGCCGCGGCAGCACCGGGACGCCGTTGCGCAACTGGATCGCGCTCTGGAAGTCGGCCTGAGGCACGACGAGCGAGATCGCGTCGGAGAAGCCCGTGGAGGCCGTATCCCCAATCGTGTTGCTGACGGTGGGGCCGTAAAACACGCCGCCGCCGCCGCGCACCACAAACCCGCGCGCCGCTTTCCAGGCGAAGCCCAGCCTGGGGCCGAAGTTGTTCAGATCCGTCCGGAAGGCCCGGCGCGGGACGCCGTTCACCCCGGAGAAGGTCACGACACCCGGGGTCCCAGAGACCGGGTTAATCGCCGAGACGTCGAATGAATTCTGCGCGTTGTTGTCGACGTAGCGCGGCAGCTCCGATTCCCAGCGCAAACCGTAGTTGATCGTCAAGTTAGAGGTCACGCGCCAGTCGTCCTGGGCATAGAGAGACCAGTAGGACGCCTTCGACAGAATCGGGTCGGAGGTCTGGATGTTCACCGAGTTCACTTCGCCCAGCAGAAACGAAGCCAACGAGTTGCCGGTATTGGCCGAGCCGGGCAACCCGGTGATCAGCGGGGTGATGCCGAAACTGCCCGACGACGTACGGTCGCGCGTCTCGTTGTTGGAGCCCATGCGGTATTCGGCGCCGAACTTGAAGGCGTGCTTCCCATGCAGCCAAGACAGTGACTCCAGGAACTGGGTATCGCGAATGGGCGTCTGATGGCGCGACATCGAGTTGGACGAAAGCGAAGCGTAGCCGGGTAGATTGAAGTTCGGGAAGGCCGCTGCGCTCACGCCGGTCAGGCCGACCTTGGAGGCCAGGTTGTCGAAAGCTCCAAAGCGGTCGTCGATGAACTTGCGCTGCAGATAGGAGACTTTCAGTTCGTTGACGAGGTCCGGACGGAAGATGTGCGTGTGCCCCACCAGGATGCTCTGGATGCGGGCATCGTTCCAGTTGGCATCGGGGGCGGCGACCGGATTGGTAAACGAACCCGTATTGGCGATATAGGAATCGTTGATGTAGTAGCGGGCCGAGAGCTGGTCGGACGGCCGCAGTTGATGGTCCAGCCGCCCCACCACGATATTCCGGGTCAGCGTGGAGTTGGAGTTGGCGGCGTAGTTGTTGGCGCCATTGGCTGAACCAGCCCGGTTCGGCAACGGATAGTAGCCAAGCACGTTGCGCGCCACGGGATCGAACCGGCTGTCCGGGATCGTATTGTTGAGGAACGGTTGCCGGACGCGGCCAACCGTGGTCGCCGGGTCGTAGATCGTCGCCAGACCGGAGAAGTCGCCGGCCCGCTGGGCCAGTGTGGGGACGGTTTGCAGGGCGATGGTCGAGGAGATCTGGCGGGTCTGTTCCCACGTGAGGAAAAAGTGTGTCTTGTCCTTCTGGATAGGACCGCCCAGGGACGCGCCGAACTGGTTCAGGCGCAGCGGTGGACGCTGGGCGGCAAAGAAGTTCCTGGCATCCAGTACGTTATTGCGCAGAAACTCGAAGACGCTGCCGTGGTACTCGTTCGTGCCGGAACGCGTGGAAAGCGTGATCACACCGCCGGTGGAATGGCCGTTTTCGGCGGAGTAGTTATTGGAGATGACGCGGAACTCCTGCATGGCGTCCATGGGCAGCGAGGTCATCTGCTGCGGTCGGGTCAATCCGACCGCGTTCGTCACGTTTCCGCCGTCCAGCGTGAAATTCTGATTGCGCGCGCGGCCGCCGGCGATCGCGAACACCGGGTAGTTCTCCGCGCCCTGGCCGGAATCAATCATGACGACACCAGGAGCCAGCGCCACCAGGGACGTGGCCGCGCGGTTGGGCATCGGCAGACCCGCCACCATGCGCCGGTTGACCAACTGACCGGTGCTGGAACTCTGCGTCTCGGTAAGCGGCAGATCTTCCTGGACTGTGACGGTATTCGATGTCTGGCCGAGCTGCAAGGCGAAGTCCACGGCGAGCACCTGGCTGACATTCAGAGGGATCGGGCTGCGTACAAAACGGTCGAATCCGGCGAGTTCGGCCTCCAGCTTGTAGCTGCCTGGCGGCAGGGAACCCAGACGGTAAGTGCCTGATTCGTTGGTGACACTCGACGAACGGGCGCCTGTTTCGTTATTGGTCAGGGTAATGATGACGTTGGGCAGGGCAGAGCCGCTGGCATCGGTGGCCGTGCCCGTCAATACGCTGGTTCCGGTTTGCGCGAACAGGGCGCTGAGAAAGGCTCCGACAAGCAGGGGGAGTCTAAGGTTCACTGATGATCTCCGGTGGTAAGTCGTTGAAATACGTATTGGGCAGCCGGACGGCTCTCCGGGTTCAACAGGTGGAAGACTTCGCTGTCAAACCGGTTGCAGTCGCGCTGGAGGAGCCCTTGGGATTTGTGCTCCGCGATGACCCAGTTCACAACGATGGAATAGTCCAGTTCATGATTCTGGGGCAGAGGAGCGTGGCGGTTCAGGACAAAGTCGGCGCGGGGGTCGGGGCCATTGGGGGCAGTAACGGCCCCGAGAACCGCAGGCCGTGCGGCGGTAGGAAGCGCCGCAACGGCATCCAACACCAGCGATGCTGCTGCCTGGTGATGACCGTGGGTGGTGGCTTCGGGATACAGCGTCAGGACGGCGTGGTAGTGCTCCTCCTCCAGGAGCGCCACCAGCCGATGGCGGATCTGCGCCGTATCCCAAAGACGGTCCAGCGCTTCCTGGGAATCGAGCGTGAAGCGCTCGTCCCGCTGCTGGAGAAAGTAGTGTTTGCGAACGCCCAGGATCCGGCCGGCGTTGCGTGTTTCCTTCTGGCGGATCTCCGGCAACCGGGACCGGCCGGTGGCTTCGTTCGTCAGGGAAGCGCCATAGAGCGATTCGGCCAGTTTCGAGTAGCGATAGCCGCCTTCCCCGTTAGTGATGACGACATGGTCAACAATCGCGCCGAGTTCGTGCGTCAGGCGGTAGACCGTGGCCGCAACCACCGACTCGTCGTCGGGGTGGGCAAACACCAGCAGCACCTTGAGCGGGCTCGCGGCGGGAAGACCCGCCACGGCGGCCAGACTGATAACGAACTCCTTGCGCGTCAGTTGCATGGGATTAGGCGCTCAACCGCACGGCACGGGTGTGGAGCAGGACCAGTTGCTCGGCCAGGACGGTAGCGGGCTTGCCGCTGGCCCGGCTTTGGGATTCCAGCCAGGCCCGAGCCTGCTCGGTGGTCAGACCATGCCGGCTGGACAGCAATCCTTCCGCACGGGACAGGATCTTGCGGTCGTCCAGTCGCGCCCTGAGTTGCTCCAGTTCCTGCCGGAGGCTGCTGCGGCGGGAGCGCAGCCGGGCGCGGCCCAGCAGGGATCCAAGCTGTTCGCCCAGGAAGACGGCGAGCCGCTGTGCGGCATCGGGCGACAAGGCCGGGTCGACAAAGCCGACCACGATGCGGCCGATGTCCTCGCCTTTGTCCTTCAATGCGGCGGTGTAGAGCAGTTTCGCCTGGTTGGGAGCGGAAAGGAACTGCTGCACCTCCTGCCGGGCTAGCGGCGAGCCGGCCTCCAGGTCCACGAGGAGCAACTCGAGGCCGGTTTCACGCTCCAGCAGCGACTGGGTCTTCTCGATCGCCCAGGTGAACGCCGGAGCATTGTTCGCTATGTGGCTGATTTCGTGCAGGATGGATTCTTCAAGTTGAGAGAGAGTACGAGGGTGAGCAAGTAGTTCAGACATGATCAGGTTCCTCAGACGACCGCGGTGTAAGGAGGTATGAATTGCGTTGAGGCGGGGTCAACAACAACAGCAGCCGGTTGTGCCCGGAACCGGTGGCTGCAGTCGGCGATGGGAGAGATTGGTCATCGGCGGTGCTTCTAGATTCAAAATACCTTTAGTTGACAGGAAATGTCAACTAAAAAATGAGTATGTAGATAGAGTAGGTCTAGATTGAAAGGGCGAATTGGGTTCGTCCGTTCCATCCGGCTTCGCCCAACCTCAATTTTGTGCCCGGATCCCAGAAGGGTGTGCGCAATGCAGTAATGTAGTTGCTTGGCTTGTCACGATCCTGGTGCGATCTGCCGAGATCGGGTTTCCTGTGCGGGGCCTCGGGCGGTACGGTCCACGTCGAATAGGAGTCTGAGTGAACTCGATTATTAGCGCCATAGGCTGGCACATGGTGGGCGCCGCGTCGGCCGCCTCTTTCTACGCTCCGATTGGGAAGGTGAAGAAGTGGTCGTGGGAGACCACCTGGGCTGTGGCGGGGATCTTTTCCTGGGTTCTGCTGCCCATCGTCGTGAGTCTCTGCCTGCTGCCCGACTTCCGGGCATTCTATGCCGCTTTGGACTCAAGCGTGGTCTGGAAGGCGTTCCTGTTCGGCTGCATGTGGGGCGTGGGGAATGTGAACTACGGGCTGACGATGCGCTACCTGGGGATGTCGCTGGGCATCGGGATCGCCATTGGCACCACGCTGGTGG
>JASGIE010000166.1:0-18458 GCA_049841055.1 Paludibaculum sp. | reverse complement strand
TGGAAGACGTCGCCGTCGGCGGGCCGCGCCGGTTCCCCCGGATGCAACGAGGCACCGCCACAAACCTCGCAGTCCGGCAGGGGAATCACGCGGTGATAGGAGGAAGTCAGTGCCCGTGTGTCCACCGCAAGAATGTGATCGAGGAGGGGGGACGCAAGAGGGCCTTTGCGCAGAATGGCGCGAATTTCCCGGATCAACAGGGGAATGGCGAGAGCCTTTGATTCGCCCGCGTCGTCCTCTTCCGGCAGTTGTTGCGAAGCTGCGAAGAGACGAGCCTGGGCGCAGGCGGGACACCCGGCACGGTCGGGGAGGGCGATAGGGCCAAGCAGCGCTTCCGCATTCCGAAAATCGGCGCCGACACAGATGGCACCGGCGGCCAGCGCACGAGCAGCCTCGCGCTCAAAGCCGCACCAGCACACGACCAGATGCGGAGCGGACGCATCAATCCACTCGGTGCCGTGGCGAACGCCAGCCGCGCCGAAGGATCTACGCAGCCTGGCGGCGAGTTTCTTTTCAGACGGGGGTCCGAGGAGGAGGATGGTAATCAAGCCGAGATCGGTGGGCGAGCCCCAGAGCTCACCCGCCGGCTGGTAACGTTCGACTCTACGCGCCACCCTTGGCGGCTTTTGCGGCCTTGGCGGCAGCCGGTCTGGCTGCTTTTTCCAGTGCCTTGGTGCTGGCGAGGGTACCTGCTTGACCATGTTCTGCATGACGTCGAGTTGGTGGCTGGCCATCTCCAACTGAATCGGCGTCGTGATGCCCTTGATGATCTCCCAGAAGCGCAACCGGTCATCCGCATCGCCTCCCAGAAGCTTCAAGAAGAGCAGCCGTGTCGCGCTGCAGCGCAACAATCTTGGGCTTAAGAATTTTAGGATCGGAACCTGGCACAACACTACCTCCGTGAATCAGGGGAAATCCCTAACAAAGTGCGAAACTTCGATGATTGTGGAGTCCAATTCAAATCATGTCAAGGATAAATGTACTGGAGAGTCCAATCACTTTCGTGAAACCGGCGTCGTGGAGATGCGTCCATCCACTCGAAGCCGACGCTCTCCAGGCGCAGGGAGTGCGTGGCCGGAAAGGACCGCCGTCCCGCATGTCCGAGCATTCCGCCACTCGTCCACCTGCCCCTGATCCGACCCCGAACCGGCAGCCGGATCCATCGAATCGCAATTCAGCACGGCTCGGCACCGAACACGCTCGCGAGCCCTGGTATCAGCGCTTCGGCGACACTTGCCGCGAACTCTTTTTTCCTTCGATGCTGCCACCGCTGGCCGTCACCGCGCGGCCCGTGCGGGTGGCGGAACTCCTCTCGCGCGATCCGCATCGCGGTCCTTCGCAACTGGTCTCTCTTGCCTTGCATGTCGGCGTCGTTGCGCTCCTCTTCACCGTCGGCAGCAGCACACAGGTGCAGCAGGCTGTAAAAAGTTTCGTGCCCGTCGTCGCGCCTTACCTTCCGCAGGATCTTTTGAGACCCACGCCGCAACGGGACACGCTCGCCGGCGGTGGAGGTGGTACACACAATCCCTTGCCGGCTAGCCTTGGGCATCTGCCACGAGTGGCACCGCGGCAGTTCGTCCCACCATCGGCGGAGCCGAACAACCCGGCTCCGCGACTGATCATGGAGGCCACGATCCTGGCGGCGCCCGATGCGCAACTGCCAAAGGTGGACCTGCCCAACATGGGTGATCCGTTCAGCAAGGCCACCATCCCCTCCGGCGGGCCCGGATCGAACGGCGGCATCGGTCCCGGCGATCGCGGCGGCGTGGGGCCCGGGCACGGTCCGGGCAATGGGCCGGGCCCCGATCCTTTCGGCAGCGGCGTCGCGCGCGTCGGAGTGGGTGGAGTCAGCGCGCCCGTGCCCATCTTCCGAGTCGAACCCGAGTACTCCGAAGAAGCTCGCAAAGCCAAGTACCAGGGGGCGGTCCGGCTCTCCATTATCGTGGACGAAGTCGGCCGCACTGTTGACGTGAAGGTGATCCGCCAACTGGGGATGGGGCTTGATGAGAAGGCCATGGAAGCAGTCCGGAAGTGGCGGTTCAAGCCCGGCATGAAGAACGGCCGGGCGATTCCCGTGGAAGCCCAGATCATCGTCAACTTCCAACTGCTTTGAGCAGGTTGCAGGCTGGAAGGCGTAGCGTTGAAAACACGAATGGCCGCGGTCCCAACCGGGAACCGCGGCCATTCGATTCAGTATGAGGAATTCGTCTACTTGAGCGCGACCCGCCGTCCAGTGCGGGCAGACTCCCGTGCCGCTTCCAGGATCTCGGTGACCACCATGTTGTTCTCCAGTGAGGAGAGCCCGGCCGGTTTGAGCTTGCCGCGCACGACCGCCGTCAGATAAGAGATCGAATCGCTCTCCTCCGCCGGCAGAGACGCCGGGGTTTCGGTTCGTTCGTCATTGCGGCCCGGTTGCCGCGTACGCAGGATATTGCCGCCGACGGCGATGGCGACACCCTTCTCCGTGTAGACTTCGAGATCCTTGCGGCTGTACGGCCAGTTCCAGGAACCTTCAATGATCCCGATCGCCTTCGGATACTCCACCAGGACATTCGCCTCATCGTCGACGCGAGGATAGATGTCGGGCTTGATCCGCTGGGTCATCGCGGTGACCGCGGTGGGCCTCTGGCCGTCCATGAGCCACGTCATCAGATTCGCGCCGTAGCAGCCGAAGTCGAACAAGGCGCCGGCGCCGTTCTTCACAGGGTCGGTCAGCCAGCCGAAGAACTCCGGACCGACGCCGATCTCCTTCGGCCCCTGATGTCTGTCCATCGCGACCATCTTGCGGATGTCGCCGATCGCTTTCTGCTTTTTCACGAGATCGTAGATCGCTCCATGGCTGCGATACCAGGTGGTTTCATAGTTCACGATCACGTGGATCCCCGACGAAGCGGCCGCCTTCTGGATGGCGCGGGCGTGTTCCATGTTCACGGCCAGCGGCTTCTCCATCATCACGTGAATCTTTCGGGCAGCCGCGGCCTGCACGACGACAGGGTGATCGAAGGTCGACGTGAAGGATGCGACCGCCTCGGGCTTGGTCTTGTCGAGCATCGTGTTCAGATCCGTGAAGAACAGGCTCGGTTCGAGGTGATACTTTTCGGCGTACTTTGTGTGGAGCTGCTTGTCGGGATCGAACAACCCGACAATCTGAACGTGTTTGCCGCGGGCGGCGCGCAGGAATCCGTCCACGTGTCCATGGACCAGACCGGCGATGGCGAGGCGAAGCGGCGGTGCCGGATCCTGGGCGAAAACCGCGGCGGCGAGGGTAGCGAGGGCGAGGGTCCTAAAAAAGGTCACGGCAGCATCATATCCTGGAAGGAACCCCATGGGTGCAAGCAATCAGTACCTCGAGTTCCTGCAGGAATGGCTCTCGCCTTTGGGTGAGATCTCTGCCCGAGCTATGTTCGGCGGCCACTGTCTCTACTGTGACGGGCTCACATTCGCGCTGGTGGCCGGCAACGCGTTGTATCTCAAGGCGGATGAGCAATCCAAGTCGCGCTTCACCGAGCTTGGCCTGAAGCCCTTCCAGCCTTTCCCCGACAAGCCGGACGTGATGCAGTACTACGCGCCGCCGTCCGCTTTTTTCGACAATGAAGAAGAGATGGAACGGTGGGGCCGCCTGGCCGTCGAGGCAGCCAGAAGGGCGAAGGCCAGGAAGGGGAAACGCAAGCGTGCCTGAGCCGCGTCAGAAGATAGCCGGGACGATACAATGGCTATGGGAATCAGAGCCTCGAGATTCTGCCTACCGGACCTTGAACGCGGCCTGTTGCCGCGAGCGACTAACAAACCAGTGAACGAATCCAACAACAGCCACCAGCCGCATCACCCGACCTTTCGCGTAGCTGTCAGCGCCAACTTTACGGCCGAACCCATCCGGCCGGTGCTGACGTTCTGGAGCCGGGTGCTGAATCGGGAATTGGATCTGCGCTTCGCGCCCTACGACCAGATCCTGCAGACCGTGCTTGATCCGACCAGCGAATTCGCGCAGAACGACCACGGCGTGAATCTGGTGTTGTGCCGCTATGAGGATCTCGGTCACTTCGAAGACCATAGTCCGGAAACCCTGCAGCGCCTGGAAGGGATCGTGCAGGAGCTGGCCGGGGCCCTTCGGTCGGCGCCTGCCCATCTACCCGCGCCCATCCTGTTCTGCCTGTGCCCCCCGTCGCCCGAGTTTGCCTCCGATCCGGCCTGCGCCGCGAGTCTCGAGCGCGCCCGCCGCGTGATCGAGCACACACTCGGCGAAACGCCCGGCATTCAGTGCATCGACTATGCCGAGATCGATCGTACTTACCCGGTGGAGAACCAGCACGACGCGGAAGGCCAGCGCCTGGGCCGGATCCCTTACACCGAGCAGTATTTCGCGGCGCTGGGCACCGCCCTGGTACGGCGCGCCCAGGCGATGTTCATGCCGCCCTACAAGGTAATTGCCGTCGACTGCGACAACACGCTCTGGCGCGGCATCTGCGGCGAAGACGGCCCGGCCGGCGTCACGCTCGACAGCCCGCGGCGCGTGCTCCACGAGTTCCTGCTCGAACAGCGCGAGGCCGGAATGCTGCTGGTCATGGCCAGCAAGAACAACGACCAGGACGTCTTCGACACCTTCGCCGCCCACCCCGAGTTCCCGCTGCAACTGCGCCACTTCACGGCGTGGCGGCTGAACTGGGAGTCGAAGGCCGGCAACCTGGCTTCGCTGGCCGAGGAATTGAGTGTCGGCCTCGATACGTTCATCTTTCTGGACGACAATCCCAAGGAGTGCGCCGAAGTGGCCGATGGCGCACCCGAAGCCCTGCCACTGGTCCTGCCCGAGGACATCGAGGAGCTGCCCGAATTCCTCCACCACATCTGGGCCTTCGACCATCCCGTGATCACCGAGGAAGACCGCCAGCGCAGCACGCTCTACGCCCAGACGCTGGAATTCGGCCGTGAGATCAAACGCGCCACCAGCCTGGAGGAGTTCATCGCCGGCCTGAACCTGCGCGTCGACTTCCAGGCCCTGGCGCCCGAACGGCTGGGCCGGGTCGCGCAGCTCACGCAGCGCACGAACCAGTTCAACTGCACAACGGTCCGGCGCAATGAGCAGGAGATCCAGGCGCTGCTGGCCGACGGGCGCTACCGCTGCTTCACGGGCGAAGTCTCCGACCGGTTTGGAGAATACGGGCTGGTGGGCGTTCTCATCGTGGAACGCCTGGAGGCGGAGATGCGGGTCGATACGTTCCTGCTCAGCTGCCGGGCGCTCGGCCGCGGCGTTGAACACCGCATGCTCTCCGCGCTGGCCGAGGAGGCCCTCGACAACGGCATCTATACTGTCAGCGTTGCGTTCCGGGCCACCGCCAAGAACATGCCGGCCCGCCAGTTCCTGGACAGCATCGGCTTCGGCACGGTCGAGGCGGACGGCGAGACAGTCCTCTACCGCTTCCCCGCCACCGAGTTGCAAGCCCTGCGCTGGAAGCCGAACCGCCAGGAAGCAGCCACGGCGGTCCCACAGACGAAATCCAAGCCGAAAGCACCCGCGGTCCGCCGATTTGTCGAGTTCGCGCGGATCGCCCGCGACTTGCGGACGCCCGCCCAGGTCCTGACCGAAGTGCGCCGCCAGGCACAAGCCGTTCTGGCCCATTCCTCTGCTCCGGACGCCCCGGCCAGCGACGTCGAGCGCCGCCTCGCCGCCATCTGGACGGAACTCCTCGAACGCCCGGCCACCTCTGTTCACAGCAACTTCTTCGACCTCGGCGGCCACTCCCTCCTCGCCGTGCTGCTGCTCATGCGAGTGAAGGAGGAGTTCGCGGTCGAACTCTCGGTGGACGATGTCTACTCGGGCACGTTGACCCTGGGCGAGTTGGCGCGCACAATCGAAGCACACCGCAACTGGGCGCCATGGACGCCGATGAGTATCACGCGCTTCTGGCCGAGATCGAAGGGCTATCGGATGAGGAAGTGCAGGCCCTGCTGCAACAGGAAGAGCAGGCAGGCGAGAGCGGGCAGCACTGATGCGCATACTGCTGACCTCGAACGCGTCGTATGATCCGCCGCGTGGCGGCTCCACGCGCTCGAACCTGGCATGGCTGC
This sequence comes from Paludibaculum sp., assembly GCA_049841055.1. Lineage (GTDB taxonomy): Bacteria > Acidobacteriota > Terriglobia > Bryobacterales > Bryobacteraceae > Paludibaculum. Next base: position 12,395 of record JASGIE010000166.1, on the reverse strand, counting down.
GGCATCTGGCCAGCCAGGGTCACGAATGTGTTGTGGTCTCACCCACGGTGGACGGCAGGGCCGACCGGACCACGGTAGTGGATGGAATCACGATTCACGGCGTAAGAGACCTGTCATTTCGAGTGCCGGTGCTGGCGACTCACATCCAGACCCTCCAGCCGGATTGGGTCCTCGTCTCCAGCGAAGACGTCAGCCATGTTCTGTTGCGCGAAGCCGGAACTGTCGCCCCCGGCCGCATCGTCTACCTCGCCCACACCCCGCAGTTCTACCCGTTCGGTCCTGAAAGCTGGAACCGCGACGCCACCGGAGCGGAGATCGTCCGAAATGCAGTGAGCATCGTCGCCATCGGCCACCACATGGCGGGCTATATCCAGCAGCACCTGGGCCGCGAAGCGGTAGTCATTCATCCTCCTCTCTACGGCCAGCCGCCTTACCGGCAGTTTGGACGCTTCGGCTCCGGCTACGTGCTGATGATCAATCCCTGCGCCGTGAAAGGAATTGGCATTTTCCTGGATCTGGCCGCGCGGTTCCCTGAGATCGAATTGCCGCATTGAATGGCTGGGGCACCACCGCCGCCGACCGCGCCTCGCTCGAACGCCTTCCCAATACAAAGCTTCTCAAGAATGTCCCGGATATCGAGGAGGTGCTGGAGCAGGCCCGCCTGCTGCTGATGCCCTCCGTCTGGTACGAGGGTTTCGGACTGATTGCCATGGAAGCCATGCTGCGCGGCCTGCCGGTGATCGCCAGCAACTCAGGCGGCCTTCTGGAAGCCAAGACCGGCACCGGCTTCGTCGTGCCGGTTCGTCCGGTGGAACGTTACGAGCGTACCTTCGATGACACCCTGATGCCCAGGGCCATCGTTCCACCACAGGATCTGGAACCCTGGGCCGCCGCCCTTCATACGCTGCTGACCAACGAAGCCGCCTACTGGCGCGAGGCCCGCCGATCCCGCGACGCCGGCCTGCGCTTCGTCTCCACCCTCGACGTCGCCGATTTTCGAGCGGCACCTGCGCAGCCTCCCGCCCGCGGCGCAGCCCATTGGCGAACACAAGCGGGTGCAATCCACGGAGGAAAAGTTGAAGTCGTTGGATCCGGCCGAGCGCGCCTTGCTGCTCGCCAGGTTGAAGCAGAAGAAGGAGCAGTCGTGAAGGTTCTGCTGGCGCACAACTCCACTTACTTCCCTTCCCTTGGCGGCGGCGATAAATCAAACAGATTGTTGATGGAGGCACTGGCGGCCCGCGGTCATGCCGTGCGAGTCGTGACCCGCGCTGGAGCAGTTCGGCCAGGAAGGTCACGATGCCATGCTGGCGGCGCTGAAAGCGCGCGGCGTCGAGGCCGATGGCTCCGACGGCGCCGGCATTCGCTACGATCTGGGCGGCGTGGCGGTTCGCGTGCTCTCGCTGAGCCCCCACCTGCGCGGCTTCTTCCAGGCCCAGATCGACGAATTCCAACCCGACATCATCATCACGTCGACCGATGATCCGGGCCAGCTCCTCTTCGACATCGCGGTGAGGGCGCCCAACGCCCGTGTGGTTTATCTCGTGCGCGCCACCATCGCGGTTCCCTTTGGACCCGACAGTTCCATGGTCTCCGCCTCCAAAACCGAGATCCTGAAACGGGCCGACGCCACCGTGGGTGTCGGCCACCATGTCGCCGGCTATGTGCGCGAGTGGAGCGGCATCGACGCCATCCACGTGCCCATCTCCCTGCTGGAAGACACCCGCAATTTCCCCCTGCTGGGCCGCTTCGAGAATCCGTACGTCGCGATGGTGAACCCGTGCGCCGTCAAGGGCATCTCCATCTTTCTCGACCTGGCCGACCGCATGCCGGAAGTCCGCTTCGCCGCCATTCCCACCTGGGGCACGCAGGCGGATGAGGTCACGGCGATGCGCAGCCGTCCCAACATCACGTTGCTCAACCAGATGGACAACATCGACGGACTTCTGCGGCAAACCAAGGTCATGCTGGTGCCTTCCGTCTGGGCCGAAGCCCGCTCGCGCATTGTCCTGGAGGCGATGTCGCGCGGCATCCCCGTGGTCGCCAGCGACGTCGGCGGACTTCACGAAGCCAAGCTGGGCGTTCCCTATCTGATCCGCGTCAACCCCATCGTCAAGTACAAACCTTCGGTCGACGCGAGCATGGTGCCCGTGGCGGAAGTTCCCCCACAGGACGTGGCGCCCTGGCACAAGGTGATGCAACGGTTGACCACGGATCAGCCGCACTGGGAGGAGTTGGCCTCCGCTTCGCGCAAAGCGGCCCTGGAGTACGCGGCCAACCTCAATGTGCTGCCCTTCGAAAGCCTGCTGGAGGGACTGCTGCACAAACCCAAGAAGCAACCGCCGGCCCCTGCCGTCCGGCCCGCCTTGAGCGAGGAAAAGAAAACGCCTGCTGGCCTTGCGTCTGAAACAGCACACCTCGGCCGCCAAGCCTGACAGCAATCCCTGGCTGCCGGGCATCGAGGAAGTGCCCGCCGGCCGCATGAAGCTCTTCTGCTTCCCCTGGGCCGGTGGTGGAGCCCTGCCCTACCGCGCCTGGCGAGACAAGCTCTCTGCCCTCGCCTGTGTGGTCCCGGTTCGCTTGCCGGGCCGTGAAACCCGCGCCGCGGAGCCCGCCTTTGAACGCATGGCCCCGCTCGTCGATGCGCTGCTCAAGGAGATCCGCCCGTTCCTCGACGCTCCGTTTTCCTTCTTCGGACACAGCATGGGAGCCGGCATCAGTTTCAGCTCGCTCGCGCCCTGCGCCGTGAAGGGCTGCCGATGCCCGTGTCCCTCCACGTCTCCGGAGCCCGCGCGCCGCAGTACCGCCTGAATCACGTAGCTCCACCGGAGCCCTCGATGCGCGACTTCATCGAGGAGTTGCGCCGCCTGGAAGGCTTCCCGCCCAGCGTCCTGAACAACCCCGAACTGCTGAAACTCGCACTGCCCGCCCTGCTTTCCGATGCCCGGCTCTACCGTCACTATGCCTACGAGGCCCAGGCGCCGCTGGACGTGCCGCTCTTTGCTTACGGCGGCGAGGCGGATCCCAATGTCACGGCGGAGCATCTGGCGGCCTGGGGTCTGCAAACCACACGGATCTTCCGGCACTCGGAGTTCAAGGGCGGACACTTCTTCCTGGAGCCTGCGCAGGCAGCCCTGCTGTCAACCTTGAAGTCGGACCTCAGCCTGGCGTTACAGGCTCGCTGAATTCGCGCTTCGGCTCCTGCCAGTCCTGCTCAGGCTCCGTGAGCTTGCCGGCGGCATTCGCCCAGGCCCAGAACAGCGCGGTCGAGGCGCTGAGACCACCCGCCACTACGCCGATCTCCCGCGCCGAATAGTGCGTCGAGGCCACACCCGCCGCGCCCATGGAGAGCATCATCACTGCATTCGCCATCGTTTCCACGGTCGTGAACACGCGGCCGCGCAGCCCGTCCGGAATGTGCAGCAGCAGGATGGTCCGGTTCAGCACCGAGTTGAAGCCCATCGCCACACGCGAGAAGGCGATGAAGATCATGGCGCCCCAGATCTCGGGCATCACGCTGAAGATCACATAGCAAAGGCCGTGCAGGAAGAACGCAATCGTCACGGCATGTTTGTAGCGTTCGAAGGTGTACTTCGGCCCCATGCGGTGCCCCAGCATGCCGCCCAGCACGAGCCCGATACCGGCGAAGCTCCAGATCAGTCCGATGCCTTTCGGGCCGGCCTTGTACACCACCTCACCGAACAAGGTGAACAACACCTGAGCCGCCCCGCCGCCGGTCGACCACCCGACGCCCAGCAAGGCGATGCCGAGAATCAGAGGCCGCGTGGACATGTACCGCAGGCCCTCCCGGAACTCCTGATAGTTCGACTGGCGTTTGGCGGCGCTCACGTCGCGCAGAGGCCGGAAGTGTCCTTCCGGCGACTTCAGGCTCCAGATCGCCAGTGCGCTGAAGAGGAAGCTCGTCGCGTTCGCCACAAAGGCCCAGCGATAACCAAGCGCCCCGGTCGAGATGCCGCCCAGCATGGTCCCGATGGAAAGGGTGAGCCACGAGGTCGTCTGCGTCAGTGCATTCGCACTATGCAGCTCTTCCCGGCTGGCGATGCGCGGCAGGATCGCCGAACGGCCGCTGTTGAAGAACGGCGACGCGAACATCAGCAGTCCACTCAGCAGATAGAGCAGCCAGGTTTCGCGGTAAGTCAGCAGCAGGATGTGCAACAGGGCGACGACGCAACGCAGAAGATCTGAGGCGACCATGATCTTGCGGCGGTCCATCCGGTCGAGCACCAGGCCCGCAATGGGTCCGGCCAGGATCGCCGGCAGCACGCGGGCGATCATCACCGCGCCCACCGTCGCTCCGCTGCCTGTCAGGTGCAGCGCCAGGCTGAGTACGGCGATGGAGTTGAAATGGTCCCCGACCTCGCTTACGATCTGCCCCAACCAGCAATTGCGGTAGTTGCGGTTGGTTCTGAGGATGTCGACGAATCCACTCACTCGTTCCAGAATAGCGGGCATGGCAGGCGGAGCGGTGCAACGGGCCAGCAGATGCGATAGTCTCAAACTCCGAAGGTGCTCTTATGACCACTGCCCTCCTCAGCCGACGTGCGCTGCTACGCGCCATGGCCGCCCTGCCCGCCGCGACTCTGTTCCCCAAACTCCAAGCCTTGGCCGCGCCAGATACCGGCAAGGTAAAGATCACCGCCGTCAAGGCGATGGCGATCAGGAACATCGCCAACAACTGCCTCATCAAAATCGAATCGGATTCCGGACTCGTGGGCTACGGGGAAGCCGGAGCCTCCGGACCCATGGCCCGGGCTCGCATCGAGACGATGCGCGACCTCCTCATCGGCAAGGACCCCCTGGCCATCGAAGTCCACTTCCACCAGATGACTTCGCTGATGCACACCTACATGGCGCAGATCGGCGTAATCTCAGGCATCGACATGGCGCTATGGGACCTCGCCGGAAAGATCCTGAACAAACCGGTCTCGGTGCTGATGGGCGGACCGTTTCGGGACGCCATCCCGATGTACTCCCACGGCATGGGCTTCAACATGCTCGACAAAGGTTCCTGCCGCGAATGGGCCGCCCGCATCAAGACCATGCCCGAGGGCTTCAACGCCTTCAAGAACGGCATCGATCCCGTCCTGGGCGTCCCGGCGGCGCGCTACGCCAATACACTGATGCCGGAGGATCTGCGCAAGGTCCACACGGCGTACACGAACACGCGCGATGCCGTGGGCGACGAGATCGACATCGCGGTCCACTGCCACAACGAGATGGATACTCCCAGCGCGATCGGCGTGGCGAAGGCGGTGGAGTCGATGAACCCACTCTTCCTGGAAGACCCTCTGAATGTCACCTTCCATGAGGGCTGGGCGGCGCTGAAGCGCTCGACGCGGGTCCCGATCCTGACCGGTGAGAAACTGGAACTCGTCCGTGGCTTCAAGCCGTTCCTGGACACGCAGGTCGCCGACATCGTCCATCCGGACCTCGCCTTCGCCGGCGGCCTGACTGGCACGAAAAAGATCGCGGACTATGCGGCCTTGACGCGAACGCCGGTTGCCCTGCACAACGTGGGCTCCCTGGTTCTGACCATTGCAAATGCTCACTTCGGAGCCTCGATCCAGAACTTCTACCGCAGCGAAAGCGCCCTCGGCCGCCCGACAAGGCACGTCGAGAAGATGGCAGCATCCAATCCGCCGGAAGTGCGCCAGAGCAAACTGAAAGTGCCGACAGGTGCGGGTCTGGGACTGGATCTGAATCAGGAGTACTTGAAGGCCAACCTGGTGGACGGGGAGCCGTGGTGGGGGTGATCATTGGGTCTCCCTTCCTACTCGCTCCTCTTGCGGACGACGATGTCCGCTATTCCCGCTTTCTTCACAATCGATAATCGAACCCGGACACGCCACACAAAATACAAATAAGACGATCTTTCGAACTGTGCATTGCCATTAATGCGAAAGATGCATGGCGGCTTCTGACTGGGGATGGTAGCGTTGCTTCCAATTCGGAGGATCCGTGCCAACCCCACCGCTCCATTTCCCTAATCACATTCAATTCCTGAATATCGCGCCCGGTACGTTCGCCTCGTCGGCCGGAGGAGGTCTGATCAAGGCCCCCGGTAACGCGATCGTTCAGATCCAGAGCGACCCCGCCGGAGTCTTTTCCGTTGAGTCGCTGGAAGTGCTCGCACTGGAACGTGACCCGGACGTGCCCCATGCCCCGCCAGCCTGGCAAACCGTGAACACAGCGAACGGCCCCGGGCCCATCTCAGTGGAACCAGGTGAAGCCCTCATCATACGCATCGGCTTCACCTGCCCGGTTCATCCGGCACTCGATTCCTACACCGCCACAGCCGTGGCCGCTTCGTCTTCGGCTCCGCAAACACCGTTACTTCAACTGGCCATATCCGGCACAGTCTCGCCGGGAACTGTCAGCATCGCTTCATTGGCCCCGCTCTCCATCGCTCCCGGCCAAACCGTGCCGTTTCCCTTCCGGCTCAGCTCCTCGTTGCGTCATGACGCGGGCGGCGTCTTCACATGCGACTCACGAACGCCGTCGCCCTTCACTTCCGACACCTCTCCGCAGTTCCCTACTCTCCCCGCGGGCGGCACCCTCGATGTCGCGCTGCCGGTGACCTGTGCGGCAGGAACAGCCGCTGGCATCTATCCCGTCGTCTTCCAATTCCGCGCCATCGACAATTCCGCTCAGTTCGGCAGCCTCACCACGAACGTCAGCGTAATGACAGGACGCGCTATCACGGTGACCAGCAATCTCGCGCCCAACCTCACACTCGATCACGGCAGTTCCACACTGTGTGAATTGCATGCGGTCGTCTCCGGCGGCCCGGGAACTTTCTCCATCGCACCATCCTCTGTCCCGAAGGGCATCTCCCTCAGCAACGCACAGCAAAGCGCGGCTGTGAACGGCAATGTATTCCTGGGGTTCACCATCAATGTAGATTCATCAGCACCGGTCGGGCCGCTCTCGCCACCGTTGACGATCCACTATTCGGTCGCGGCGAATGAGCTTCACCCGGAGGTGTCTGGCGATATCTCGTTCAACATACAGACTCCGAAACGGAGCCTCCTCTTCGGATTCTCGTCTTTCCACGTGGAGAACTGCCGCAGCAAGGGAGATCACAACGACAGCGACACCCTGATTGTTGTCGTCTCCACAAACAAAGATGCCTTCCCTGCTCAGCAAATCCTTCTGGGAGATAACCTCCATGCGGGAGATCCAGTGAACGACAAATTCGTTGGCCCGTTCGAGATCGATGATACCGATACGGTGACGGCCACTTTCACCGTCCTCAACGGAGCCACCGGAGACAAATCGGCGGAAGTCGGGGCGAAAATCGTGGGCGTCGTCCTGGGAGCGGTGGCTGGACTGGAAGAAGCTCACTTCCTGGGACTCGTAGCCACCGATATCGAGAAAGGGATTCTGGGGGCCGCAAGCGGTATTTTCGGCGGCCTGGGGGAGTTGCTGGGCATCCACCCTTCCAATCCGGATTGTTCCGGCGCCATCCTCGTCAGAACCTTCACCTTCTCACCCGGGCAACTCACGGATATGCCGTGGTCGAGCAACCCCGTTCTCGAAACTCAGAAGTCACCTTCCGAGTGCGGCAACGATCCCCACACCACGGTGACCTACTCCATCCGGCAAGTCTCCTAGCCGCCTTGTTTTCGGTGCGCAGTCTGCTGGTGCATTGACGATTGCAGTCACGCGGTGGCGTCGATCAGGCGGGCCCCCGGCGCACAAGAGAAAGGCGCAGGGCAATCGAAATCGCCCTGCGCCTTCTTCCAACTGAATCCTTGAAGCGGATGCCTGACAGCCTACCAGCGGTCGCGCCCCCGGCCGCGGTCATGGTGCTTGTCGTAGTGCTTGTCCCAATGCTTGTCGTAGCGCCGGTCGTAGCGGTCATAGCCGCGTCCGCCATAGAAAGCATTTCCGCGCGGCGCGTACGAGTAGCCACCGTAGTAACGGGGCGGCGGCGGAGGCGGCGCGTAGTAGCGGCCTCGCGGCCCGTAGTAGCTGTCAAACGCAGCCACCGGCACACGGTACCGCGAACAGATTCCATCCCAGCCATAGCCCCGACGGTACATGTCCACCACCACGGTCGGCTGGATGTGCGCATACCGCGCAATCACAAACACCCTGGGCATGTCATACGCCGGCACGTATTGCTGTACATACGCCACCTCCGGCGGCGCGTACCCGTAATACGGCGCAGATCCGATATTGATCGAGATGCCCACCCCCGCTTGCGCGGTGCAGGCCAGCATCAGAGTGAAAAATGTTGTTGTGAGGAGTCTCATGCTCCGCTTCTCCTGACCCGTCTGACGCGGCGGAGAAGCGGAGCGTTTCTTAAAGATAGGGACGATTTCAGACCTTGACCGGAACTTCGAAACCCTTCCGGTAGTTGCGCGTCAGGTGCGTGTCGGCTTCCTTGTCGTTCACGAACTTCTCCTTCCCCGGATCGAAGTTCAGAACGCGGCCTAAGCGATACGAAATATTGCCCAGGTGCGCCAAGCCGCTGGCCAGATGGGCCGTTTCCACCGGACCATGCTGGTCTTCCGTCTTCCGGCTGCGGATCGCCTTGATCCAGTTGGCGTAGTGGTCGCCGCCGGCCTTGCCCGACGGGCCCTTCTCCTTCTTTTGGCCCAGGTAGGTCTCGTAGGTGTCATAGCCCTTGATCACCATGTAGCCTTCCGAACCATAGAAGATGTTGCCCACCGACGCACCGTCTTCGCTGTTTGTGCACCACGGACGCACTTCAAACTGGATCAGCTTCTTCTCGTCCGGGTAGTGGTACAGCGTCGTCAGCACTTCCGGCGTGATCTTGTCGTCGTCAAACAGGAACTTGCCGCCCATGGCCGTGATCTTGGACGGGAACCCCTTCACACCCAGACCCCACATGCAGAGGTCGGTCTCGTGAATGCCCTGGTTCCCGACGTCGCCGTTGCCGTAGTTCCAGGTCCAGTGCCAGTTGTAATGCACGATGCGGCGGCTAAAGGGCTCCTTCTCCGCCGGGCCGGTCCACATATCGTAATCGAGACCCTCCGGTACCGCTTCCACACCCTTCTTGCCGATCGATGGACGCCACCGGAACACCAGACCGCGCGACATGTAGACATTGCCGATCACGCCCTTTTCCAGGTGCGCCACCGCTTCGCGAACCGCCGTCGACGACCGCAGTTGCACACCGTGCTGCACGATTCGTTTGTACTTGTGGGCGGCTTCCACCAGCTTCCGGCCTTCATAGATGTTGTGCGACCCCGGCTTCTCGACGTATACGTCCTTGCCGGCCTGGCAGGCCCAGATGGCGGCGAGCGAATGCCAGTGATTCGGCGTCGCGACGGTCACTGCGTCGATATTCTTGTCATCGAACACACGCCGCATGTCCTGGACCACCTGCGGCTTCTTGCCATACTTCTTCTCGAAGGCTTCGGCGCGCGCATTGCCGACCTTGAGGTCGACGTCGCACAACGTCACAACCTCGGCGTCCGGCTGCTGCATGATGCCCTGGATATGGTCCTTGCCGCGGCCGTTGGTGCCGATTACGGCAATGCGAAGCTTGTCATTGGCGGCCATGGCCTTCTTCGCTGCAAGGTGGGAGACAACTACGCCGCCTGCGCCGGCGACGAAGGTTCTACGTGTACTCATGACGAACTCCTATTTCAGACAGTCGAGGGGGCGAACTGAAATACCACTATGTTCTATCACAAGGGGGGCGAGCCCGGGGTGAAAGAGGTTACCTTTCGATCTAGTCCAGGCGTCGAATTCTTACGGTCCTGAACCACACCACGGAATGGTGGTTTTGCAGCACAATCGGGCTTTCCTTGACCGGGGCTTCGTATTCCAGCTCTTTCACGCCATTCAACCAGTGCTCGACATGCCCGCCACGCACCACGATGCGGGACACATTGAACTCGCCGGGCGGCTTCACGGCATGCGTCGCCGGGGCAATTTTCCCGTAGAGGGAGGCCGTCTGTTTCTCTGGATGGCCCTTCGAGTCCGCGTTGGCGTCGTCGTCGATCAACTGGTATTCCGGGCCACGGCCCCGGGCATTGTTCCCTTCTCCTTTCGGAGCCTTCCAACTGTCCACCTTCTCAATCAGATACTTGACGCCTGAATTGCCGCCCGGTTCGATCTTCCACTCGAACTCGAGTTCGAACGATCGGAAGGTCGCTTCGGTGCGGATGTCCTGGAATCCACCCTCCACCACACGCGCCTTCAGGCACCCGTCTTCCACAGCCCACGATTTTGCCGGAAACGGCTGCCCCGTGACTTCCAGCCAGCCCGCCGGCGAGCGGCCGTCGAATAGGGGAATCCAGGGCGTGGCAGGCTGCAAAAACAGAAGCAACAGGGCGAGCATCCCAAGAGTGTACACGGGCCGGCACCCCGGTTTCTCCTGGCGAAAGTGAGCGAGTAGAATCAGATGAGGGATTTTGGAGGCCGTGCTCGAATGGCCACGGAAGCAACACTGGGTTCATCCCATTCATCAGGAGGACTTCGATGATCAGAATGAGATTACAGATGGCAGCCTTGTCGTGCCTTGCGATGGGCTTTACCGCACAGGCGCAGTCCATCGCGACGTACCAGGCGACGGTAAATGGCTCCAATGTGGAATCGGGTAAGTGCACCATCGAGGTGGTTGTGGATGCAGTGGCGGAGGTGGAAGTGCGCGGCACGCAGGGCCGCATCCGGACCCTCACCGGCCAGCCTTCCCAATGGCGCAGATTCCAGTGCGACGGCACAATGCCGCTGAACATGTCGGAATTCCGGTTTAAGGGAATCGACGGCCGCGGCCGCGTGGAACTGATTCAGGATCCTCGCAACAATCGCGGCGTGGCCGTGGTGCGCATCGAAGACAACAAGGGCGGTAGCGAAGGCTACACCTTCGATCTCGAATGGCGCGGCGGCAGCGGCAACGCCGGCGGCGGCGGTTGGGGTAGCGGCGGAGGCAGTGGCTGGGGCAGCGGCGGTGGCAGCGGTTGGGGAAACGGCGGCGGCAGTGGTAGTGGCTGGGGGAACGGCGGCGGCAATGGCTGGGGCAAAGGCGGCGGTGGCCGCGCCCGCATCAACGATTCCATCCGAGCCTGCCAGGATCAGCTGAAGAACGACTCCCAGCAGCAGGGCTACTCCAACATCCGGTTCCGTACCACCAACACCGACAACAACGCCGGCAGGCGCGACCGCATCACCGGCACCCTCGACGCTCGGGGCCGCAACAATCGCACCGACACGTTCAATTACTCCTGCGATGCCGACTTCAACGCCGGCACCGCCGGCAACGCGACAGTCCGCCGGCAGTAGCCGGACTCGATGAACACCCGCCTCGCCGGGCAACCGCGCCAGCTCGCCATTTACTGACATGTCTGTAAGGCGATAGAATTGCGGTTGACCCGACAAGGCGGGTGGTTCCATGCCGTTCATCCACGAAGATTTCCTGCTCTCCTCTCCCTCCGCGCGCAAGCTGTACCACGAGTACGCTCAGGATCAGCCCATCCTCGACTACCATTGCCATCTGCCGCCCGCCGATGTGGCGCGCAATCGCCAGTTCGCCAATCTTTTCGAGATCTGGCTCGAAGGAGACCACTACAAGTGGCGCGCCATGCGGGCGAACGGCGTGAAGGAGGACCTCGTCACCGGGTCAGCGTCTCCCAAGGAGAAGTTCCTCGCCTGGGCCGGGACGGTGCCGGATACGCTCCGGAACCCTCTCTACCATTGGACCCACCTCGAACTGAAGCGCTACTTCGGCATCGATGAACTGCTCGACGCCTCCAACGCCGAAAGCGTCTGGACCAGGGCCAACGAACAACTGGCCACCGAAGGACTCAGGGCCTGGGGCATCCTCGACCGGTTCCAGGTGAAAGCAGTCTGCACCACCGACGATCCCACGGACGAATTGGCCGATCACAAGGCCATCGCCGCCTCCGGCCTCGCGACGAAGGTCTATCCGACCTTCCGCCCGGACAAGGCGTTGAACGTCCATCTCCCGCAACAGTTCAACGAATGGCTGGGGCGGTCTGGCTCAGGCCGCCAACATCGACATCGTCAATCTGCAGACCTTTCTCGATGCCTTGAAGCAGCGCCATGATTTCTTTCATTCCATGGGCGGCCGTCTGAGCGACCATGGCATCAACTCAGCCTTCGCCGAGCCCTGCACGCAGGCCGAAGCCGCCGAGATCTTCCACCAGGCACGCGCCTGCGTCGCCGCCTCTCCCGAGGACCAGGCCAAATGGGCGTCGTTCCTGATGCTCTTCTTCGGCCGCTGGGATGCCGAGAAGGGCTGGACCAAGCAGCTTCACCTGATGGCCCGCCGGAGCAACAACACCCGCCTCTTCGAGAAACTGGGTCCCGACACCGGCTTCGACTCCATTGGCGACTGGCCGCAAATGGACGCGCTCGCCAAATACCTGGACACCCTGGAC
>JASGIE010000165.1:0-65072 GCA_049841055.1 Paludibaculum sp. | reverse complement strand
GGTGTTCTTCAACGAATTCGCGGCCATAGGCGTTGTTAGCGCCGAGCGCTGCAGTAGTAAGGGCCCTGGGGGCGGGGGTAGCCGCCTTCCCGGGAAGCCGAGGGGCTTATCTGTGCTGGGGTTCCAGAGGAAATATTCCTGCTCGAAACCGAACCAGAAATCATTGTCATCGTCTTCGATCAATGCGCGGCCGTTGTTGGGTGGGGCTTGCCATTAGGTGTAAGGACTTCGCACATCACCAAATATCCATTCTTGCGTTGGGGATCTTTTACGATAAAAACGGGCTTCAGCAAACAGTCGGAAGAACCGCCGGGGGCTTGTTCTGTGGAAGAGCCGTCGAAGCTCCACATGGGAACGTCTGGATTTTACCGGAGAAGTCTCTTTCGATTTTTGTCTTGTTACGCAAGCTTTGGATGGGTTGATATTCCGTCGAGCCAGATATACTCTAATTTAGCAGCTGCCATATTGCATTGTTTTTTTTTAATTACAAAAATGATCGGAGTTGATCACCGGAGATTGGATTGTGGCTGTCAGATGTTGGGTCAAAAGGTATTGCCTGGAGGCCGGGCGGAGCCGGGTCAAGAACAAGCAATACCCTTTTAAATGAACTTTACAGCAGAGCTAAAGTAGATCTTTTTTCGGTTTTGAGGAATAATGAAAATTGCTAATGTGTTTAAGTGCTTGTTCAAAAGACCACTTTCCACGGCAAAAATTTTCATAACAAAAAATTAAAGGGCCTTTGAATAAATTTTATTCATTTATTATTTCTAAAAAATTCATATAATATAAAAACTTATATGAAAAAAAACACCCCCAGGCGTTTTATTTGGAGCTCTTTTTCCACTGTGGGGTAGGTGATGCCGAGCTGCTCAAGGTACGAGTTATACTTCAGGGGATTATAATAATATTTTCTCATCTGTTGGCGGTATTTGTCCATGGTTTCTTTGTTAAGCCAGGTGGCGGGAGGGTCTTCTTTTGATATGAAGGGTTTGTATTTGATGTCTTTGGTTTGGATGTTGGTGAAATAATCTTTGGCTGCGGAGAGGATGGCGGGTTGTGTGAATAAATCGATGAGGGTCATGGCGGTAGCTTTAGCGCCGGCGAGGGAGCCCTTATGGGCGATGGGGGTAGCCATGGCGATGGCGTCGGCCCAATGGTGGCCTTTGGTGCCGGGGATATTGGCGGGGTATCGGAGGACGATGGTGGGGATATTCCAGGAGATATCGGCGATATCGTCGGAGCCGCCGCCCCAGGACCAGGGGACGGAGCCTTTGAGGGAGTCGATTTCGGATTTGAGGCCATGGATTTCCTTTCCTTCGAGGTCTTTTTTGGGAGCTTCGACGAGTTTCTGGACGGCGAGGGCGAGTTGTTGGTCGGCGTTGGACCATTGAGGGTAGCCGACCTTTTTGATATTGTTGTACATCGTTTGGCCGAGGACTTTGTTGAAATGGCCGGGCCAGGCGGTGCCGAGGATTTGGTAATTGACTTTTGTGTTGGTCATGAGGGCGGCGCCTTTAGCGATATTGATACCGGCGTCGTACATGCTTTTGATGTCATCATAGGTTCTTTCGCGGAAATAGTACCAGACGCTGGCGGCGGAGGGGACGACATTGGGTTGGTCGCCGCCGTCGACGATCACATAGTGGGAGCGTTGGTGGGTTTGAGGTGTTCGCGTTTAAAATTCCAGGCGACGTCCATGAGTTCTACGGCGTCGAGGGCGCTTTTTCCTCTCCAGGGTGCGCCGGCGGCGTGGGCGGCGTCGCCTTCGAAGCTAAACTTCACGGATACGAGGCCGTTATTGCCGGGGTCGCCCCAATCGGAGGCGAAGCTGCCGCTGACATGGGTGAAGATGCAGGCGTCGACGCCGGTGAAATAGCCGTCGCGGATGTACCAGGCTTTGCTGCCGACGAGTTCTTCGGCGACGCCGGGCCAGATGATGATGGTGCCGGGCATTTTATTTCTTTCCATGAGTTCTTTGACGGCGATAGCGGCGTAGATGATGACGGCTTGTCCGGAGTTATGGCCTTCGCCGTGTCCGGGAGCGCCTTCGACGATCGGGTCTTTATAGGCTACGCCGGGTTTTTGGGAGGCTTTGGGGATGCAGTCGATATCGCTGCCGAGCGCGATGACGGGGCTACCGCTGCCCCAGCGGGCCATCCAGGCGGTGGGTATGCCTGCAATAGCGCTATCGATTTTGAATCCATTTTTTTTGAGGATGCCGGTGATATAGTGGGAGGTCTCGTATCCTGGAAGCCAGCTCGCCGAAGCTGAAGACCATGTCGACCATTTCCTGGACGTTTTTGGCTTTGCCGGAGACGATGTCAACTGCCTGGGTTTTGAGGCTTTCGATGAAGGCGGAGTCATATACTTTTTGGGCATGAGACTGCATGCAGCTGCATATCACGCAGGCCGCCGTGAGGAGGAAAGTTTTCTTCATGTGTGTAGTTTGGGTTTAAGGAAGATACGACTTATTTCAGCACCAAATGTTTGAGGATACTGCGGTGCATTTCGTCGGGGCGGAAGGGTTTGTGGAGGTAGCCGTTGAAGCCGCAGGTTTCGAGGTCTTCGTACATATTTTCATATACGGCGGCGGTGAAGGCGATGGCGGAATATTTTTATTGGATGCGCGGATGCGGGAGAGGGGCTGTTTGCCGTCCATGACGGGCATTTCGAGGTCGATGAGGACGATATCATAGGATTCGCGGCAATAGAGGTCCCAGGCTATCTGTCCATTTTCGGCCATATCGGCGGCGGCGCCCCAGCTTTTGAGGAAGCGCATGGCGATTTTGCGGTTGACGGCATTGTCTTCTGCCAGGAGGACTTTGACGCCGGAGAGTTTTTCGAGGCTTTCGAGTTTTTCCTTGGGAAGGATCATTTCGCGGAGCTGGAAGGGGAGTCTGATGGTGAAATAGAAGCTGGAGCCTTTTCCGGGCTGGCTTGTCACGAGCAGATTGCCCCCCATTTTGCGGACGAGCTCGCGGCAGATGCTAAGGCCGAGGCCGGAGCCGCCGTATTTGCGGGTTGTTTCTGCGTCGGCTTGTGTGAAGCTATCGAAGATAAGATGTGTCTTTTCGGGTGCGATGCCGATACCGGTGTCAGCGTACTTCTAAATAAATGCCGGCGGAGCTTTCGGTGATGTCTCTGATTCGGCTATCAGGGCGATGGCGCCGGTATCTGTGAACTTGACGGCATTGGACAGCAGGTTGAGGAAGATTTGGCGAAGGCGCATCTCGTCGCCGATCACGCGTTTGCCTTCGGGCAGGTGTTTGATGGAGATTTCCATTTTCAGATTCTTCTGCCGCATGGCGTTTGCAACTGAATCGGCGGCTTGCTGGAGCGGTTGTGCGAGGTCGAAAGGTTCGTGCACGAACTCGAGCTTGCCTTCATCGAGCTTGCTGAAGTCGAGGACCTCGTTGACGAGGTGGAGCATGTGCTCGCTGGAACTCTTGAGTATGCTGAAATAATCAAGTCCCTTGCAGGAGCTCGTGATCCTGCATGAGGAGGTGGGTGGTGCCAATGATGGCGTTGAGGGGGGTGCGAGTTCGTGTCTCATATTGCTCATGAACCGGGCTTTTGCTGCCTGCGGCTTTTCTCTTCTCTTTTGCCTGGAGGGTTTCGAATTCTGCGATTTTGAGGGAGGTGATATCGAGGATGCTGATTTTCAAATAAGGTTGTTCCGAGTATTCGAAAGAGACCATGCTGACGAAGCCATGGAACATGCGTTGGTTTTCGCGGTTGAAGCTGCAGTCGCCCTGCCATTGGACGCTGCCGGGACAGGAAGGGTGCCATGGCCGGTGATGCGGTTGCTGAGTTTTAGCCGAGTACAGATTGAACGCTGTGCAGGGGATTCTTTTTATTGATAGGGTTGCAACCTCGAAGAACTCGGCGGCTTTGTCGTTGTACTGGCGGATTTGCATGACTGTAGTATCTACAACGAAGACTGCGTCCAGCGACGTATTGAGGATAGTTTTCGGTAAACTTCTTCTCTCTCCGGTTCTTTTTTTCCTTGCCGTCGAGCAGTCTCAGGACAAAATAAAAGAAGACGACGACGAGGAGGAAATTGATGATAATATTAAGAACGAGGTCATTGTAGGCTTTGGCATCCAGGACAGGACGATGCTCGAATTGGTAGGGGGAGAGCAGCACCATTCCGACGAGATTGGCGGTGGTACCGGTGATGAACAGGGTCAGGGGCAAATCGTTTTTGCGGAATCGCAGGAAAAAGATCATGGCCATGACGAAGGGGAAGAGATAGAGGTAGGCGCCCTGGATGGAGCCCTGGACATAGCAGAGTGCGAGCGAGTGGATATTGACAAAAATGATGCTGAGGAGCTTGGGCCTTTCGAAGAAGCCTCTGAGATTACAGAGCATGAAAAAGAAGAGCAGGATGATGCCGGAGACTTCGATGGCGGCACTTTTGGTCATGCCATCGACGAGATAATAGACGAGATTGGTGACATTACAGCCGATCGCCAGGACGATAAAAATGTTGATCTGCCAGAATCTGACAGCTTTCGCTGTGGGCAGCATGGGGTAGGTCTTGTGGCGGTGGTCGATTCAAATATTTGATTATAAATTTGTTATAGATTTGCCCCAACGACAAAAGGAGCGATCATGAATATAAAAATGTCTCGATTTGATCTATTTCAGTATGCGGTAGCTATTGCGGCCCTGAGTGGTCTGATCAACCTGCGCAAGGAGTGGCCACTGCGATGGAAGATATTGTTGTTGTTGAATATATTGAGCTTTCCTGTGGAGGGATGGGCGGTATGGCTGGCAGGGCATGGCCATGCCAATCATTTTATTTATGACAAGTGGGCGCCTGTGGAGACGACAGGGCTTTTATTTGTGTTCAAGCCTGGAATGCTCGCGAAATCGCTGGTCGGACGTTAGCCGTTGGATTTTTTATGTATCTCCGGTATTGATTGGCGTGGTGAGGTTGATTTGGAGGCCTGAGAAGCTTTAATACTGTTTGGTTGGTCATTTTTACGATGTTTTTGATATTGGTTTTGTGGGGTAGCTGTTTTGATCAGTTTGGTGCAGGAGGATGGCGATGGTAAATTTTCAGGCATTCCGGTATTTTGGCTTGCTTCGGGGCTGATGTGCTATGCTTGTTTACAGATATTGGGATACACGCTTGCGCAGTTTTTATGAATTCAGCATTTTATGCTCGTTGTTTATAACTCTCTTATGGACAATGCCGGTCTTTGTTTTCTCTGCGGATATACGATGGCGTTTTGGACTTTGAGGAAGCATTACAAATAGCCTATGACAGTTTTGTATATTATACATTCAGTGGTGATGGTTGGGATGACGCTGGCGGCGGCGTTGGTTGGGGCCTTTTTGTATCGTAAGGGCTGGGCGGCGCCATGGATACTATTGATCGTACTTGCGTGGATAGGGCTGCCGGATGCAGACGTGGGGGTGTGGTTAAGTTATCATGGCTTGCCGAATCATGTGTTATTGGATGTCTATACGCCGGTGGAGATGGTCATTACCATTTCGGTAGCTCAAAGCATTTCGGCCTGGAGGGTATCACGTATTTTTTGCCGATGGCTGCTGGTGGTGGGGCTGGTTTTGACGGGGCTGGGATTATGGCATATTCGTCCGGGTACGGCTGATACTTTGTTCATTTATATTCTCAGTTTTTTCTTTTTCAACCTACTTTTGAGTGGCTGTGCGGTGTTGATCGGTATGTTGAGCCGGGATTACCGGAACAGCATATGGAGGCAGCCGGGAGTCTTTGGTTTTCAATAGGAACGATTGGTTATACGAGTGTATTGATTGCTCTTATTGTCTGGTGCAATTTTATGTGGATCCGGCATTATTGCCGGGAAGTGGTCTATGTTGGGATCATCGCCAATAATATCTTTCAGTATGGGGGGTATCTTGGTGCTTTTTTGTGTTTCGCCGTCAGAAATATCTGATAGACTATGAGTTTGTTTCGTGCTTCATGAGGTTGTTATGTTTGGTATGAAATCTGGCTGCTATGGTGGTTGGGGCGATACCTGGCTGGGGATTCATGGCCGGCAGATCATTTTATCGAGGATGTCGATGGGCCGATTGAGATGGGCTGCACCCTTTGGATTTGTGGACGGGTGACGGCTTCCGGGGTGTCGCTGGCTTTTTGGCGGTTTAAACCGTGGACGGCTGACATTTTGTGGGTACTATTTCTGTGGGGACCATTGGCTTCAACTGTATTTTGATTGTCGCTTATTCGCTGGGGGAATTCATGTGGATCCGACATTTCTTTAAAGAGGTGGTTTATTGGCTGATTATGGCCAGATAGTATCTTTCAAGATATGGGGGGTATATTGGCGTCTTCCGGGCCATGGACCGGTCTTTGAAAAAAGCGGGGCATTAAACCTTGGTGTTTTTGGGTGGTCAATGAGGGCGTACGTAAAAACTTTGCTATGAAAAAGAGTTTGATATTTCTTGTTTGTCTGGTGATTGCGGCGTGCGCGCGCATTCCTGATCCGCGAGTTGAACCTCGTGGACAAGGCCCGCGCGTAAGCATTCGTGGGCCGGTCGCCGGCGTAGGCGGACGCGCCGCACATCGCGGCCGGATCCGGTGTAAGGTGGCGTGTGGTCACGGAATCGGATACGCAACGCTGGCAGCGCATCTTCGCGGTGTTCGAGGAAATCCTCGACGCGCCGCCCGGAGTGCGCGACGAACTGCTCGCGCGGCTGTGCGCAGGCGACGAGGACCTGCGCCGCGAAGTCGTCACGCTGATCGCAGCCGACGATACCGCACCACAATTCGAAGCGGCGCTCGACGAAGCGCGGCGCGTCGCAGCGACGGATTCCACCAGCGATCGCGGCGTCGGCGCGATGCATGCGGGGGACCGCATCGGGCCCTCGCGGCGCCTGCTGCGCGAACTCGGCGCGGGCGGCATGGGCGTCATCTCGTGCTCGCCGAGCGCGCAGACGGACAGTTCGAGCAGCGCGTCGCGCTCAAGCTGATCCGAACCGGCCTCGATTCCGACGCCGTGTACTCGGCGCCTCCTCGCGAGCGCCAGATTCTCGCGCACCTGCACCACCCGCACATCCCCACCTGGTCGACGGCGGCATCATCCGCCGAACGGCAGTCCGTACTTCGCGATGGAATAAGTTGAGGGCCAGCCGCTGCTGGACTATCGCTCATGGTGGCGAAGTCGGCCTCGAAGGCCGCATCCGCATCTTCCTCGACGTCTGCGCCGCGGTGCAGTTCGCGCACGAGCATCGAATACGTGCATCGCGACCTGAAGCCATCGAACGTACTGGTGACCGCCGACGCCGGCATCAAGTTGCTCAACTTCGGCATAGCCAAGCTGCTCGGCGACGGCGCCGCCGACCATCAATCACCCATTTGCAACGCGAACAGCCGATGACGCCGCTACGCGCCGCCGGAACAGCTGGCGGCGGCGAGGCCACCCCGGCCAGCGATGTTTACGCGCTAGGCTGCGTGCTCTACGAACTGCTGACCGCCGGCATAGCCACGATTTCAGCAGGTGCCGATCGGCCGGCGCGACGTGCTCGGCGCGATCGAAAGCGACGATCCGTGCGCGCCGAGCCGTGCCGACCCTGCCGGTGCTCCGGTACCCGCACGGCAATTGCACGGCAATCTCAACATGATCGCGTTGACCGCGTTGCGCCGCGAGCCCGAGCGCCGCTTATGCGAGCGTCGCGGCGCTCGCCGCCGACCTGCAGAACCATCTTGCTGGTAATGCTGGTCCGGCGCGGCGGGAACATTTTTCGCACCGTGCCGCCGTGTTCGTGCGCCGGCATCGCGCCGGCGCGGCGGCGGCGCTCGCGGTTGCGCTGACCGTCGCGGTCGTCGCCGTCGCCGGCTTGCTGACGCGCGTTCGCGCCGGCGCAACCCGCGAATGCGGCAATTGCGATCGTCGACTTCCACAATCTCACGAGGACAAGGACGCGACTGGATCGCCCCGCGCTCGCCGAAATGCTCGCCACCGAACTGGCCCACGGCGCGCGCATGCACGCGCTGCCCGACGAACTGGTGCGCCCGCGCCAGCGATCTCGCCGCGCCGATCGCCGGAGGTTACGCGGAGCAAAGCCTCGCCGACGCTGCGCAAACGGCTTGTCATCGACTACGTGCTCAGCGGCAGCTATCTGGTTTCGGGCACGCCCGGCAATGGCCGGTTGCGCTTCGATCTCGCGCTGCAGGATGCGCGCAGCGGCGCGGTGATCGACAACATCGCGCAGAGCGGCGCGCTGTCCGACCTGCCCGAAATGGTCGAGAAGGCCGGCGCGCGCCTGCGCGAACAGGCCGGCTATCCGAGACCTGGCGCCGAACGAAGTGAGCGAGGCGGTCGAGGCGCGGCCGCCGACCGATGTCTGTGGGCGGCTGGAATGTGGTGATTCATACGGAACTGTTCACCAGCGCCGCCGCTGCCCTCGCCGACGACATGCTGATGGGGGCATTCCTGGTTCGCCTGCTCGCGTAGCAGGGAGGCCGTTTCTATCCTCGAAGAACGGGCCCGCATGCGCCATTTCGTCCGCCGGATGCGCCTACGAGATTCTGCTGCTTGGCATTGTCGGGCTTGGCTTCGGAGCCGTCCGCACCAGGCACTGGGCTGTGCCTCTGCGGTTGCTTTATCCATTGGCCGCGCCCGCGATCGCCTTCCTGGATTGGAAGCGGGCATTCATGAACTTCCGGCGTGCGGGGAGTGGCTCCGGCGTGAGTCTGACGGCGCTCGCCGCCACGGGCCTTCTCGCCTGGGCGTGGGGTATCGGTGAGGGGGCGGGCGCAGTGCTGGGCACTCGGCGGGTGGCCCCGTATCTCTGGCGGACCGAAGTCAAACCAGTGTCCCAGGAAGAGTTGCCCGTTCAGACGAATGGGAGGGGACGAGTTCCAGCGAGCGAGTCGCCGCTTATCACGACTGATCAGTCTGGCCGGCCCGGGCGGGCCAGTGGATGGCTGGATACCTGTGACCTCAATCGATGGGGGCCGGCGTTTTCTTAGCTTTGACGCGATTCTCCCGTGTCGGGGATCGTCTCATACGGGGACGAAATGATGCCAAGTCCTTCCAGGCAGCTCAGGATCGCTGAGATTCCTTCCTCCGGAGTTTGTCTCGACGAGTCGATGGTCACCTCCGGCGCCAGCGGAGGCTCGTAGGGATCAGAAATCCCAGTGAAGTGCTTGATCTCACCGGCAAGCGCCTTCTTGTACAGTCCCTTCACGTCGCGTTCCACCAGGACTTCGACAGGGCAATCCATATGAATCTCCACGAAGTTGGCGATTCGTTCCGCAACTCGTCCCTGCCTGCGCGGTATGGCGAAATCGCGGCGGCAATGGCGATGACCCCATTGCGGGAGAGCAGTTCGCAAATGAAGCCGATGCGCCGGATGTTCTCCTCTCGATCCTGCTTGCTGAAACTGAGTCCCCGGCACAACTGGGTCCGGATCACGTCACCGTCCAGCACCTCCACCCTCGCGCCCATGGCGCGCAGGCGGGCGCTAAGCAGTAGGAGAGCGTGCTCTTTCCGCTGCCCGACATCCCGGTGAACCACAACGTACAGCCTGTTTGCATACCGCGCCCCTCGTCCAATGATGCCTCGTTCCTCACGCCTTCCGCGGCGTGATGCCTCTTGTGACAACTTTTCGGCGATCGCCTGTGCCGCTTCCTCCGGACTGGCGAACACCGATACATCGAACTCAAGGAAGCGCTCCGGCTCAGTCAGCGCTCCGGCTCGTTCGCGCTCCACTTCGAACAGGAAATCGGCCGCACAGATGGTGATCAGCCCGGCCGCGGTGAGATTGTGAGCCAGTTCCAGCAACACGCTTCCATCGGTCTGGGCGGCGATAACATGAGTGAGATAGCCTCGCCGGAACAGTTCGCTCTCCACGGCGAATCCGGCCTCGGCACCGCCATTCATCCAGATCAGGGCGGACCGGTGTCCCACGCGCTGCTGCCGCTCCGCCTCCGGAATCCGGCCTTCCACGGAAGGCTGCGCATCGGGCATTGTCGGATCGGCCACCCGAGGATCGCGCCCGGTGACCATCCCCGCCGCCACCGTGGCATTCGACACCGGATCCACCAGGACGAAGCTGCCCGTGGCGCGGTTCCGCCGATACTGATCCACGAACAGTGGCGCGTGCGTGTCGATCACCACGGTGCCGATTTCGTTGAGCCGCAGCTCCGGAGCCGGCAGCTTCTCGAGGGTGTTCACATCCACCCGATACCGGATGAATCGAACCTGAGCCTTCACTGTCTGAGTCGTGTGTTTGATCAGGTACTGCCGCCTCAGGTCGAGCGGTTGATCGCCCATCCAGACCAGGCGGGCATCGATGCAGCGCGTAACATGCGGTGGATGCGACGGCGGAGCCAGCATGTTTCCGCGGCTCATCCACCTCATCCTCCAGCGCCACGGTCACGGACATCGGTGGAAACGCGCGGGTGACTTCGCCTTCGTAGGTCACTATGGACTTCACTCGTGATGTGCGGCCGGATGGCAGTACGATCACCGGATCACCCGGCCTGAGTACCCCGGACGCCACCTGACCGGCGTAGCCGCGGAACTGCTGGTTCGGTCGCACCACCAGTTGGACCGGGAAGCGCATCTCGGAGAGATTGCGGTCACTGGCGATGTGAACCGTCTCGAGATGGTGCAGCAGGCTCGCGCCGTCGAACCACGGCATGCGGTCGCTCTTCGTGACAATGTTGTCGCCCAGAAGGGCGCTCACTGGAATGAAATACAAATCCGGGATATTGAGCTGAGCGGCGAAGGAGCTGAACTCGGCGCGGATCCGGTTGAAGACCCGCTCGCTATAGTCCATCAGGTCCATCTTGTTCACCGCGACCACGACATGATGGATCCCCAGCAGCGAGGCGATGAATGCATGCCGCCTCGATTGCGGCAGAACTCCGTTTCGGGCGTCGATCAGGACAACCGCCAGATTCGCCGTGGAGGCGCCGGTAGCCATGTTGCGTGTGTATTGTTCGTGCCCCGGCGTGTCGGCGATGATGAACTTCCGCTTCGAGGTAGCGAAGTAGCGGTAAGCGACGTCGATGGTGATGCCTTGTTCCCGCTCCGCGCGCAGGCCGTCCGTCAGCAGGGCAAAGTCCAGCGTGCCCGCGGACTCATTGACAGTGGCCTTGCGGATCGACGTGATCTGGTCCTCATATACGCCTTTCGAGTCGTACAGCAGACGGCCGATCAACGTGGACTTCCCATCGTCCACACTCCCCGCGGTGATGAAGCGCAGGAGGTCCTTTTCTTCGTCCCTCCTCAGGAACTGGTCGATGCCGGTCTGGGTTTCCGATGGAGACGTCACTTTAGAAGTACCCTTCCCGCTTCTTGAGCTCCATCGAGCCTTCCTGGTCGAAATCGATCACCCGGTTCTCGCGCTCTGAGCGGCGGACCAGGATCATCTCCTCGATGATCTTCGGCAGCGTATCCGCCTCCGAGTAGATGGCGCCTGTACATGGGCTGCAGCCGAGCGAACGCATCCGGCACATGACGCGCTCTCTCCGTTCTCCGGGCCGCATGGGGATGTCGACCTCGACTGGGATCAGCGAGGAGCCTCGCACGATCATCTCTCGCTCTTTCGCGAAATAGAGCGGCACGATGGGAATGTTTTCCAGATGGATGTACTGCCACACGTCCAGTTCAGTCCAGTTCGAGAGCGGGAAAACACGGATGCTTTCTCCGGGGCTCAGCCGCGAATTGAAGAGGTTCCACAGCTCCGGCCGCTGGTTCTTGGGGTCCCACTGGCCGTGCGAATCCCGGAACGAGTAGACGCGCTCCTTGGCTCGGGACTTTTCCTCATCCCGGCGGGCGCCGCCGATGGCCGCGTCGAAATCACCCTCGGCCAGGGCATCCAGCAGCGCGCGGGTCTTGAGGAGCCCGCAGCATTTTTGGGTGCCGAGATCGAAAGGATTGGCGCCGGCGTCGATGGCCGCCCTGTTTGTGTGGACAATCAGTCTGGCCCCAATGTCGGCGCAGAAGCGATCGCGAAACTCGATCATTTCGCGAAACTTGTAGGTGGTGTCCACATGCAGCAGCGGGAATGGAATCCGTCCCGGGTGGAACGCCTTCTGCGCCAGTCGCACCATCACCGACGAATCCTTGCCGATGGAGTAGAGCATCACGGGCCGCTGGAACTCGGCCGCCACCTCACGCAGGATATGAATGCTCTCGGCTTCCAGCATCCGCAGGTGCGTGAGCGTCAATCCCGCCGTTGTACTGCCTGTCATACTGCTCCCTCGAATATTCCTGACGTCCACCCGGTCCCGGAGGAATCCTGCCCCGAAGGCGGACGCGAAAGGCGGCGATGAGTGTCCGAAGGCGCGGCCCCACGGGCCGGCTGAACCGGTTCCATTCAGTGGCGCTTCACGGTACACAACTCCCGCATCTGTTCCAGGAAACCATAGGGCAGGCAGGTGTTTCCATTCATGCCCCGGCCCAGGCGGATGCCCGGTTTGTTCTCTCCGTGATAATCTGACCCGCCGGTCGGAATCAGATCGAAACTTCGGGCGATCTCCGCGTACTCGGCGCATTCTGCCGGGGAGTGCTCGCTGTGGTACACCTCAATTCCCTGCAGCCCCGCGTCGGCCAGGCGTTCGACCAGTCGGACCAGTTCGGAGCCGCGCTGAGGCAGGCGAACCGGGTGGGCCAGCGACGACATGCCCCCCGATTCCTGGATCAACCGGATTCCCTCTTCCAGCGTTGGCTCGTCCCGCTCCACGGCCGCCTGTGCGTCATCGGCAAGGTAGACGTCGAAAGCCTGCTGGATGGTCGAGACGTAGCCCTTGTCGCATAGCACCCGCGCGATATGCGGCCGGCCTACCTGGTTGCGCCCGTAAACCTCCGCCTCTTCGATCCTGATGCAAACTCCCAGTTGCTGCAGTTTTGCCATCAGATCGGCGTTGCGCCGGCGCCGGCTGTCCTGCTGAGTCTGCAGCCAACAGCGAAATTCCGTCGTGGGTGGCTCCTGCAACCAGTAGCCCAATACGTGAACGGAACGCTCTCTTTTGCCGGGTTCGCGGAACGCATTCGGACGCGTGCTCAGTTCCACCGCGCAGATCAACTCCAGCCCGCATGCGCTGGCTATCGGCTGCGCGGCTTCGTATCCGGCCAGCGTGTCGTGATCGGCAATCCCCAGCGCGCGCAGACCCTCTGTCACGGCCTGCCGGACCAGGTCTTCGGGTGCGGTGGATCCGTCCGAGCGATCCGTGTGTGTGTGCAGGTCGATCACGGATATCCCTTCTACTTGATCGGCGCCGAATACATGTCGGTGACCCGGTAACTGCGGTAAACGACGATCCCTTCGACGTCAACGGCGAAGACCACTCTGCCTTCGGAATCGACTTCAACAGTACGTCCATAGGGAGAAGCCGGATTGATGAAGCCGGCCTCGAAACTGTACCCGCCGTTCTTCAGGGTCTGTGCGGATCCCACCGCAATCGCATAAACGCCGAGATCCGCGTTCAGGATGGGAGTGGCCGTGAGCTTCTCCTCGTCGAGCCGCCACGACTGGCCCCGGTTCTTGGCATTCTTATCGTGCTCAAATCGCACGTGGCCGTCGTCCAGGATGGTGAGGATGTTCGAGCCCGCGGGTTCGAAGCCCGCATCATGCTGGTAGGAGAACCAGGGGCTCGGATCGTCGGACTTCGCCGTGAAATCGCCGTCCTTGCCCAGCCGCCAGAGAACCTTGCCGCTGCCTTTTCCGTTCTTCCAGTCAATCTTGAGAACCCAGTTCTGCTCCGGCATGGAGATGAGGAAGTCTCCGGTGGAGGCGACGTAGTTCAGCGAGTTGCTGTGGGTCCACCCGTTGGCTTCCGCGGATAGGAAGATAGGCGGGCAGCCTCCGCTGCCGCGGCCTTCCTTGCACTTGGCGTTGTAGAGTGAGGTGCGCTTCAGATCGAAGTGATCGAAGGTGTTCCACACTCCGGACACCTGGAAGTCCTGGTCGAGGTCCACGACAAGATCGCCCAGAACGTTCACCGGCTCTTTCGAACCCTGCGTCCCGGCTGGCATCATGCGTTCGAGTCCTGCAATCGCCAGTGTGTGACCGTTCGGCAGCCGGATGGCTTCGTGATGGAAGCCGGGCACGCATTCCTTGCCGCCCTTCTGGCAGTCGGAGTGGATTCCACGCAGTTCCAGTTGCTCGGCGACCCGTCCGATGTTGGTTTCACGAACCACGTTTCCGGCGAGGTCTGTTTCGCGCAGAACCTGGAGACGCCGCATAGCGTTCACTGAGTTCTGCCCTTCCGCCAACGCCAGGAACCGGCCGCCCGGGATAACCCGAGTGAGGAAGTCGGCTGATCGCATGTACCAGATGGTGCGGCCTTCCAGATCCACGGCAAATGGCCGCCGCCCGGAAGCGACGGATGCCGCGCTGAAGATAAGCACCGGTTCCGTTGTGGGCTTGCCGCCCACACGCGGCACCGCGATGGACACTGGCGAAAAGTCGCCATCCAGGATGCCCGATTGATGAGACAGCCAGTTACCTGCTTTTGCCGTGGTGCCTGTGACCACTTCCGGCCGCATCCGGTATTCCGTGGTGGCTCGCAGGCCCGCCACATACACATTGCTGCTGATCGTGCCTCCGCACGGCTGGTCGGGCGTGCGTGTCATGGTCTGCTCACCCGCGGCCTGGACCACTACCCGGAACTGGCTCCCTTCCGGACAGGGTGGAGCGCTGAACAGGGCGACAAGGGGATGCGCCGTGGGAGTGACAACCGGACCCTTGGCTGTGGCCCGCGGTACGATCCGGAACCGCATCTCATCCTCGGCCATCTCCTTTGTTTTGCTGTTCCGGGCGATCAGGTGGACTGCGGCATCGTGCTCATAGAGTTCCGGGCTCCAGACAAACTCCTTGTCCTGGCTGAAGTCGCGGACGACTCGAAAGGGTCCGCCATTGACGCTGACGGAGTAACGGTAGGTGTGAAGCCCAACGGCATTGTCAACTCGAGGGGTCAGACCAATGGAGACGCCCACGGGTTGAGGGGAGGGCAATGTCGCGTGAAGATGAACCGCCAGGGGTGCCGCACTGGCACCGCAGGTCAACGTGGCTGTTGCAAGCAGCCGGCCCAGAATGTCCCGCATGGCCCAGTAGTATGGCACACGCAGGACATTCTGGAAAGATTTATATGGGAACTAGGCGAACGCCTTCCAGCACAACTGGAGGCCCAGGATGGCCAGCCACACACATAGCGCCAGCCGTAGAGGCCGCGGCGGAATCACGGAAGAAAGCGCCGCCCCCGTAACCGCGCCGGCCACTCCGCCTATAACCAGTTTCATCAGAATCGATGAATTGAAATGACCGGCATTGAGGTGGAGGCCGCCGCCCAGGATCGAGACGATCAGGCCGAAAACCATGTCCGTGCCCACGACCTGTGCCGGCGTCAGCTTGGTCAGATTCAGCAGGGCCACTGCGCCCATGGCCCCGGCGCCAGCCGACGAGAATCCGACTTCGCCGCCGATGAGTGCGGCGATCGGAGGCAGCCATTTTGAATGGTCGGATCCGCTGATTGGCGTCCGGTTCCGGATCGCCCTGAACAGGTTGGCCAGCGACACCGCCATAATCGTCACGCCCAGCATGCCGAAGATCACCCTTTGGTAGTGGCTGGCGTCCAGGTTGTCCATTACATAAAAACCGAACAGCACGCCGGGGATGCCGCCCGCGCACAGCAGGCGCAGGATTCGGTAGTCCACTTGACGGCGCTTCATGTAGACAGGCAGGACGGCAAACTTAATCGCGGCCGCAAAGCTGAGGGCCGTGCCCACAGCCAGCGCGGGGGGCAGGTTGAAGAAGAGGATCAGCACCGGCGCGGTGATGCTACCCGCGCCCACGCCTGTCAGTCCGACGGCGGCCGCAATCAGAAAGCCCAGTAGGAATTCCATCGACTTCGAGTGATCCCGGCCCCCGGTCAGGCGGTCGGAACATAATAACAGCAAATTGGGCGTTGTCGCGCCAGGTGCATGTCATACTGATCTACCAAGTATGAGAACCCTGGCCCTGCTCGCCTTCGCTGTTGTTGCATCCTTACCGGCCTGCTGGAGCGCTCCGGCTGTTCGGCTCCTCTCCAACCTGTCGTCTCCCCAGAGTGTCGGAACGGTCTTCGGGCTTACGGCAATACCCAAGGAAGAAGGCGAGCCGCTGAAACTGATGGGGAAGTACCGGTTCCGCTATAGCGTGAGTGTGGATGGTGCCGCTTTCCGCGTAGTCCGGGATTACAGCCCGCAACAGGGATTCGCGTGGCGTCCGGAGTTGTTCGAGCACGACGCCCGCGTCAAAGTGACGATGAAAAACGTCACCTCGAAACTGACGGCCGAAGCGGAACTGCCTTTCCGTGTGGTGGCGCGCGCCGTGGGGCAGAAAACCGTTGTGACGCCGACTGCGAATCCGCTGGTCGCGTTGTTCAGCGCTCCGCCCTGCCCGGAAGGTAGCCGATTCCGCGTGATGTTCCGCCGCGAAGGCGAAGCCGGGAAGGACCAGCGGACAGGCAGTCAGCCCTGCACCGGAAGCCGCACCAACAATATCTACGTCGCGGGGATGCTGGCCGACTCGGCCTACGAGATGAGAGCCGAGGTCGTGGACGGAGATTCCGCGAAGCCCGGTCCTCCCGCCAGCTTTCACACGGGCATTGTGGACGGCAACTACGCGCCGTTTCGGGTCGTGACGCCGCGCGATGCCGCTGCCTCTTCCGCCGAGCAATTCCTGGTGTACAGCATCGAACTGCCAGTGCAGAGGCCCATTGCCACGGATCTGAGCGGCAACCTGGTGTGGTATCTCCCGCTGGACGACCGCTCCCTCACTCGGATGCTCCCGGGCGGACGCTTTCTCGTTTTCAATGGCGGCATCAATGAGGAGAACAGTCGCCGCGCAGGTGCTCTCGGAAGTGGACCTGGTGGGAAATACGATTCGTGAAACGAACATCGCCGCCGTGGCCGACCAACTGGAGGAGCGCGGCATCCACTCCGTCTGCAAACCGAATGGCCAGCAGTGCGTCCCGGGTTTCCATCACGACGCCATCCGCCTTCCGAACGGACACACCATTGCCATCGCCAGTCTGGAACGCATGATGCCCGACGGTGCACAGGGATCCGAGGACCCCATCGATGTTGTGGCGGTGCTGATCCTCGACCTCGACGAAGACCTTCAGGTGAAATGGATGTGGAACGCCTTCGACCATCTCGATGTTTCTAGGGCCGCCCGCGGGGACGACAAGTGCCGCGGGCCGGTGGGCGGAGGCGGTTGCTCACCTGTGTTTCTCGCGCCTGTAGCGAACGATTGGCTGCACGGCAACGCGCTCGCCTACAGCCGCCAGGACGGCAATCTCGTACTCTCGATGCCGGAACAGGATTGGGTCGCCAAGATCGACTACCAGGACGGCAAGGGCACGGGTAAAGTGCTGTGGAAGCTGGGCGAAGGCGGCGATTTGAAGGCGGAAACCGACGACAAAGCGCCCTGGTTCTCCTACCAGCACGACGCCGGATTTGAGCCGCCGGGTTCCGACACGCTGCTGCTGCTCGACAATGGCCCCCGGCGCAAGAAGAAGGACCCCGCTGCTCACACTCGCGGTCAGCATTGGAAAATCGACGAAAAAGCGCGCACCGCAACCCTCGTCATGAATACGGATCTCGGAGTCTTTGCCCCCTGGGTCGGCTCGGCCCAACGCTTGAGCAACGGGAACTTCCACTTCACGACGGGATCGCTGCTCCAGGACATCTCCTTCGCCGGGCAATCCCTGGAAGTGACCCCGCAAGGCAAAGTGGTCTTCGCTCTCGAGGCTACGGGAGCGATGATCTACCGCAGCAACCGTGTGGCCGACCTGTATACACCGCCCGCCCGCTAAAGCGTCTGGCGGCGGAACGTCCCGGCGAACCCTCAGTGGTGGACTTCTCGCGCCGGGAATCGCGGGATTCTGAACATCAGTAGAAAGGTCACCATCAGCAGCGAGATATTCATGGTGAACGCGATGCGGAGGGCGTGAACGAACGCCTCCACCGTCGTCAGCCTGCCCAGCGCGCTGAAGAACACCGTTCCGATCACCGCCACCCCCGTGGCGAATGAAACCTGTTGTACGGTGCTGAGAACACCGGAGGCAGATCCGGCGTCATGCCCCTTGATATTGATGAGAATCGTGCTGATCAGCGTCGGCATCACGAAGCCCTGTCCAGTGCCGTAAACCAGCAGGATCGGCGCCAGATCGAGGCCCGTCAATGCTGGACCTCGTGCCGCCGTCCGCCACAGCAGGCAGGAGAGCCCGGTCATCATCAGGGCCGCGCCCAGGTTGATAATCCTGCTGCCCAGACGAGGTTGCACCCGCATCGAGGCAAGGGAACTGCCCAGGAATGCGATGGCGAACCAGGCCAGGGTCAGCCCGGCCTCACGCGGCGAGTAGCCGATTCCGTTCTGCAGGAAGATCGTGAAGATCAGGAAAAACGCCGCGGCGCCGCTGAAGAAACAGACCCCGCTGAAGAGCCCGGTCACGAAGGCGGGATCGTGGAAGAGGTCGAGTTCCACCAGGGGCGAACCACCGCTCGCCGTCACTCGCTGCTCGTATTTGACGAACAGGACCATGACCGGCAGGAACGCCCCCAGGCAGAGGAATGACCACAGAGGCCATCCGGCTTCGCGCCCCTGGATCAGAGGATAGAGCAGCAGCGTCAGGGCGAGCGTCATCAGCGCCACGCCGGCCAGGTCTAGCCGCCGCGCCTTCGGTGAGCGCGACTCCTGCAGAAACCGGGCGGCCGCCAGGACCGTCAGGAATCCAATCGGGAGGTTGATCAGAAAGATAGGCCGCCAGCTCAACCCGAACAGGTCGGCACTCACCAGCAGTCCACCCAGCACGTTCCCCGAAAATGAGGAGGTCCCAATGACGGTTCCAAACAGCCCGAACGCCTTGGCTCGTTCGCTTTGAGGGAAGGTGATCTGCATGATGGACAGCACCTGGGGAAACAGCATGGCGCCCGAGATGCCCTGCACGGCTCTGGCGGCGATGAGGAAAATCGGCGACGGAGCAAGTCCACACAACAGGGAGGCGAGGGTGAAGGCGATCACGCCCCACATGAACATCCGCTTTCTTCCGTAAATGTCCCCTAGCCGCCCTCCCGAAATCAGCAGAACCGCATAGGTCAGGCCATAGCTCGCGATGACCAGTTGGACTTCCGCGAACGTCGCATGCAGGGTGGCCCGGATGGAGGGGATGGAGACGTTGACCACGAAAAAGTCGAGACCCACGAGGAAGGCCGCGGACAGCACAACCGCCAAAGCTCGCCAGCGCCCAGGGTCCGGCTGGTCCGGTGGGCGGACCGGCACACCTGTTGACGCGGAAGCCATGGGCGGTGATTTCACCAGGGAACTCCTTCGGCAAACTACTTCCCAGAAGGGTAAGGATTGGGCCATAATACACCCTCCGGCTGGAAAACCGATCGAAATGGTTGACTCATGCGATCTCCCACCCCTGCCAGAATCCTGATGCTCTTCGGCGGACTCCTCGCCGGGGCAGCCTTTGGAATTGCCGCCGAGACAGCGAAGGTCGTTCTATTGGGCACCGGCACTCCGATCCCGGATCCATCGAGTTCCGGACCATGCGTCGCGGTGGTGGTGAATGGCCGCAGTTACCTCTTTGACGCGGGGCCCGGTGTCGTCCGCCGAGCTCAGGCCGCGGCCGAGAAGTTCGGCATTGCGGCTCTGGACGCCACCAATCTCACCCACGTCTTCTTCACGCACCTACACTCCGATCACACGCTGGGCTATCCGGATCTTCTGCTCACCCCCTGGGTCGTCGGGCGCCGCAAACCGCTGGAGGTCTTTGGGCCGAAAGGCATCGCCGCCATGACCGGCCATCTGAAGGAGGCCTATGCGGCCGACATCCAGGTCAGGACGGAAGGGTTTGAGGGGTTGGACAAGAGCAGACTGGAGCCCATCGTCCACGAAATCGAAGGCGCGGGTCCTGTCTACAAAGACGAGAACA
Source organism: Paludibaculum sp. (assembly GCA_049841055.1). Taxonomy (GTDB): domain Bacteria; phylum Acidobacteriota; class Terriglobia; order Bryobacterales; family Bryobacteraceae; genus Paludibaculum. Next base: position 45,142 of record JASGIE010000165.1, on the reverse strand, counting down.
TTACGGTTCGTGCGCTGGCCGTGCCCCACGGTTCCTGGCCGCAGGCGTTTGGATATGCGATCGATGCCGGCGGAAGGTCGATCGTGATCTCCGGCGACACCGCGCTCAGCAGCGTCATCGAGGAGGCTTGCCGTCAGTGTGACATCCTGGTCCATGAAGTCTACTCGGCTGATCGCTTTGACCTCGTCTTCGGCGAACGGCGCGGCCGGTATCACGCGAATTTTCACACCTCCACCACGCAATTGGCCGGGCTGGCCGCAAAGTCAAAGCCCAAGCTGCTGGTTCTGTACCATCAGCTTTACTTCGGCCCCCGCGACGAAGTGGACCTCGAAAAGGAGATCCGCCGGACCTACTCCGGAAACGTCGTCAACGGCCGTGATCTGACCGTGTACTAGGTGCCGGCGGGAGAGTCCCCTTTGATATCGTCCAATCCACCCGCCGGCCTCTCCTTTTGCTGATTCTTGCCGCCGCGGCTTGCGGGTCGGGAACAACGGTGCTCTAATTGATTCCACTATTCGTGTCCCCGGCGACCCCGGGGCGCTGGAAGCACTGGGTCGGAGCGGCTGGGACAACCGGCTCCGGAAAGAGGGGATATGACTTCAATGCAAGTGGCCTGGCCTCGGAAGACCAGGGAGATGCATAACCAGCACATTGATTCCACGGTCTGGAACGACTTCAAGTTCCGGGATGACGACATCATCATCTCGACCTATGCGAAGTCGGGCACAACCTGGATGCAGCAGATCGTCTCTCAAATGCTCTTTGATGGCGACACCGAACGCGACACCCAGGCACTCTCGCCGTGGGTGGATTTCCGCGTTCCGCCAAAAGAGGTAAAGCTGCCCGCTTTGGAGGAACAAACAAACCGGCGTTTTGTGAAGACGCACCTTCCCGTGGAGGCCCTTGTTTACTCCCCCAAGGCCAAATACATTTACATCGGCCGCGACGGCCGCGATGTCTTGTGGAGCCTCTACAACCATCACCTCAATGGCAACGAGATCATGTACGATGCGCTGAACAAGACGCCCGGCCTGGTGGGTCCACCCCTGGAGCCGCCCCCTGACGACATTCGCGTCTATTGGCGCGACTGGCTGGATCGCGATGGATTCCCCTACTGGTCGCTCTGGGAGAACGTTCGCAGCTGGTGGGCCATCCGGCATCTCCCAATCTCCTGCTGGTCCACTTCGACGTCCTCAAGAAGCACATGCCCGAGGAGATGCGCCGAATCGCCGCGTTTCTGGAGATCCCGATCGACGAGAGCAAGTGGGACACGATCGTCGAGCACTGCACCTTCGACTGGATGAAGCAGCACGGCGAGAAGGTCGTCCCGATGGGCGGCGCGGCCTGGGTGGGCGGCGCGAAGACCTTCATCCATAAAGGCACCAACGGGCGCTGGCGCGATACGTTGACTGACGCCGAATCGGCCGAATACGAAGCGCGGGCGCTGGCTGAACTCGGTCCGGAATGCGCTCGCTGGCTCGCTACCGGCGAGATGTTGGAGACTGCCTAAGGCCAGAAGCGATCAACGCCGGATCCGCGTGTCTACTTCCCGCCATCAGAAATCGGCAGCCCGTCGCAGCCGGCTTCTGATGGCGTTTGCTTTTTGCGTCAGCCCTGATCGTTGCCATGGCACGAGTCCCGCGAAGAGGGTTTGCTCGCCATTCCGCGATGGCTTCAGTAGCTCAAGCCAGCTTCATCTCCCTCACCGCATCTCCCGCGCCGCTCAGGTTCGCCAGCATCATCTCTGAGTATTTCCGCGAGAGAATCACCCCCGGTACACCAGCTTGGAACGCGGCCATGACCGCGTCCTTCGTACCCTGCGGAGTGCTCTTGCTGTGGTTCTTCGCCGTGGGAATATCGATGTCGATTCCCGGCCAGATCAGCGTCTTCGTTCCGGCCGCCCCGTCCATGGCGCGTTGCGCCTCCCGCTGCACATAATCCGCCGACAGTCCCGTGAAGGGAATCTGCTCATAGCTGCGCTCCCGGCAGTTCAGCATCCGGTAGTGATAGTCCAGCGCCTCCTGCTTCGGTAAATCGCCATAGAGTGTGCCGGTGACACTATCAATGTAGCTGGCCATTCGTTCGCCGCCGCAGTTGTGATACATCACCATCTTCAGAAAATCGGAGCACTGCGCCAAAGGCTGCAAATCCTGCTGAGCCCGGTAGAACGGACTGAACGAGTTGTTGTGCCAGATGTGCCAGCCAACCTGAATGTTCGGCTTGATTGCGTGCGCTTTGGCGTACATGGCGGCGTAGATCTCCCGCAAGCCGTCATGCCAGAACTGCTCCCAGGCCAGAATCTCCGGATATCGCATCAGGATCCGCCAGAAGGTCACTTCGTAGCCATCCACCGAACGCTTGCCCGACCGGCTCGCCCGGACAAACCGCTCGAGCTCCTTATACCCGTCCTTCACCCGCTCGACTTTGACGTTCCCTTCCTGCCTGGCCTTCTTCTCGCAGAACTCGCAAAAACAGCCCACGGAACCCGGGTCACTCCCTCGGCCCCCGTGATTCGCGCCAAGCGCCGTTCCAAGCGCCCCATGCCGTTCAGACCCCCACATGATCCCGTCGATGTCATAAGAGCGCGTGTAATCCTCCACCAGTCCCGTGAGGAAATTCCGGTGGTGCGGATTGTTCACGCACATCCGCCGCACCTTCCGCCCGTACAGGTCCACCTCCTGCAGTTTCTCGATGCCGGGGATGTCGTACCTCCACACATCCTCCGTCCAGAGAATTGTCTTCAGCCCGCGCGCCTTGGCCTTCGGCAGTACTTCACTGATGATGTCCAGCGGCCCATGATCGGGCGCGCGTGTATCTTCCGGTTTGATCCCGGTGTCCTTGTAATACTGCGGGCGGACGACTCTATAGTTGCCGCCATGGAAATCCAGGTCATGCACCTGCTTGCCGTGGTCGGGCAGCGGTTGGCCGGGCACCTGCCTGCCGGCGATTCCACGGCCATAGGTGAAGGTGGCGAGAAACAGCGTATTGACGGCCCCGCGCTGCTGCAGGATATCGAGCACCTGGTCCGTACCCTCATCGACAAAAGAGACGGCGCCTACCTGCATTCCAATCATCTTCTTGCCCGCCGCCGCGGACTGAGCGGCAGCGGCCAGGGAGGCTGCGCCCAAAGTGGACGCCCCGGTCTTCAGAAAATCACGTCGATTCTGCATGGTTCCTCGCATCTCCAAACGCTACGCCGGCCGCGCCGGCGCCTCGGTGACCAGAATCTTATCACCGGGCAGACTGCGTGAACCCTCTGCGCCGCACCATCCCAACCCAACCGCCACAACCGGCGACGCGCCGCCCAACGAACCACGAGCGTGAGCGACTGGTCCTCAACCGAATCACAAAAGGCGCTCCTCAATCCGAATGCCTCCACCCCCGACCGCCCGAACCCACCGTGGTTCCAAGCGTCTGTGCAATTCAATCCCTCGCGGCGGAATTCAACCTTTCGTTATTCTGAAGACGAACCCATGCCGCGGCGCGAATTCTCCCCCATTGTCCTGATTGCAGCAGCGGCTCCTGCATGGTGTCGCTTTATTGCACCCCGAATCGCGGCGATCTGCCTCCTTTCCCTTTTCCTTATTCCGGCACCAGCGCCCGCCGCCGATCCCTTCGAGCCCCATTGGCGCACCCTCAAATCCTCCCTCTCCAACGACGACCTCTACCGCCTCATGTGGGCTCTCCCCAAAGGCGGCGATCTCCACAACCACCACGAATACTCCATCCCCATGTCCTTCTGGCTCGAAGGCGCTGCCCGCGGCGGCTACCTCACCCGCGTGAAAATCAGCAATTGCGATGAGTCGGAAACACTCCAATGGCTCACCCTTCGCCCCGATTCCGTAAAGAAACTGCCCGCCTGCGCACAGCGCGATTTCGTCCCTGTCTCGGCTCTCTCCACCGCGCAACGCAAAGCGTGGCTCGCGGCCCTCATCCTGGATCCCACCGAATCCAAGGATGAGTTCTTCGACCGCCTCGTTCGCCGTCTCGGTGACCTGGAACGCGACCCTCGCTTGATGGGCGATGCCCTCGTTGTGGCCCAGCGGCAACTCCAGTCCGAAAACGCCCTCTATCTCGAAACACAATTGGATCCCCGCGAGTTCCACGGCCTCACAGAGGACCAGGGAGCCGCTGCCATCCGCGCCCGCATCGCTCAGCCCGACGCCCGCGCCACGAATATCGCCGTACGCATGCAGGTCTCGGCCCTTCGATTCCTGCCGGGCGCTGAGGATGATCTCCGCGACGGCTTCGCCTTCGTTCACCGCAACCGCGACCTCTGGGTCGGCATGAATCTGGTCGGACGGGAAGACAATCCCGATGGCCGCCCAATCCGCTTCGCCGCCGTGCTGGGCGAGCTACGCCGCAAATACCCCGATGTACACCTGAGCCTGCATGCCGGTGAGAACAGCCAGGCCGACACCCACGTCGCCGATACCCTCAACATGGGAGCCGAACGCATCGGCCACGGCACCAACGCTTACCAGGACCCCAACGCACTGAAGCTCCTGCGTGCGGGCCGCCGGCTCATCGAAGTCAGCCTCACCAGCAACCTTGCGCTGGGCTATGTGCCGGACCTCCGCCGCCATCCGCTCCTCTCCTATCTTCGTCAGGGCATTCCCGTCTGCCTGAACACGGACGATCGCGGGGTCATGGACACCAACCTCACCGACGAATACTTTGCTGCGGTCTCCCTCTTTGACTTGACCTGGGCCGACGTCGTCCAACTCGGCCGTTGGAGCCTCGAGTTCTCCTTCGCGGAGCCGGCTCTCAAAAAGGAGCTCTTGACCAGCTACGCCCGCAATGTCGCCGCCTTCGAGAAGGCCTTTTCCGCCGCCGATTGGCGTCAGAGCCTCGCCCGCATTCATGCTCGGCCATCGGGCACCACCGTGCGTCTCTTCAATCTGCGGAAACCTGCCTCGGATCAGACGCGCGCCGGTAAGTGACCCCTCGACCCGACCGGCAATTCCTTCCACCGCCGGCACTCCTCCGCACCCGCCCGCACGGCGGCAACTTGTCCAATTCAGCCGCATACGAGAACATTGGTAGATGACGGCTCACCCCGCCACTCATTCGTCCGAACACCATTCCGTCTCCAACCTCCTCGACTGGACCCTGCTGCTGCTGCCAGGGCTCATCTGGGGCGCATCGTTCCTCTTCATCGCTCAGGGTCTGGAGAGCCTGCCGCCCAACGGCATTACCTTCACTCGTCTCGTCATCGGGTTTCTGACCCTCTCTTTGTTTCCAGGCGTCCGGCGGCCGGTCGCCCGCGCCGATTGGAGCCGCGTCGCCCTGCTTGGCATCATCTGGATGGCCTTCCCGCTCAGTCTCTTCCCCTTCGCCGAGCAGCGCGTTTCATCGGCCCTGACCGGTATGCTCAACGGAGCCACGCCTCTCTTTGCGGCCGCCGTCGCCAGTCTGCTTGCGAGGAGTCTTCCGCCGCGCCCCGTGCTCCTCGGCCTCGCTGTCGGCTTCGCGGGCACGATCCTCGTCGCGGTGCCCAGCCTGGGCGAGGGAAGCAACCAGGCCACCGGCGTCCTCCTGATTCTCATCGCGGTCATCAGCTACGGCTTCTCGATCAACCTTGCCCGGCCCCTCCAGCAGCGCAATGGAGCGCTCCCTGTCATCTGGCGTGCTGTCGGCTTCGCTGCGCTGCTCACCGCGCCACTCGGCGTGCCCGCACTTCGCCAGGCTCATTGGACACTGCCGTCCCTCCTCGCTCTGCTCGCACTTGGAATCTTCGGTACCGGCATTGCCTACATCCTCCTGGCCGTCGCCGCCGGACGCATCGGAGCCACTCGAGCTTCGGCTTCGACTTTTCTGATTCCCGGCGTCGCCCTGATCCTCGGCGTCCTGGTGCGCGGCGAGCGCGTCGCCTTCCTGTCGCTTTGTGGCGGCGCCGTTTCCCTCGCCGGAGCAATCCTGATCCGCCGCGCCAGTCTGCCCGCGGCAGCGAAATCATGAGATCAGCTACGTCGCCCACCCGGACCGATCGCTCGCTCCAGCGCGAGCGAGCCCCATACATTCCGCCAACTGCCTGTGCCACGCTGGAAGAGCCATGAGAGACACAGAGACCATCGAAACCGAGCTGATGGAAATCAGCGCCATAGCCGACGATAGCCTCAAACTCGAGCGCATCTTCGAGTGGTGCGCGACGCACCCCGACGAGGTTCCCTTCGCCCTGCACCTGTTAATGGGAGCCAAATCGAAGGAGCCGGCCGAGGAAGCCTGATCCGCCCCGTCGTCCGTCAGCCATCAAGGGTCACTCATCGAAACAGCCGTGCCGTGACGAGGTGTGCGGCCGGAGTGCCGGCAATCCCCAAGCGCAGCCCGCCCGCTGCGCAAGCATCCGCCAGCCGGGCACGGGAGCACGCAGCCCTTGCCTGGTAGGCCAGACCGAACGAATTCCATCCTTCATGCGCGATAGCCTAAAGATTGCGACTCGCAGCCAGAGCCCGCTCCGGTTCATCCGAAGCGCCACCTTCCTCCTTCTACTCCTCCCGGCTGCGGCCGCATCCGAAAAGCCAATCCGCAATGAATCCATCCGCCAGGCAGCACTACAGGCCATCTTTCCCGGAATGCGGATCAAGTTTCTTTCAGGGAAGAGGATCAATGATGCAGGGACTCGCAAAGCAGGAGGATCGGACACGAATTTTCCGGATGCCCTGGCCCGGGAACCCGTCTACGAAGTCACAGGAAAGGCGGCAAATCAGGCGGAACTATGCGCCTCCGAGAACATTAGCACCGCCAGATTCTCCGAGGTGCGGCGTCTTCGATTCCAACTCTACGAGTGGCCGAGCCAGCGTCGATCCGCGATGCTGGCCGTTCTCCAGTACGACTTTGCGGGCGCCCAGCCCGCTGGTTCATGTTGGTCGGTCGGTCTACTGGTCCGTTTGGTCAAACAACCCACCGGTTGGACCCCTGATGCCCGCTTTCTGCTCGGCGATCATCATCATGCCTCCATCCACAAGGTCGAACTCGTCGACCTTACCGCGGACGATACCGAGGAACTCGTGGTCGAATCGAGTTCTGGAGGCGCGGGCACCGCAGGCATCCTCTGTCGTATCTTTGATCTCCGGCACGCAAGATTCGACCTGCAAGTCGAGACCAATTCGTATCTCCAGTACGGCGTCTCCGACCGCTTCACGCAAGTCCTCGATCCCAAACGAACCCAACGAATACACGGGGAGCGATTCTGTTTTAGAAAGGCCGTTGAATTCGAAGCGGGAAAGCACCACGATCCCGCCAGAGTCACGGATCCCTGTTATCCGCCAGGCGAGGGCGTGGACGCCCGGCAAATAGCAGATTTCAACAAGTGGTTGGCGCCGCTGGAATGACGGACAGTTTCGGGACTCCAGTGCCGCCGCTTGGCCTACTGTAAGGGGGAGGCCCAGGTAGCTCCGGCACGGCGTCTCGCTCTGCAAGGGCAGTTCCCAGCTGGACTCATCACCCCCATGCACATCTGACCTTTCGACGGTCTTCGGTAAAATCAAAGATCCGTCTTCATGGTTTATAGCCACGCTTCATCTTAATGACCCTACTAGTCGGTAATCCTCAATGAACAGAAGATCCTTCGTCGCTGCCTCTCTCGCTCTACCCACAGCCGCTCAGTCCCAGCCGCCGGAGCCCGCTCCCGGCCGCCGCCCTCTTCGCTGCGGCTCCGACGGTCTCTTCCGGGTCCTCGCCATCTCCGACCTCCACTACACCCCGCGCATCGACACCCACGGCATCGCCCTGGCCGAACGCCTCATCGACACCGAAAAACCGAACCTCGTCATCGTAAACGGAGACTGTCTCTCCGGCAAGGACAGCCAGTCCGAAGCCGAACTCCGGACCTCGATCGGCTTCGTCGCCGCTGCCATGGAAAAGAAACAGGTCCCCTGGGCCATCACCTTCGGCAATCACGACCAGGAACACTTCCCCAAAACCCAGATCGGCAAGGACGCCGTTCTCGCCCTCTACGCCGCCTATCCACACAACCTCAACGCCGGCTACCATCGCGGAATCCACGGAGCAGGGAACCAGCACCTCCTCATCTGGAACGCCGCCGGAACGAAGCCGGTTTACTGCATCTGGCTCCTCGACTCCCAGGACTACTTCCAGGACGGGAAAAACCGCCCCTACGACTGGATCCACACCGACCAGATCCTCTGGTACTACCAGACATCCTGCGAACTGGAGAAACAACACGGCGCCAAGGTCCCGGGTCTGATGTTCTTCCACATCCCGCTCTGTGAGTTCAACGATATGGTGAACCACGCCAAGATTGTCGGAACACGGCAGGAACACGAGTCGCCGTCACCCGTCAACAGTGGCCTCTTCGCGGCCCTCCTCGACCGTGGCGACGTGCGCGGCGTCTATTGCGGACACGATCATGTCAACAACTACATGGGCCGCTGGCGCGGCATCGAGCTTGGCTACGACGGCTCCCTCGGGCACTACACTTACCCGCACGTCGAGCCCGATGACCCGTCAAATCTCCACGTTCGTGGGGGCCGCGTCTTCGAGATCGCGGACAGCGCGCCGGCCCGTCACAAGACCTGGATGCGTTTCAAGGACGGTTCCAGGAACTGGGAGTCCCTCTCGGACGCCTTCACTCACGATCACATCAAGGACTAACCCGCGCCAGCTCAAAGCATCACCGCGGCGGCCGGCTTGATTCCTTCATGCTTCCTGTCAAGGATGGTAACCGGGCAGGCTCGCATCCAGGACATGCCCCGCCGCCTCCACCCCCCTACCGCCCCCGCACCGCCCACGCCATCCCATCCGGCTGCTTGCCCACCTCCAGCCGGCCCGACACTTCCAGCGTCTTCAAATCCACCACCACGACATAATCGTCCGGCGTGCAAGCCACAAACGCCCGGGCTCCACTCGGATCCATCTGGATGCCCGCCGCGCCTCGCCCGACCTTCACCCGCTTCACCGTCCGGCGCGTCGCCGCATCCAGAATCGTCACATCCGGCCCGCGCAAGGTTGAAACGAAAACCAGCTTCCCATCCGGAGTGAACTTCAGCCGGTTCGCCCCAACAACATCGGCCGCCAGCGTTTGAACCACCTTCTTGTTGGGGACATCCAGCACGGAAACCGTCCCGTCCAGCGCGTTCGCCGCCCAGAGTTCCTTGCCGTCGGGCGAGACATCGAACCCCTCCGCACCCCGGCCCACCGGCACCACTGTCTCATTCCAATCCTGCGGAGGCGGTCCCGCCGGCCCCCCACGTCCCGGGCCACCGCCGGGAGCCCCTGCCGGCGCGGCACCCGGTGGCGGCCCACCCGGCCCGGGCCCGTTGCTCTTTTCGATGAAAGTCATCGTGGCCGAATTGACGTTTGAGGTCACCATCCACTTCAGATCCGGAGAAACCGCGATCATGTGCGTTCGGTTCTGCCCGGTCCCCAACACCAGGTCCACCTTTTGGGAAACCGGATCATAGCTGCCGATCACCTTCGCCGCCTCCGCCGTGAACCAGACCTTGCCGCCCTGGAAGTCCAGGCCATGCGGCCCGCGCAGCGCACCCAGGTCCACCGCGGTCAGTGCCTTCTGCCCAACCAAATCGACAACCGTGATCGTGTTGAACCGGCCGCCGCCGTAATTCGAGATGAACGCCAGCCGCCCATCCGAGGACGCCACCACTTCATGCGGATCGGGTCCTGAGGGAATTCGGGCAATCACCTTGTGACTTTCGGGCTCCACAATGGCCAATGTCTGCTCACTCTTCGACAGCACCAGCAAGGCCGGTGACGGTGTCTCCGCGCCCGTAGCCAGCGCGGCCGCCGCCAATCCGGCAACTGCCGCCATGCAAGCGATCTCCGTGTCATGACCAACGAGTATACCCTTCACCCGCTGCTTGGCTCGCCGCCGGCAATTCTCCGGCGCCATGTACCGGGCCGCTTCCCTCCAGCCACCCCGTGCTCCGGCGCGGGAATTTAGTAATAATGCAGACGTGTCTCGAATTTGTGCATTTCTGCTTCTAGCCGCTTCTCCTCTTTTCGCTCAACACTACAGAATTTCGACCCTCGCCGGCGACGGTGCTGCCGGAATTACCCTCTATTACCCCACCAGCGTTGCGCTTGACGCGGCTGGTGACGTCTACGTCGGCGACTGGACCGGCACCATCCGCAAAATTTAGGTCAAGAACCGCGTCTCCACCCTCGTCGCCGGCGTCGGCACGCCCGGCTATAGCGGCGACGGCGGTCTTGCCACCAGCGCCATGCTCGGCAAGGGAAACCGCTTCACCATCGACCCCGCCGGCAATATCTACATCGCCGCCTACGACAGCCATCGCCTCCGGAAAATCGACGCCGCCTCCGGCATCATCACGACCATTGCCGGTACCGGCAACTTCGAGGACACTGGCGACGGCGGCCCCGCTCTCACTGCTGACATTGCGCAGCCGGCCGGCATTTCGCTCGACGCCGAAGGCAATCTTTATCTCTGCACTTCCTGGTCGCGCGTTCGCAAAATCACGGCCTCCACCGGAATCATCGAAACCATTGCCGGCCGTTTCGGCACCAGCTACGGCGGCGACGGTGGTCCTGCCCTCGAAGCCTACTTCTGGCTCCCCATGCCCGAGGCGGTCAACCGCGACGGAGACGTCATCATCACCGACTACGAGAACTCCCGCATTCGCGTGGTTTCTGCCAAAACCGGGCTCGTCGACACCATCGCCGGCTCCAGCACGTGTGAAACTGCGCCGGCCCCATTCCAAGTCCAGGTCTGCCGCGGTTCTTATGGTGGCGATGGAGGACCGGCCGTCAGCGCCAAACTGAGCTACCCCAGCGCGGCCGCCCTCGATCTGGACGGCAATCTCTTCATCGCCGATACGCAGAACCAGCGCATCCGCCGGGTCGACGCCACCACCGGCATCATCACCACCATCGCCGGCCGCGGCACCAAAGGCCTCAGTGGAGACGGCGGCTCCGCTCTCTCCGCCGAACTCAACAACCCCGTCGCGATCGCCGTGGACTCCGCCGGCCGCGTCTACTTTGCCGATCAGGGCAACAACCGCGTGCGCATGCTCACGCCAACCAATCCGCCCTGGTACATCAACACCCGCGGCCCCGCTCGCTAGCAGCACCACCGGCGCCCTCGATCCCGATTACCAGACGAAACGCCACTTGGGACGTTCATGCCCTGTCCCGAAGCGAAGACTGCCCTGAGTCCCAACGAAGCTTGAAGGTGGACAGGGTGTGAACGTCCCCCACCGCCGCGAACCTCCAGGGCACCAGCCCGGCGCACCCCCGCCGACCCCGTATAATAGCCCCAAGCCCCCAATGCCGAACCAGATCCGGCTCCGCCTCGGCAACCTCTTCGACGGCCCTTCGGACCTCATCGTCCTCCCCTGCTCAACCACAGGCACAGTCACCGGCTTCGTGGCCCGCTCCCTCGCCAACTGCCGCATTCGCTATCCCCGCGATCTCATGCGCCTCGGCGAGGTCGAATTCATGCCGTTTGAAGGCGCCGAGCACATTGCCCAATACGCCGCATACGCCGCATACGCCGCTTCGGTCGACGACATGACCTCGACCCTCGAAGCAATCCAGGAAATCGGCTCGACCCTCGGGACCTTCACACGCCAGCAGCCCTCCGTGCGGGCGATCTCCGCCCCACTCCTCGGCGCCGGCGCCGGAGGCCTGCGCGCCGATGGCGTCGTCGCCTCCCTCAAACAGGGCTTCGAGGAGACGGCCGCTCCCGACGCCTGCCTCACCATCCACGTCCTCCACAAGGAGCTCTACGACGCATTGCGAGCCAACCGGAGAAAGCTCGCCAGCCGCAACGCCTGTGCGGTCCGCGTCTTCATCAGCCATACCTCCACCACCGCCGGCGAAGAGGAGTGGGTCAAGGAACTCGCCTACTACCTCATGGACAAAGGCATCCAAGTCCGCCTCGACAAGTTCCACCTCCGCCGCGGAATGGACCTCCCCCAATGGATGTGCAATGAACTGGCCCTGGCCGATCGCGTCATCATCGTCACCAGCGAAGCCTACAAAGCCAAGGCGGAAGGACGCCTCGGCGGAGTCGGCTGGGAGACGATGATCATCCAGGGCGACATCGCCACGCAGCCCCCCGATAGCACCAAGTATCAGGTCATCGTCAGGGCGGAGAATCTAGCCGCTGGTCTCCCGCAATACCTCCGAACCCGCTACGCCTTCCACGCGCCCCCGTCCGATCCCGCGGAATCATTCCGTCAGGAACTCCTGAACGAACTCCTGGGCCTCCCGCTAGACGACCGCCTCGAGTCCAGGGAGTGCTACCTCTAGTCGACGCCAGTGTACGTTTCCGGAAACACAGTTCACTAATCCGCACCAGACCCCACACGTTATTCCCCGAATTCAGCAGGAGATTGCGGATGTTTCCGAACGCCATGGCACCTTCCCAGGCGACTCCAGCCCCTTGTGGGGCCGGTTTCAACCTGCGGCGTTCTTCAGTCCGCCCCAAGCTCCATCCAACCAATCAGGGAATCCGCCGCATCCGCCCCCAGCACCAGCCCCACCTTCCGCCGCCCCCGGCTACAATGACAGCAACGTGCCCCGAGGCACCGCCACGAACTCCACCAAGGACACCATGATGAACATCCTGCGGACCAACCGTCCTCACCACGGTCCCCGCTCCACTCCTGCCTTCCTCCTCTTCCTCAGTGTTCTCGCCCAGGCCGCGCCTCACCCTGCGCCGCTCGCCCTCCACCATCCCGTCCAGGACAAAAACTTCTTCCTCCTCTCCTCGATCGAAGAGAACCCCTCCATCCGAGCCCTCATCCAAGCCGACCCCGACCTCGCCCGTCTCGCCACCGCCAAACGCACCGCCCTGGCCGGCGCCCCCCAGTCCTGCGCCGCCAACGTTGAGTGCTACGCCGATGCCATGCGTTGGTCCAGCGAGGAAATCGCCCAGGCTCGGGCCGCCTTCACCCGGCTCGCAGCCAACCCCACCATGACGCACTTCGTCGATAGCGTCCTCCGTCCCTCCGGCATGTTCCAGCGCTACAACGCGAAGCCCGCCGCCGGCCTGCTCGAAACCGCCTGGGAGGACTCCGCCCGCAAAATGAATCGCGCCATCGACACCTTCGCCCTCGGCCAGTCGCCGCAGCGCATGCCCGGTCCACCCCCATCCGGCCCGCCACCCCAGGCCACCCCCAACGCTCCAGCCCAACCACCGCGCACAGCGCGCTTCGACCTCACCTCCTACGACGTGAAATCGCCAGCCTTTGCCCGCATGGTCCAGATCATGGCCGGCATCGTCGGCAGCGACCCCAAGTCCCTGGAGCTCTTCTTTCAGCCCTCCCTGAAGTTCTCTATCGAACTCCTCCTCCTTCACAGTCATGATGAAGCCGGCCGCCACGAGCCGCTGGAAGCCGGCGAAAACCGTGCCGCCGTCGCCCGCATCGCCACTACCCAGTGGAAGAACTACCCCTACACCGTGATCGTCGTACTCGGCAATGGCCCCGAGCGAGACGGCGTCGCCCTCGCCCCCGTCGGCCGTCTCCGCCTGACGCTCGCTGCCCGTGAATTCCGCGAAAAGAAGGCGCCGTTCCTCCTGGTCACCGGAGGCTACGTCCATCCCAACCTCACCCCTTACAGCGAAGCGATGGAGATGAAGAAGGCCCTGCGGACGGAATTCGGCATCCCCGAGGACGCCATTCTAGTCGAGCCTCAGGCCCGCCGCACCACCACCAACCTCCGCAACGCCGCGCGCCTCATGTACCGCTACGGCATCCCCACGGACCGCAAGGGCCTCATCCTGACCGACCAGCTCCACAGCGCGACTATTGAGACGCCGGCCTTCCTGGAGCGTTGCGTCCGCGACTTCGGCTACGAACCTGTCCGCCTCCAGTCGCGCATCTCCCCCCTTCGATCTCGAGTTCACCCCCCTGATCGACTCACTCCACGCCGACGCAACCGACCTCCTCGATCCGTAAGGCCGCCAGAGCCATGTCACCCGGACGCTCTGGAGTTCAGGACATCCTTCCGGCGTTACGGACCGAGTCACCCTTGCAGCCGGTAGGGCTGGCAGGATCACAGTCCTCCGCAGTCTCAGATGCCCGGGAGCCCACCCGAAACCCAGCGGCAACCGACCGGAAGCCCATCGGCATCCTAACGGCACCGTACCGGAAACCCATCTGCACCCCACCGGGACCGTACCGGAAGCCCAGTTACCCCACCAGAAGCCCACCGGCACCCCCTCCGGGAATCACCGAACTCTCCCCCCCAGCATTCCCCTGGGCATCGCCCAGGGTCCGTCGCAACCCCAACGCCGATCCCACCAACCAACGGCAGCCCAACTCCATCGACCCCGAAGGCCACCCCCAGCATTCCCCTGGGCACCGCCCAGGGCCCGTCGCAACTCCAACGCCGATCCCACCAACCAACGGCAGCCCAACTTCATCGACCCCGAAGGCCCCCAGCATTTCCCTGGGCACCGCCCAGGGCCCGTCGCAACCCCGACGCCGATCCCACAAACCAACGGCAGCCCAACTCCATCGACCCCGAAGGCCCCCCAGCATTCCCCTGGGCACCGCCCAGGGCCCGTCGCAACCCCAACGCCGATCCCACCGACCCAACGGCAGCCCAACTTCATCGACCCACAAGGCCACCCCCAGCATTCCCCTGGGCATCGCCCAGGGCCCGTCGCAACCCCAACGCCGATCCCACCAACCAACGGCAGCCCAACTCCATCGACCCCAAAGGCCCCAAAGCATTCCCCTGGGCATCGCCAGGGCCCGCCGCAACCCCAACGCCGATCCCACCAACCAACGGCAGCCCAACTCCATCGACCCAAAAGGCCACACCAGCATTCCCCTGGGCACCGCCCAGGGCCCGTCGCAACCCCAACGCCGATCCCCCCAACTCAACGGCAGCCCGACTCCATCGACCCAAAAGGCCACCCCCAGCATTCCCCTGGGCACCGCCCAGGGCCAATCGCAACCCCGACGCCGATCCCACAAACCAACGGCAGCCCAACTCCATCGACCCCGAAGGCCACCCCCGGCATTCCCCTGGGCACCGCCCAGGGCCCGTCGCAACTCCAACGCCGATCCCACCAACCAACGGCAGCCCAACTTCATCGACCCCGAAGGCCCCCAGCATTTCCCTGGGCACCGCCCAGGGCCCGTCGCAACCCCAACGCCGATCCCACCGACTCAACGGCAGCCCAACTCCATCGACCCAAAAGGCCACCCCCAGCATTCCCCTGGGCATCGCCCAGGGCCCGTCGCAACTCCAACGCCGATCCCACCAACCAACGGCAGCCCAACTTCATCGACCCCGAAGGCCCCCAGCATTTCCCTGGGCACCGCCCAGGGCCCGTCGCAACCCCAACGCCGATCCCACCGACCCAACGGCAGCCCAACTTCATCGACCCACAAGGCCACCCCCAGCATTCCCCTGGGCACCGCCCAGGGCCCGTCGCAACCCCAACGCCGATCCCATCAACCAACCGCAGCCCAACTCCATCGACCCCGAAGGCCACCCCAGCATTCCCCTGGGCATCGCCCAGGGCCCGTCGCAACCTCAACGCCGATCCCACCAACCAAAGGCAGCCCAACTCCATCGGCCCAAAAAGGCCAGCCCCAGCATTCTCCTGGGCACCGCCCAGGGCCCGTCGCAACCCCAACGCCGATCCCACCACCCAACGGCAGCCCAACTCCATCGGCCCCAAAGGCCACCCCCATCATTCCCTTGGGCACCGCCCAGGGCCCGTCGCAACCCCAACGCCGATCCCACCGACTCAACGGCAGCCCAACTCCATCGACCCAAAAGGCCACCCCCAGCATTCCCCTGGGCATCGCCCAGGGCCCGCCGCAACCCCAACGCCGATCCCACCGACTCAACGGCAGCCCAACTCCATAGGCCCAAAAGGCCACCCCCAGCATTCCCCTGGGCACCGCCCAGGGCCCGTCGCAACCCCAACGCCGATCCCACCAACCAACGGCAGCCCAACTTCATCGACCCAGAAGGCCACCCCTATACAGCCGCGGACATGGGTGACAATCAGGTCTACCGGCATGGTTAGCACTCGTCGTGCTAGCTATCTGATCGCCTCCCGAGATGGCCATTCCAGGCCCCATGTGGGGCAGGATTCATCCTGCGCGGGACTTCAGTCCCGCCCGCGTCAAAGCCCCAGGAACGGCAGGACCAGCATTGCGCCGGCCGCAACCCGGCACATTTCACCCCGGCCGCGGTGATTATTCGATCCTCGGGATGGGCTCTCTCAAATCCTGACGCCACCGCTACCCGTTCAGCTGGGCAGGGAGAGACTGCTAGCCTCCTCCAGGCGAGAGGCCAGGACGCGAGAGGCCAGGACCCGCGATAAGCCCCAGCCACCCCCAGGCCCGAGCAGGCCCTCCCCAGGACTACGGCAATCGAGCCAGGAGCGGCCCAAAGCGACAGCGCCAACGTCAGGAGGGCCGGGAACCGGGGCCGCAACAAGTCCCGCCCTTCCGCAAAAATAAACAAATGCCCCAACCGCACGACTACGCCCGCATCGAACGCGAACGCCGGTTCCTCCTGAACCGCTTCCCGGACTCGGATGTGACGCGAATCCGCCGCATCACCGATCGCTACATCGACGGCACTCGTCTCCGGTTGCGGCAGCAGTCCGACGACGGCGGTCCGCCCACCTTCAAACTCACCCAAAAGGTGCCCGCCCAGGCAGCCGGAGCGCAGCAGGGACTCATCACCAGCATGTACCTCACAGAGAACGAATTCCGTTTGCTGGCCCAACTCCCGGCCGCCACACTCAGCAAGGTTCGCTACAGCGTGCCACCGTGGGGCGTCGACATCTTGGAAGGGCCCCTGCAGGGCCTGCGCCTGGCCGAAGCCGAATTCGACTCGGCCGCCGAAGCCGACGCCCTGGTCATTCCAGATTTCATCCATCACGAAGTGACCGCCGACCCGCGATTCACCGGAGGCCAACTGGCCAGAGCCTCGCGGTCGAACGTCGAAAACTGGCTGGCGGACTACGGCATAACACTCTCCGATCCAAAATAGGCTCATCCCCTTCACCGCGCCTCCATCGAAGAACGGCGCACCCACTCCCCCCAAACCCATTGACAGCCGCCTGTGTGCTGTTGAATGATACTCACATGTCTAAAGAAGACATGTCTAAACAAAGGGCTGATGTCCCCTACGGAACCCTGGACCTCCTCGTCCTCAAAACCCTGCAGACCATGGGAGCAATGAACGGCTACCGCATCGCCCGGCGGATTGAACAGGTCTCCGGCGACACGCTCAAGCTGAGCCAGGGAGCCATCTACCCGGCGTTGATCCGCCTGGAACAGGAAGGCTGGATTTCGGCGGAATGGGGCCTTTCCGAGACGAACCGCAAGGTGAAAACCTACACGTTGACCAAGGCCGGCGCCAGGCAGCTCAAGGCGGAGGTCCAGAAGTGGGAGCAGGCCAACGCGCTGGTCGCCCGCTTCCTCGAGGCCTCTCTATGAGCTGGCGCGGGCGCATCCGGCGGCTCCTGGCGCTGCTCAGGGGCCGGCGCCTCGATCAGGATCTGGATGCTGAGGTGGAGGCCCATCTGGAAATGGCCGAACGGGAAGCGCGGGAAGCGGGCATGTCGGCCGAAGAGGCCCGGCGCACGGCACGGCAACAATTCGGAGGCATCGAACAGATGAAGGAAGAACACCGCGACCGCAGAAGCGTGCAGTGGATCGAGACCGGAATGCGCGACTTCCGCATCGCCGTGCGCACCCTCGGGCGCGCCCCTGGTTTCGTGGTGCTCACCGCGCTGACACTCGCGATCGGCATCGGCGCCACCGCGGCCGTCTTCAGCCTGGTCCAGGGAATCCTCCTCACCCCGCCGCCTTACAAGGACGCTCAACAACTGGTCCTCATCCCTTCCGCGCGCACCGACGGCCAGCAGCAGGAAAACCCACGGCCCTGGCCCGCGGAGCAGTGGCTCGAGTGGCAGCGCGAGGCGAAGTCCATCCAATCCATCGCTGCCTACCGCTGGATCTTCGCTTTCATGATCCTGCCCGATGGCGTGCAGTCCTTCGAGGCCATGGTGGTGACGCCGGAATACTTCAAGGTCGTCGGGCTCGAACCCGTGCTCGGCCGCAAGTTCACTCCTTCAGATACGACACCCGGTGCCAACCGGGTGGTCCTGATCGGCTACGAGCTATGGCAGCGCAGGTTCGGAGGCAACCCCGGCATCCTGGGTCAGAAGATCCGTATCAGCCGCCAGGAAGCGCCTGTCGAGATCATTGGCGTAATGCCGCCCGGCGTTCGTTTCCTGCCGGCGCCCAACGTTGCCCAGGAGCCAAACTACGACGTGAACGCCCTCGTGGGCATGTGGGCGCCCTACGTTCCAGGCTCCGATCCGGAGGAACAGAAGCGTCCGCGATGGAACCTCGTCGGCCGCCTCGCCCCCGGCTTCCAGCCTGCTCAGGCTCAGGCCGAACTGGCGCTCCTTGCCAATCGCCAGGCCCAGACGGATCCCGCCTTCGCCGGCTTCACCACCAACGTCCAGTCGCTTACTTCGGAATACAATCGCGACGGCGAACGCATCCTCCTCCCCTTGTTCGGGGCCGCCGCGCTCGTGCTGTTGATCGCATGCGGCAACGTCGGTGCCCTGCTTCTTCTGCGCGGCTTGGGACGCCAGCGGGAATACGCCGTGCGCGCCGCCCTCGGCGTCGGCCGGGCCGGCCTCTTCCGCCAGGCCTCCACCGAATGCCTCCTGCTCGCCCTTGCTGGAGGAGCCCTCGGCGCCGGACTCGCCTTCGGCATGGTGCGCGCATTCCAGGTCATCGGTGGACACGCCATCCCCCGGCTCGATTCCGTCACCACCGGCTGGCCCATTCTGCTCTTCGGCCTGGGCCTTGCTTTTATTGCCGCGACCCTCGCCGGACTCTTCCCCGCCTGGCGCGCCTCACGCCTCGATCCGAACGAGGTGCTGAAGGGAGCCGGCCCCAAATCCACCGGCGGCCGCGGCGAACGCCGCCTCTTGCGACTCGTCACCCTGGCGCAGACCGCTCTGACGCTGGTCCTGCTGGTCGGAGCCGGCCTGCTCATTCGCACCATGATCAACATCGCCAGGGCGCCCTCCGGCTTCGACACAGCGCGCATCCTCACCATGAGCGTCACCTCGGTCCAGATGAACGAGACCGACTTCCATCGCCGTGCCCTCGAGCGCGTACAGGCGCTGCCCGGTGTCGAACACGCTGCCTATGCCTGGGGGGTTCCGCTCACCGGCAACAATTGGCCCATTCGTGCCGTCATCGAAGGACAGCCGCTGCCGGCCAACGCGCGGGAGGCAACCGAACTTCCGCTTCGCTCCATCACCTCCGGTTACTTCAAAATGCTCGGACTGCCGCTTACGGAAGGGCGCGATTTCCGCTCGAATGATGATGACCACGCACCGCCGGTCCTCATCGTCAACCAGGCGTTCGCGGATCGCTACTTTCCCCACACCGGCACACTCGGCAAGAAGATCTGGCTCCGCGGGCCCGACAAGCCCTACAACACCATCATTGGAGTCGTGGCGAATGGCCGCACCGACGACCTGACCCAACACGCGGCCCCCGAAATCTACGGCTCCTTCTGGCAGTACGGCGCCTTCTCCAAGCACCTCCTCGTGCGCACCAAAGCCGAGCCACTCGCCATGGCCTCCGCAATCCAGGCCACCCTGCACGCGGTCAACCCGCACGCCGCCGTCGAGCACATCAAATCCTTCGACCAGATCCGCGATGACTCTCTGGCCGGCCGCACGTTCGCCATGCAGCTGCTCGTCGGCTTCTCGCTGGTAGGCTGCCTGCTGACCCTGGTCGGCATCTACGGCGTGCTGTCTCTCTCAGTGGCTTCGCGTCGCCACGAGATCGCTATCCGCACGGCCATCGGAGCCGAGCGCCGCGATATCCGAACCCTCATCCTCTCTGATGGCCTTCGCCTGATCGCCGGCGGCGTAGCGGCGGGCCTGCTCGGCGCGATCGCATTCTCCAGACTCTTTCGCTCGTTCCTCTACGAAGTGGAGCCGAACGACCCCGCCACCCTCATAGCGGTAGCCTTGCTATTCATCGCCGTAGCTCTCCTGGCCTGTTGGGCCCCCACCCAGCGCGCCACCCGAATCGAACCCATGAAGACGCTCCGCTGCGACTGACCACGGAATCAGCCCATCCAGCCCTGTCCCAAAGCGTCAGCGGCGGGCTACCCGAACCAGTCCCGAAGCGTAAGCGACGGGCTACCCGAACCAGTCCCGAAGCGTAAGCGACGGGCTACCCGAACCTGTCCCGAAGCGTAAGCGACGGGCTACCCGAACCAGTCCCGAAGCGTAAGCGACGGGCTACGCAACGCGCTACGCAACGGCCCAGCCCGAACCACCACCGCCCGAAGCGTAAGCGACGGGCTACGCGAGCACGTCCCGCGGAAGGTCCTCTTTCCGCCACGAACCGCAACTCGAAAGGACGCACCCACAGCCCTGCGACTTGCGCAACGGAAGCACTCCTCCGCCGACCAGCCGATTCAAACGACCCGCCCTAGGGTAAGGCGGACCCCCAGGTCTGCGGTCGACCCCCAGGTCGACCACCCGGAAGCGCACCTTAGCGTGTCGCACCAACTCTCACTGTTCGCCCATCCGCACCAGACCGCCACAGGCACGGCCGCCCACAGCCCCACGAATCACAAAACCGAGAGAATCCCTCAGCAGGCCCGTGCGCTGGTAAGGCGGACCCCCAGGTCTGCGGTCGACCCCCAGGTCGACCACCCGGAAGCGCACCACCAAGCGCGGCCCCCACTCTCACTGCTCGCCCATCCGCACCAGACCGCCACAGGCACGGCCGCCCCACAGCCCCACGAATCACAAAACCGAGAGAGTCCCTCAGCGGACCCGTGCGCTGGTAAGGCGGACCCCCAGGTCTGCGGTCGACCCCCAGGTCGACCACCCGGAAGCGCACCTTAGCGTGTCGCACCAACTCTCACTGCTCGCCCATCCCCACCAGACCGCAACAGGCATGGCCGCCCCACAGCCCCACGAATCACAAAACCGAGAGCAACCCTCAGCGGACCCGTGCGCTGGTAAGGCGGACCCCCAGGTCTGCGGTCGACCCCCAGGTCGACCACCCGGAAGCGCACCACCACGCGCGGCCCCCACTCGCACTCCTCGCCCATCCGCACCAGACCGCAACACGCAGGGTCGCCCCACAGCCCCACGAACCACAAAACCGAGAGCAACCCTCAGCAGACCCGTGCGCTGGTAAGGCGGACCCCCAGGCCTGTGGTCGACCCCCAGGTCGACCACCCGGAAGCGCACCTTAGCGTGTCGCACCAACTCTCACTGCTCGCCCATCCGCACGAGACCGCCACAGGCACGGCCGCCCCACAGGACTTCGACGCACAAAACCGAGAGCAACCCTTAGCAGACCCGTGCGCTGGTAGGCGGACCCCCAGGTCTGCGGTCGACCCCCAGGTCGACCACCCGGAAGCGCACCACCACGCGCGGCCCCCACTCGCACTCCTCGCCCATCCGCACCAGACCGCCACAGGCACGGCCGCCCCACAGCCCCACGAATCACAAACCAGAGTCCGCCCACCCCATGTGGGGCAGAATTTATTCTGCGCGGAGCTTCAGCTCCGCCCACGAAAAACCCACCCACTGATGCTGCCGGTTGAGCCAGCCCGACGCATGAGGACCAATGGCCGCCGCCGCCATACCAGGACACCCCGGGAAACCCCGCAAATCCGCAGGTCCACCCCAAAGCCGCGAGCGCCAACCGGTCAGAAAACCCCTCCAATCGCCGCGCAGCCCACCCGCGGCTCCTCTGCAAATCCCCTTGACAATCACCGGGTCTTGTCATTCAATTAGGCATCACTGGTGTAATTGAATTAGGTATGAGCAAACCCTCCGATCTCCTGCAAGGCACCTTGGATCTCCTCATCCTGCGCACCCTCGCCATCGAGCCCATGCACGGCTGGGCCATCGCCGCCCGCATCCAGCAGGTCAGTCAGGAAGTGCTCCAGATCACCCAGGGCGCTCTCTACCCCGCGCTCCACCGCCTGGAACAGCAGGGCTGGCTCCGCGCCAAATGGGGCCGGACCGACTCAGGCCGCGAGGCCAAGTTCTACGCCCTCACTCGGGCCGGCCAGGCCCAGCTCGAAAAGGAACTCGCTCAATGGGAGCGGCTCTCCGGAGCCGTCGGACTCGTGATCCGCATGGCCGAGGAATAACCAGCATGCACCTGGAACGGTGGCTCGACATCCTGCGCCTGCGGCTGCGCTCCCTCCTGCGCCGCAACACCGTCGAACAGGAGTTGGACCGCGAACTGCAGTTCCATCTGGAACAGGAAATGGAAGCAAACCTCCTCCGCGGAGCAGCTCCTTCCGACGCCCGCTCGGCAGCCCTCCGCCGACTCGGGGGCGTCGCGCAGATTCAGGAGGAATGCCGGGACGTACGCCGCACCAGCTACATCGACAACTTCTTCCGGGACCTGCGCTACGCCCTCCGAGTACTCGCCAAGGCGCCGGTCTTCACCCTGACGGCTACCGCCACGCTCGGACTGGGCCTCGGCGCCAACACCGCGATCTTTCAGCTCCTCGATGCCCTCCTGCTGCGCACTCTGCCGGTGCCGGAAGCCCACCGCCTGGCCCAGATCCAGATCCCCCACCTGAACTTCGGCATCATGGAGAGCGGCGACAGCCTCAGCTACCCGCTCTTCCAGGAACTCCGCGCGAACCAGCAGGCGTTCTCCGAGGTCTTCGCGTGGAACAGCGGCTACACCCGCCTCCGTCTCGGCAAAGAGGCGGAAACACGCCGCGTATCCGCTCTTGCCGTCAGCGGCGCCTTCGCCTCGACGCTCGCCCTGTCGCCCGCCGCCGGGCGGCTCTTTCGACCGGAAGAGGACGTCCGCGGCTGTACCGCTCCGGCCGTCGTGCTGAGCTATTCCTTCTGGCAAAGTGAGTTCGGTCGAGACCCCGCCGCGGTAGGCTCTCGTCTCGTGGTGCAGGGCCACCCGCTCGAAATCATCGGTGTCACGCCGCCTGGTTTCGCCGGACCCGAAGTCGGCGCCCGGTTTGACGTCGCCGTCCCGCTCTGTGCCCTCTCCCTGCTCAATACCAGCGAAGCCGCCGCGTTCGACCGCCGCGACTACGCCTGGCTGAATGCCATGGGCCGGCTCAAGCCCGGCTGGACACTGGCTCAGGCCTCCGAACACCTGCGCGCCATCAGTCCGGGTCTCATGCGCAACACCCTGCCGGGCGGCTACCCCCGCAACGCCCTCAACCAGTACCTCGGGTTCCGTCTGGACGCCGTCTCCGGAGCCACCGGCGTCAGCCAATTGCGTGAACAGTACGACCGCTCGCTCTGGCTGCTCCTGGCCCTCACCGGGTTGGTCCTCCTCATCGCGTGCGCAAATCTCTCCAATCTGCTCCTCACCCGCGCGGCCGCCCGCGAACGCGAGTTCTCGGTTCGGCTCGCCCTGGGGGCCGGCCGGGCCCGCCTCATCAGCCAGACCCTCACCGAAGGTCTCGTCTTGGCGGCAGCGGGCGCGCTCGTCGGCTTCGTGCTCGCCGCCCTCCTCAGCCGCGCGATCCTGCGCCTCCTCGAAACAGAGGGCAATCCCCTCAACCTCGATCTCGAGGCCGATTGGCGCATCTTCGCCTTTGCCGCCGCCGCGACGGGCCTCACCTGTGTTCTGTTGAGCATCGCTCCGGCCCTGCGCGCCGCCCGAGGCCAGGCGGCCGAGGCCATGAAAGCCGGAACCCGCGGCCTCACCATCGATAGAAACCGCTTCGCCCTGCATCGCCTGCTGGTCGTGGTCCAGGTCTCCATCTCCGTCATTCTCGTCGCCGGCGCATTTCTCTTCGTCGGGAGCTTCCGCCGGCTTGTCACCATGGACCCCGGCTTCCACACCCAAGGCATCCTCCAGGCCACCTTCGACCTGGGCAAACAGGAGCATGACGAAACCGTCCTCCGCCAATTGCTCGCCGAAGTGCGCTCCACTCCTCAGGTGGACTCCGCCTCCTCCACCACGCACTTCCTCATTCGCAGCGGGATGTGGAGCCTCATCGCCCGAACTGAAGCCGCCTCGCGCGATGCCCGATTCATGTGGATCAGTCCCGGCTTCTTCTCGACACTCGGCACTCCGGTCCTGGCCGGCCGCGACTTCACGTCCATCGACACCAGGAACGCGCCAAAAGTGGCCATCGTGAACGAGGCCTTTGCGCGCCTGTTCCTGCCCGGTCCGAACCCCATCGGAAAGACCTTCCGCACCCTGGCCGAGCCCGACTACCCGGAAGCCGTGTATCAGGTGGTAGGGCTCGTCCGGAACACGCGTTACCTCCTCCTGCAGGCCGCCGAGCCGCCCATGGCCTACATCCCCGGCACGCAGTTTCCCCAGGGGGTCGCCGGCAGTCTCATGTTCATTCGCTCCACGGCGCCGCTCCGTGTAGTCGAATCGGCAATCCGCCACCGCATCGCCTCCTGGAGGCCAGGTACCGGCATGCAGTTTCAGGTTTTCCAGCAGACCATCGACGACAGCCTGGTCCGTGAACGCCTCCTGGCCGCGCTCACCGGCTTCTTCGGCGGGGTGGCCGCGCTGCTCGCCAGCATCGGCCTCTACGGAGTCCTGGCTTACCAGGCGGTCCGCCGGCGCGCCGAAATCGGGATTCGCCTCGCCTTGGGTTCCACCCGCGGACAGATCATCCGTCTGGTGGTGACGCAGGCCGCTCTGCTGGTGCTCTGCGGACTGGGGATCGGCGTTCTAGGCTTCCTGGCGGTGGCCCAGACAGCCGCCTCGTTGCTCTTCGAGATCTCTGCCCGCGACCCGTTCCACCTGGCCGCCGCCGTCCTGGCGCTGGCCGCCGTAGCTGCGATGGGAAGCCTCTTGCCCGCTCACCAGGCCGCCCGCCTCGACCCCATGACCGCCCTGCGCGACGAATAGCAGCCAATTAGCCGTATGCCGCCGGTAAGCCGCGATCCCAGGCCATGGCGTCTGCACCTTCAGTCGAATCTCTCCCTCAGAACCGCAGCACCATCAACGTCATGTCATCGTGCTGCTCCGCGCCGCCGGCAAAAGCATCCGCCGCGTGAAACAGGTGCTGCATCAGTTCCTCGGCCTTCAGCTCCGCGTGCGCCTGCGCCTCGGCAATCATCCGGTCTTCCCCCCACTCATCCTCCGCCGGATTCATGGCTTCGCTGATGCCATCGGTATAGGCCAGCAACAGATCGCCGGGCAGCAGTTGAACCGTCTGCTCCTGATACGTCGCCCCGGCAAACAACCCGATCACCGGACCGCCGTCGCCTAGCCGCAGCACCTGCCACACACCGTCTTCTTTCCGCAGCACCGCCGGCGGATTGTGTCCGCCATTCACGTAGTGCAGCGTCCGCGTCGCGCAATCCAATTCCGCGTAGAAGAACGTGGCATAGCGGTGAGCCTCCGACGCGCCGTGAAGCAGGCGGTTCACATTGGCCATCTTGGCCCCCAGATCTCCGGAGCCGCTCAACACCTGACCCCGCAAACTGGCGTGAAGACTGGCCATCAACAGCGCGGCCGACATGCCCTTCCCGCTGATGTCCCCAATCGCGAGCCCCAGACGCTCGCAGCCGCCCGCCGGCGCGCCCTCGGCCCGCGAGCTCGCCCGGATGTCGATCAGGTCGTAATAGTCCCCTCCGACCGCCTGGGCCGGCCGGCAGTGCGCGGCAATCTCGACACCAGCCACGGAAGGGATCACCTGCGGGAACAGCCGCTCCTGCACCTCGCGGGCAATCTCGAACTCCCGTTCCAGCTTGGCCCGCGACAAAGCCTCCTCGGCCAGCGTGGGAATCAGCTTGTAGATGTTGACGAGAATCCCGGAGGGCAAAGCCCGGCTGCTGCCCAGTGCAAACCCGCGGGGCAGGGAACCGCCCTCAAAGAACCGTTTGCCCTTGCCCAGCGCAATCGGATTCACCAGCAGCACTACCTCGTCCGCCAGTCCGTGAACCAGCAGCGTGGAAATCAGAGAGATGCTGCCCGCCACAATCAGATCCGGCCCCTTCCTGGCCTTAATCCGCCGGATGCTCTCCACCAGGTCCGAGCCCACGGCCTCGCTGGGGCCCCATTCCAGGCTCTCCGGATGATGAGTGACGACATACTTCGACGCCGCATTCAGCCGGTCCGCCATCGGACTCTTCGGAGCCTTCGGCCAGAAACCCGCCATCAGGTCATAGGTTCGCCGGCCAAACAGCACATCGCAGGTCTTGCCATACAGCTCATCGACAACCAGCAGCCCGGCCGGCGATCGATACGGCGCCGTCCAGTCGCCGTAAGGGAAATCGTCACCCGGCCCCGCAGTCATCTGGATGACGCCATCGAGCGAAATATGCTCGATGATTTTGAGTCTGCGCATATGGAACCACTATAAAGGCTCACTTCGCGCCGCCGGGAGTCACAACCCGGCACCCGAGGAACGAACCGCAAAACCCGGCCCCCAGCCATCCGAAGCGGCGCTGTCCCCCTTGGTGGGGTGGGATTTATCCTGCGCGGGACTTCAGTCCCGCCCCTTCAGGAACCCACAGCCCGAGCAGCAACGGCAGCAAAAGCCCCAAGCGGAGCCAGCCGGTTCCATCGACTCGCAAGTCTCTTGTCCGCCAGGTGGGGCAGGATTTATCCTGCGCGGGACTTCAGTCCCGCCCCCTGGAGAACCAGCAGCCCGGGCGCCAATGGCAGCAAAACCCAAGCAGAACCCGCCCGTTCCATCGATTCGCAAGCCCCTTGTCCACCAAGTGGGGCAGGATTTATCCTGCGCGGGACTTCAGTCCCGCCCTCTCGAGAACCAGCACCCCGTGCGCCAACGGAAGCAAAAGCCCCAAGCGGAGCCAGCCCGTTCCATCGATTCGCAAGCCCCTTGTCCGCCAGGTGGGGCAGGATTTATCCTGCGCGGGACTTCAGTCCCGCCCCCGGAGGAACCCACAACCCGTGCCCCACACTCCTGCCGAGACAAGCCAAAAGGAATCACCAGGAGGAACACCCCAGCACGCTGCAGTCGCCCTCGGCCCGGACCAGCCAGTCCGCCGCGATCGTCCAACAACCTCGGCCTATGGCCGTGAAGGCTTGGCGCCCACTCCTCCGGACGCGACCGCCGCAACAGCAAGATCCCTCAGTTCCCCGGTCGTCTCGCTCATCCGGATCTGCGCCTGCCCACCCTCCACGCGAAGCCGAAAGAGGAAGTGGTTCACATTGGCCACCGTATCGATGTCCAGCAGAAACTCGAAATCCGAGAGCCAGCGGCCCACCGAGGCCAGCGCCAGGCCCTGGGGCCCGCCCGGAGAAAATCGGCGCTGCCCGTCCAGCCCGGCCCGCACGACCCACTGGGCGCCGGCGAATTCAAGCGTAGCCAGGGCTTCCTTCGAGCTCTGGAAATCAACCCGGAACGTGCGCAGCTCCAGCGGGTTCGGACCCAGCGTATACGTCACACCCGAAACACTACCAGCCACCGCCGGTGTCAACGAGTTCGAAGGCTCCATCACTTCCTTCGTTGCCTCGTGCAGCGCACGCCGCAGCTTCTCCTGGCCGGTTTTACTTTCCGGAATCGGCCCGTGCGACCGGATCGCACGAAACAGAAACGGAGCGATCTCATCCGTATTCACGCCGCCTCCGGTGAAGACGACTACCATGTTCTCTTTCGGCAAAACGCTGATGCGTTGACCACCGCGCCCCTCCGCTTCGAAAATCGGTGGTCTCTCCGTATTGATCCACCAGCTGTACCCATAACCAACGCCGGATCGCACCCGGACCTGCTCCTGCGTCGCATGCCGGATCCACTCTCGCGACAGGACCTGCCGTTCGCCCCACCGGCCCTCGTTGAGAAACAGCAGGCCGACTCTGGCCATGTCAGCCGGATGCAGGTGAAGGTCCCCCCACCCGTGCGATCGCCCCTGCCGGTCTTGCGGCCAGACAGCATCCTTGATCCCAAGCAAGTCAAACAGGTTCTTCTGAAGAAATTGGGAGACACTCAGTCCGGTCTTGGCCGTCACCACGCTCGAGAGAATATGGTTGTTGCAGCTGCAGTAGGCAAACTGGGAGCCCGGCTCCGCGACCATGGGAAGGCTCACCGCATAGGCTGCCCAGTCGGGCTTCGGCGCATGGCAGCCAAAGCCTTCTCGCCGCCCTCCGTATTGCAGTCAAACCCGGAGGACATCGTGAGCAGGTGCCGCAGGCGGACACGCCTCCTCCGGGGATCGGCGTCACTCCAGGCCTTGGGGAAAAACTGGTCGATCCTCTCGTCAACGCCGGCCACGAATCCCTGGTCAATAGCCAGCCCGATAGCCGTCGAAGTGAAGCTCTTCGTCACCGAAGCAACGTCATGCACCTCCCGGCCCTGATAGGGCCAGAAGTACGCCTCAAGCACCATCACCCCATTCCGCACGATGAGGAAGCTATGCAGCGGTATCCGCTTCGCCCGAACGAAATCGAGCGCTTCCGCCAGGACCGCCGAATCCATCCCCTGGCTCTCCGGCGTGGCAACCTTCCACTGCGCCCCGGGAACCCCATTCGCCGCCGCCAGGGACTGGGCACCCACGACCAGCAGGAGGCAAAGCGATCCAAGAGGATTCGACGAAAGTACGAATGGAGGCATGATCCCTCTGAAGCTACCATCCTGCGGAATAACGCTGCATCGTCCATCTTGTGGGGCAGGATTCATCCTGCGCGGGACTTCAGCCTCGACTGCGTAACCCTTGCAATGTTAGGTGATAGTGTCTCTCGATCCCCAATCGGCTGGGCATCGAAGCACATCCTCAAACTCAACAGACGGTGGGCCAACAATCTCTCTCCAGTTGCGCGCCAACGGCTGGGGCGCCACGCGCCTTCTCCTAGAAAACCACGATCCCTCAAAGCATGAGCGGGACCGCCGAGTGTGGTCGACATAACCTATATCGACAAGGCTGGATCCGATTCCGGAGCGCGCCCGAATACCCCGGGACCAACAGGCGCGGAGCGTATTCCTTCTTTGTTATCTCGGCAAACCGATCGCTACAAGCCGCCGGAAATCGAATTGTGGCAGCGGACTCAGTCTAGTACTATCGGTCACGCTCCGTGTCTCAATCTTTTCAAGTTGGATTCCTGGTTCACGCAGGCAGGTGGCCTATGCCCAGGTATCAACTTGGTGCGGCCTCAGAACTTCCGGCGACGCTTATCTGCGTGAATAGGCTACTTTCATCGACAGGAATTGATGCTTACAGGCCGGGTCTTCAGCCTCCGCCGCCTGGTTGTTGAGTGGTGTAGCGTGTTGCGCTACACTGACCAGAGAAGGATACAGGAATGGCAAACCCTGAGCATCCAGGCGCTTACATTAAGAAACAGGTCATACCCTTGAAGCTCCCTGTCACGGAGGCCGCTCGACTCCTAGGTGTCGGCCGTCCAGCGCTTTCAAATCTACTCAACGGAA
The DNA here is from genome assembly GCA_049841055.1 of Paludibaculum sp. Taxonomy (GTDB): domain Bacteria; phylum Acidobacteriota; class Terriglobia; order Bryobacterales; family Bryobacteraceae; genus Paludibaculum. The sequence continues at coordinate 15,799 of JASGIE010000165.1, read as the reverse complement.
AAGCTGCCCTCTCACCCGAAATGGCTGCCCGGCTTGAGAAGGCATTTGGTGCCAACGCGCAGGAGCTGTTGAAGCTCCAGGCCGAGTTCGAACGATTTCAGCAGCGCGCCATGGCTCCCAAACTGGCCATCGGTGCATACGTGCCCCCGTTTTTGAAGATTACCGCCAAGGATCTAGAACGCTGGGCTGAAGGCAATCACGAGGCAAGATCACATCTTGCTGTTCTCCTGCGAAAGCTGGTCAATTCAACCGGTCAGGACCTCACGCTCGTCGATTTTCCAGGCTACGACGAGGCGGAGAGAAAGGGGTGGGATGGCCGAGTCGATGCCGGCGCGGCCACACAATGGATACCTATTGGTCAATCTGGCTGGGAATTCGGCTGCAATGAAGTTCCCAAGACGAAGGCCACCAAAGATTTCGCGGCGCGTGTGAGAGCTATCCCGCCTAACGAGCGCGCGGAGATGCACTTCGTATTTGTCACGCCGCACAACTGGGAGGCCAAGGAGAAGTGGCGGCGTGAGAAGGATGCTCTTGGAGAGTGGGAATCTGTCAGGGCATACGATGCGAGTGACATCGAACAGTGGCTCGAGCAGTCGCTGCAGGGTCAGCGCTGGCTGTCCGAGAAACTGGGCATTTCGTACGATGGCGTGTACTCCCTTGATGAGCGGTGGCATTACTTTTCGTCAGTCACAGATCCCGAACTATCGAAGGAATTGTTTGCTCCTTCAGTGGATCGCTACAGGAAGACCGTCAAGTACTGGATCGAACACCCGTCACCGACGCCGCTAATCATATGCGGAGATTCAAAGAGCGAAGCTCTAGCATTCGTTTACTGCATGTTCGACCAAGACGAGGTGGGGTTCAAGAACACCAGGGACCGACTCCTCGCGTTTTCGTCCGGGGCAGCGCTTCGGAAAATGACAACCGTCTCTCCGGCATTCATTCCCGTCGTCTTCACAGAGGAAGCGGAACGCGAACTCGGTGGAGTATACAAGAACCGGCCTACAATCATTGTCCGTCCTAGGAATACAGTCGAACCGGAACCGACAATCATTTTAGACCTCCTCGGCTATGAACCGTTTCGGAGAGCGTTGGAAGCGATGGGCATCAAAGATCATCTGAGGATCGACGATCTTGGGCGCGAGTCCGGCTACTCGCCGACCATCCTTCGACGTCGCCTGTCTAAAGTGCCCGCCATAAGTACCCCCGAGTGGGCACAGAACAGCAGTACAGTCCGCAAGCTCATTCCAATCATGTTTGTGGGTGCCTGGCACACCCAGTCCAAGGGCGATTGCGAAATCATGCGCGTCCTTGCCGACAAATCATGCGGCGAAATAGAAAAGGACATAACCGACCTCCTAAGGTTTGATGACCCGCCAGTGTGGTCCGCGGGAAGATTTCGGGGCGTGGCATCCAAGATCGATGCTTTCTTCGCCGTTTATGCTTCCGTGACGACAAAGGACCTGGACGATTTCTTCCTTGCGGCGGAAATTGTGCTGTCGGAGAAGGATCCGGCACTTGACCTGCCGGAGGAGAACAGAGCGTTCGCAAGCCTATATGGGAAATCCCGCGAACACTCGAGTGCGCTGCGCGAAGGAATTTGCGAAACTCTCGTCCTGCTTGCGGTCCACGGCAACGGTCTCTTTGAGAAGCGATTGGGCATGAACGTCAGCGCTCAAGTAGACGCGCTCATTTGCCGCCTGCTGACGCCGCTCACACCCGAGAAGCTCCTCTCTCAGACCGGCAATCTTCCTCTCTACGCGGAAGCCGCTCCCCAGGAGTTCCTTCGCATTATAGAGGATGACCTCAAATCTTCCGATCCCCAAGTCGATGTGTTGATGAAGCCGGCAGACACCGGTCTGTTTGGGAGTTGCCCCCGAACAGGACTCCTGTGGGCGCTGGAAACCTTGGCTTGGAAGCCCGATCAGCTTCCGCGAGTTTCAATGATCCTCGCCAGACTCTCGGAACGAAAGATCGACGACAATTGGGCTAACACGCCTGAGAACAGCCTTCAGGCGATATTCCGTTCTTGGATGCCTCAGACGGCTGCCAATCTGGATGAACGCGAGAGGGCCCTCGAAGCGTTAGCTTCGAAGTTCCCAGTGGTCGGCTGGGAAGTGTGCGTCGCACAGTTTGCGCTCCGCAACCGGATTGGTCATTACAGTCATCGACCTCGATGGCGTAGCGATGCATCCCAAGCTGGACAACCGACCAAAACGAGGGGAGAGATTCGTCGCTTCGATCGCAAGGCGCTGGATATTGCACTGTCGTGGGCTTCCCACAGTGAGAAAACCCTTGGCGACTTGATTGCGAATCTACAAGGTCTGCCAGAAGAAGACCAGAAAACCGTTCGGACTCTGGTCGAGCAATGGGCAGCGAATCAAGCCGACGAAGATCGAAGGGCCATCTTGCGCGAGCGCATTCGTCTCTTCGCCTTCGTGCGGCGAAGCATCAAGCAGGGAGTTACTCCAGAGACTAGAAACCTCGCCCGCAAGGTGTATGGCATGCTGATGCCGACAGATGTTGTCACAAAACACCTATGGCTGTTCGAGAAACCATGGGTTCAGGAATCCTTTGATGAGCTAGAGGAGCCCGATCTCGACTACACGAGGCGCGAAGAGAGAATCCGTAATGCGCGGGTAGCTGCTTTGCAGGAGATCTGGCTCGCCCGGAGACTCGAAGGGATAAGGGCGTTGCTTGCCCGTAGCGGTGCGGCATTCACGGTAGGATTTCATCTGGCCAACGACGTGATCGCCGCCGCTGAGGCCCCCAGCTTTGTTGAGCAATGCCTCAATGTCGAGGATCCAGACCTACAAGGCAAGCTCGACGAAGCGATGCGCGGATTCCTCGTGAGAATCGACGCGCCGCTTCGCTCCGAGATAGCGAAACAATTGGCATGTATTCTGGCGCCGAATATGGTCTGCCGATTGCTTAAGGTCTCGCCCTTTCAGCGCCATACCTGGGACTACGTCGACGCGATGGGAAGCGCCATTCGGGAGCAATACTGGCGTGAGGTTTATCCAAGTTGGTTGCTGGGTGATTCGCCAGATTTGAACGAGGTGATCGATCGGCTACTGGAAGTGCAGCGGCCACGCGCCGCCTTCTTTGCGGTTCACATGGCTCTCGAGCAAATTGAAACCTCGCGACTAAAGCGTCTGCTTCACGAAATCGGCACACTCAATGTGGAGGCAGTAGGTACCTATCCCGTCGAGCCAAATTATCTATCCGAAGCCCTTAATCTTTTAGAAAAACGCGTCGGCGTCACCGAAGAGGAGATGGCTCGTCTCGAATTCTTCTATACGGAGGCGCTCGAACATGGGGATCACGGGATTCCGAACCTCGAAAGGCAGGTCGGTAGATCGCCTGCACTCTTTGCGCAGGCGATCGCACTGGCTTACCGACGCAACGACGGAGGAGAGGACCCTCCAGAATGGAGACCAAAGGATGCCGAATATAGTTCCGCGGTCGGAAGCGCTACGTATCGATTGCTGGAGAACATTACGCACCTTCCGGGGATGGACAGCGAGACAGGGAAGATCAATGAGAGCCATCTTAAGGGCTGGGTCAAGGAAGCGCAGTCGCTCTGCGTCAAGCACGGACGTGCAGCGATTGGAGACCAATACATCGGTAAAATCCTCTCCGCATCGGCTGTCGGTGACGACGGCATCTGGCCATGTAAAGAGGTCCGCAACGTGATGGAGGAATATGGAAACGAGGATATTGCAAGCGGAGTTCACATGGGGGTCTATAATTCTCGCGGGGCTCACGCGTGCGTGGACGGTGGAGATCAAGAGTGGGCTTTAGCTGAGAAGTACAGGAACTGGGCACGGAAACTTGGATTTGAATACCCTTACGTTGCCAGCGTTGTCGAGAGCATCGCCAGAACCTATGAACATGAGGCCACGAGAGAAGACTCAGAAGCCATCGTGCGCAGGAGGCTAAGGCATTAACACCTTGCCGCCCGAATGCAGATTTTGCCGCCCGCCCCTGGGACACAGCATGCGGGCTCTTGAGCCCGCCATGCCCAAGAACTCGGCTATTCACCTCAACAGAACACATCCTCCCCGGATCCACGTCCCCCGAACCTAAACGAATACAAATCCGCATCCTTCAAATGGAAACGCAGCCGCACCACCCGCCCCATCACCGCCCCCACCGCCACACCCCCCTTCCACCGCGCATACCCCTCAATCTCATCCCCAATCAACTCGACCGCATCAGCCAGCCCAAACCCCGGCAACGCCTGCCCGGCCCCATCCAGCAACTCCACCCGCACACTGCCCGCCGCCGAAGTCGCATAATTCAGCGACAGCCGGTTCCCGCTGAACGTCACCGGCTGCGTCAACATCGTCCCGCCGCCATACCCCGCATGCAGCGACGCAAACCCGTCCAGCCGCAACGTGTACCGCCGCAAATGCGCCGTCGGCTGACCGTAATCCCGGTTCACATAGAACGACATCTCCGCCGGACCCGTCTGCGTCAGGTTCAGCGCCGGATAGTTCGACCGCGACACCCAGTTCTGCAGCCCCAAGCCCGGCCGCAGGAACGCGTCCAGGAACGTCCGCGAAAACGACCGCCCGCCCCGCGACGTCACTAGCACCGCATCTGAGCAGTCCTGGAAATACTTCGGATCCACCTGCACCGCCCGCGCCTGGGCCTCCGTCAGCACCTGCCGGCCCGGAAAGAACCGCGCACAGATCGCCGTATAAATATGAGGTGCCCGGAAGTACGGCGACGTCTGGTTCGTGTACAGATGCTCCGGCGGCGCCCCGCCATAATCCACCGGCCCCTCCGTCGTCCAATGGAGGAAATCCTCGCTCGCCGCCCGCGAAACCCAGCGGTACTTCGTCCCCCTGATCTCCTGCCACGTCCGGTAATACAGGACATACTTCCGCTCGTGCTCGGAATAGAACGCGACATTCTGAGAATCGAACGTGAACTCCTTCGGCGAAGGCAGCACCGGCCCGGCCTGCACCGGCTTCCACCGGAATCCGTCCGCCGAAACGAACCCATGCAGCCCGGAAGCGTGGACCCCCGCAATCGCCTTCAACTCCTCCCCGAAGCCAGCCCCGGGGCGCGTATCCACGAAAGGACTGAAGTTGTGCGAAAACGGAGCCGCGTTCGCCAGCACGACGTTGTTCCGCTGAGCCCCGTCCATTGGGAACAGCCCCAACGCCGGCCGGGTAAACGTCCGCCCGTTCGCCGACTCCGCGACGCAAGTCACCTCCGCGTCCCGCCCATCCACCCCCGACGACGGCACGCCTCGGTAGAACAGCAGCCACCGACCCCCGTGCCGCAGCACGGTCGAGTACGCGCAAAACGCTCCTTCCCAAGGCCGGTCAAACGCCAGAGCCGGCCCGGCATCCAGAGGAGTCGCCAGCCGCAATTCGGCGCCCTCCAAAGCAGCGACCAGAAACCGGTCCACGAAAAGCTCGCGCCGCGAGCCCAAAGCCACCGGAGCGGCCGGCGGATCCGCCGGGGCAGGGAAGGCAGCCAAGGCCGGCAAGGCCGCAAAGTCACGACGAGTCATGAGGAGATTGTGCCATTTCGCCGGTCCAACCCATCACCCCGGCAAACTCCAACCCTCCGGAATCCACACTAGAGGAACCGAGGCCGGCCGCACTCAGCTCTGGAGCGTTGACCACCAGCACCGAGACGACCGATACCGGGAGGCGGGGAGCACAGACCAGCCACACCTCGTCCACGAGTGCCCGCAAGCAGGTAGTCGGGAGAAGGGCAGCCCAGACCGGCCGCACCCCACCAACAGAAGCCCGGAAGAAGGCAGTCGGGAGGACGGGAGCCAGGACCACTTGTGTCGGAACCAGGGCCGCCCAGACCATGGGAAAACACACGAGCAGGCCAAATGGGGCCACTCCCTCGGAGCGGTCACAAGCCCGGAAGAAAAATCTGAGCCGTAAGGAATCAATCAGATAGAAGGGATTGGCCCAGGAATCCTAGGATGGCCGTGCGATGATCTTGGTCGAGCGGAAGCGCCAACGCGACCGCCAACGACAGCTCAGGCGCCCGAGCCAGAGCTGTCAAGGATCTTTGACACCCAAACCGCCGCCACCCCGGGTCCGCCGGAGCATCCCGGCAAAATCGAAGGCTTGTCCGCCGAAGCCTTGGCGAAGGCGGACCCCACTCACAGTTTTTGAGGGAACAAACCCACTTCGTCCTGAGAAACCAACTTACCCAAAGACTCCCGAGGCAACTCCGCAAGGCCCACCCAGCCCCCAGTAACCAACCCAACTCCCCCCAGCATTCCCCTCGGCATTGCCGAGGGCCCGCCGCAACCCTGGAAAAGCTCGCCCAAATCCACCAACGCTGAGCGAACAAACCCACTTCGTCCTGCGATGCCGACTGATCCCAAAAATCCCGGGGCAAAGCCGGCCGTAAGGCCCACCCAGCCCCCAACAACCAACCCCGCTCCCCCCAGCATTCCCCTCGGCATTGCCGAGGGCCCGCCGCAGCCCTGGAAAAGCTAGCCCAAATCCACCAACACTGAGCGAACAAACCCACTTCGTCCTGAGAAGCCAACTTACCCAAAGACTCCCGAGGCAAAGCCGGCCGCAAGGCCCACCCAGCCCCCAACAACCAAACCCGCTCCCCCCAGCATTCCCCTCGGCATTGCCGAGGGCCCGCCGCAACCCTGGAAAAGCTAGCCGAAATCCACCTATTCTGAGGGAACAAACCCACTTTGCCGAACCAGCCGGCCTTGTCCGCCGAAGCCTTGGCGAAGGCGGAACCCGAATCCACCGAAACTGAGTCAACAAACCCACGTCGTCCAAAGCCCCGGCGAAGGCGAGAGCCCGCTCCCCACACAGTTTTTGAGGGAACAAAGCCACTTTCCCCGGAGAAGCCCATTTATCCAAAGACTCCCAGGGCAACTCCGCAAGGCCCACCCAGCCCCCAACAACCAAACCCGCTCCCCCCAGCATTCCCCTCGGCATTGCCGAGGGCCCGCCGCAACCCTGGAAAAGCTAGCCCAAATCCACCAACGCTGAGCGAACAAACCCACTTCGTCCTGCGATGCCAACTGATCCCAAGAACCCCGAGGCAAAACCGGCCGTAAGGCCCACCCAGCCCCCAACAACCAAGCCCGCTCCCCCCAGCATTCCCCTCGGCATTGCCGAGGGCCCGCCGCAACCCTGGAAAAGCTAGCCCAAATCCACCAACGCTGAGCGAACAAACCCACTTCGTCCTGAGAAGCCAATTTACCCAAAGACTCCCGAGGCAACTCCGCAAGGCCCACCCAGCCCCCAACAACCAACCCCGCTCCCCCCAGCATTCCCCTCGGCATTGCCGAGGGCCCGCCGCAGCCCCAAAACGCCCGCCCCATCCACCGATTCTGAGCGAACAAACCCACTTCGTCCGGAGATGCCAACTGATCCCAAGAATCCCGAGGCAAAGTCGGCCGCAAGGCCCACCCAGCCCCGAACAACCAACCCCGCTCCCCCCAGCATTCCCCTCGGCATTGCCGAGGGCCCGCCGCAGCCCTGGAAAAGCTAGCCGAAATCCACCAACGCTGAGCGAACAAACCCACTTCGTCCTGCGATGCCAACTGATCCAAAGAATCCCGAGGCAAAGCCGGCCGCAAGGCCCACCCAGCCCCGAACAACCAACCCCGCTCCCCCCAGCATTCCCCTCGGCATTGCCGAGGGCCCGCCGCAGCCCTGGAAAAGCTAGCCGAAATCCACCGAAACTGAGGGAACAAACCCACTTTCCCGAACCAGCCGGACTTGTCCGCCGAAGCCTCGGCGAAGGCGGAGCCACTCCCGCCTACCTCACTCGCACCTTATCCCACTGCACAAGTTCTTACTAAAAAACGGCATCACGTAGTTCTGGAACCGCACCGCCACCGCACTCGTATGGGTCCCCGGATAAATCTCGAAGCTGTTCGCAACCCCGTACAGGTCCATCACCTCATGCAGCTTCGTCGCATCCGCCTTCAGCCCGTCCTGGTCGCCGACGTCCATCGAAATCCCCCGGTACACCTTCAGATTCCTGACGTACTGGTGCACAAACGCCAGCGGAGCATTCGCCGTCCAGCGCGCCAGCACCTCCGGCTGCACCGCACCATCCTTCATGGGCAGATCCAGATACAACGGCGGATTCTTCGGATTCGGAGACCACGCCGCCGCCGTCGCCAACTGCGCCCTCAACCCGAACGGCAACGTTGCCGAGTCCGCCGGGGTCTTCACCGCCGCCAGCGCCTTCTCCGTCGCCGGATTCGCCGGCCCTCCGCCGCGCGGCGCCAGACAGCACGGACTCATAATGTATAAACTCCCGAACACGTCGGAATGCCGCATCCCGATCCGGCTCGCGCCGTACCCGCCCATCGAGTGCCCCACCAGACCCCGGCTCGTCCGCTTCGGGATTGTCCGGTAGTGCGCATCAACATAAGCCACCACATCCCGCGCGATGAACTGCTCAAAGTCGCCCGTCGTCACCGAACTCGAATACATCGACCCGTTGTGGACCGTCTTCGAGTCCGGCAGCACGACGATCATCTCCTGAGCCCCCTTCGCCAGGGCGCCCTCGATCGTCTGCGGAACGTGAATCTCCTTCGACCACTGCTCGGCCCCGATGCTATAGCCGTGCAGTGCATACACCACCGGATACCGGCGCTTCTTCTCTTTCGCGTAGCTCGGCGGCAGATAGACCAGCACGTCCCGATCCACCGCATTCGCCTCCAGGTTGCCTTCCAGAGCCGCGCCGTGAATCTTGATCGCTTCGACAGTCACCGGCTTCGCGCCCGCCTCCACCGGAGGCACTTCCGTCTTGACCTGCGCCGGAACCAGAAGCGCCACGCCCAGCGCGGTGACGGCAACCCGCATCAGTGTCTTCTTCATGCTGAACCTCATTTGTCTTCGCTGCGGATCAGGCGGAGCCCGTGCCTAGCGCACCAGCGCGTCCGCCGCATTGGCCGCCAGGATCCACCGGCTGGCCACCCCGACAATGTACTCGTTTTCAAACCACAGGAATCCGAAGTCGTCGATGCACTCTGGAAAATCCGGCCGGATCACAATGTAGCCCGGAATCACACCACCGGGAATGAACGATCCGTCCGCGCGGTTGTTGCCGTACGCCTTCAGCTTCGAACTCGTCCCGACCGCCGATACATAGGAGGTGCTCGACACCGGGTGCGTGCCCAGGATGTAGTTCGCCGCACGCAGCGTGTAGTCCTTGCTCACGATCTCCGGAAACGCCTTGTGAAGGAAGTACATCCTGACGCCCTGCTCGATCACCGCGGCCGATCCACCCCACGTGCCCCGGCTCGGGGGCACACCGAACGGTGTCGCCGCAAGTTCCTTGTCCAACTGCTCCACGTAGGTCTTTGTGGCCGCTTCGAACTGCTTCCGGAAATCGCCATCCATGAACGGCAATATGTGCACCGCGGACCAGGCGCCAAACCCGAACCGTTGCGACACGGTCGGGAACAGTTCGAGCACGCGCTTCTTGTAGGCCGCGCCGCCATTTGTGGCAATCAGCAGCTGCACGGCCGCGTTCCACTCCTCGCCCGCCAGCATCGCGGCCGGAGGCGTGAAGGACCCGGGCCGGCTGACGCTGGGCGTCGGGTTCGCGTGTTCGTCCTCCCAGATCTTCGCCGCGGTCTCCAGGCATTCCTTCGCCAGCGCGTCGTCAAAGCCTTTCAACACCGGGGCCGCCGCCGCCAGCGATGCCGCCGCGCCGTACTGCATGCCGGCCGATTTCGTCGTGAACGCCCAACGGTCGTCCGGATTGCCCGAGAGGTTGCCGTCCACATCATGCGGGCCGAGTTTTTCGGAGTAAACCCGCCCGTCCGTCTTCGAGGCCCCGTCCCCGAGGTGCGTATACTGCCGGAGCGTCGGTTCTTCCACCACCGGGAATGCATGCCCCACCGCTTTGATCTGGGCCAGCACCTGGAGCACGCCGTGCTTCACCTGTTGCACCGCATCCGGAATTCCATCCGGCCGGTGCATCTCCACCGAACGGGCCTTCCAGTCCACCGTCAGCTCATCCCACTTCAGGCCAAACTCGCGGTGTGCCAGCGCCAGGTCCTGAATCACCGAGAACTGACTTCGGGTCTGAATGTCGAAATCACCGGCGTCATACCAGCCGCCGACATCAATCCCGGTATATGCTCGCCGGGCTTGTAAGGAGAGTCGAGATTCGGACCCATCGACCATCCGTCGAAATGTTGCTGGTTCGGCGGCGCCTGCCGCGCATCGTCCAGGTGCGACACGCCATGCCACAGCCGGTACCCTTCACGCACCGAAACGTGGTCCATTGCCACGGCCAGGTAAGTGTCCAGGCTCGGCTGCCACGACTTGCTGTAGACGTCCTTCGCGATAGGGAACAACTCGGTCCGCTGCCCGGCATACTCGATCACATACAGACCGGGATCCTTCACCGCGGAGAAGTCGAACTTCGCATACTCATAGCGCAGCCATGGAACCCGCGCCGCAATAGGACCTTCGAACACCTGCTTGTAAGTGCCGTCTTCCGAGAGCCTCATCACCCTGGCCATGCCCGGACCTTGGAACTTCGGATCCAGTTCCAGCACGGCTGACTTCGGGAAGTTGGGTGGGTAACCGGCCTGGCTGTGTGCGATCACCGGCGGACGCGCCCAGTTCCGCATCACATCCGGCCGGATGTGCCAAACCACGGCACCTTCGGTCTTGCCTGCTGGAATCAGCGTACGCAGGACGAACCAGCCGTTCTGGGCGCGGTTGCGCCCATCGTAGAGACCCAGTGGAACGTTCTCCGACTGCACGGTAACCCGGTACAGCGGGTCCTCCACGGCCATCGTGATGCTTTGACCGGTGACGATGGGCCGCGGCTGGAAGTAGCCTCTCGCATCGTCCCACTCCCGCTGATAGGGCAGCCGTTTCGGGTCATCCGCCGAGGTCGCGACTTTCTCCATCGGATCCCCGGGACTGCGCGGGAACACCCCGAAGACCTTGCCGTCGAGCGCGTAACTCTTGCCGACATAGGCCGAGGGCAGAAACTCGAGATTGAAACCCGCCCGGCCTGCCAGTTTCTCCGGCAGCGGTTTGTCGAGATTCACGCTCACCCGCACGCCCCCCGGCTCAGCGGTCACCTCCACGCGATAGTCCAATTGATAGTCGGGATACGACAAGGTAGCCGTCAGCCGGTTGTTCTCTTTGTCGGCCTGCTTCCCCTTCAGTTGCGCCACCTGGTCCCACTGCTCTGGAGCAGCCAGCAGCCGCACATCGCCGTTCGTCGCGATGCGGTGGCCATGCAGGATCATCTCCATCGCGGTGGTCTTCTGGTCGAGGAAGATCGGATGAAACGTACTCTGATAAAGGATGACGCTAAACCCCTGCGTGTCAAGGTAACCGCTTTCGGTCACCTTCATCGAGAGATCCGCGCCGGCTAGGCAAGCACAGAGAACCAGCGCGATCCCGAGAACCCGGCGTAATTGTGGAAACATGGAATGCCTCGGCCTTGTCGGATGCTCTCTACTGACTACCGGAACAGCCGGGGCGCGAAGTCGTTCAGGCACCGCCGCCAGGTCAGCCACTCGTGCGCCGTGCCCGGAGACTCGAAGTAGACGTTGTGGATGCCTGCCTTCGTCAGATTCTCGCTGAAGTTCTTCGTGCCAGGACCCTCGACGGAGCCGATCCCCAGGAACAGCACCTTCACCTTCTTATTGAAGACCTCAGCATCGGCGAACACCCCGTTGTTGGAAGTCTTCGGGTCGAACGTACCGCCCCGTCCGCCAGTGCTGCCGCTGAATCCGCCAATATAGGCAAATTTGTCCAGATTCGACAGCGTTGTCAGGAACGTCTGCATCCCGCCCATCGAGAGTCCGGCCATCGCACGATTCTCCCGGCCCGGCTTCACCCTGTATGTCTTTTCGATCACCGGAATCAGGTCGTTCAGCAGCATCTCCGTGAACGTCGCGCCCGTGAACGCCGCCAGTCCGCTGCGCGCGGCCGGAGGAGGGTTCGAAGGTCCTCCGGCCGCTCCCGGGGCAGCGGGTCTCGGCGGAGGACGGAGGCCGCGTGAGGTAAAGATCGACCCGTCCTCGCCTGCCTTAACGGCGTTCAGGTTGTCCATGACGATGATCATCGGCTTCGCTTTGTTGGCCGCGATCAGATTGTCCAGGATGAAATCGGCATGCCCTTGCGAATGCCAGCCCTGTTCGTTCTCGCCCCATCCATGCATCAGGTACAGCACCGGATAACGCGACTTGCCGGCGTCATAGTCCGGCGGCGTGTATACATAGCACCGCCGCCATTTGCCCGTCACCTTGGAGAAGTACCACCGCTGGCTCACCTGCCCGTGCGGCACCTCCTTGGGTAGGTAGTAGTCCACCTCCGGACCTTCCGGAATCTCGATCGCGCTGTTGTCCCAACCCGAGCCGAAGAAGGTCCGTGTCGCCGGATCAGCCACGGTCGATCCATCCACCACCACCGAGTAATAGTGGAACCCTTCCACCAGCGGCGCCGTCGTGACCGTCCACGCTCCGTCTTCTCCCTTGACCATGTCGTAGGTCTTGCCCACCTTGAGCTGGACCTTCTGGGCGTCCGCAGCCATCACCCGGAATGACGCCCGCTTATCGGCATGGACGCAAGGATACTGGGCGCCCGGAGTATTCAAGGTCGAAGGCCGGCACTCGTCCGTCCCTTGGGCGAGCAGTGGGAACGCTCCCACAATCAATACCGCCCAGCGCATCAGCCCGCGCCCACATCCATGCATGGTGAACTACCTCCCATCGTCGGCCGGCCTGCATTGCGAGACCGGCAAGTAACACGTGACTTCCACACCATTCCCTGATCGCTGCTCCTGCATCAGACCAGAGGCAGGGGACCCCTGTGGAAGTCCGCACGCATCCTATCATGCAAACCTGCCGGATACGAGGTTTGGTACTGTATATCCTGTTCAATCCGTGTGAAATCTTCACGTTGCGGCGATTGGGAGGGGCTCCGCATGAACCGATTAACGGTTACCCGCGAAGGTTATGCAACCTCTCTGCCAGATGGAGCGATTGTGTTATGATTCGCCCAGACCAGCGCATGGGTGAAAGCGAAGGGATTGGACTCGGCGAGTCCGAACAACAGGCCGTCCGGGCGGAGCTCAGCCGCCTGCTGGAGAGCCCTGCGTTCCGGACCAGCAAGCGCTGCCGCGACTTCCTCCGTCACGTCGTCGAGCAGACCCTCTCCGGCTCGGCCGATGCCCTCAAGGAACGCTCCATCGGCGTCGACCTGTTTCAGTTGCCGCCGGCGTTCGACCCGGGCCAGCACACCATCGTCCGCGTCACGGCCAACGAGATCCGCAAGAAGCTCGCCCAGCAGTACCACTCCGAGAACGGCTCGACCCATCCGGTCAGGATCGAACTGCCGCCGGGGTCCTATAAGGCCGAGTTCAAGTGGGAAGTCCCGTCGGTCGCACCACCCGCTCCGCCGGCTGCCAGACCGTTTCCCCGGCTGGCCCTCCTGGGCGGTCTGATCCTACTGTTGGCCGCCGGTGGACTCGCCCTCTGGCTGCGTCGTCCGGCGAAGTCCGCCCTGCCCGAGACCACTGCGGCCCCAGCTGCTTTGCCCACGCCACCTGCCGTTTCGAGCGGCGGAGCCGTGCGCATCATCGTCGGCTCTTCCGGCGCCTATGTCGATCGCAGCGGCCGCTCCTGGGGACCCGACCGCTATTTCTCCGGCGGCACCGTCTTTGTCCGCCCCGCCCAACGGGTTCTGCGGACACTCGACCCGGACATTTACCGCCATTCCCGCCAGGGCGACTTCCGCTACGACATCCCGCTCTCTCCCGGCAGGTACGAACTGCACCTCCACTTCGCCGAGACCGGCCTCTCTGATCTCGTCAGCGTCGAATCCAGCGGAGAAGGGCAGCGGGTCTTCCAGGTGTCCGCCAATGGCAGCCGGATCCTCAACTTCTTCGACGTCGTGGCCGACGCGGCGGGCGCCAACATCGCCGATGAACGAGTCTTTCGGAACATCTCACCCGGGCCGGACGGCTATCTACACCTCAGCTTCACGCCCCAGAGAGGCACCGCGCTGCTTAGCGCCATCGAACTGCTTCCGGCCGAGACCGCCAAGGCTCTGCCCATTCGCATCCGCGCCGGTTGAACCTCCGCCTGGCAGGACTCCGACGGACAGCAGTGGCAGGCCGACTCTTACTTCATGGGCGGCAATGCCCTGGTTCGCAACACGAATCCCGCCCAGATTGGTAACTCCCTTCAGCCGGACGTGGCGCTCTACAGCAGCGAACGGTGGGGCCATTTCTCCTATTCCATACCCGTCGCCGCCGGGCACTATCGACTCTCCTTGAAGTTCAACGAAGGCCACTACGGTGCGAGGAACACCGGCGTCGGCGGTCTCGGCAGCCGCGTCTTTGATGTCTACTGCAATGGCGTGGCCCTGCTGCGGAACTTCGACATTATGAAAGAGGCGGGAGGAGAAGGCCGGCCGCTCGACCGGACATTCTCCAGCATCCGGCCGACCGCCCAGGGCAAGATTGTCCTCACCTTCGTACCAGTGGAAGGCATGGCCTGCGTCAACGGCATCGAAGTCCTGGAAGAATCGAACTGACCCGGCGCGATCAAAAAGCCGCTTCAACGGGCGGTTCGTCCGGATTTCCTCAGCTACTGGAAGATCAGAGGTGCGAAGTCGGCCAGGTTCTGGCGCCACAGAGGCCAGACATGGCCCACGTCGGGAATCTCAGTGAAGGTGGCCTTCACGCCTTTGGAATCCAGATACGCCTTGAACTGCCGGTTCACACCAATCAGGATGTCGGACGTTCCGCACGCCATCCACAGCAGCTTGATGCGGGCGTTCGACTTCGCATCGAGCTGAGGAAAGGCAAGCGGGATCTGGCTCTCTACAAGCGTCAGTTGCGGCCGGCGTCCGTTGCCGGTCGCGCCGGGGCTGAAGCCGGGTGTGGCTGTTGACCGGACGGGGCGGGTCTCGGTCCAGTTGTTGAAGGCCCCGCTGAACGACCCAAACCAGGCGAACGTCTCCAGATGATTGAGTCCGCCCAATATCGCTTCGCCGCCACCCATGGAAAGACCGGCAATGGCGCGCTCCAATGGGCTCCTCGAGACGTGATACTGCTTCTCCACCTGAGGCAGAACCTCTTCCAGCAATGTACGGATGTAGGCGTACAGCATGCCCTCCCGGTCAATATCCGCGGGTCCATTGGCAGTTCCGTACCCCAGCGGATTCACCATCACCATCGGGACGGCCTTGCCCTGGCTGATCAGCGCGTCCAGGATTACATGGGCGGCACCAACCTCGGTCCAGGCGTTCGCTTCGTCGAACAATCCGTGCTGAAGAACCAGGACCGGATACGGCTGCTTCCGTTTGGGATTGTAATTGGGCGGAGTGTACACGTAGAAGTCACGCTCATCACCGACGACCTTGGATTGGTACACGTGATGTGTCACCGCACCTCGCGGAGCGTTCGACAGAGGCGTCCATGGCATGTCGCCGGGCACCAGAACGGCGCTCTGGGAGGCGCTGTGGTAGCTGGGCCTGAACCTGTTGTTGACCGGATCGACGATGCTCAGCCCATCCACGACAAAGGCGTATGCGTAAAGATCGGGTTTCATCGACGGAGTGGTGACCGCCCAGACACCCGTGTCATCCTTCTGCATGGGAATCGGCTCTGGCAGGATACCCCGGACCTCAACCGACTTAGCGTTTGGCGCACTCAGGCGGAAGGTCACGGTCCTATCCGGACTGACCTCCGGCGAGCGCACCGGCGGGGCAAAGCCGCTGGCGGCGGGCCCTCTAGGTGCTGTTCGGATTCTATCGTGTTTCCCTATTAACCTTAGCAA
>JASGIE010000164.1:0-45923 GCA_049841055.1 Paludibaculum sp. | reverse complement strand
TGTAGCACGTTACGACTACGTATTGCTAAGGTTAATAGGGAAACACGATAGAATCCGAACAGCACCTGAACGAGTAAGGCTGCTTGAAGAACTCCATGCTCCAGGCGAAATGGAAGTCGAAGACATGGAGTTTGTCCGCCTGTAGCGCCGACTGCCAGACTTCGGGCCAGCCGCCGGGGATTTTCCCGAGGATGACAAAGAGGCTGACGATGGCTCCACCGACATGAAAAAGGATCATCTGCACCACGTCGGTCCAGATGACGGCCGTAATCCCGCCCTCAAACGTATAAAAGAGCGTCAGGCACACGATAAGGACGATGGGAGGCGACCTCGCCGGTTCCAAGGATGATGGAGACGACGATGGAAATGGCGAAAACGCGCACACCCTCGGCCAAAGCGCGAAGTAGAAGGAAAGTACCAGCGGTTAGCTTGCGGAGCCGCGGACCGAAACGGCGCTCCATGAGTTCGTAGGCGGTGAACAGTTCGCCGCGGAAGTAATGCGGCAAAAACAAAGTGGATATAACTATGCGGGCAAGAAGGTAGCCAAAAACTACCTGCAGGAAGCCGAAGTTGCCGATGGAAGGAGGAGGACGGCGCGTCCCGATGACGGTAAGTGTACTGGTTTCAGCGGAGACGATGGAGAAGCCGATGGCCCACCAGGGCGTGTTGCGGCCGCCCAGGAAATAGTCCCGGAGGCTCTTCTGCGACTCCTTGAAACGGGCGCCAAACCAAGTGATGCCGATGAGATACAGGACAATGACGGCCAGGTCGACATACCGCATGATGAGTTACCAGATTCTCACATTCGAACCTGGAAGCGGGGCTGGGCGAAAGGTGGCTCTCCATCGCGGTTGCGCTTTTGATAGTGTGGAAAGCCGTGCACGGGAGACAATTCAGGAACCGCCGGCGTCAAGAACGGGCAGTCAGTACTATGATGATGTGTTTACGGCCTGGTTCTTAGGCTTGCGGCTGAATCAGCCCTTCGGCTATACTCCGCAATTGCGAAGCTGGTAGGCGAGCAGGGTTCCCAGTCGCGGCCCGGAGCCTGCAAGGATTGCATCTGACCCGACCTTTAGGAGGCATGTGGTGCTGTTTTCATGGAAACGTGCAGTTGTGGGAGTCGCTACGGCTTCGCTGCTTGGTCTTACCCTCTGGGGCCAGGCGGCCGCGCCGCAGTGGAAGGATCGAGCCGAGTACGACCTAGTCGAATCGATCAAGAAAGAGACAAACGCTCAGACCAAGCTTGGCTTGATTCAGAGCTGGGAGCAGAAGTATCCCACATCTGACTTCAAGGAAGGCCGCTATGAGCTGCTGGTCGGCACCTATCAGGCCCTGGGTAATGCCAAGGGCATGCTGGATACGGCCAAGGCTTGGCTGGCCACGAACCCCAAGGCGGTTCAGGCTCTGGTGTGGGTCAACCTGCTGACCATCAGCATGAACGATACTTCCCCGGCAGCGCTGGATGCCGGAGAGCAGGCGGCGAAGACCATGCTCGGCCTGATGGACGATACTTTTAGCCCGGCCCGTAAGCCCGCGCAGGCCACTGATGAGCAGTGGAAGCAGCAGCGGACCGGCACCGAATCAGTAGCCTACCGGACTCTCGGCTGGGTGGCGCTGCAGCGCCAGCAGTATGAAGAAGCCGACAAACAGCTCCTGGAAGCGTTGAAGCGCAACCCGGGCGACGCGCAGGCTTCGGCCTGGGCAGGCACGGCCAACCTGCGTACGAAGAAGCTCGAACGGCAGGGCACGGCTTTGTTCCATTTCTGCCGCGCGGCGGTGTACGAGGGCCAGGGCGCATTCCCTCAGCAGACTCGCGATCAACTCCGGAAATCATTCGAGAATAACTACAAGAACTTCCATGGCGACACCAACGGCATGGATGACGTCATCGCGAAGGCTAAGGCAAGCCCCATCCCTCCGGACGGCTTCAAGCTCGACTCCAAGGATGAACTGCTCATCAAGCAGGAAGAAGAGCTGAAGAAGACCAACCCGACGCTGGCACTGTGGATCAGCATCAAGCACAGCCTGTCCGCCGAAAACGGCGCCAGCTACTTTGAATCCACGTTGAAGAACGCGGCGATTCCCGGTGGCGTTGAAGTCGGCGGCACGAAGGTGGAGAAGTTCAAGGGCAAGGTTGTGACCTGCGATGCGCCCAAGAAGGCCAAGAAGGTCGTCCTCGGCATCAGTTCCGCTTCCATGAGTGAAGTGACGCTGCAGTTCGAGAACCCGCTGGCCGTCTGCCCGGATCCTGGTCTGGAACTCGAATTCAGCGGCGCCGCCGCGGCGTTCACTCCGGATCCGTTCAACCTGACGATCGACGTGGAACCGAAGGATGTTTCGGGTCTTCCCGCTCCTCCGGCGCCGGCGGCCCGCAAGGCCGCACCCGCGAAGAAGGCCGCGCCGAAGAAGTAAGCTCGCCGGCAGCAAGGTAGTTTGTTGGAAAGGGCGGTTCCCCCGGGGATCCGCCCTTTTCTCTTTGTGGAGGATCAGAACCGGACGCGCGCCGCGGCCGGCGGCCGGGGCTCCGGGGATTGGGTCCGGATAGGATCAGGCTGTAGGTGACCCTGTCCCAGAAACCCAGCTTCTGACCACTCTGCTCTAGGGTGTACATGTAGGAACAAAAACGTTGCGCGGTCGCAGGCAGTGCCCGCACCGGTTCGATCGCCCCCAGACCACCAAGGAGGCCATCACCAGTACGGCACCGGCAAGCACCGGAGTGGGATATTCCGAACTGAATTGGCCTGCTCACATCTTCTAGGACGTGGAAACCTCCCAGGGAGTCGGGCCGGGCTACTTTAAGATCTGTAAAACTCACCCCGGAGCCGTTTCCGTGCTTTGTTCAACTCCGCTGTTCCGCCCGAATGAATGCGGTGTCTCAACCCCACAGTTCCAACTGGAGGGTGTTAATGAAGAGATTTCTGGGCACAGGGATTTTTTGCCTGGCGCTTGCCGCATTGCCGGCCAGCGCATTCAGCAGCGGACCACGGGTGCGTTTTACGGGGGCACTACGGGAGACAATCCGCTGGCGTGCACACAGTGCCATACCGGCACGTTGAATTCATTCAGCGGATCGGTGCGAGTGGTTTACCCGGGAGGCACTTCCTACAAACCGGGCGCCACCTACCGGCTGGTGGTCCAGGTCCGCGACCCCGAGCAATCCCGCTGGGGCTTTGAACTCACCGCCCGGCTGGCCTCCGAGCCGGTCAACGGGCAGGCCGGAGATCTGAACAACGCCGACGGCAACGCCAGGGTTCTCTGCGACGGCAGCGTAGCTACCGGCCGGGACACCGAAACCATGTTCACCCTCAACGCCTGTGCAGTTCGCTGAACACGTGGCGGCCGGCACACGGCCAGGCACACCGAACGGCGTGGATTTCGAAATCGACTGGACGGCTCCGCCCCGCCGGATCGGGCGCGGTGACGTTCTATGTCGCCGGCAATGCCGCCAACAACAGTGGCACTCCGCAGGGCGACCACATCTACACCAGCAGCCTGAGCATCACCGAGGCCACGGGTAGCGGCGGAAGCTTGCAGGTGCCCGCCACGGCCTACGATGTGCGCCACCTGACCTCCGACCTGACAGGCGGCTGGGGCGAGCATGTGGATCCAAACCTCAGCAACCCCTGGGCGATCGCCATGAGCCCCACCTCGCCCTTCTGGATCTCCAATGCCGGAACCGGCACCGCCACCGTATACGACACAAACGGAGCGCCGGCACCAGCCGCGAATCCGCTCATCGTGAAAGTTCCCAACGGTGCGGGCAAGAATGGACCGGGCCGGCCAGACCGGCCAGATCTGGAACGGCACGGCGGGTTTCGAGGTCGCTTCGGGCAAACCGGCCGCGTTTATCTTCTCTACCGAGACGGGCGGCATCGCGGGCTGGAACCGCGATGTGGATCCCGGCAACGCGGTGCTGAAGGTGGATAACGCCGGAGCCATCTACAAGGGTCTGGCGATGGGCATCAGCGGTAGCGGACCGATGCTTTATGCGCCAAACTTCAGCTCCGGCAATATCGACGTCTTCGACTACACCTATCAGGCCGTGCCGGCGCCGGGCGGATTCAAGGATCCGAACCTGCCGGCGGGCTTCGCTCCGTTCAATATCCAACGCTTCGGCAAGCGGCTGTTCGTGGCCTACGCCAAGCAGAATGACGCGAAGATCACAGGACGTGCCGGGCCAGGGCAACGGCATCATCAGCGTCTTCGATCTGGACGGCAACTTCCAGCAACGGCTGGTGACCGGCGGTGTGCTGAATTCTCCGTGGGGCATGGCCATCGCCCCGGCATTCTTCGGGGATTACAGCAATACGCTGCTGGTGGGCAACTTCGGCGACGGGCGCATCAATGCGTTCGATCTGACAAGCGGTAGGGCGGTGGGCCTGCTCACCTACCGGGATGGGACGCCGGTGGCCCTGGAGGGCCTCTGGGGCCTCGCATTCGGCAATGGACGCAGCGGCGGAGACGCTAACACACTGTATTTCACAGCAGCGGTTTCGGGTGGCCCGTCCGGCGCCAAAGGCGACCACGGCGTGTTCGGATCCGTCACGGCGTTGCCCTAGTCTGTGGTTGGGGTGGTTAGAGAGATCCACCCTGATCCCTGCGGCCGGCGCGTGCGCTTGAGACTCTTTCGGCGCACACGCCGGCCTTTTTGCGCCGGGGCAGCCCCGCGGTGATAGGGCGAAGATTGCTGTCGGATGAGTAGCCTGTCTGTCAGATGCGGCCGACGGAGGGCCGGACGGGGCGGACCTGCTTGGGATTCGGTCCGGACAGAACCAGGCTATAGGTGATCTTGTCGGCCAGGCTCATGGTCTGGCCGCTCTTGTCGATAGCGTGCATGTAGGAAACAAAGCGATGGGCGGTGACGGGCAGCGCCCTCACAGGCGAGATCGCCGCCAGGCCGAGCAGGGTGAGAGCCAGCGCGGCCGAAGCGACCACCGGAGTGCTTTTCCCGAACTGTTTATTTCTTCTCACACCAACTATGACGAGCGAATTCATCGAATGGGCACTCCGGCGAACGTAAGGATCTGTAAATTCCTGAAACCGTGGGCCCGAGCACACACACGGGCCCCGCAAGGTTTCTCTACCGCGCAGCGGCATCCGGAGGTCAGCGGCCGGATGTCAGATGCGCGCCTGGGTTGGGTTAGGTTGTTTGGGATTTGGTCCCGAGAGCATCAGGCTGTAGGTGACTTTGTCCCACAGGCTGAGGTGCTGGCCGCTCTGGTCCAGGGCGGTCATGTAACAGACGAAGCGCTGAGCCGTGCCGGGCAATGCCCGCAACGGGGAGAGAGCGCCCATCCCGGACAGGACGAGAGCGAGCACAGCCAGGGTCGCCATCGGGGCGCCGGTTCCGAACTGTGTTTGTCTCTTCACACCTACTAATACGGCGGAAAGGGACGGTTGTTAGCGCAAAGCTGACTTCAGATCTGTAAAAAGCCTGCGGGCGGCTTCGGCTTCACCCGGCTGGGCCGGACGCTCCTCGCCTTTGGCGATGAACCAGGCCTTCCCTGCCCGGTCGACCAGCGCCGCGAATCCGCCTTTCTCGCTCAGCAATCCAGGCGACCCCACAGAGCCGAATCCCTCGCCGCGGCGTTCCACCAGCACCACGCAGCCGTCGCGCGAGAAGACGAAATGCGAGGGCACCTGGGGCGCCGGGATGATCTCAATGCCCGCCGCCGCAATCTTTTCCAATTGGATCAGGATGTCCGGGTTCACCGAAAACCTACATCTTATAGCGCCCGAAGTCCTCGTCGTTGAGCCCTTCCAGCCACCGCCGGAGTTCCTCATTGGTCACCTTGTCGGAGACATTCGCCGTACTTTTCGAAGTCTTCAGAACCTGTTCTTCCACGTAAATGGGGCAGTCCAGACGCAGGGCCAGGGCCAGCGCGTCGCTGGGCCGGGAATCGATGCTGATAATCTCTCCGCCCCGCTCCAGCCAGATGACGGCATAGAAGGTGTCGTCGCGCAATTCGCTCACAACAACTTTGCGGACTCCTGTTTCCAGGCCCAGCAGCACGTTCTTGATCAGGTCGTGCGTCATCGGGCGCGGCGTACTCACCTTTTCGATCTCCAGGGCGATCGCGTTGGCCTCGTAAATCCCCACCCAGATAGGCAAGATCTTTCCTCCGTTGGCATCCTTGAGATCGACGATCGGCATGTTGGTGACAGGGTCCATCATCAGCCCGCGAATCTTCATCTCAACTTCCATTGGAGCTCCCGCCTTCCTTACACCGCTATAGCACATTCACCCACCAGAGAGTTCGGACCCGGCGCGGGTCACCCGCACCGGCAGGTAGTTGCCGATCATTCTTTCGCGCGGAATCAGCGTGCCATCCGGGCGCGGCGCGGTGGTGAAATTCAGAATCTTGATTCTGGCGAGGTCCGGCCGATCCACTGTCCGGTGGACCTGTTGAAGCCGTCCACCAGCACTTCTTGGCAATCGTCCCACCAGGCTGGTGTTGCGGCGAATCTGAATCGGCGCGCTGGCGCTCCTGCAGAATCGGTCAGGCGGCGGCTCTTTCTTCCTCGGGCATCTGATCTTCCAGCTGCGAGCGCGGGCGTATTCGGCCGCTTGCGAATACTTGAAGCTGAAGATCGCGTCATACTGAACCTCTTCAATCAGATGCAGGGTCTCGTCGAAATCCTCCTCAGTCTCGCCGGGGAAGCCCACGATGATGTCGGTCGTGATGGCGATGTCGCGCTCGGCGTTCTTCATCCACTCAATGCGCCGCATGTACTCGCTCGCGCGTGTACGACCGCTGCATTGCTTCCAGCACGCGCGACGACCCCGCTCTGCACCGGCAGATGCACGTGATTGCACAGAGCGTCGGTGCGTTCGATGGCGTCGATGATCTCCTTCACGAAATCGCGTGGATGCGAGGTGGTGAACCGCACGCGGCGAATGCCGGGCACCCGGCCCACCTCTTCCAGCAAACGCGCAAAATCCCAGCCCGCCGCCGAAGGATCGCGATAGCTGTTCACATTCTGTCCCAGCAACTGGATCTCGGAATAGCCGTGCGACGCCAGTTCAGCCGCCTCGTCGCAATCACGCGCTGCGACGTCCGGCTGCGTTCCGGCCCGCGCGTGAACGGCACCACGCAATAGGCGCAGTTCTTGTCGCAGCCTTCGATGATCGTCAGGTACGCCCGGTGCGGATTGTCGCGGCGCGTCAGCGGCGTCTCGAACGTATCCTCGGTATCCAGGCTCAGTCCCGTTACGCCTTGCGCTCGCCGGTCTTCAATATGCACCAGCAATTCACCGCAACTTGTTGTAACTGGCGGACCCGCACCACCAGACTCACATGCGGCGCTCGTTCGAAAATCTTCTCGCCTTCCTGCTGAGCCACACAACCCAGGACACCGAACATCTTGCCCTTGGCGCGCTTGCCCTCCTGCAGCCGGTGGAACACCTTCTGCTCGGCTTTATCGCGAATGCTGCAGGTATTGTAGAGAACCAGGTCCGCCGCATCCGGCGGTCTCGACCTGAGCATACCCGCGCTGTTCCAGCGTGCCAATGACTTTCTCGGAGTCATGCACATTCATCTGGCAGCCAAAGGTTTCGATGTAGAAAGCTTTTCATAGCCCCTATCCAACAATTGTAGCGTTTTTCTGTCAGATTCCCCCATCTCCTAAGATTCCTGTGGACACGCCACAGGAAGTATGGCATATATGTGGTCATCCCAAAGGAGAAACGCACGATGTCGGAACCCGAACGCCTGGAACTGCTGCAAGGCACGCTGGACCTGATGGTTCTGCAGACGCTGCTCGCGCTGGGGCGGCTGCACGGCTACGGCATCGCACGCCGCATCGAACAGGTGAGCGGGGACGCTATCTTGTTGAATCAAGGGACGATCTATGCCTCCCTGGTGCGCCTGGAGCAGCGCGGCTGGATCACCTCGGCGTGGGGAGAGTCCGACAACAAGCGGAAGGCGAAGTTCTACGAAATCAGCGCGGAAGGACGCAGGCAGCTTGCCAGCGAAACCCACAACTGGCAGCGATTGACCGACGTGATGGCCCGTCTGTTCGCACTCGAAGGGGAGGCGCCCAAACCATGAAGACCCGATTCGCCCTACTGCGAGCGAAGTGGCGGGCCCTGACCGGCTGCCGCCGGCTCGACCAGGAGTTCAGCGAGGAACTGGCGGCCCATCTCGAGATGCTGGCAGCCGAGTTCCAGGCCAAAGGCATGGGTCCGGCCGATGCGCTGCGGGCGGCGCGCCTGAAACTGGGGTTCGAGGAATCCTTGAAGGAGACGAACCGCAATCAGCGGGGCTGGCCGGTGGTGGAGTCGGCGTGGCAGGACATCCAATATGCACTGCGGGGCTGGCGGAGGAATCCCGGGTTCGCGGCGGCGGCCATTGGGACGCTGGCGTTGGGGATCGGGGCCAACAGCAGCGTCTTCACGTTTCTGAACACCGTCATGCTGAATGGCCAGGCGGAGGTAGACGGCCGGGCATTTGTACAGTTCTACCCGCAGAAGCTGGTAGCGGCGCCGAACGGGCAGTGGGCGCAGGAGGGTGATCGCGGGATTGCGTATGACGAGTTCCTGGCGTTTCAGAGCCAGGCGCCGTCTCTGGGAAAACTGGCGGCCTGGAGCGAGTGGCGTCCGGCCTATGAAGCCAGCGACACAACGGCTAATCCGACCCGCGTGAAACTCGTCTCCTACGACGCGATGAGCGTGGTCGGAGTACGGCAGCCGCTGCTCGGGCGGTGGTTCACCCAGGAGGAGTGCGCACCGTCGGGCGACGGCTCCGTGGCGCTGATCGGAGAACGGCGATGGCGCCAGACGTTCGGTGCCGAAACCGGGGTGATTCGGCAGAAGTTGCGGCTGGAGGGGCGAACCCTGACGGTGATCGGTGTGCTGCCGGAGTCCTTCGACAATCGAGCCATGGGGGCCGCGGATTTCGTCGCGCCGCTGTCGTTCCAGCGGCTAATGGAAGCGGACGCAGGGCTGTTTCACACCGCACGTTGGCTGGAAGTCGCGGGGCGGATGAAGCCGGGTGCGAGCCAGCGGCAGCTACACGAGGAGTTGAACGCAGTGGCGCGGCAGTTCGACACCCAGAATCCGCGGGAGTCGATGGACGTGCTGGTGACGGACGGATCCATGGTGCAGCGGCCGTTTCTGCGTCCCAAACTGATGCTGATCCTGCCACTATTGCAGGCCGCGATGGCTCTGGTGCTGCTGATTGCGTGTTCCAACGTAGCGTCGCTGCTGCTGTCGCGCGCGGCGGTGCGGCAGCGGGAGGTGGCGGTTCGGCTGAGCCTGGGGGCGGGCCGCGGGCGGTTGCTGCGCCAACTCTTCACAGAGAGCGTTCTGCTGGCGGCGGGCGCGGGCGCATTGAGCCTGTGGTTGGCGCTGCGAGTACCGCCGTTGCTGGCGATCATCATTCCCGCCCCGCAGCGGCCGATCCTGGCGCCGGAGTTTCACCTGATCTCAGGATCCTGGGCTACACAGCGGCAGCGGCTCTGCTGGCCGGACTGTTGGCGGGACTGGCGCCGGCGTTTGAATCGGTGAAGCTGGACATCTATTCATCGCTCAAGGGCGCAGGGTCGGTGTGGTCGGGGCGTCGGCGCTTCCGGGGCTGGCTGGTTTCGGTGCAGGTGGCGGCAAGCCTCGTGCTCCTGCTGGGCTCGGGGCTGTTGTTGCGTACGGTGGAATCCGTCCGCGAGATGGGCAGCCAGTTCCGGCCGGATACCTTGATGGTTACGGAACTGTGGTTCCGAAACGAGTCGTACGACACGGCGCGCGCTTTGCGGACGCAGGATGAGTTGCGGCGGCGGCTGGCCGCGCTGCCAGGGGTTCAGGTAGTCTCGTTTTCCGATGGCCTGCCGATGCGCGGGGCTCACCAGCGTGACATCGTGCTGCCGGATGGCTCCCACCGGAGCGGAGCGGCGCGGCTGACCGATGCCGGCTTTTTCCCGGCAATGGGTTTACCTCTGCGGTTGGGCCGGACGTTTTCTCCCGCGGAGTTGGAGTGGACCAGTGCCGAGGTGTGGCCGGCGGTGCTGGCACAGGAGGCGGCGCGGGCGTTCTTCCCTGGAGAGGACCCGCTGGGCAAGCGGCTGGAAGTCCTGCAGCCGGGTGGACGGATCCGGGCGCAGGTGATCGGCGTGGTGGCCTCCACCGGGCCCATCCCGGCCGAAAGCCCGAACGAAGTCTACCTGCCCATGGCTCTGCTACGCGCGGGCGGGCGTTTCTCCTCTCCCGGTTCAGCGGAGAGGGCACGGCGCTGCGTCAGGTGCTGCAGGAGTTGCGGCTGGGGTATGAGCCCGGCCTTGTGCGGGGGACGCAGACGCTGACATTGGTTTATGAGGAGTTGTTGTCGTCGTTGAAGCCACTGGCCGTCGTGGTGGCGGCGATCAGCGGTCTGGCGGTGGTCCTGGCGATGGTGGGCATCTACGGTGTGCTTGCGTTTGCGGTGAGCCAGCGGACGAGGGAACTGGGCATACGGTTGGCCTTGGGCGAAGGCGGGCGAAGTATCGTCACTGATGGTAGCTAAAGCCGGGTTGAAGCCGGTGGCGGTGGGCCTGCTGGCCGGACTGCCGTTTGCAGCCGGCCTGGTGAAGATCCTGTCACGCTTCACCGAGCAGATGGGCGATGGGGGCTTGGGATGCCCGGCTCTATGGACTGGTGTTGGGGCTGCTGCTGGGGTCGGCCGCGCTCTCAATGCTGCCGCCTTCGATCCGGGCCCGGACGGTAGACCCGTTGCGGGCCTTACGCGAGGAATAACCCCCATAAAGACCGGCGCGGCTTCAGCCGATAATCGGGGCATGAGGACCATTGCGTTCCTACTCGCCCTCCCAGCGGCCCTGCTGGCGCAGCAAAGCCAGTCCAGCACAGCGGTTTACGACATCAACGGCCGCCGCGTCGACTGGTCGCAGAGCCAGGCGGGCGACGGACGCACGGCCCAGACCCAGCGCAACCTGAACGGCCGCACCATCCCCACCGAGAAAGTGGAGGAAAAGGTCATCAGCAACGAGGGCGGAGTCCGGGTGGTGGAACGCACGGTCCGGCGCTTCGACATGAACGGCAATCCGCTGCCCCGGAAAAGGTGGTCACCGAGACAGAGACCCGCGCTGACGGCTCAGCCGTGGAGAAATCGACGGTCTACCGTCACAGACTTCAACGGCAATATGAGACCGGCCGAGCGCACCGTGAGTTCGACCCATAAGTCGGGCAATACCGCCGTGACCGAGACCGACGTGGAGCGCAGCAGCATCAATGGCGGCTTCGAGCGAGTGGAGCGGCGTGTCGCCCAGGAGACCAAGGATAAGACCTCCAGCGAGCGCGATGAGACTGTGTTCACCAAGGACACGAATGGCCGCTTCTCGGAAGCGGGCCGCAAGGTAGTTCGCTCCAAGACGGAGGGGGGCGTCCAGCAGGAGCAGGTGGACGAATACGAGTCGGCGACCTCCGGCAGCCTCAAACTGGCGCGGCAGAGCGTCGCCAAGGTCACCAAGGCGGCCGATGGTTCTGAGAGGCGTGAAGTCGAAGTCTTCGGACCCGCGGCGCCCGGGCGGGCCATTCCCGACGGCAACGCCATGCAGGTTGCAGAGAAACAGGTATTCACGTCCCAGCAGAGCGGCGACGGCAGCGTGGTGCAGGTGTTCGCCGTACAGCGGCCGTCCGTGAACAGCACCAAGGAACTGGGCCCGCTGCAGAAGGTCAGTGAGACGGTGTGCCAGGGGAAATGTCAGTAGCCTGACCGTGGTGCGGGTGCCAGCCCGTGCGGTGTTTGAACTCTTCCAGCGCGTTGAAGAGGATCGGACAGATCCAGGCGTTTCGTACCACCGAAGACATGCGGCTGCCGAGCGTGGACCCGTGCATGTCGACATGCGGGAAGTTCCGGCAGGCGTCGGGCCGGGCGTCGTAGATCATGCACAGGTTGCCATCGAGGAACACACAGGCTTCTTTCTCCTGGCGCAGCAGAAGCCGGTGATCCGAGGGATCCTCCTCCACGTATTCATGCAGTTCGGTCTCGATGGAATCGTGCAGGAACCCGGCGATGCGGGAGAGTTCGACGTCATTCACATTGACGCGCGTCTGCCGGCAGCAATTCGCACAAGCCTGGCAATCGATGTGATGTTCAATTTCGACGGCGACGTCGTAGAAGGCCTGGTCAGGGACGTGGTGATGGCGCAGGAAGCGGCGGAACTCCGTGTTCTCGGTCTCTTTCGCGTCAGCCAGACTCCGGATTTGCACCAGGTCGGTGACCAAGCCTCAGCATACACTGTTTACTTCGAGAAGAATCGACCACCTGTCGCAGGAGCAGTCGGTGCAGTGTCCACGTTACGTGTAGGTGGATAGACCCGTTTGACAACGTCCATGTTGTAGAAGAACGTCTCGGTATCCGTCCAGTAGTTCAGTTCGGAACTGAAGACAAGCCGTTCGAAGCCCTCTTTCAACCGAGGGCGGTTGACCGAATCGAATGCACGGTCCAAGATCAGCCTGGCGGATTCCTCTGTCGCCCCTTCGACAACCTCCTTTGCCGACAAATTTGGCGAGACGGTACCAATCGAGATCTGCACGCCTCTTCGACGTTCCACCTCGGCCAGAACCATCTGCATGACACGCCCGATTCGATACCGCCCCTGTGGGATGGAGACGGGAGTGTCGAGCAGTGGAGTGAAGCCCCGCCAAGTGCCGTCCTGATCGGAGAGAATCTCCTGCGGGAAAATGCGAACGATATCTCCAACCATGGAATATCCATAGCGAACCGGCGCACCAGCGTTATTGGCTTGATCAATAGCGCTCTGGAGGAGCTTGCGGCGGCCGTCATCGTCCAATAGTGCAAACTGCTTCGCGCGGACAGAGATTCGACTGGGTCTCGCAACCACCATTGGTTTACCCCGGCCGTCCATCACTGTCATCGCGAACTTCGGAGAAGACACAGGCGCGTCCTCGAAATTGATCACCCAGCCATACTTTTCGTTCAGCTCGCGTGACACCCCCACCAATGGTTGAGGAGACATTACGTCCAACATGCCACCATCCTGCGCAAAGGCGGCGTCGCCGACTACAGCCAACAGCACTGCGGACAAAATCCATCGTTTCATTGCGGATTCCTCTCGGGTCGGTTCCCTGCGATCAGGAGTTTTTGCCCTCTCCAGGTAATCCGGCCATCTTCAAATGTGCGCTGGTTCGACATCTATCCCGAGTTCACATGGGCGGGTCGAGTCAATTCAATCGGATCGACTCGCGCAAGGGACCTGCCAGCGTCGGGTGTACTTCCAACGTAGCCGCCTGAAAGTCTGATTCTGTGACCCGCCACGATTTCGTCCCACAGGCAGCTGCAGCCGTCTGGATGTCGAGCGTGATGCGGCCATCCGACCGCGACACGCCGGTGAGTGTCGGGTACCACGGCCCATCCGACGCGTTCCAGCCCTCAATCGTTCCACAAACATCAGCCGGAATGACCGGCAGGACCCGATGCGCAAGATCCCTGCTGGACTGCCCAATCTCCACCCACACGATGCTGACCTTGTCCTGCACCGAGTCCGCAAAGATCACAGACTTGCTGTCATCAGACCAGCGCAAGGCATCGGCGCGAAACACATGGGTCAAGCCTGGCGGAAGCCCGGCGTGCGAGAAGGGCTTGCCGCCCGCGATGCGAGGATACAACACGAAACCCCGACCGGAGTTCTGGTCGGCCTCCGTGCCTGCAGCCGTGTTGCGCGCCGCATCCACGGTCAGGTCGTAGAGCAGGTACTCTTCAGACGGCTCCAGGTCGCTGAACCGAGGCCAAAAGGCTCGGTACGCCAACCAGCGCCGATCCGGGGAAATTGCGGGCGTCGTTGCACGGATTGTATCCAGCACGGCGCCGTCCACTGGATCGACGATGTAGATGTCGTAAGAGATTTCGGTCAGACGGCCGAAAAACAGCAGCTTTCCGTTAACGTCCGGACACACTTGCTCCACCTTGCTGACAACCGGCATTTGGATGGTGACAACCGATTTGGCAAGCTGCATCGTCACCAGCGTGCCACTGCTCTCCTCTGAAACCGCCGTTACGCCGAGTGGCGCAACCACGCCAGATTCACGGTTTCCACATAGTTCAGGCTGGCTCGCCAGAGGCTGCGCACCGAGTCGAAGCCCAAGGCCCAACATCATGAGGCCGGCCAAAATTGCGGGGGATGAGAAACTCCGCCTGTGCATCACTGATCCCAACCCAACCTTCTGGGGCAGATTCCGGATATGCACTAAATCCGTGGCTAACCATCAGAATAC
The DNA here is from genome assembly GCA_049841055.1 of Paludibaculum sp. Lineage (GTDB taxonomy): Bacteria > Acidobacteriota > Terriglobia > Bryobacterales > Bryobacteraceae > Paludibaculum. The sequence continues at coordinate 31,703 of JASGIE010000164.1, read as the reverse complement.
ACGGTTATGACTTGTGCGCAATGATCTCGAAGTTGCTCCCCATGCTCCGCAGCGGTGGGATGCTGAGAATCGCATTATCGGCCCACCGGGCCAGGTGATACCCGGCCGCCCAACCAGGAAACAGCCCGGCCATCGGCGACGACCCGAAGTCGTAGTAGTCGCGGCGGACTTTCGGGAACGCAGGCCGGAAGAGCTCAGCCGTCCGGTCGGGATGGAGCTCCCGCTCGTCATCGGTCTGATAGCTCTCCATCAGCTTCGGCACCAGCAGGCGGCCCACCTTGCCCGACAGACGATTCACGCTGGGGTCGAGCGAATAGAACGATCCGCCGGGCCGCAGCAACCCATCCAGCTCTCCGGGAAATCGCTCCAGCGGGGTCGGGCAAGTGGTGGAGGAAGAAGATCGCGATCACTGCGTCGAACTTCTGCCCACCCACGGCATTGGAAGTCCCCTCGACGAACTCGACGTTGCGGATCTCCTGCTGCTCGGCGTCGGCCCGTCCCTGGCGCACAGCCGCCGGCGAAAGGTCGAGGCAGGTCACATGACCCGCATGAGGCGCCAGCAGCAGCTCCGTATCGCCAATGCCGCAGCCGATGCTCAGCACGCGGGCCGAAGGCTGCATCCGCGTCTGCCGCAGGATCCGGCGCACCATGTTCCGCCGCAGTGCACGCACCGCCGGGCGGGCAAAATGCTTCTGCGCGAAGCCGGAGTAGAGCTCTTCGTGGTAGCGCAGCTCGCGCTCGAGGACCTGGCGGGTGTCAGGCCCGTTTTCGTGGGCCGCCATGAATCTGCTTAACGATGCCCCAGGAACATCAGCCAGCCCAGGCCGAAGACAGTCGCGGCGAACCAGCCGAACGACGTCAGGCCATAGCGCAGGCGTTCTTTGTCGGTTTTCTTCGTCACCACGCCCAGCACGGCGCTGGTGAACAAAGCGAACAGCATGGTGGCTTCGAAGTGCGAGAGGTTGATCTTCGGCATGCGGCTACTCCTTCCGCCCCACGGCGATTTCAAACGCATCGACGATGGCGAGAATGTTGAACAGCCCCGCCGCCACCAGGAACTTCGTCCCATAGTCCACGGTGTGGCCCGCGACGTCCGGCGCTGAGTACCCGAACATCTTCGTCAGAATGTAGAGCACCCCATTGGACAGATCCGCCAGGAAGCCCCCGACATAGATGATGGTGGTGAGCAGATCGCCCGTCATCGGCTGGAACATATAGCCGCGCATCGTGAGTCCGAGCAGGAACATGATGACGGAACAGCCGCACAGAATGGCGCCGCGATAGGTCTTCTTCAACAGGAAATGGCCGCCGCCCGGCACCAGCCAGGCGATTGCGACAACCGGCAACCACTTCGTGATCGGCGGCAACGCCGGGTACGGACTGATGACCTTTTCGCTCATAAGGAGTGTCTCTACCAGCCTAACATGCCAACTTTAGTGAACCGGCTGCGAAGCCAGCCAGATGAGCGCCTCCAGCACCCTGGCCCGCTGTAAGTCATTGACAATCAAATACCTGTCACGCCCGCCCACCGACACTTCGAACTTCGTCATGCCCTTGTCATCGACCGCCACGCGGCCCGGCTTCGAGAGCGTGAAGTAGCCCCCATCCGGGCGCAGGGCGGCCAGCACGGCCGTCAGATCCCAGGTCTCCCGGTCGTAGGGGAACTTCATATAGTTCTTGTAGCCGTCCACCACCGGATTCTTCGCCGACCAGGCGAAATCATTACTGATGGAACGAGCCGGGAACTTGATGGTCTGGCCGATCTCGAAGCCGCTCCAGATCGTCTCCGTGGGCCAGTCCGCCACCAGTTTCTTCGCGCTGGGCACATCTTCCTTAACGTTGTACTCGGGCCCATGGTTCGTAAAATCCCCGGCCATCAGCGACAGTACCTTCACTTTTTTCGCGGCCAGTTCGCGCCCGCCGGGCGATTCCAGCAGTCGCGCGAGATTCGTCGAAAACCCCACCTGAATGACAACGACACTGCCGTCCGCCTGGGCGCTGAGGGTCTTCCTGAGCAATTCCACCGCGTCCTGCGTCTGGTTGCTGAAGGGATAACGGCCCCCGTCGATGGACTTGCGGAGGTAGTTCCCTTCCTCCTTCGTGACACCGTTCTTCACCATGCCGATGGGAATCCCGGCCCGTCCATAAAACGTGTTCACGGCACTCACAAAACGCGGAGCCCAGGGATTGTCCTTGGTGACCGTGACCGCCACCAGGCGGATCTCACCGCGCGTCTCCAGGCTGTGCAGCATGGCCAGCGCCAGCGCGTCGTCGATGTCGTTGCCCATGTCGGTGTCGAAGATCACCGGGATGGGCGGAGCCGCGCTCAGGCCCAGCGCCGCGGCAAGAAACAGAATGGCGAGCTTACGTTTCATGGTCAGTACTCCACATTCATCAGACAGAGGCCGGAGGCAGGGACGGCGGGTCCCGCTTTCGCCGGATAGCCGGGTTCAAGGCGGGCCAGCACATCGGCCTCGGTCAGGTTGCCCTTGCCCACCTCCAGCAGCGTGCCCATGATCATACGGACCATGTGCTTCAAAAAGCCGCTGCCGCGCACACGATACACCAGTTCGCCGCCCTCGCGCCACACGGCCGAGGCAAAGATCCGCCGCACCTTCGACCCGCCCAGCTCATCCTTCTCATCGGCCGCCGAAAACGCGGTGAAGTCGTGCTCGCCTTCCAGCAGCGCGGCCGCGGCGATGATGCCGCCTTCGTCTAGCGGGTACGGGTGGTGGTACACATACAACCGGCGCATGGGCGGGCAGATCTCTTCCCGCCAGATCCTGTATTCGTAAGTCTTCTCTTTCGCCTGAAACCGCGGGTGGAAGTCCTCGGCCGCTTCCTGTACCGAAGTCACCCGAATGGAGCGCGGCAGCAGCCGGTTCACCGCCCGGCGCAAATTGTCGCAAGGGATCGGATTGGCCAGGTCGAAGGCCGCGACCTGAGCGTGTGCGTGGACTCCGGCGTCGGTCCGCCCGCTGCCATGCACATGGACGGGCGCACTCTCGATGCCGGTGAGAATCTGTTCCAGCCAGCCCTGTATGGTGGGCAGACCGGGCTGCACCTGCCAGCCATGGAACTCCGTGCCATCATAAGCGACGGTGATGCGGATGCGGCGCATGGGCCGGCTCAGGAGGGGCGCGAACCGGGCTTCACCACCGGCAGTCCCTGCTGGCACAGCGGGCATTCCGCCGGGTTGTAGGCGGTCACGCTCAAAGTCACCAGGGCCGCTCGGGGGACGCCGACATCCGCCTTGCCGCCGCTGCGGTCGATGATGGATCCGGCCGCCACCACTTCAGCGCCGGCTGCTTTCAGCAGTTCCACCACTTCCAGGGTGCTGCCGCCGGTTGTGATGACGTCTTCCACCACGACGGCCCGCTCCCCGGGTTGGAGCGAGAACCCCCGGCGGAGAGTCATCTTTCGATCTGTATCCCGTTCCGTGAAGATATGGCGGACACCGAACGCCCGCGCCACTTCATGGCCGATCATCAGGCCACCCATCGCTGGAGATACAACAACATCCACGGAAGATGTTCCGGCCAGCGTTCGCATCGCCGCGGCCAGTTCCCGGCCGCAGGTCTCGGCGTGATTCGGGTGCTGCAGGACCAGGGCACACTGCAAATATTCGGGAGAGTGTAACCCACTGGTCAGCCGGAAGTGTCCTTTCAAGTACGCGCCGGTCTGGCGGAAAATGTCCAGGAGGGATTCAGGAGAGAGTGCCACTTCGCGAATAGTCTAGCATCGGAGCCCCCCGGGTGAGTGTGATTCGTCCCACCATCGCTACAGTCTGTCCGAAAGCGAACACATTTCGTCTCCGGGATGGGGCTTTGAGGGGCGTCCCTGCGCTACCATGAAGTTGATTTTGCAGGAACATCCGCCTCGTCAGCAGCGTTCTAGAGTTTTGACCTAAAAACGCAATAAGCCGAGCATCCATACAAAGCAGGAAGTTCTCAAGATGAATTTGATCCGACCGATTCTCGCCGTGTTCCTCGCGGCGCTCATGATTGCACCGGCCAGCCTGGCCCAGGCTCCGCAGACGCCGGGCACCTCCGCGCCACCGGCCGTGAGATCCGATTTTTCGACGTTCCCGACCGCGAAGGGCCCGTTTTTCATCCGCGACTATAAGCAGGCCGATGTCGCTCCTATCAACCTGCAGAACTCCAGCCGGCTGGAATCGCTCATCCGCGGCGGCAAGATCTACCTGGGTCTGGACGACGTCATCGCGCTCGCCCTGGAGAACAACCTGGACCTCGAGCTTCAGCGCTACACCCCCCAGTTGGCGCAGGCCGACTTGCTCCGCGCCCAGGCCGGCGGCCTGCTGCGCGGCGTGCCCACGGCCGTCAGCAGCACCTCCGGCTCCGCCCAGTCGCAGGTGACCGGCGGCGCCACCGGCGGCACCTCGAACAACACCTCCAACTCCGGCAGCGGTACCACGTCCAGCGCCGGCGGCGCAGTCATCACCCAGACTGGTACCTCAATTCCTAATCTTGACCCGTCGTTCTACTTCTCCAGTCAGTTCGGCCACCGCTCTTCTCCGCAGTCCAACACGGTCACGACCGGCACCACGGCCCTGATCTCGGACTCCCGCTACTGGGGCACGGGCTATCAGCAATCGTGGCTCACCGGCACCACGTTGAGCTACGGCTGGAACAACACCTGGTTCAAGTCGAACAACTACCGCAGCGACATCAACCCCGGCTGGAATCCCAACATGACCCTCCAGATTACTCAGAACCTCCTGCAAGGCTGGGGTCTGGCCGTCAACAACCGCAACATCCGCGTGGCCAAGAACAACATCCGTCTGTCGGACCTCACGTTCAGGCAGCAGGTGATGACCACCGTGGCGGGCATCGTGAACCTCTATTGGGATCTGGTGAGTTACAGCGAAGACCTTAAGGTAAAGAAGAAGGCCCTCGAAGTCGCCCAGAAGTTTTACGAGGACAACAAAAAGCAGGTGGAGATCGGCACCCTGGCGCCCATCGAAATCGTGCGCGCCGAAGCCAACGTGGCTCAGGCGCAGCAGGATCTGACGAACTCCGAAACCTCGCTGCTCCAGCAGGAGACCATCGTCAAGAGCGCCCTCAGTCGCACCGGCGTGGCCAGCCCCACCCTGTCGGAAGCCCGCATCGTCCCCACCGATACGCTGATCCAGCCCACCATCGATCTCAGCATCGACCTGAAGGAACTCGTGGACTCCGCCCTGCGGGACAGGCCCGACGTCGCCCAGACCCAGATCAACATCGAGAACACAAAGATCGGTCTGAACGGCAGCCGCAACGCACTGCTGCCCTCCCTACAGGTGCAGGCGACCGCCACCAACAACGGTCTCGCCGGCCCCACCAACGAAGTGCCCGCGCCCAACGGTCAGCCCGCCGTGATCCACAACGTGGACCCCTTCTTCCAGGGCGGTTATGGCACGGCTCTGTCGCAGCTCTTCCGGCGCAACTTCCCCGACTACTCCATCGCGTTCAGCCTCAACGTTCCCATCCGGAACCGTACGGCGAAGGCCGACTACGTTCGCGACACGCTCTCCCTGCGCCAGCAGGAGATCAACGCCCAGCGCCAGATCAACGACATTCGGGTGAACGTGCAGAACGCCCAGATTGCCGTGATCCAGGCCAAGGCGCGCTACGATTCAGCCGTCAAGGCGCGCGTCCTGCAGCAGCAGACCCTCGACGCGGAAAACAAGAAGTACGCATTGGGCGCCTCCACGGCGTTCCTGGTCGTCCAGACCCAACGCGACCTGGCCCAGGCACAGGGCAACGAAGTGGGCGCTCTGGCAGGCTACAGCCGCGCCCGTGTTCAGCTCGACCTCGCCACGGCCCAGATCCTCAGCAAGTACAAGGTGGAAGTGAGCGAAGCACGCGCAGGCAAGAGCTCGCGTCCCATCACCACGCCCCAGCAGAACTAGACCTCGGCCTACCTCCTCGGGCCTGTGACGGGGGCCGGTTGCTTAGGGAGTCAAGCGATGCGCGATGACTTCTGAGCGGCTGGCCCCCGAACTCATGCAGTCCACTCTCAGCAGCAGTTCCAGCGTCCGTGCTTTCCTGCCCGGCAGAATCTTCCTCCCGGCCAGTTCCGTCCTCAGCAGCGGAAGGTCCGTCAGAAACTCCCCAGCGGCCTGTGTGGCACTGGCATTTGTGCCCGCGATGAGCAGAATGGATCCCTTGTTCGCCAGGTTGGGAATGCAGCGCCACGGTGGCGTAGGCGATCCCCGCGGATTGATTTTGCGCCGTCGGCACGTAGGAAGCCGGCTCTCCCTCCCTGGGGGCCCGGTTGACCATGACCTGCATCCCCCTACTTACATCCACGCCCACATAAAAGTTCAGCCGGTCGTGGATCAGTTCCACCCACGGATTGGAGGGAGCGCTGCCCAGCAGGATCATCGGCCGGTCTTCCTTAAAATCGTCCACCTGCATATTGCGAGCGGAACGAACAAAGGAAGCCACTCCGGAACGGTCCAGCATCACGCCGATCTTCGCCGCCGTCACTGCGCTTGCGACGCTCGTATAAGGTACGGCGCTCAGGGTCAGCAACCCGGGCGCCTGCGTCTTCAGATCGTGCAACCAGTCCTGGCTCGAATACTCCGCCAGGGACATTTCCTTGTGCTTGAAAAACTTGTGCAACGTGAAATTCGCGTCCGTCAGCACAATGCCGGCGTCCGTGCGCCCCGCAAAGGCGGACCAGGGCAGGACGTCCAATCGAACCGGCGCCGGAACCGCCAGCCGGAGCCGCCAGTTCTGATAGCCCAGGACTCCACAAGCCACCAGCAGGACACCCAGGGCGGCGAAGAGGGGGGCATTCGAGCGATGCGGAGCCGCAACCGGTGCTGGAGGGGCCGCGGGAACGGGAGCCGGCTGCGCCTCGGCCGCGGGCGGCTCCACGACGCGCTGGAACTCGGGCACGTAAGTACCCGGAGGAAGCACGATGCGGACTCCGCTGCCTACCGGCATCTGGCTGTAATAGGCCTGCAGCCGCTTTCGCACGCTGTTCGCCGAAACCCGGACAATCGCGTCCTGTCCGGTATCGTACGAGGCGTCCCGGCCGAAGATCTCGATTCCGATGGTTCGTTCCTTCAGGCGCTCGAGTCCGCCGTTCAGAGCGTTCTCCACCAGGTAGACCAGCAGCGTCCGACCGCGCTCCGATCCGGCAAACTCCGGACTATCCAGAACTTGCCGCAACTCCAATAGCACTTCCGTGTTGCGCACTTCGGGCTGGGGAGACGCGGGACTTGCCGGTGCGGACGCGGGCACCGGGTCTGGACTGGCCTTGTGCGCCATGTTACGCCTCAGCAATGCTAACACCTTAACCGTTTTGCAGCAATTTCCATCGATCGCTTTAGCTTTCAACAACGTAGCGGGCCGTTAGCAAACCTGTTAAACCCCAACTGACAGTCCAGTAGGCGCAGAATTGACGAGCGGGCTTTTGGAATGACTGACTTGGCCCGGGTAAACATACAAGTAAGTCCACGTTCGTCAAAGGGGCACACTTGAAGTTCAAAGCGATCACAACCGCACTGGTTATACTCATCGCCACAAGCTTGATACTTGTAGCGCAAGCGGTAAACGGCACCTTGCTGGGCACCGTGACAGACGCGAGTGGGGCGTCTGTTCCCAACGTCAAAGTCACCCTCACGGAAACAAACACCGGCGTTGCCCGCGTGGCTACGACCAACGACAGTGGAAACTACAATTACCCTGACCTCCCACCTGGCACCTACAGCGTGACCTGCGAAGTCACCGGGTTCAAGAAGACCACCCACGGCGGTGTCGTCCTTCAGGTGAACACCACGGCCCGCGTCGATCTGGTCCTCCAGCCCGGCAATGTCTCCGAAACCATTGAAGTTTCCGCCCAGGCTGCGCTGCTCCAGACCGAAACGGCCACCACCGGCAGCCAGATGTCCGCGGTCCACACCGAGAACATGCCGCTCGGCATCAACCATAACTTCCAGAATCTACTCAACCTCGTGCCCGGCACGAGCCGCCGCTTCCTTCCAGCACTCCCAGTTCTTCAACGCCGCCAGCTCCCTGCAAACTCAGGTGAACGGGCAGATGCGCATGGGCAACAACTATCAGATCGAAGGAATCGACAACAACGAGCGCACCGGACTGCTGCAAGTCCACATCCGCCCGATCGCAAGCCATTCAGAACCGTCGACGTCTCCACCAGCAACTTCGACGCCGAACTCGGCACGGGCCATCGGCACCGTCACGAACGTCATGCATCAAATCCGGCACCAATCAATTCCACGGCGTAGCCTACTGAGTTCATGCGCAGACAGCGTCCTTGACGCCCGCACTTACTTCAACACCTCCGTCGGCCATCACTCCTACAACTACTTCGGCGGAAGGCGTCGGAGGGCCTATCATCAAGGACAAGCTCTTCTACTACGCTGACTACTTGAGAACTCACGGATCATCAGGCGAACTCCAACATCCTCACGATCCCCCGCCGAGTGGTACACTCCCAACGCCACCGGCTACATCGACCTGAGCGGTCCGCTCACCTCCAGCGGCAAGGGACAATTTATGACCCTGCTACCGGCAATTCGGATGGCAGCGGCCGCACTCATTCACCAATAACCAGATCCCCTACTCGCGCGTAATCAACTTCCATCGCGCTCATGAACTCCTGGCCGCGCCCAACACCAACCTCGCCACCAATACCACCTCGCCGACCAATAACTACTTCATCATGCTGCCCTATCTACTAAGGATACCGATCGCTACGACTGGACAAGATCGACTTCAAGTCGTCGCACAAGGATCACCTCAGCGGCCGCTACAACTTGCACGGACATCAACATCTATCCAGGCGCCGGCTTTTGGCGCGGGCGGCGGCCCGGCGCAAAGCGGCTTTGCCGGACACCGGCAAGCAGCATACCTACAGCACCGGCCTCAACTACGACCGCGCCTTCTCCAGCACGCTGCTCACCGAGGCGCGCATCGGCGTGGCCCACTACGGCAACAGCGCCCTGACCTCCGACTACGGCACCGATTACGCTACCCAGTCTGGGGATTCCCGGCGTGAACATCAACCAGTACACCAGCGGCTAGGTAGGCATCAACCTGGACAATGATTCTCCAACCCGCTCATCGGCTACACCGCCACACTGCCCTGGAAACGCACCGAAACGAATATCGACATCGTGAACACTGGACAAAAATCATCCGCAATCACACGGTCAAATTCGGCGTCGAGTCCGCCGCGATCCACGACGACCTGCTGCAGGACCAGACCTTCAGCCCGCGCGGCGCCATCACCTTCAGCGAAGACCACACCTCGGAGCCCGGTGCCTCGACCAACATCTGCCAACGACATGGCCAGCCTCCTGCTTGATGTGCCTTCGCAGGTAGGCCGCGACCTCAATACCTACTTCCCCGCCTATCGCGCCTGGCGAGTTCTTCCTTTGCCAGGACAAGCTGGCAGCTCACCCCGAAGCTCACCGCCGATATCGGTGTTCGCTGGGAGCTCTATCCGCCGGCCACGCCAAACGAAAAGGGCGGCTTCTCCAACTACGATCCCTCGAACAACACGCTCTGGTCATTGCCGGCATCGGCAACAACCCCATCGAATCTCGGCATGAACAACCATAAGGACTACTTCGCGCCGCGCGTGGGCTTTGCCTATCGCGCCAGCGACAAGACCGTCATTCGTGGCGGTTCGGGCATCAGCTACACCCCGTTCCAGGATAACACCTACGCCTACAACTACCCGGTGCGCGCCAACAATTCGTTCAATCCCGCCGTGGCCAGCTACGGGCCGGCGATCCTGCCGGACGGCTCCGTCGCCACCTTCCAGAAGGGATTCCCTGCCCCCATTCAGGTGCCCATCCCGGATAGCCGGCATCATCACGACCCCTGACAAGAATCAGGCCTACTTCGTGGTGAATCCCGACTACAAGAACCCCCACGTCATCGCCTGGAACTTCGCAGTCCAGCGCCAGTTGCCGATGCAGCTCGCCCTCGATATCACCTACGTGGGCAATCACGGCGTGAACACCGGCCTGAACTACAACCTGAACGCCGCCACCGTGGTGGGTCAGGGCAACAACGGCCTGCCTCAGTTCGGCCCGTTCGGCCGCACGGCTTCCACCAACCTGCTCTTCGCCGGTTACTCCTCCATGTACAACGCTTTGCAGGTGAAACTCGACCGACGCTTCCACTCCGGCCTCACCATGACCACGGCCTACACTTACGGCAAGGGCATGGCCTATCAGGACGGTGACGACGGCGGCGCGGCGTACTACATCAACTTCCGCCGCAACTACGCCCGCACCAACTGGGATCGTACGCACACCTTCGTCCAGAGCTATGTGTACGAACTGCCCATCGGCAAAGGCCACCAGTTCCTGAGCTCCGGCTGGGCCGCCCATGCCCTGGGCGGATGGAAGGTGAACGGCGTCCTCACGCTGATGTCCGGGGCCCCCGTCAACTTCAGCTACAGCGCCTCCGGTCTGTCGGCTCCGGGCAACGCCCAATCCCCCAACCAGATCGCGCCCATCGAAGTGCTGCACGGCATCAATGTCGGCAACCCCTGGTTCAGCACCGGCAGCTTTGCCGCGCCGGCCACCGGCGTCTTTGGCAACGTGGGCCGGAACAACTTCAGCGGACCGGGCTTCTTCAACCTGGACTTCTCGCTCTTCAAGATCTTTAAGATCACTGAGCGGATGGGCCTGGAACTCGCGCCGAATCGTTCGGCGTGACGAATATTCCGCAGTTCAACAATCCCAACACCACGCTGGGGAACGCGAACTTCGGCTTCATTACCGGCGCCGGCGGCGGCCGCAACATGCAGCTCGGCGCAAAGCTCACGTTCTAGACCTCCTCCGACTAGAACGTACCGGCCGGCCCGGATACCTGTGGGCATCCGGGCCGGCGTTTCCTTTTGGGAGAAACCCCGGCTGGCGGCCGCAATTCAGCAATTCGGTGCTGGACCGGGTCCCGTTTTGAGACTCGGTTCCGATTCGGGACTGGCTTCGATTCGCAGACTCGTTGAAAACTCACGCGCTTGATTTGGCAAGGAGACTGCATTCTGAAAGAACGTGAATCCACAGGGCGAACTCAAGAAGCGCGGTTGTGCTCCTACTTCCCTGACCTGCTATACCTCTCCTCACTACACCCTGTTTCCCTCGATCCTCCTCTTCCCTCCCAACCCGCTTCTTGAGTTCGAAGTATTTCCGGCCTGAGTCCAAAAATCCCCTAATCCGCCGGAGCCTTGGCGCCGATTAAACATGCAGTATGGATCAATCGATCAAAGATCTCGAATCGATCATGACGTTCCAGCAGAGCCTCCTGCGGCTGGTGGTGCACGGTTCTGAAGAAGACGCCCGGAGCAAGGTGGTGGATCCTGCCCAGGCGCAGCAACTGGAGGTTTGGGTCCGCCGTGTGAAGGCGCGCCCCAACAACTGATGGCGGCAGGCGCAGTCAGAGCGCCTCAATCCTCTCCAAAGTACACATCGATTGATGGCCGTGGCGGACGCGCGCATAAGCAGTCCGCCGCGGTCTTTTGCTTTGGCGTCCGGCAGTGTGATCCGTACGGCGCTTCTTCCCAGGTTCTCCCCAAGCGGTGAACCGTCTCAACAAAACTGAAACAGAGGATCACTTTTCAGCTGCGGCAATCCTTGCCGAAGTGCTTGGATTTGCACCCCTTCGCCTGTTTCAGACTCCCTTCTCGCAAACTCCATCAAGTCGCTCTGAATCGGGTACAATTCTACTGATTCGAGTCAGGCGCGCACCTGGCGCCGGGACCCGGAAGGAAGGGGTTCGTTCGTGAGTGAAATCCTCGATCCCGAGAAACGGGAAAAGCAAAAAGGCCGCGGTTTCTCCCGCCGCGGATTCATGCAGGGCATCGGTGTCACCGGAGCCGTTGCTCCAGCTCTGCTTCCTGAGCAGGCTCAGGCTCAGACGCCGCCAGGCGTCATGGGACCGGGCGCGGTAGCGATCACCCTGAACATCAACGGAAAGCCAATGAAAGCGACGGTGGAGCCGCGCGAAACGCTGCTCGACACCCTGCGCAATCAGCTCGACATCACAGGAGCCAAGCGCGTTTGCGACCGCGGCACCTGCGGCGCCTGCTCCGTCCTGGTCAACGGCAAAGTCTCCTACGCCTGCTCCATCCTTGCCATCGACGCCCAGGGCAAACAGATCACCACCATCGAAGGATTTGCCATGTCGGGCGGCAAGCCCCATGCCGTCGTGCAAGCCTTCGTGAACAACGACGCCCAGCAGTGCGGCTACTGCACGCCCGGCTTCGTTGCTGCTTCCAAAGCATTCCTGGATCGCAACCCCAACCCGACCTACGAACAGGTCAAGGATGGTCTCGGCGGCAATCTGTGCCGTTGCGGCACCTACGTCGGTGTGCGCAAAGCCGTCCTCGAAGCAGCCAAGATGATGAAGGGAGGTTCGAATGCCTAATTACAGTTGGCCACCGATGGCCAGCCGCAAGGTGATGGGGCAGCGCCTCAGCCGCACCGATGGCATCGAGAAGGCCTCCGGCCGCGCCAAGTACAACTCCGATCTCAACAAGCCCGGCATGCTGCATGCGGCGCTGCTCACCTCTCCATTCGCCCATGCGAAGGTGAAGTCCATCGACACCAGCGACGCCGAGAAGCACGCCGGAGTCGCCGCGGTGCGCGTCATCGCCCCCGCGGGCACTGAGATCCAGTGGGCCGGCTGGGAGATCGCCGTGGTGGCGGCCAACACCGAACTCGCCGCCCGCGACGCCGTGAAGAAGATCAAGATCGAGTACGACATGATGCCTCACGTCGTGGTCGAGAATGATCTCAAAAAGGTAAAGACCCGCGCCAAGGCCGCCGGCGAACAACTGGAAGGCGATCCCGACCAGGCGTTCAAGGACGCCAACGTCACCCTGGAAGGCAGCTACGGCATTCCCACGCTCACTCACTGCTGCCTGGAACCGCATGGCCAGGTGATCGGCTGGGGCACCGACGGCAAAGTGGAGTTCAATCCCTCCACCCAGTCCGTCACCAGTATTCGTGGTGACCTCGCCCGCCTGCTGAACATTCCCGCCACCGACATCCACGTCCATCAGGATCACATCGGCGGCGGCTTCGGTTCGAAGTTCCAGCCCGACCGCTGGGGCGTCGAAGCGGCGCAACTCTCCAAGGCCGCCGGCGGCAAGCCCGTCAAGCTGTTCCTGGAGCGCGCCACGGAACTGATGATCGCCGGCTGCCGTCCCTCGGGCTTCCTGAATGTGAAGGTCGCCGCGAAGAAAGACGGCACGCTCACCGCCTGGCAGAGCGAAAGCTGGGCCTCAGGCGGCATCGGCGGCGGCGGATCCCCACCCATCCCGTACGTCTTCACCAAGGTACCCAACCGCCGTCAGAACCACACCGCGGTCAGCTTGAACACGCCGCCCATCCGGGCCTGGCGCGCGCCCAACCACCAGCAGGCCTCCTATCTCACTTGTGCTCCGCTGGAAGACCTGGCGGCCAAGCTGAAAATGGACCCGCTGGACATGTTCCTCAAGAACGCCAATCTGACCCAGCGGGAAGACACCTACGTCCGCCAGCTGAAGAAGGCCGCCGAACTCTCCGACTGGAAGAAGCTCTGGCATCCGCGTGGCGATGCGGGCAAAGGCCCCATCAAGCGCGGTCTGGGCATCGGCGTGAACACCTGGGGCGGCGCGGGTCACGACTCGACGGCGCGCACCACCATCCATCCCGACGGCACCGTGGAAGTCGAACTCGGTTCGCAGGATCTCGGCACCGGCACCCGCACGATCATCGCGCAGGTGGCGGCTGAAACCCTCGGACTCCGCGTACCCGACATCCGCGTGAAGCTTGGCGATACTAACTATCCTCCGTCCGGCACCTCCGGCGGATCCACCACCGTCGGCGGCGTCACGTCGTCGACCCGCAAGGCGACCGTCAATGCGCTCGATAAACTGCTGGCGGAAGTGGCCGGCGGTCTCGGCGCTCCGGCCGACCAACTGGAAGCGGTGGATGGGAAGATCCAGGTGAAGGGCAATGCAGCCAAGAGCCTCACCTGGAAGGCGGCCTGCCAGAAGCTGGGCGTGAAGACGGTCTCCGAGACCGGCTCCAACGTACCTCGCGAAGCGGCCAAGGAAGGCCTGAACACGGGCGGCGTGGGCGGCGTGCAGATTGCCGACGTCAGCGTCGACGTGGAAACCGGCGTGGTGAAGATGAACAAGCTGGTGGCCGTGCAGAACATCGGGCTGGTCGTGAACCCCAAGACGGCCGAGAGCCAGGTGTTCGGCGCCTGCATCATGTCCATCTGCGGCGCTCTGATGGAGGAGCGCATCATGGATGAACTCACAGGCCGCATGCTCAACGCGGACATGGAGTTCTACAAGCTGGCCGGCATCAAGGATATCGGCGAGATTGTGGTCCATTTCGAAATCGACGAACTGAACGACAAGCGCGGCGTCATCGGCCTGGGCGAACCTCCGGCCGTCGGCGGCATCGCGGCCATCTCCAACGCGGTGGCCAATGCCATCGGCACCAGGGTGCCCACCGTGCCCATGTCGCCGATGAATGTGCTGGACGCGCTGAGTGGGAGGAAGTCCTGATGCAACCCTTCGAGTACGCAAGCCCGAAAACGCTGAAAGAAGCCCTGGCCCTGCTGGGCACTGGGTGGAACGACGCGGCGGTGCTGGCCGGCGGCACCGATCTGTTGAGCCTCATGAAGGACGGCGTGGTTGCCCCCAAGCGGGTGGTCAATGTCAAGGAGATCGCCGAATTGAAGGGCATCAGCAAGACCGCCAGCGGCGTGCGCATCGGCGCTGCCGTGACGGTCGATGAACTGCTCAACAATCCGATCGTGCGCGCTTCCCTGCCCGCTCTCACGCAGGCAGGCAACGGCATCACCAGCCCGCAGATCCGCAATATGGGCACGGTCGGCGGCGACCTCTGCCAGCGGCCCCGCTGCTGGTATTTCCGCGCCGGCTTCGGCCTGCTGCCCAAGCACGAAGGGGACCGACCTCGTCACCGAAGGCGACAACCGCTACCACGCCATCTTCGGCGATGGCGCGGCCAAATTCGTTTCGGCCTCGAGCTTCGGCCCTGCTCTCGTCGCCCTGGGCGCAAAGGTGAAGCTGGCCTCGGCCGCGGGCACCCGCGAAGTGGATGCGGCGAAGTTCTTCGTTGCTCCGGCCAACAACGACGCCCGCGAGATCGCTCTTCTGCCGAACGAGATTCTCACCGAGATCCACGTTCCGGTGAAAGCCGGCGAAAAGAACGCCGCTTACGAAGTGCGCCAAAAGGACGCCATGGACTGGCCGTTGGCTGCCGCCGCGGTGACGCTCACCATGAAGGGCTCCACTGTCGCATCCGCCAACATCGTGCTGGGCCACGTGGGGCCAACGCCCTACTGGGCCGAGAAGGCTTCCAGTATGCTGGCCGGCAAGACCATTACGGAAGAGACGGCCGAGGCCGCGGGCAAAGCCGCGGTGGAGGGCGCCAAGCCCCTCAGCCACAATACGTACAAAGTGCAACTCGCGTCGGTGGCGGTGAAGCGCGCTTTGCTGGCCGCGGCCGGCGTGAAGAGCTGAAAGGAGACCAGGCATGGCAATCGTCAACGGCGAACGCGCGGGTTTGACGCGCATCGGCGATGACCGCTGTGAATGTCTCCGCTGGAAGGGCCTGTATGTCGAGGCCGAGTGGGACCCAACGGTGCCGCACGGCAACGACCGGGCGTTCTGGTGTGAGAAGACGCAGATCTGCATCGGCCCCGACGGCAAGGTGGTCGACGAGTATGAATGCAACGAGACCCGGAACTGCTACCGGGAGTTGTAATTCCTGAACACGATAGAATCAAGCCCGGGTCCCAGCAAAGGGATCCGGGCTTTTTCTTTGATCGAGGTGCGAGCGTGAAACTACGGTATTGGTTGGCGGCCGGCGGGCTGTGCCTGGCGGGCGCGGCCCTGATGACGGCTCAAAAGACGGGCGTATTCGCGGTGCTATCGAGCACGGTCCGCGCCGGCAAGCAGCCGGGCGGCGTCTATCTGATCCCCACCACGCAGTTGCTCCAGCCCTGGGGGGCGCCCGTCACCCTGGCCGGCCGGCCCGTGGATCTGGCCTTTGATGCCGGCAAGAGCGTTCTGGCGGTGCTCAATACGCGTGGCGTCGTCTTCTTCGACCCGACCTCGATGTCGCTGCTGGGCGAGACGAAATCGAAATCGACCTCCTATGCCGGCCTGGCCTTCCGGCCGGGCACGCGCGAAGTCTGGGCCAGTGAGACCCTCCGCAACGGCCCCGACGGACTGTTGATCATCACCGTCGACGACCGCGGCATCCCCCGAAAGGAAGAGCGAGTGGAATTGAAGCCCCACCCGCTGCCCGTGGGCATCGCGTTCTCCCGCGATGGCGTCACGGCCTACGTCGCCTTCAGCCGCAACAACACGCTAGCCGAAATCGACACCGCCACCCGCAAGGTGAAACGTGAGATCCCGGTCGGGATCGCGCCCTTCCATGTCACGGTGGAACCCCGCTCCGGCCGGGTCTTCGTCGCCAATCGCGGCGGACGCCGGCCGAAGGATGGCGACGTGCTTGCTCCGTCGAGCGGCTCGAAGATCGCCAGCGACCCGGTCACCGGCTCCTCCGTCAGCGGCACCATCACCGTCATCGACCCCGACGGTTCCCAACCCCGGGAAGTCGCGGTCGGGCTGGCTCCGTCTGGACTCGCCCTGAGAAGTGACGGCAAGGAACTGGCGGTCGCCAATGGCCACTCCGACAGCGTGACGCTGGTGGATACCGCCTCTCTCAAAACCCGAGAGGTACGCATCCCCAGCTACCCCGACGGCACGCGCGGCAGCATTCCCACCAGCGTGGCCTACTCACCCGACGGCGCATCCCTCTACGTTCTGTGCGGCGGCACCAACTCGGTCGCCGTGGTTCGCAACGGCAAGGTGGAAGGAGCCCTGCCCACCGGCTGGTTCCCCTCCGGCATCGTCATCGACAACGCCGGAGCCCTGCGCGTGGTCTCCATCAAGGGCACCGGCAATACGGCTCTGCCGGGCGGCAATTTCAATTCCCGCGCCTACGAGGGACTCATCCAGTCGATGCCCGCGCCGGGCAAGGCGCAGTGGCTGGCCGGATTGCGCGAGGTGAAGGCCGCCAATCAGCCCAAGTTCACACCCGCGGGCGGGGTCGAAAACCTGCGCTCGCTCGGCATCCGGCACGTGTTCTTCATCATCAAGGAGAATCGCACCTACGATCAGGTGTTCGGCGACATTGCCAAGGCGAACGGCGACCCGAAGCTCGCCATCTACGGAGGCGACGTCACTCCAAACCATCACGCGCTGGCGGAACGCTACGTCGTGCTGGACAACTTTCTCACCTCCAGTTCCATCAGCTTTGACGGCCACCAGTGGCTGATGATGGCCTTCGTCAGCGACTACACCCAGCGGGCTTTCGCGGCCTCGCCCCGCGGTTATGCCTGGGATATGAGCGACGCCCTCACCGTTTCCCCGGCCGGCTTCTTCTTTCAGGGCGCACCGCCAGACGTAAAGGTACGGATATTCGGGGAGTTCTGCCTGCCGGGTAAGTTCGATCCCGCCACCCAGCAGGCGGAGGATATCCACGAGCGCGCCGGCATGGGCTGGAACTACTACTGGGATCTGTACAAATCCGGCAAGTGGCGCGATCAGGTGGGCTGCAGCGCGGCCGGACTGCCCGCCCTCAAACCCCTCATGAGCCCCAGCTATCCCCAGGACGATACGGTCATCACCGACCAGATCCGCGCCGAAGAGTTTCTGCGGGAACTGAAAGAGCGCGAGAAGACCGGCGAGATGGCCAACATCAATATCCTGACGCTCACGTCCGATCACACCAACGGCACCCGCCCGGGCTCCCCCACGCCCAAGGCCATGGTGGCGGACGATGACCTGGCGCTGGGCCGTATTGTCGAAGGGATCTCCAAGAGCCGCTTCTGGGCACACAGCCTCATTCTCGTCGTGGAAGACGACGCCCAGGACGGGTTCGACCACATCGACGGCCACCGGACCGTGGCCCTGGCTATTGGACCCAACATCCGCCGCGGCGTGGTGGACTCCAACCACTACAACCAGATCTCCATGGTGAAGACCATCCAGGAACTCTTCCAGATTCCACCGCGTACCGTCTTCCTGCAGAACTCGCGCTCGATGACCAGCGTCTTCACGCCGGAGTCCAACCTCGAGACCTACACGGCGATCCCTAACCGCATTCCCTTGGACCAGATGAACCCGCCGCTGAAGGCTCTGAACGGCCGCAAGCTGTGGGCGGCCCAGCAGTCGGCCGCCATGAACTGGGAGGATGTCGACGATATCCCCAGCGACGTGCTGAACAGGATCCTGTGGTGGGATGCGAAGGGCTACGACCAGCCTTACCCTGTCCTGAAGGCCCAGGCCCGGCGCTAGAAAAGCAAACGCCCGCCGGCCTCTCGGGGAGACCGGCGGGCATCTTCAATCGGTTGAGGACTGGTGTCTAGCGGGCGCTCTGAACCTTGGGTGTGGCCAGGTAGCCGACGATGACATCCTTCTTCACTTCGTTCACGACGATTTCGTACGGTTGACGCGCCTTGGAGGTGTAGAACTGGACAGGCTCATTCACGCCTTTGTCCTTCTTCTCCACCCGCTTGTCGTCGGCCGTGATCTCCACCGTATACTTGTTCTTCTTGTTGTCGGTCTTCTTCAGCTGCAGGAAGATGTCGCCGACCTTCTGCGGAGCCTTCGTCTTGGCCAGGTTGAACTCGAAGTAGTTCCGCTCGCCCAGGGCCTTCAGCGCCTGCAGTTCCTTGCCGTTGGTGGCAATGAGTCCGCTCTGGACGCCCAGGTCGCCGGAGACGGTCTTCAGGCTGGCGATCGTCTTATCCAGCTCGGACTTGGTGTTGCTCAGGTCGGTCTTCACGCCGGTGACGTCGGTGGCCACTTCGCCGATCTTGGTGTTAGCCGTGGTCGCGGCCTCTTCCCACCTTGGAGATCTGGCCCTTCATCGCGGCTTCGCTCGCCTTCTGCTGCGAGGCAAGGCGGGCGGCCAGCTCTTCGGCGTGCTTCGTGGCATCCACCTTGGCCTGACCGACTGCCATCGAGGCCTGGCGCCGGGCTGCTTCCAGCTCTTCCTTCAGGGTGTCCATGTTCCGCCGGGCCGCCGCTGAAGTCACTGAGGAGGATTCTTTCACGCGCCCCACCTCTTCGAGGATCGAGTCGCGGTTCTTGGCCATTTCCTGCTTCAAGGTGTCAATCTGGAGAAACAGGTATACGTTGGCCGCGATCAGCGCGATCACTGCGCCGAACAGGATAGCCATCTTGACACCGGATCCGCTGGAAGCCGGTGCGGGCAAAACATAGCTGGGCTGACCGCCACCCTGCGGTGCGCCGTATTGTGGATCGCTCACTTCGATATCCCTCTCTTTTGAACAGTCAGGCTGCTAAACCTATGCTAACACCATAGATGTAGTCGGCATGTTAGGCGGTTTCATCCGTTTTTGCGATGCCGGGAGACATGACTCTGGGACTTCGGAAGTCCAGGTACTCCTGTCTCGGGGCGCCGGGATCGAAACAGTGCCTGCAGCGCGCTTCATACATCCCGGTGGCCCCCACCACAATGAGGTCGCTGGAATCCACCAGCCGTTGCGTGTGCTTGGCCGGGTTGCCGCAACGCAGGCAGATCGCCAGCGTCTTGGTGATCGATTCGGCCACACACAGGAGGTCCGGCACCGGCGGAAACGGCCGGCCCATATAGTCGGTGTCCAGCCCGGCGATGATCACCTGCTTGCCGGAGTCCGCCAACTGCTGCGCCACGCCCACCAGATCCTGCCCCATGAAGTTCGCCTCGTCGATACCGACCACCTGCGTCCGCCAGTCGAGCCGGCTGAGAATCTCCGACGGCCCCTGTACTACTTCACTGCGCATTCTGACGTCGGCGTGACTCACGATTTCGTCTTCGGAGTAGCGCTTATCGATGACAGGCTTGAAAACCTGTACGCGCTTGCGCGCGATCAGCGCCCTCCTCAGCCTGCGGATGAGTTCCTCACTCTTGCCCGAAAACATCGGACCGCAGACAACCTCGATCCAACCTACATGACCCGAGATAAAGTCCATCGTATGACAGGATAACGCGCGCAGCCTCCAAGGGGGCCGCCATGATAGATTGAACCCTGTGAAGCGCTTCTTAATCCTGGTCCTTTCCCTGGCCGTCGTTGCCGTCGCCCTGCTGGCCGTCCATGCCCCGCTCCGCTATTGGGCGCTGGTTCTGATCGGCCGGGGCTCCGGCTGCACCACCCAAAGGGCCTGGGCGATCCAGGCGGAAAAGAGGAACTCACCCGGGTCAAGGACAACATCCTGGCCCATACCAAGCTCCTGCAGAAGGAGTACAAGGGTCTCGAACTCTACCAGACCCCCTACGGCAACTTCTGGGCGCCCGCCGGCAGCCGCTTCATCCTGCCCTTCAATCTCTCCGAGGAAGCCACCCACATCTACGGCACGGGCGAACAGTTCGTGCACAAGGGCGACATCGTCCTCGATTGCGGAGCCAATGTCGGCACCTTCGCCCGTTTCGCCCTCGACGCCGGAGCAAAACTTGTCGTCGCCATTGAGCCGGCCCCCGACAATCTGGAATGCCTTCGTCGCAACTTCGCCAAGGAGATCGGTGAGAACCGCCTGGTCATCTATCCAAAGGGCGTCTGGGACAAGGACGACACCCTAGAACTGCTGGTGGACGAGGACAATCAGGCGGCCGATAGCTTCGTCATTCACCGCCAGGGCGCCAAGGCGGTCGCCAAGGTGCCGTTGACCACCATCGACAAGATGGTGGAGGAGCTGAAGCTCGAACGCGTCGATTTCGTCAAGATGGACATCGAAGGCGCCGAAGTGAAAGCCCTGGCCGGCGGCCGCGCCACCATCGCCAAGTATCATCCGCGCATGTCTCTATCGGTCTACCACCAGGACGACCATCCAGTCGAAGTGCCCAAAGCGGTGCTCGCCGCCTGGCCCGGTTATAAAACCGAGTGCGGCCCCTGCAACGCGGTGGAGAACCGTGTCCGGCCCGACATCATGTACTTCCGCTGACACTGGGCCCGAACTATCTTTCGCACATTCAACGTCCCAACTCCGAAAACCGCACTGAGCGTGACGGCCACGCTGCGCGCTACGAGGCTGTCCTGTGGGTTGTTTGAGAGGGAAGAGACGGTGGCACGGCCACTGTGGGCGGCGCTGAGCGCCTTGGCATAAGCGACTGGAAACAAAAAGGCCGATGGGGACTCGGAGGAAGATCCCCACCGGCACAAAGCCAGCTTGAATCGGAGGAATGCTGGCCTACTCGTACTAGATGTACGCTCTACAGGAGATAA
The DNA here is from genome assembly GCA_049841055.1 of Paludibaculum sp. GTDB lineage: Bacteria > Acidobacteriota > Terriglobia > Bryobacterales > Bryobacteraceae > Paludibaculum. The sequence continues at coordinate 10,392 of JASGIE010000164.1, read as the reverse complement.
TATCACAACAGCCCCGGCATGCATCCCTCCACAACACTTAATGTGTACTTTTTGTGAGGACTTTTAATAGAAAGTACGAATCATCATTAAGCTCTTATAATCCAACGAGTAAGAACGATAACAGACTGGCCCGGAATGCCTCCAGGATGTAGCCCTACTGGTACTCTCCTGAACGAGTTTTCGCAGTACAATTCCCGCTTCTTGCTTAGCTCATGTAGAACAAGCTGAGCCTTGGCAGCCCGAAGTGGTCGTACACTTTTTTGTCGAGATAAGTCCGCTCCAACCGGATGAGTTGGTCGGCCGTCATCTTCCCCCGATAGGGCTTCAATTGCAGGTCCAATTCGCGGCGCATGCGGAACAACTCCTCCTCGGACAGAAGGGTCCGCGCAATCGCCGACATCTTGTCCTCCAGCGCGGTCAGGCGCTGGTCCAGCTCCTCCAGGTGTTGAAAGTGTTCCTCTATGGATGCAAGCAGCGCTTCCACCGGTTCCACAATCTGCTCATACCCCGCGGCCGCTCGCAGCGCTTCGGCGCACTTGGCGAGATGCGCTTTCACTGACTCCAACGGGAACGGTGATTCCTCCGGCGCGGCCGATCCGCTCGACGGGATGTTGTTGGCCATTGCTTCGGCCTCTTTCATCACCGCCTGCGTGCAATAGGCCAGCGAGTTCACCATCTGCGTCTTCTGTTTGCGGGCGCGCCACTTTTCAAAGGAAACGTCAATGCCACGCAACACGGCCGCCAGCGGGATGCCCGAGTTCTTCCAGCTCTCCACCAGCGCCCAGTTGAGCGTTGACATCAGGAACAGATGACTCCCGCGCGCTCGCTGGAACTGCTCCTCCACTTCCGTAAAGTAGTTGAAGTAGTTCAGCCGCCACGCGCCGTCATCTTTCTGATCGGTCACGGGCGATTCCGCTCCCAGATCATGCGCAGGCCTTCCAGCGTCAGATCCTCATCCGCCACCTTGACGAACTTCGAACCCCGGGTAATGAGCGACGCCTGCCCTCCCGTGGCCACGGACTTCGTCCCCTTGCCCATCTCGGCGATCATTCGCTCGACAATGCCGTCGATCATGCAGATCGTTCCGTAGTACAGGCCCGACTGCATACTCACCACCGTATTCGTCCCGATCAACTTCTCGGGATCGCGAAAGTCGACCATGGGCAGGCGCGCCGTCCTGGTAAACAGCCCCTGAATCGACATGCCGATACCCGGACAGATAATCCCGCCCAGGTATTCCGCATTGGCACTCACCGCATCGAAGGTGATTGCGGTGCCCAGGTCGACCACAATACAAGGACCGCCATACTTGGCGATCGCAGCCACGGCGTTCACAATCCGGTCGGCTCCCACTTCCCGGGGATTATCGTAAAGAACGTTCAGCCCGGTTTCGGTATGACCCGTGACGAACATGGGCTCGACGGGGAAGTAGCGCCGAGCCATCCCCGTCAGGGAGGACTCCAGCGGTGGAACCACCGTGGCAGCTACGATGCCGCTCACCTTCTCCAGCGGCAATCCTTCCAGCGCGAACAGGCTGCGGAGCTTGATGCCCCACTCATCGGGCGTCTGATCATGGACGGTCCGCAGCCGCCATCGCGTGATGATCCGCGGTCCGTCGAAGATCCCAATCGTAACGTTCGTATTCCCGGCGTCAATAGCGAGCAACATGGCAATGAAATCGGTGAACCCTCAGGCTAGCATTGAAGCGCGCGGGCCGTGCTTCCGCCTGGCCCGGCGGTGTGCTCTGCCGCGGATGCCTGCTCCGTGCGACGATCCCGTTCCGCGCCGTCGGCCAGTGGACGCCGTGCCCTCCGAGGGAACTATCCTCCTGAAGAAAATAGGACTAACAATTCCAGCAATAATTTTCGACTTTCGATAATATCTAGGCATGTTCGCCGCAGTCGTTTTTGCCCTGCTTCAGGCACCGCCCGATGCGGCGGAGCTGATCGACCGTGTTTCCAGGCACTACTCGGAGATGAAGGATTTCCAGGTGGAATACCGTGAGAACCGGCAAACGCCGCGATCCCTCGCGATCAACGCACAGGGCACCTTGACAATAAAGGCGGCTAAATCCGGTGACCGCTATTTCTACTCCGAATCGGGCAATCGTAGCTTCCAGATCTTCGGCGACCGGGAAAACACCGCCTACTACGACGTCAACCGGAAGCAGTACATCCTCGAACCGGCCGGGCTGCGCGCCGACCAGATGGCACAGGAGGGTCTCAAGGCTTCCTTTCTCCGCTTCCGCATGCTCGACGGCCGGGCAATGAATGCGCGGTTTCTGCGCATGGACGAGCGCAAAGTCGACGGCAAGCCCATTCAGTGCGCGGTCATCCAGATCGCCACGGCGCACACCGATCCGCACCCCTGGCTCGAAAAACTGTGGATTGACCCGGAAACCGCCACCGTCTACCGGTCTGAGTTTGAGAGTGCCGGCTACTCACCCTACGGCGGAGCGCAGAAGACCGCGCGCGAATTCACGCTGCCGGCCGGCCTCAAAGCACCGGACCCCAAACTGCTCGAATTCGTGCCGCCCAAAGGCGCCAGGCAGGTGGCTTACTTCACGGGCGCGGACCTGGACACCAGCCCGGGCCGCCTTATCCGATAGGCCGCACACCACCCGCGGTAATCGTGATCTCCTCGCCGTCGTCCTTGCGCAGCAGCAGGAATCCGTCCGGTGTCAGCCCAGCCGTGGTCCCCACGACATCGCCCCCGGGCAACTCCACCTTCACCCGTTTGCCCGAGACATACGACGACGCATTCGCAAACAGCCGCAGGATCGCACTCACTCCGCTGGTCTCCAGAATCTCGACGTGAGTCTCCACCGATGCCGCAATCGCCTTCAACAGCACCTGTTTGTTGTGAATCCGGTCCGTCTCGCGCGCCAAAGACGTCGCAATGCCCTTCACATCGTCGGGAAACTCGGTCTGGCTGACATTCAGCCCGATGCCCGCCAGCACGGCTCCGCCATGCCACTGCGCCAGGATCCCCACCAGCTTCCGATCACCCACCATCACGTCATTGGGCCAGCGCAGGTCCACATTCAGCCCGGCGAACATCTGCAGCGCATCGGCCACCGCCACGCCAATCGCCATCGTGACCATCGGCAGATCGCGCATCTCCACCTTCGGACGCAGCACGATCGTGAAATACAGACCGCCGTCCGGAGAATGCCACGTGCGCCCCAGCCTGCCCTGCCCGGCCGTCTGGATATCGGCGCCGACGATCGTGCCCGCCGGACAGCCTTCCGATGCCAGCTCCGCCGCGCGGTGCATCGTCGAGTCGATCTGCTCGTGCCACTCGATCTGTCTCATGTCAGGGTCAACCGGAAGTTGATATCCATCGCTCGCGCCGAATGCGTGATGGAGCCGCTGGAAACAAAGTCAGCGCCGGCCTCCGCATACGCGCGAACCGTCTCCAGAGTGATACCGCCGGAAAGCTCCACCACAGCCCGCCCCGCTATGTGCGAAATCCATTGCCGCGCCTCATCCGGAGTCAGATTGTCGAGCAGCAGCCTGGTCGCTCCGCAGGCCAAGGCCTCGTCGAGCTCTTCCATCGTGCGCACTTCGATCTCCGCCGGAATCGGCTGTCCCTTGACGGCCTCCAGCGCCGCGCGCACGCCGCCCGCCGCCGTGATGTGGTTGTTCTTGATCAGAATCGCGTCGAACAGGCCCATGCGGTGATTCGTCACCCCGCCGGCTGCCGCCGCCATCTTTTCCAGAATCCGCAGCCCGGGCGTCGTCTTGCGCGTGTCCAGAACCTTGCACTTCGTACCAGCCACAGCCTGGACAAACTGGGAAGCCAGCGTCGCCACACCGCTCAGCCGCTGGACAAAGTTCAGAGCGGTCCGTTCGCAGCGCAACAGCGTGCGCGCATGTCCCTGCACGCGCGCCAGGCAATCGCCCGGCACGACGTGCGAGCCGCTGGGCTTCAGAAGTTCCAGCGTCACGCCGTCGCCGCCCAGCCCGTAGACCACTTCCAGCAGCTCGATTCCGGCCACCACCATGGGCTCCCGGGCATAGAAGGCGCCCGACGCTTTCCGCGCGCCGGGCACCGTCAGTTCACTGGTGATGTCGCCGAGGCCGATGTCTTCTTCCATCGCCCGCGCCACGGCGTTCATCACCTGTGGGTGTGTGATGTCGAAGTCCATCAGGCCCCCAGGTCCGCCAGCGCCGCCTGACTCTTGGCAAGCTGCGCCTCATAGTCGGCCATCTTCGACCGGATGCCCTCGATCACATGCGCGGGAGCCTTGGCCACGAACGCCTCGGAGCCCAACTGCTTCCGGCTGCTTTCGATGATCTTCTGGAGTTGCTCGATCTCCTTCACCAGCCGCCCCCGGACAGCGTCGACCTGAGCCCCGCTCAGCTTCAACACCATCTCGAAGTCGTTGGTGGCCCGCGAAGCGCCGGCAGCCTTATCCGCCCCGGCCGTACCCACTTCGAACTTCGTATTCGTCAGCGCCTGCAGCAGCGGCAACTCGGTCGCACCCAGCATCGCAGCCGTCTCATTGGCTGGATACAGGAATCCGTCCTGCGTCGCCTTGGGATCCAGTTTCTGATCGGCCCTTAGCCCGCGGGCCGCCACCGTCATCTCCTGCAGCAACGCAAACGCAGCCGAGCCTTCCGCATCCGCCGTCGACTCCTGCGCTTGCGGGAACGCCGCCAGGCAGATCGACTCCGGCAGGCTGTCGCACTTCTTCAACAGCCGCTGCCACAACTCCTCCGTCAGGAACGGCATCACCGGATGCAGCAGCCGCAACGCGAACTCGAACACCGTAAGGAGATTCCGCAGATGAGCATGCGTATGCTCGCCCTGCTGGATCCGGAATTTCTTCACCTCCAGATACCAGTCGCAGAACTCATCCCACAGGAAGCCCCAGATCAGGTCGGCCACCTCGTGATAGCGGAAGTTCTCCTGCGCCGCGTGGATCTTGGCCGCCGTCTCATTCAGGCGGTGGAAGATCCAGCGGTCTTCCAGCGGCAGCACCCCTTCAATGCGCTCCGCCGGAGCCACATGGGTCGCCAGGGTCTGGATCTCCAGACTCTCCACGCCCACCTTCTCCATCTGCAGGAAAATGAACCGCGCCGCGTTCCAGATCTTGTTGCAGAACGCCCGCGAGCTCACCATGCGCTCTTCGCTCAAGACGATGTCGGTGCCCGGAGCCGCCCCGCGCAGCAGCGCGAAGCGCACGGCGTCGGTGCCATACTGCTCCGTCACCACCAGCGGATCGATCGTGTTGCCCTTCGTCTTCGACATCTTCTGGCGTTCGGCGTCGCGCACCAGGCCGTGGATATACACGGTCCGGAACGGCACATCGCCCATGCATTCGATGCCGAGCATGATCATGCGCGCCACCCAGAAAAACAGGATGTCGAAACCGGTGATCAGCAGGGTCGTTGGGTAATACGCCGCCAGTTCCGGAGTCTTGTCGGGCCAACCCAGCGTCGAGAACGGCCACAGCCCACTCGAGAACCAGGTATCGAGCACGTCGGGGTCCTGCGTCAGTTCAGCCGACCCGCACTTCGGACATGCCGTCAGGTCCTCCCGCGACACCGACACTTCGCCACACGAGCCGCAATGCCATGCCGGGATGCGATGCCCCCACCAGAGCTGCCGCGACACACACCAGTCGCGGATGTTGTACATCCACTCGTAGTAGGTCTTCGACCAGTTCTCCGGCACGAAGACGATGCGGCCTTCTTCCACGGCCTTGATCGCCGGCTCCGCCAGCGGCTTCATCTTGCAGAACCACTGCTTCGACACCAGCGGTTCCACAATGGTCTTGCAGCGCTGGCAGCGCCCGATGCTCAACTGGTGCGCATCGGTCTTGGCCAGCAGGCCCTGCTCGTCGAGATCGGCCAGCACACGCTTGCGCGCATCGAATCGATCGAGCCCGGCGTAGGCGCCCGCCTCCGGCGTCATCTCGCCGTTCAGGCCGATCACCTTCACATGCGGCAGGTTGTGGCGCTTCCCTGCTTCGAAATCGTTCGGATCGTGCGCCGGCGTGACTTTCACCACACCCGTGCCAAACTTCGGATCCGCCAGCTCGTCGCAGATGATCGGGATTTCGCGGCCCGTCAGCGGCAGGATCACGCTCTTGCCGTGCAGGTCCAGGTAGCGCTCATCCTCCGGATTCACGCACACCGCCGTGTCGCCCAGCATCGTCTCCGGACGCGTGGTGGCCACGGTCAGGAATCGGCCCGGCATGTCTTTCACGGGATAGCGGATGTGCCACAGGTTGCCCTGTGTCTCCTCGTGCACCACTTCCAGGTCCGACAGCGCCGTGTGGCACTGCGGACACCAGTTCACCATGTACTCGCCGCGGTAGATCAGGCCCTTCTCATACAGGCGCACAAAGGTCTCGCGCACCGCGCGCGACAGCCCTTCATCCAGCGTGAAGCGGTTGCGCGACCAGTCGCACGAATCGCCCATGCGCTTCATCTGGTTGATGATGGTGCCGCCGTACTGCTCTTTCCACTGCCACACCCGCTTGACGAACTCTTCCCGGCCCAGTTCGTGGCGGGTGATGTTTTCCGACGCCTTCAGCGCCCGTTCCACCACCATCTGCGTCGCGATGCCGGCGTGATCCTGCCCCGGCAGCCACAACGTCTGGTCGCCCTTCATGCGGTGCCAGCGGGTGGTGACGTCGATCTCGGTGTGCTCCAGCATGTGACCGATGTGCAGGCTTCCGGTCACGTTGGGCGGAGGAATCACCAGCGAAAACATCTCGCGGCCCTCGTGCCTGGAAGAGGGCGCATGGAAGAATCCACGGTCAATCCACCACTGGGCCCAGTGCGGTTCAAACCGCTGAGGCTCATAGACTTTTTCAAGCTGCATGGGAAACCTTCATTTTATCACGCAGTGTGTTTCCGGCCCTGAAAACGGGCGCGCCCGGGACACACCGCGGCCTGTCCGCGTGAAATCAGTTGGGAAGGAGTTCGGCTCGCAACGGAGCAGGCGGCTAGGCGCGACGCGCGCCCGCCGCCACCGGTACAAGGACTCCGGCGGTGACGGTCACGATCGACAGGAAACTCAGCGGGATTCGCATGGGCGACTCTCGGTAAGGAACACCCCCAGTGTAGTCCGGAATCTTCCTGCGAGCAAGATCTGGCAGTCGGGTGGCTTTTCGCGGGACAAACCTACGCATTCCCGGCTCCTTTTCTGAATCAATCCTGCGTGGATTCAACATGTCGGAGATGGTAAACTGACTCCTCACTAATGAGTAAAGAGAGTCCCGGTCACGAAGTATCGACGGCGCCTCGTCTTCTGTCTTCGTGGAAGGAAATCGCAACTCTCCTCGGCATTAGTGTTCGCACCGCTCAAATCTACGAGAAGACCCGCGGGCTCCCGGTCCAGCGCGACGGCAAACGCGTGGCGGCCCTGGATACGGATCTGCTGGAGTGGCGGCGGCGGCGGCTCGCTGAAGGATCCTGGTGGTCCAACGTCAACATTCTTCAGCGTCTGGTCATCGTGCTCTCGCTGGTGACAGCGACCCTGCTGGCTTCCCTGCTATGGACCCGCCGCTTCTCCCTGCTGCCTCAGCAGACCAGCTATGCCGCCTGGAGCGGCACAGTCCTTTCCGGTTTCAACAGCCACGCACAGCCCATCTGGCGCCGCGAGTTTCCCGATGCGGTCAACCAGGCTGTTGATGTGGTAAATCAGCGCACTCCCTGGGTCGGCGATATCGATCTTGATGGACGCAATGAAACAATCACGATTTATCCGCTCCAGCAACGGGAAACAAAAGGCTGGGATGTTTATTGCCTCTCGGCCGAAGGAGCCATCCGATGGCGCATGGCTATCGGCGATACCGTTCAAAACTGCAGCCGGACCTTTTCTCCTCCTTATGTGGCTCACAACTTCACCACATTCCCGTCGCCTGACCGCGACGGGACAATGTGGACGGCCGCCGTCTTCACCCATCACACCATGAGCCCCTCGGTCCTCCTGGTTGTCGATGCCAACGGCCGGCACCGCGGCGAATATTGGCAGTACGGTCACATGAACGTCGTTCGAGCGGCGGACCTCGACGGAAACGGAGCGTATCAACTCTTGGTCGCGGGCGTCGAAGAGGCTCAGAGTCAGGCCATGGTCGCCGTCTTCGACCCCGGCAACGTCCACGGCTCGCCGCAGACCCGGCAGCCCTGCAGCGAGTTCCATTTGCGCAACCTGCCACCTTCCACGGCGAAAGCTACGGTCTACTTCCCCCGAACACCGCTCAACCGGAAAGATGCTCCGTTCAACTTCGTCGACGCGATGGATCTGCTCGGCGGCGGCATCCAGGTCACAGTTCATGAAACAGTCGACAGTCTGAAGGGCTACCTCATCTATACGCTCAACTCTCAATTGCAGCCTGTCGACGTCGTCGCCTCCGCCGCCTACAATTCAGCCATTTTACGATTCGATGCGCAGAACGGTCTGGCCCGTGATCTGGGCGCACACGGCGTCCTTGCATTGAAGGACCAGGTTCGTGTCGTCCGCCATTGATTCCGTCCACCTGGGCCTGCTCCGCGTACTACAGTAGTCTCATGCGCATTGCCGAGATCCAGCAAGCCCTTCGCGAGGAAGGACTCGACGCCTGGCTGTTCTTCGATCACCACCATCGCGACCCGCTTGCCTACCGGGTGCTCCAATACGAGCCCGCGCAGATGGTCACCCGCCGCTGGTATTACCTCATCCCCGCACAGGGTGAACCCGTCGGCCTGGTGCATAGGATCGAATCCAAGGTGCTCGGCGATCTGCCGGGAAGCCGCCGCCTGTATGCCGGTTGGGTCCAGCAGCGCGAAGCCCTGGCTACCCTGCTGGCCGGTTACAAGACAGTCGCAATGCAGTACTCGCCCAACTGCGCAGTGCCCTACGTCGCGAACGTGGATGGCGGAACCCTCGAACTGGTCCGCGCCACCGGCGTCGAGATCGTCACCTCCGCCAACCTCATCCAGCTCTTTGAAGCCCGCTGCTCGGAGGAACAGTACGAATCCCACATCGCCGCCGGCGTGAAGGTCGATGCCATCCGCCGGGCCGCCTTCTCCAAGGTCAGCCAGGCGCTGGCATCCGGCACGACCGTCACTGAGATCGAAATCCAGCAGTTCCTGCTCGACTCCTTCAAAGCCGAGGGTCTGTTCACCGACCACGGCCCCATCGTAGGCGTCAACGCCCATGCCGCCGACCCGCATTACTCGCCGTCGACTGAAAACAGCGTCGCCATTAAACCCGGCGACCTCCTGCTGATCGACCTCTGGGCCAAGTTCGACAAGCCCGGCGCCATCTATTACGACATCACCTGGACTGGCTTCTGCGGCTCAGCCCCCACCGACGCCATGCTGAACGTCTTCGCAGCCGTGACCGGCGCCCGAGACGCGGCCATTCAATGCGTGAAGGAGACTGTCTCCGCCGGCCAGACCCTGCGCGGCTTCCAGGTGGACGACGCCTGCACGGGAACCACCTGGTCGAGAAGGGGTTGGCCGAGCACTTCTTCCACCGCACCGGACACTCCATCGGCGAAGAAGTCCACGGCAATGGAGCCAACATGGACAACTACGAGACGCACGACGAGCGGCTGGTCATCCCCGTCGAGCGTGCTTCTCCGTCGAACCCGGCGTCTATCTGAGCGACTTCGGCATCCGCAGCGAGATCAACATGTTCCGCCACGAAGCATCAGCCGAGGTGACCGGCGAGATTCAGCGCGAACTGCTGCGATTGATGTAGTCCCCCCGGGGGACTACATCGTGAAGGTGCGGGTGAGCGCGAACTGCCAGAACGTATTGTTCTGCATGCCGGGCTGCTGGCCCCACTGCTTGCGGTAGCCGCCTTCCAGCGACGTGTTCTTCCAGGAAATGACCAGCATGGTCTGGTAGCGCCAGATCCGCTCGCCATTCGTCCCCCAGAAACCCCACGAGTGCGTGTGCGCAGGCCCATGCCGGAACTGCACCTGCACGTCGTCGCGCTTCACCAGCGGATGAATCACCCCAGGCCTGGGTGTGCAGCAGCGTGCAGCACGCTGCAGCGTACTCGTCGGCAGGGTCCACGCATCGCTCGTCACCAGAATCGGCACCTTCGGCTTCGCCTGGTACTGCAGGTTGATCGGAATCATCCAGTCGTTCACGCCGGTCTTCACCGTGGGAAAGCGAAGCTTGTAGAAGCCGGTTCCGAGGCTCAGGAACTGGTCGCGGTGCTTCCAGACAGGGGCCTTATAGGCCAGTCCGGCCATCCAGTCGTTCGAGTGCGACGGCGTGTCGTGGGTATTCCACCCATGCAGGTACAGCATGTCGCCCTTCACGACAGCATTGCTGATTCCGGTCGTGACTTTCGTTTGCCATGCGGGTCCAGGGCTCTTCCCCAAACATAGGTGCTGTTCGGATTCTATCGTGTTTCCTATTAACCTTAGCAATACGT
>JASGIE010000163.1:0-23946 GCA_049841055.1 Paludibaculum sp. | reverse complement strand
AAGGTTAATAGGGAAACACGATAGAATCCGAACAGCACCTCCTACAATCACGAGGGTCTGGGCGGTGGTGTAGTATGGCCAGTTCACCAAACACCAGCGCGCCCCAGGCGAGCCCCCAGAGCTGATTCGTATTCGACAGCGGGATGCCACGGCCAATGCCGATGTACTTGGCGGCATATTGCTGGAAGAGGTCGCCCAACACCCAGCAGAAGCCACCCAGGAAGAGCCAGAACATGACTGGCTTCGCTTTGGTGAGATCGGCCGCTACCTGGTCGTAGCCGCCGCCGAAGATGAGGGCCAGTGCGAAGACCGTTCCCAGTTCGCCGAAGGTGAACACGGTGACGAAGGAGAGTGGGTTCATGCCGCTGATGTAGGCCTTGCGGTAGGGGATGTACATGGTGCCCCACAGCAGCCCGGCTCCCAGCGCGGCGCAAATGCCGAGGGTCGCGGCGCTCTGCGGGCCGGTGTTCGCCTGATGGGACGTGGCCAGGGCCAGGACACAGGCCCCGACGACAATGCCCGCGGCGCCGCCTAACACCTTTTTCAACCATTGGCGGGCGCCGGAGTTCTTCAGCTCATTGAAAAGCAACCAGCCCCAGAACAGACCGACAAGGCTGTTCGTATTCCACAAAGGAAAGGCGATGGAGAGTCCGACATTGCGAATGGCGAAGACGGTGAGCGTGTTGGCGACGGCCCAAAGCATGCCGGCCAGAATCGCCCGACCATCAGGTGCTTCTTCTCCTTGATCCATCGCAGATGTAGCCGGTGCCCTTGAGGAGCATGGGCACGGTCCAGCGGGCCACGAAGACTCCGGGGAACCATCCCCAGCGAGATGATGAATGGGGAGAAGCCGGCGGTGACCAGTTCGTGGGGGCCTCGGCCGCGCCAAGCCAGGCGCCCGCGCCAAAGCCGCAGGAGACGCCGAGCCAGTGCAGGGTGCGCGCGGAGTCGCTGCACCGCGGAAGGTGAATGATTCGCCATTGCTCTACCTCACCGCCACGAGCACGCTGATCCCGATCACGAGCACCGCCACCAGGCAGCCAGAAATGCCCATCGGTGAGAATCGCCTTCCACACAGGCTGTTTCAAAGAGACCTCCTGCCATCGACAGAGATGGCGCGTCGAGCCGACCGCGCCGAAGCAACTTTGTCATTGTACGCCTAAGGGTAGGTGGAACTGTGCGCCAGGCAGGCCACACACCGCGGGACAACATTTCGACGAGGGTCGGCAGCTATTCCACGAAGGCAGCTTGACTGGGCCCAAATCGAAAGAAAGCACCACTATCACGTGAAACTCATGACGTCCCATAATTCCGCGGATTGCTCTTCACTAAATGGAATCGAAGTCCTTTTGAGGGCCCGTGCGGAACGCTCAAGAACTACACCGTCTATGCCCCAATCTGGGGGTATGCCCTTGCTATTGGATCCAACACCAGCCGCAACATCACTACGCGACATTTGAAGAAAGCGCCCTCTCGAATTGAGACAACGGGCAGGCCTCTGCATGTTGCTATTACCGCAATGGAGCTTCCGCAACCGGCATTATGAGTCCCAACCATGATGAAGGCGTCAATCCATATTTACCGGTAAGAACTTACCTAGGCGGTAACAGTTGCGGCTCAGACAATCTGTAATCTCCCTCACACTGCCCTAGGATCCATGCCTTATTGTTTGGCCGCAAAAGTGCCTGTAGACTGCGGCTACCAGGTGGAGGCGCAAGTCTGGGAATTATGCGCCAGGGGTGCCGGTAGGATCAACAGAAAGCAATCGACAGCCGGCATCCTGCTGGAGCCAAGGAGAGACTCTTGACAACACTCGCACTCAACGTGAACGGTGCCAATTACACCGTCAGTGTCAGCGACCCGAGCATGCCATTGCTATGGGTGCTCCGCGATCTGATTGGATTGACGGGTACAAAATATGGCTGCGGAATTGAGGTCTGCGGAGCCTGTACCGTCTTGATAGACGGACAGCCGGAACATTCCTGTGTCTTCGATACTTCCTCCGCCGTTGGCAAAAAGGTTGTCACGATTGAAGGACTGTCGCCTGATACCAGTCATCCTGCGCAAAAAGCCTGGATCGCCCATCAGGTACCGCAATGCGGTTATTGCCAGTCGGGAATGATCATGTCCTGCGCCGGCGCCATGGCCGCAGGCCACCGCGGGTCGGAGATCCAGGGAGAGCTCAATAATCTCTGCGTCTGCGGCACCTATCAAAGGATCAAGGAAGCGGTCGCCAGCCTCTAAGGGAGCTCTCACTACCATGGCCACAACAACACCCGAAGTGTGTCCGAAACACGCGACAAGCAACAACGTCGGCCGTCGAGGCTTCCTGGCGAGCGCCGCCGGAGGATTGACCCTTGCCTTCTTCCTGCCTGAAGCTTCCAGGCTCAGCGAAGCGGAAGCCGCACCGTTGCCAGGGCAAGTCAATGCATGGCTGCAAGTGGGTACGGACGGCAGCATTACCCTGACGATCGGATCGTCGGAAATGGGCCAAGGCTCCATGTCGGGACTGGCACAGATTCTGGCTGAGGACCTGCTGGTCGACTACGCGAAGGTCAAAGTCGTACAGGGAGGACCGTCGCTGATCAACCCGGTGCCCGTCGGCGCGGCCATCAACACGGTTGGCAGCAGCGTCATCCGCACCAACTTCTGGAAGATGCGGGATGCGGCCGCGGGCGCGCGGGAGACGCTGGTGCAGGCGGCCATGAATGCCAAAGGCGATCAGACTCGAGCCAACTTCACGGTCAGCAGCGGAACGGTGCGGCACACGCCTTCAGGGACGCAATACTCCTATGCCCAACTGTCAGCAGCCGCGGCGGCGTTGGCTCCGGCCGCGAATGCGCCGTTGATTCCGGACAGCCAGTTCAAGCTCATTGGCAAGACTGTCCCAAGAGTGGATATCCCCTCGAAAGTGAACGGCTCAGCAAAGTACGGTCTCGACGTGCGCGTCGACGGCATGGTGTACGCGGTAATCAAACACTGCCCGACGTTTGGCGGGACGCTCGCGGGCACGCCGGCGGTTCCTTCCGGCATGCTGGCGGTGGTCCCGACAAAAGTGATCGCGGGGACTGGACGCGGTACTGAAGTGACCGATGGCGTCAACGCGGTGGCCGTGGTCGGCCCAAACACGTGGGACACCTGGCAGGCGGCCAAACGCTTGAGGGTCACCTGGAACCTGCCCTCGTCGGCTGCCAATCTGAATAACGCAAAGTTTCTGAGCGATGCCCAGAGCCTGCTGACATCCGCCGCTCCGTATGTCGCGGGGGCGGCGAATCCCGATGGGACGCTATACACGGTGGAGGGCGTGGCCGGTGACGTGACCAGCGCCAATTCATCGGCGGCCAAGATCGTCGATGCAACGTATGTCCTGCCCTATGTGTCGCACGCCTGCATGGAGGTGCTCAATTGCACGGTGAACTACGTGCCAGGAGTCAGTTGTGAGGTATGGGCGCCCACGCAGTCGGCCAAGGCAGTGCTTTCGCTTGTGATGACGATGACAGGACTGCCGGCAGGCGCCATCACCGTCCATACGATGTACCTGGGTGGCGGGCTGGGCCGGAAGGCAGAAGTCGATTTTGTGAGCCAGGCGGTGCAGGTCGCCATGCATGTGAACAAACCGGTGAAACTCATGTGGCCACGCGAGGAAAGACTTCACCCGCGACCAGTACAGGCCGATGGGAGTCATCCACGGCCGCGCGGGTCTGGACAGCGCGGGTAACATCCTCGGCTGGTCCTATCGCAATGTGTCGCCCTCCATCCTTGGGCAGCGTGGCGTCGCGTTGGGCGCTAAAGGCGACAGTCAGGGCATCGAGGGCGCCGTCGGGCTGCCTTACAACATCGGAACGCGAGTCACGGAATGGGTCTCGCATCCTTCGCCGATTCCCGTTGGGTTCTGGCGCTCAGTCGGCGCGTCGCTGAATACCTTTGGGGTGGAGTGCCTGATCGATGAACTGGCGTTTGCCGCCGGCCAGGACCCCTATCAATTCCGCCGAGCGAAGCTGACCGATCCGCGTTGGATCGCGGTACTCGACGCAGCTGCGGCCCTGGGCAACTGGACTAGCGCCCCGCCTTCGGGCCGCGCCCGCGGGATCGCCATCGGCGCCGCGTTCAACAGCATCGTCGCCGAGGTGGTGGAGATCTCTTCGGTGACCACGACGGGCCTGCGGGTCAACCGGGTCTCCTGCGCGATCGATTGCTACATTCCGGTCAATCCAGGTGCGATTCAGGCACAATTGCAGGGTGGCATCGTACATGGGATGAACGCCGCTCTGTACGGCCAGCAGACCTTTGTCAGCGGGGTGGCCCAAGCTAAGAACTTCAACAAGAGCCGGATGATCCGCCTGGGCGAGATGCCTCAGATCGGCATCACCATCATCCCGGGTCCAGCAGCCTCCGACCGTTCGATGAATATCGGCGGCGCCGGCGAACTGGGTGTGCCGACGTTCGCCCCGGCGCTGGCTAACGCGTACTTCAAACTGACTGGGAAACGGGTGCGCTCCCTGCCCCTGTTCCCGGGTGCCACGATGGGTGGCCTGTAGAAGCCATGGACGAGTTCGGCGCGATTCTGGCTGCCTGGCGTGAGCTGGGCGATGGCGCACAGAGCGCTGTTCTCGCGACAGTCGTGCACGTGCGGGGCTCCGCTTACCGGCGCCCCGGTGCACGCATGCTCATTCTCCCGGATGGCCGCCGCATCGGCTCAATCAGCGGCGGCTGCCTGGAGGGAGATGTCGCGAGGAAGGCATGGTGGTTCACGGCGGATGGACGCCCGTCGGTCCGAGTCTATGACACCTCCTCCGACGAGGATGCCGTCTGGGAGTTTGGGCTGGGCTGCAACGGTGAGATCCAGGTTCTGCTGGAAAGAGTAAGCCGCACCAGTGCACGGATGGCTCTCGAATTTGCCGCCAGTTGCCGTCAGCGCGGCGGTGGCGTCACGGCGGTTGTCATTCGCAGCGGCAATCAGTCTCCAGTCTCCGTGGGTGACCGGCTTTTCCACACCGTCCACGGCGGTGTGCACGGCAATGCCGCGGCGCTTCTGCCAAGGCTGGCTCCGTTTGTGGCTCAGACCACACTTGAACAGCAAAGCCGGTTGGTGGGACTTGAGGATTGCGAAGTCTTCGTCGAGTGGATTGGGCCGCCGCAGGAGCTGGTAGTGTTTGGCGCAGGTCACGATGCCGTGCCTGTGGTGGCTTTGGCGAAGTCGCTTGGCTGGAGGGTAGCTGTTGCCGATGGGCGGCCGGCATATGCCAGTCGCGCGCGGTTTCCGCTGGCGGATCAGGTGGTGATCATGAGACCGGAGGACCCGCTGGCTGAAGTGGAAATCCGGCCGGAAACGGCCGTCGTTCTGATGACTCACAACTACGTCCAGGACGCAAAGCTCCTGCGGAGAATCCTCCCGGTTAGGCCGCGATACCTCGGCATACTGGGCCCTGGAAACCGGGCTGACCGGCTGTTTCAGGACCTGGGGCTGCGCCGCGAGTCTTATAGCGTTCACGCGCCGGTCGGACTGGATATTGGCGCTTCCACGCCGGAGGCGATCGCACTGTCGATCATCAGTGAGATTCAGGCCGAACTCGCCGGCAGACCAGGCGCAAGACTGAGGCACCGCCGTGGCTCCATCCATTCCCCTGCCCTGGAAGCGGGTATGGCCGGAGGTTTCGGCATGCCAGAGGTAGAGATGCCCATCTGTGAAGTCGGGCAGTTGGAGGAGGTGTGATGTCCAACGTCACCGCAATCGTGCTGGCGGCCGGAGGCGCCTCCCGGATGGGACGGCCCAAGCAACTTCTGGATTATGGCGGCCAACCTCTCGTGCGACACGCCGCCGAAACCGCACTGGCGTCCCGGTGCAGCGAGGTGGTTGTTGTACTAGGCGCCAACTCAGACCAGGTGCAGCTTGCTCTGAATGGACTGCCTGTCACGACTGTCGTGAATGAGCGATGGACCGAGGGTATGGGTACATCCATCCAGGAGGGGCTGCACGTGACGCAATCGAAGGGAGCGGACGCGGTAGTTCTCTTCCTTGCCGACCAACCACTGATTGGGGCGGACTTCCTGGACGAGTTGATCGATATCCATGCAAAGTCCGGACACCCGATCGTCGCTGCCCGGTATGCGGGAACGGTCGGCGTGCCTGTGCTCTTTGCCCGGCAATACTTCGACGGCCTGGATGCCCTTCGACCGCAGCAGGGCTGCAAGGGCCTGATCCTGGCCCATGCCGAGGAAGCTCACCTGGTGGACTGCCCGCAGGCCGAGTTCGACATCGATACGCCCGAGGACTACAACCGTCTGCGAGCCGTCCCCATAGTCTGAATGGCTTCGGCGATCCCCGTTCCATTCAGAAGAACAGCATCTCCGCCGTCCTGCCCAGGATCCAGGACTTGTCTTCTTCGCTCAGAAATGGCAGCCCGTCCTGAATCAATGCAAGCGAGCCTGCATAGCTGTGGCCGTCCTCGAGCTGGAACGGGCAATCGCTGCCCCACATCAGGCGCCGGGGACCAAATGCATCGAATACCTTGCGAATGAACGGCACGAGGTCGGGATACGGCGGCTGCCGCCGGCCGAGGGCGTAGAACGCCGAGACTTTCACATAGACCTTCTCGTGCCTTGCCAGTGAACAAAGCTGCGTCACCTCGTCAGCGCGAATCTCACCGTCCACGCCGATTCGCCCCAGATGATCGACCACTACCGGTGTCTCGGGATGCTGCCCGCACATGCGATCCAGCGCGCCCAGAGCTTCCGGGTTCACCAGCGGGCACACGGCCAGTTCATGGTCCGCCGCGTATCTCCACATCGTCTGCATGCCAGGGGCCGCCAACCACTCATCCGGCGCTGACTCCGTATGAATCCGGAAGCCGCGAACGCCCTGGGCCGCCAACTGCTTCATCCGTTCCGCGACTTCGGCCGACTCGGAGTCGACCACTCCGATGCCCGCAAACAGCCCAGGATGCTGCCGCATGCAGTCGAGCATGTAGGAGTTGTCGAACCCATAGAAGCTCATCTGGATCAGCACAGCTCTCCTGACACCATTGGGCAGGGAGTGGCGGAGGAACGATGCCGGCGGGAAATGAAGCGGCTGAAACTCGGAACCGGGCCAAACACGCGGGAATCGGTCAAAATCATCGGTCCACACGTGAACATGTGAGTCGATCATATTGCTTCCCGCGGGAAGAGCCTTTAGTATACCCAGGTACCCCTCGCTCATGCCCTCGTCCTCACTCCATTCCGCGAACGGCATCCTTGTCCTCCTGGTCGTCTCTGTCGCCATCAACTATGTCGATCGGGGCGCATTGTCGGTCGCCGCACCCTCTGTCGCAAGCGAACTGAAGTTGAGCACTTCTCAAATGGGCCTGCTGTTTTCGGCCTTCTTCTGGAGCTACGCAAGCTGCCAGGTAGTGGGTGGCTGGCTGGTGGATCGCTACCCGGTTCGCTGGGTGTATGCCGGCGGATTCCTGCTGTGGTCGCTCGCCACCGCCGCGGTTGGAGCCGTGGGCAGCCTGCCGGCCCTGCTGGTCACTCGCTTTCTGCTGGGCGCCGGCGAAAGCGTGGCCTATCCGGCTTGTTCCAAGTTTCTCGCTCGCGAGTTCCCCGAAGAGCGGCGCGGCTTTGCCAATGCTGCTATCGATGCAGGCACCAAGATCGGGCCCGCGCTCAGCATTCTGGTGGGCGGACTCGTGGTGGGCCGTTTCGGCTGGCGCGCCCTCTTCGTGGCGGTTGGCCTCGGCAGCCTGATCTGGCTGATCCCATGGCTCTCGTGGACCGGAGGCGCTGGGCACGTACACGCAGGCTCGACGGCCGAAGGGCCAGGCTGGCTGCAGCTACTGAAGAAACGGCAGATGTGGGGCACGTCCCTGGGAATGTTCTCATTGGGGTACGCCTGGTATTTCCTTCTCTCCTGGCTGCCCAGCTACCTGATGCGGGAGCGAGGACTCACCACTTCGGACATGTCGTTCCTCGGCTCCATTCCGTTCTGGGGCATGGCCATCGCTGCCCTATTCGGCGGCTGGACCTCGGATGCCTGGATCCGCGCCGGCGGCCATCCCAGCCGGGTCCGCCGGCTCTACATTGGAGGCGGTCTGCTGCTTTGCGGAGCGGCCCTGCTACCGGCCGCCCTTGTGCGCGATACCACGGCCAGCGTCGTGCTCGTCACCACCGCCTGTCTCTGCCTGGGCCTCTTCACCTCCAACGTGTGGGCTGCCACTCAAACCCTGGCCGGCCCGGAAGTAGCCGGCAAATGGACAGCCATTCAGAACACCATCGGCAACCTCGGCGGCGTCGTTTCTCCGCTGTTCACAGGCTGGATCGCCGACGCCACGGGTTCGTTCCTCATTGCCTTCGCAGTCGCCGCGGCCATCCTCTTCGCCGGTGCCGCGCTCTACCTCACCATGGTGCGATCGGTCCAACCGGTGGACTGGCGGCAGGCTCCGCTGGACGCCGGCGCCGCTACGGCCGGCCGGCGCTGAGAAGCGACGCGGATTTCAGAACCGCCCGGCACCACAGAATCTTCTCGCGCACGTCCTGAGGCAGATAGAAGTACTGCAGCGACGCCTCGAAGCCGATGCGCGGATCTTCCTCACAGAGCGGCAGGAACTGTTCCGCAATGCGCAGTTCGTCCTCAATCAGAGCACGCAGACGCATCCGCGCCGCCGGATTCGCACGGATGCTATGAATCTCCACCTGATTCGCGATGCTGGCGAAGTACAACTCACCAGCGCGATGAATTCGCTGATCCGCCTGAGCTCGGGCGCCGCCGCCGCGGGCCACCGATTGAAACGCCTGGACGCCTTCCCGCCACGACTGCGCCATTCTTCGAAACGCCTGGCTCACGGCGTCCGGCCCATAGGGCTGCGTCCAGCCCAGATCATCGAAGCTGTTCAGGATCTTTGGACGCTGGCCCGACGGTTCCAGCCAGAGGGGATGCGCGGGCCCCTGCTGAACTACGCTCGAATAGACCAGGCTGTTGGAGTAAGGATACTCGGCAAATGCGCGGGAGAAGATCGACCACGCTTTCCTGGCACCGTCGATGCCTGCGCGTCCATAACGCTCCTCAGCCGCGCGCGTCAACGCTTCATCGGCTGTCGGGACACGGTCCCCCACGAACTGCCGGGCTACCAGCCAGTTCACGCTGGGCCACGTACCCAGGGTCCACGAGAGCATGGCGCCCTGCACGCCGGAGGACCGCAGGGCCGCGCATTTCGCGGCGATCAGGTCCGGCACCGGGACAAACGGCAGCAGGCCGAGTTCCCAACTGTTCCCGATCTGGACCTTGGCCAGTACGCCCATCCCGCGCTGTTTCGCCTGTGCGATGTGTCTCTCGGCCCGAGGAGATGGTCCTGGAACGGACAGCGAGTATTCGTCGATCAAGGTCTGCCGGCCCATCCGCATGGCCGGAGTGCCACGCTCGAAGTCCACCTGAAGGGTCACGTCCTTGGGCAGTGCCGCGATCACCTCGCTCTGGGGATCGTCCTCCACCACGCCCCAGCTCCAGTCCCACGCATGGATCCGGACTCGCGGAGCCGCCTGGCGCGCGCCCTGCCTGATCAGATCCACGACTTCGCCAATCACGCTGGCCGGAGAACGCCTCGCACAGCGCGGACAGCCTGTCTTGCGGCGCAGAGAATAGCAGTTGGTCGTGTTCTCCGAGGCGGTAATCAGAATCAGGCCGGCCAGCGCGGGAGCCTTCTCCATCAACTGCCGCACGGCTTCCCGCAACCAGCGGCGCACGGGCTCCGTGCTGGTGCAGAGGGAAGTCAATCCGTCGCCTGGACGCCCGAGATCACCGCGCAATTCAGGTGGGTCTCGAAGAAAGCGGCCGGCATGGCGCGAGGCTCATTCAGATAGAGGTAGACGCCAAGTCCTCGTTTTGCGCAGCGTTCGATGAGACCGTTCAGGCGCTGCAACCGGACCGCGGCCTGCTCTCCATGGCCCGGCAGCAGCGGGTGAACAGTCAGTTCTCGCAACAATCCGTGCAACCAGATGCCATTGAGACCTTGCCGCCTCAGCGATTCCAGGACGGCATCCGGGTAGTACGCGTGGAAATCAGGATCGCCCAGGACATCGCCATAGACAGCCGAGTAAGGGAACCCGATGCGAGGCTCGAACGAGGCTGAGGCCGCGGGCCCTGCCCCACCCGGCGTGTCGCGCTCCAGGTCTTTGTCGAAATCGAAGCGCGCCGTGACCTTCGCCGCACCGCGCACCGCGTAGTCCATCTCCAGTGTGCGGCCCGGTACTACGCTGATGCGGCGGGCCTCCGGCTTGGGGCCGAGATGCCCGTTGTAGAACGCATCTTCCGCAAGCAACGAGGTGATCCCCACCTCGGACATATCCGCCAGCACCGTCAACTGCTCCATCGGAACGAAAGTCCAGTTCCTCCGGAGGATCTGGAATCGCTGCCTGCGCGCGAAACGGCCATCCAATACCTGGCGCTGTAGCCGCATCTCGCCGGCGAGACGGAGAATGGTCGCGGCGTCACTCGAGAGTGCGCTGGCGATCCGCGCAATCGGGACAAGATCCCAGTTTCTCCAGACCAGTTGATGCGCCAGGGAAGCGAACTGCGGCAGCGGCCGGCCTGCCGGCTGCGCCATGAGCGAGGCCGGCACCAAACTTACGAACTCACGACGTCTCACGCTGCCATCCTGTTCGACACGCCGAGCCCCACAATCGCCAGACACAGGAGCCCGACACCGATCCACAACCGCCGCAGGGCGGACGTTGGAGCGCCCTTCCACTCTCCGCTGACAAACCCCAGAATGTTCGCCGTCATCACCATGGACCCCATCAGAACGGACCAGCCGAACGACGGCCCCAGACTGCCCAGTTGCCGCGTCCCCGCTCCATAGAAAACAAACCCCAGCATCCACAGCACGCCCATCAGGACGCCCAGCAGCAGATTCCGGCCGGATCCGGAGATTCGAAACAGCGCGGCACTTCGCTCCCGCCGGAGCTTGAATCCGGTGTAGCCGGCGTTGCACAGGAACAGCGAGATGGTCAGCAGCGACCAGACGACGTTTGGCGCGAAGTCAGGCGAAACGCCTGAGGCCACCGCCAGATCGATAATCGGCTTTCCCAGCACCAGGCCAATGTTGCCGCACGAGGACAGCAGACCCGAAAGCACGCACAACGTCACACCGCGCGTGTAGGTTCGTTTGCCCTCCGCCGACTCGCGCCATCCGCCGGCGAGCGAGCACACGGCCACTCCGCCCAGCATCAGCACCAGCGAGAGCAGCGTCAATGCAAGGACTTCCCCGCGCGGAGCAGCCTCGTTCAGAATCAGCAGCGGAACCAGCGTCCCGCTCGTGGCGGCCACACCAAGGATCACGGCAAACCCGATGGAGAGCCCCAATGCGTCGACACCCAGTCCGAAGGTCAGCGCGCCAAGGCCCCACAGCAGGCCCATGGAGACGACCAGGGCGATCCTCTCCTCGCCGGCCGCCCGGTAGATCTGCCAGACGTTCGGCGCGGTCAGGCTGACGAACAACCAGGGACACACGAGGTACGCCGTGCAGGCAAAGATCAGCCAGCCGTTCTCCCACTTCCAGCCGCGCATCAGCTTCATCGGAGCCATGAAGCCGCCCTGGCAGAGACCCGCCGCGAGAACCAGCAGCCAGCCGGTCATCGAGCCAGCACCTGCTGTAGCGCAGTCACCAGAAGATCGAGATCGGACTCATCGTTGTAGTAATGCAGGGATGCGCGCACCCGGCCATCGCCGCCCCACACCACGACCCCGTGCTCCTCCAGTTGATTCATCACACGCTCGCCATCCGGGTGTTCAAACGAAACGATGCCGGAGGTGGACTGATCCCCCTCGGGCGTCAGCAACGGAAGGCCAAGGGCCGCCAGCCGCCGGCGCAGTTGGCGCGAGAGTTGGTCGGCCCGGCTCCGCTCGACGGCCAGATCCTGCTTCAGCAGCCACCGCAGGGAGGCGCTAATCGCGTAAAGAGCGGCGAAGTTGGGCATACCCGCCACCAGGCACGCCGCCCCCGCCTTCAAGTCGTATGTACCGGTCCGGACCGCGCCCATCGCGTTCTCGACGGAGTACCAACCCACTCCGGTCAGCGCAAGTCGATCCCGCAACTCCGAGGACATGTACGTCACCGCGGCGCCATGCAGGCCCAGCAGCCACTTGAACGTACTCGCCATCAGAAAGTCGACCCCCGCCACCGGCACCGCGCACCGGCCCAGCGCCTGGGTCGCATCCACGCACAGCACTCCGCCTACCGCATGGACTGCCGCGGCCAGCGCTTCCGTCTGAGGAAACCACGCTCCGGTCTTGTAACTCACCTGGCTCACCGTCACCAGACGCGTCCGGCTGTCGACGGCGGCGATCAGATCTTCCAACTGCAGGGCTCCACCGCGAGAGGCGACCACCTGCACCTCGACACCGCGCTCTCTCAATGCGAGCCAGGGCAGCAGATTCGAGGGGAACTCCAGATCGGTCGTCACGACGCGATCACCGGGCTTCCAGGGAAGCGACGCGGCCAGCAGATTGAGCGCATCCGACGCAGTGGGCAGGAAGACGGTATTCTCCACCGGAGTGCCCAGCAGTTCCGCCGCCAGGATCCGTGCCTCGCTCTCCACCGCGAAATGCCGGCGTCTGCCGGGGGTCCCGGTTCCCTTCTCCCGCAGATACTCACTCACCGTTTCGCTCAACCCGGGCGCGGGCAAGCCTTCAGCCGCCGTATCAAGATACCCGCCTCGCGCGGCACGCGGAAACTGTTCACGGCAGCTCATATCAGAATCCGCGGATGATTCCCTTGTAGATGTTCACAGCCTGCACCACCTGATCCATCGCCACATACTCCGCCGCCGTGTGCGCTTGATCGATGGACCCCGGGCCCATCACGATACTGGGAATGCCCACTCTGGTGAACTTGCTGGCGTCGCTGCCGAAGGGCACGCCTACGGGATCGGGCGGAAGTCCCAGCCGCTGCAGCGCCTGCTGCGCGGTCCGCACGATCCGGCTGTCGGGCGACGTTTCCATGGGCCAGTCTTCCAACAGAGTCGTGTGCGTAATCTGCATGTCCGGGAATCGCGTACGCAGCGTCTCGGAGAGTTCTTCGTACTGCCGCTGGATCGCCGGCGGTTCCTCGCCCGGCACCAGCCGCCGGTCGATCTCCACCTGGCACTGCTCCGGCACAATGTTCACCTGCGCCCCGCCTCGAATCAGCCCGACATTGAGGGTCGGCTCGCCGACCAGCGGATGCTTCACCGTCCGCAGCGACACGTCGCCTTCCTCCATCACGACAATGAGCCGAGCCATGCGGGAGATGGCGTTGATCCCCAGGTGCGGGGTGGAACTGTGCGCTGCCCGGCCACCCATGGCCACGCGCCAGCGCAGGCAGCCCTTGCTCGCCACCACCAGGCGCAATTCCGTCGGCTCGGCCACGATAGCGGCCTCCGCCGTGAGGTGTTCGCACAGATGGGCGGCGCCGCGGTAACTGGCTTCCTCATCCATGGTGGCGGCCAGAACCACATCGCACGAAGGAACGAACCCTTCCGCGTGCAGTTCCGCCAAGGCATGCATCATGGCGGCCAGTCCACCTTTCGTATCGCACGCTCCGCGCCCGTAAACGCGCCCCTGCAGAATGGACGGCTCAAAGGGAGGCGACACCATGTTCTCCACCCCGGCCGTATCGACATGCGCCTCCAGCATCAACCGCCGGGAGTGGTCGCGGCCGGGCAGGGTCGCTAATAGATTCGGGCGCTCGGGGAAGACCTCCACCAACTCGGCGTGGATGCCCACACCGCTGAAGAATTCGTGAATCCAGGCCTGAATGCGGCCCTCGGGCTGACCCGAGACATAAGCCGGATTCACGCTGTTGATACGGATCAACTCCTGGAGAGTAGTAATGACGGATTGTGGTCTCATTACCCGACGGGGCTCCAGCACTGCAATTCGACATCGCGGCCCGTTTGTGCCGACTCCACCAGCGCCAGGGCCGTGCGCATGGTATTCGTTGCTTCCCCGAGCGTGATGGCGCTCACCGGCCGCCCGGCCGCAAGGCAGCGGTAGAAGTACAGCAACTCGTTCAAAAGCGCGCCGTGCGCCGCGCCGTACATACGAGTTTCGTAACCCGCATCCGGCGCCGAGTAACCACCCTCCGACCACACGCTCAAGCCCGCCGGCTGCAGCGACAGCGACAGGCTGCCCAGCTCACCGGTGACCTGCAACCCGTCGTCCAGACCGATGCCCGCCGCATCCGGTAGCAGCCAGTTCGTCTCAACCCGGCCGATCGCGCCACTGGCAAATTCGAGAATCCCCATGACCCAGTCGGGGTTCAATGTGGAATGGATCTTGCGTTCGAATCCACGCACCCGGACTACCGGCGAGCGGTCCAGACTCAGCAGGATGTCGATATCGTGGACACAGTTGCACAGCGCGGGATGGGTCCGTTCGTACATGTGAAAGCCACCGCGCATGCGGCCCCGCCGGGCACTCATCGCGACGATCCGGCCGATGCGGCCGGCGGCTGCCTCCTCCCGCAACACCGCATACCGGGGATCGAATCGCAGCAGATGGCCCACCATCAGAGTACGGCCCGAGGCCTGCGCCTCGGCGGCCATCGCCGCGCAATCGTCCAATGAAGTCGCGAACGGCTTCTCCACCAGCACATCCTTGCCCGCCTGCAGCGCGGCCACCACCGGCTCACGGTGGCAGTGCTCCGGCGTCGCGACATGAACCACGTCCACCCCTGCGTCGAGCAACTCCGCCAGGCTGCCCGCCACCTTCGGGACCTGGTATCTGCCGGCCAGCACCTGCGCTCGAACTGGGTCCAGGTCGAAGACCGCCGCCACCCGCACGCCCGGTACAGCCTGCAACGCCGACAGGTGGCTTTCTCCAAACAGCCCGCAGCCCACCAGCCCCGTTCGAAATTCCTTCATGCCTTCTCCTTCGCGGAGCCGATGGCTGCACCGCCGCGCAACTCAGAGATCACCTGCTCGCAATTCAGCACCTTCTCCAGCAGGTCGATGGGCGTGTAGTAGTAGTGATTCGAGGCTTCATAGCCGATCAGCGATTCGTCCCTCGTCACCGCATACTGCTGCAACGCCAGTGCCCTCTCTCGTTCCGAAATCGCGATCAGCCGCGAGCGGATCTGCTTCTCCCGCTCCGGAGCAGCACCCGGCGCTTCATCGCGCAGCAGGTAGAACTCCAACTGATTCGCCGTACTCTCGAAATGCGTGTGACAAGTCCTGGCAATCGCAAGCTCCAACAAGGCCTCTTTACCGGATGGCCGCATCTTCTCCAGAATCGCCACGCCGTCGCCCCACCGCGTCGCCATCTTCGCCATCAGAGACTGCACCGTGGCCGCTGGATACGCACCCTTCCACGACTTGTACGCATCGTAGGGAAAGAGGATCATGCCCGGCGCCAATCCCGTCGGCTGCAGCCGCAGCGGATTCGCGGGCCCGTGCTGCACCGGCAGCACGTAGATCGCTACGCCATACGGAAACGACTGGAACGCCTCACTGAACACCGTCCATGCCCGGACCGCGTCCTGCGCGCCGCTCGCGCCATACAGCCGCGCCGCCTCCTGCATCAGGATCTGGTCGCGCGACGGCCTCGGCTCGAACGCATACGCCGACGCCGTCCGCAGATTGGAGGATGGATATCCGCCGCACGTCCACGAAGCCATCAGCCCCGTAATGCCTTCTTTCGCCAGATTCTCGCAGTGGTCCAGCACCAGCGGCAACACAGGAATGTAGGGAACCGCCGAGATCTCCCACGTATTGTTGAACTGCGTTTTGGCGATCGCGCCCAATCCTCGTTCCTTCGCCAGCTTCCAGTTCTGACTCGCGCGCGGACCCGGTCCCACCACGGACATCGAATACTCACCCACCGCGGTCTTCACCCCTCCTCGAAACACCGGTTGCGACCATTCGCTGATGCTGATGATGCTGGTGTCCTGGGGTAGTTTCGGGATCAGGCTCTTCGCCATTGGCGTGCCCCAACCCCAGTCGTAGGACATGATCTCGGCCGTTTTGCTGTGCTCTCTGACTCCGTCGCGCAGCGTCTGAATGAACTCGGCGATGGTCTCGGCGCCGGTCCTTCGAGAACAACGCGGACAATCGACTGCCTTCGGATCACGGTCGCCCCAGGCGCCACCATGCGAGAAGCAGTTCGTGTGATTCTCAGACATGGTGATCGTCAGGATCCCGCCCAATCCGGGCGTTTTCTGGAACACGTGACCGATACTCTCTCGCAGCCAGTCACGCACCTCCTGCGTTGAGGTGCACATCGCAAAGACGTTCTTGTCGCGCGTGCCCTTCAACCCGGGATGCCGGTCGAAAAACTCCGCCGGCATGGCTCGCGGCTCGTTCAGATAGAGGTAGATGTTCAAGCCATAGCGCGCGGCCCTCTCCACCAGCACGTTCAGATTCCGGATCCGCGTCTCCCAACCCTTGCCGAACTCGGGGAAACTCCGCGCGGGCGCCAGCGTATTCAGGACGCCCTGGATCCAGACACCATCGGCTCCGCTGTCGGCGGCCCGGTCGAGATAGCCATCCGGCAGTCCGGCGGCATCGCCTTCCATCAGCGGATCGCCATACAAGGCGAAATAGGAATAGAGAAACCGCGGCGCCCAGATCTCTTTCGTCGATGTCTTGGCACCGGGCCATTGCGCATGGCTTCGCAACGAGTAAAGCCCGCGGATGGCGGCCCGCTCTGTCGCCGCGGTGATCCGCACACCCTCGGAAACCGGTTCCACCGTGAAGCCGCGTGCGCCGCCGTCCATCGAAGCGGCGAGCACGATCTCGACACGCCGACCGGCGCCGCCTGCCTTTCCAAACCTCTTGGCGGCCGCTGCCAGCGCGGGCCGTCCTTCCGGCACTTGCACTCGCCACTCCGGACCGGCCTCCAGCGACGACAACTGCTCCACAAACGCGAAACGGGGCTGGCCCAGGTTCTGCACACCACCCGGAATCCACCGGCCCAGACTGGCCTTGATCTCCGAGGCCTTCGCCTTCTCCGCCGCACCCGGAGCCGAGTAGCGCAGTTCCTCGCAGGCCGGCTTCGCCAGGCCCAGCTTGTGCTCGAGGAAATCATCCTCCTTCAACGTGAACTCGAACCGTTCCGCATCCCAGCCCAGCAGCCGGATGATCTGCGCCTCCGGCAACAGGTGCCAGTTCTGCTTGATCACTGTAATGTAGATCCTGCGCTGCGTATCGGCGCTCACCGGCCGCTTGGCCGGCAGTCCCATTTCCGAGCCGAGCCTGGCCAGATCGGCGGGCCGCGCCTGAATGACTTCCGCCATCCGGTCCAGATTCACCAGATCCCAGTTCCGCCAGACGAATTGGTAGAGCCGGTTGGGGAAATGAGGCTCCGGTATTGCGCGGACAGGAGGCAACGCCGCGTCAGCGTTGCCTCCCCAGGGCCACAACAGAGCCGGTGGAACCGACTTGAGGAATGTCCGCCGTTCCATTCCTTAGAACTCCGCCCGGAGACCAAACTGAAAGCGGCGTGGATTGTTCTTGCCGAAGATCTTGCCGTAGTTCGGACTCACCAGCGATGTGTTCGGCGTATTCCAGTTCTGGATATTGAAGATGCTGTACGACTCGGCCCGGAAGTCGAGCCGGACGCGCTCCAGACGGAACGACCGCGCCAGCGACACATCATAGGATTGTGTCGGCGGCGCCGTCAGAATGTTTCTCCCCGCATTGCCGAACTGGTTCGCCGGCGGCGCGACGAAGCAGCTCGTGTTGAAGTATTGATCCATGCTGCCCCCGCTCAGCCGGCCGTCGCACACCCGGTTCGGACGTGCCTTGGTGAACGTCGCAGCCACGTTGGGCCAGGACGTCGGCATCGACAGGGAAAGTGGCAAACCCGAGCGATGCTGAATGATGGTCGAGAGCTGCCAGTCGCGCAATACGGCCGATCCCACTCCGTTTTGCACGAAGGCCTTGCCCTTGCCGAACGGCAGTTCATAGACGATGCCCGTCGTGAACGCATGAGTCTGATCGTAGTCGGAGCGTCCGCGATCCAGTTGCGTGTTACGGGCATCCTGGTTGTCCCATCCTCCGCTATTGGAGGAGAACAGGTCCAGGCTCTTGCTGTAGGTGTAGCTCGCCGTCAGGTCAAGACCTTTCGACATGGTGCGCCGCACGTGCAGGTAGCCGCCGTTGTAGGAGGAGTTTGCGCTGTTGCCCTGCAGCAGGATGTCGCTGAAGAACGGATACGGCCGGCGATCCTGCAATGACTTCGGATTGGCGGGGTCATACAGAGCCGCCTGGTTCACGTTGTAGGGCGCCATCAGATGCCGCCCCAGGAACGCGTTGTAGCCCGCGCTCAGCAGCCAGCGCTCGCCCAGTTGATGCTCGACCGAGAACGTTGCCTGGTGCACGAACGACTGCGGCGCATACGAATCCTGCGTGACGAACAGCGTCCCCGGAGTAATCTCGCCGATCGGTGGAGCCGGGAAGATCTGCGTGTCCAGCCGGGCCGGTGTCAAAGAGGATGGGTCGTTCACGACGTTCGTGTTGTTGGTGAACGGAGGACCGCCGAAGCCCAGCGACGAGAAGAGCTGGAAGTTCGCCATGCCCTGCGTGTAGTAAATGCCATAGGCGGCGCGAATTGTCGTCTTCGGCGTCAGCAGATACGCCAGGCTGATGCGCGGCGAGAAGTTCGTCTTTTTCCAGTTCTTGAACACCCCGCGCGGCAGATCGCCGCTGAGGGTCTTGTAGTCCTGCTGGAAGTTCAGCGGGTTCTTCAGCACGAAGACCAGCTTGCCCTGATTCTGATCAAAGGCCACCATCCGGTTGTAACGCTCCACCGGAGGCGTCCAGTAATCCCAGCGCAGGCCGAACGTCATCGTCAGGCGCCGCGACATCTTGATCTGATCCTGAGCGAACCAGCCGTAGTAGGTCGTGTTGAGGATCGGTGCAAAGCCAGTCGGATTCCCGGCCGCCGAAGCAAATGCGCCGAGCACAAAATCAGCGATCCCGGCGCCGCCCGCTCCGCCCGGCGCCTGCCGCGTAAAGCCGCCATCGTAGCTGAGGCTGCCGCGCGGATAGATGCCGTTATTCTGCGGATACTGCGAGGGCTGGATGGTGAAGCCCAGATCGATGGTGTGCCGTCCCGTGAAGAACGAGATGTTCTCATTCACACCCAGACGGGTAGTGGCCCGGTTTAGGTTGAAGATCGCCGTGCCCGGCACGCTCACGCCGGTCACGCCGACATTGGGCAGACCGAAGAACGCCGAGTTGCGGCTGATGTTCTGCAGGCCGAGTTCACTGCCCGCGATATCCTGCGTCGTCGGTACGGCGCCGTAATTGGTCTCTGAACGGAAGAAACCCAGACGGAACTGGTTGACGATGCGCCCGCCGATCGGCTGCGTATACTCCACCGACGCCGTCTGACCCTTCAGGGGTTGCGCGAAGCCGGCGAACGTCGAAAGCCCGTAGGAATAGGCGCCCACGTTGTCCCAGAAGTACTTGAAGAACAGCCGGCCGCTGGTGCCCAGAGATTGATCGACGCGCGTCAGATACTGTGTATCGTCGTTCCTCTGCGAACCGAAGACCGAGAGATTCGGCTGGCCGAAAGCCACCGCGCCGAGATTCGGCAGCGGGTCATACTTCTTGTAGCCCTGCGCGAACGGGCTCAGCAGGCTCGCCGGGATGCGGTTGCCCGCGAACGGCCTGCGCGTCTTCGTCGTCGTGTCCACGTCGAATGGATTGTAGATGGTTTGCGGGTACTGCGAAAAGTCGCCGGCCCACTGCGCCTCAGTGGGCACAATCGCCTGCTGATTGCTGCCGGAGCGCTGCCGCGTCACCTGCGCCGAGAAGAAGAAAAACGTGCGGTTCTTGCCGTTGTAGAGGCCGGGAATCACCACCGGCCCGCCCAGCGTTGCCCCCGCCTGGTTGTAAACCAGCGGAGGGACCGCCAGCGCGCCGTTCGTCCTTGCGTTCGTCACTTTGTTCTGCAGGAACCAGAACAACGAACCGTGCACGTCGTTCGTCCCCGACTTGGAGCTCGTGTACACCACCGAAGGGGATCCGCCGAACTGCGCCGAGTCATAGCCGCGCACAATGCGATAGCTCTGCAGCGCCTCGACGGAAGGCTGATAGAGCGCACCGCCGTAAATCGGATCGCGCACGTCGAATCCGTCTTCCACGAATCCCGTGAACTCAGGCGGACCGCCCGAAACGTTCGCGCTGATGGGCTTGAAAACGGCGCCGCCGGTCTGCGACTGTCCAAACACCACACTCCCGATGTTGCTGCCCAGGATGGGCGAAACGCCCGGAGAGAGGATCAGCGTCGAGATGTAGCTGCGGCCCAGCGCCGGCAGCTCCACCAGTTGCTTCGAAGCCACCGTCACCGCCAGCGAAGCGTTCTCCGTCTGCAGCAGTGGCGACGTTGCCGCAACGGCAATGCTCTGCTGCGTGTTGCCGATCTGCAGTTGGAAATCGGCGCGCAGGTCCAGTTGCTGGGTCAATTGCTGCGCCGAACGCGTGGAGGTCTGAAAGCCGGAATGCTCCACCGAAATGTCATAGACACCGGCCGGGATCCCGGTAAATGTGTATTGCCCCTGACTGTTGGTCTCCTGGGACCGGGTAAACCCTGTTTGCGTTTCTCTGATCGTCACCTGCGCCCCGGGCACGGCTGCGCCGGACGCATCGGTGACGAAGCCGTTCAGCGAACTGGTGATGACCTGTGCCGTGGCCAGGACGGAGAACAGTATGAACAGCAGCAGCCGCTGGGTTCGTTGGAGGAGAGGCTTTGGAAGGTGTTGCACGGTGAGACTCCTGAATCCACGTGCCGGAAGGCCGACATCTCAGTCGAGTATGGATTCAACCCTCCTGTCAGTCCATTAGAATATTCCGACAGCTCGTTCTAATTGTGATACAGATATTCCATGGATCTGCGACAGATGGAGATGCTCGTCCACCTGCTGGAAGCCGGCAGCTACGTGGCCGCCGGAGAACGGCTGCACGTCGCTCATTCCGCCGTACACCGCCAGATTCGCCTGCTGGAGGAAGAACTCGGACAACGTTTGGTCTACCGCGACGGCGGCGCCATTCACCCCACCGCGGCGGGAAAGGACGTGGTGGAGGTGGCTCGGCGCGTACTGAAGGACATCAACAACCTGTCTCACCGCCTCGCCGGCGAGAAGGCTCTCAGGACCGGGCACATTCTCCTGGGCACCGGCACCACGATGTTCCTCTACTTCCTGCCCAAGGTCCTTTCCATCTTCCGCGAGCAGTTTCCCCTGGTGAACGTTCAGATCCTCACCGGGTCGGCGACCGAGATCCTCACCGGCATCCGCGAGTCCACTATCGACCTCGGCATCATCTTCTCCGACGTGCCCGATGAGCCGGCCTCCGGCGGCGTACAGTTTGAACCGCTGTACACAGAGGAATTCGTCCTCATCGTGCCACCCGGCCACCCCCTGGAATCCGTACGTTCACCAGGCGTCGCCCACCTGAACGGAGTGCCGCTCATCTCCTTGTCCCGGACCAGCCGGATTCGCCATATGATCGAGACGCGCCTTGAGGCCGCCCGGGTCTCCATGCGCGTCGTGATGGAACTGGAAAACGAAGAAGCCATTGAGAAAATGGTCGGCATCGGGGTCGGCACGGGCTTCATCAGCCGCCGCCGTGCCGAGGTCGGCGGATTGCGTTACCTTCGGTTGAAGGACCTCAAACTGCTCGCCTACACCTGCGCCGCCTACTCCACCCGCATCCCCATCGGTCCGGCGGCCCAGGCATTCCTCGCCATGTGCCTGGAACAGGCCCGCCTCCCCATGCCGCCGGCCGCCCCTCAGCCGAATGCCAGGCCCGTTCGAGGTCGGCTCCGGCCCGCGCGGAAGTAACACGTAGAAATAATTATGGGCCGCCGGAACAACCGGGGGGTGGCGACCGTACAGGGAAGCAGGAGCCGATACAACATGCTTCGCAGAACAGTTCTCTCCCTGACCCTCGCCGCCGGCTGGGCCTTCGCCAGCGATCCGACTCTCCTCAAGCTCGTCCCCAGCGACTCCAAAATGGTCGCCGGCCTGGATTGCGAGCGGGCCAAAGGATCGGCCCTGGGACAACGGATCCTTGCCGAAATGAAGGACGAAGACCAGGGTTTTCAGAAGTTTGTCGAGGCCACCGGCTTTGACCCCAGGCGCGACCTGCGCGAAGTGGTCCTGGCTTCCGACGGCAACGCGAAGGGCGAGCGCGCCCTGGTGGTGGTCAGCGGAACCTTCGACCAGACCAAGATCAACGGCTTCCTGCGCTCCGAAGGCGCCGTCCAGGCGATCTACGGCGGAGTGGAGATCTGGACCAATCCCAAGAAAGGCGATGACGGCTCGGTGGCGATCCTCAACCGGACATTGGCTTTGTTCGGCAAGGACGCCGCGGTCAAGGCCGCCATCGACCGCCGCAACTCCGGCGGCGCGGCCCTTCCCTCTGACCTTCAGAAGAAAGTGGACGAGTGGTCAATCAACGACGCCTGGTTCGTCTCCACGGCTGGATTCACCCAACTGGGTGTAAACTCCGATGGAAAGAACAAGGTCATGCCGGTGGGCATCCCGGTGGAAGCAATCCAGGCCGCCAGCGCCGGCGTACGGTTCGGCAGCGACCTGCAAGTCTCGGCGGAAGCGCTCACCCGCTCCGACAAGGACGCCCAGGCCCTGGTCGATGTCTTCAAGTTCGTGGCTTCCATGGTCCGCCTGAACTCCGAGAAGCCGAATGCGGATCAGCTCGTCAAGATCTTCGACACCATGCAGCTCAGCACCTCGGGTTCGACGATGAAGTTCTCCCTCACGATCCCGGAGGATCAGTTCGAGCGGTTCTTCCAGCAGAAGAACAATGGCGTGCGCGTGAAATCAGTTAAGAATAATCGCGCCGGCAACGCACTGTAATTCAAACGAAGCTCGATCTAGGCAAAACAATCCGGGCCGCACGCCAGACGGCGAGCGGCCCGGATTTTTGTCACAACTCAAGTGTCAATCAAACCGGAACACGGAAATACTCGATCGTATAGGCGAGACCTTCGTCCAAACCGACCTGCGGAGACCAGCCCAGTACCTGGTTCGCCTTGGTAATGTCGGGCCGGCGCCGTTGCGGATCGTCCTGGGGCAGCGGTTCAAAAACGATGGGGGAAGTGGCCCCGGTGATCGCCTTGATCCGCTCAGCGAACTGCAGCACGGTAAGTTCGATGGGATTGCCCAGATTGACTGGCAGCCGTTCGTCTGAGTGCGCCAGGCGGAGCAGCCCGTCCACCAGGTCGCTGACATAGCAGAAACTCCGTGTCTGGGCTCCTGTCCCAAATACCGTCATGGGCGCGTTGCGCAGCGCCTGGTCTACGAAAGCCGGCACAATCCGCCCGTCATTCAGGTTCATACGCGGCCCATACGTGTTGAAGATGCGGGCAATCGTAGTACGAACGCCATGCTTTCTGTGATACGCCATGGTCACCGCTTCGGCATACCGCTTGCTCTCGTCGTAACACGAGCGCGGCCCGATGGGGTTCACGTTGCCCCAATAGGTCTCCTTCTGCGGGTGCTCCAGCGGGTCGCCGTAGCATTCCGATGTGGAAGTGAGCAGGAATCCGGCGTTCTTCGCCAGGGCGACTTCCAGCAGGTTCCTGGTGCCCTCGGAACCCACACGCAGTGTTTCCACCGGGTGCTCAAGATAATCCTTCGGGCTCGCCGGTGAGGCGAGGTTTAGGACGTAATCCACAGGTCCATCTACATGGATCGGTTGGATCACATCATGCTGAATAAACTGGAAACGGGGTCGGCTTTTCAAATGAGCGATATTCCGCTCTGCCCCGGTGATGAAATTGTCTACGGCGAAAACTTCGTGGCCTTCAGCGATCAGCCGATCGCACAGATGGGAACCGACAAATCCGGCAGCCCCCGCTACGAGATAACGCAATGGACCTCCAATACCCAGGCTAATAGTCTACGACGACCGGTTCAGCGCTGCCAATCGGGGTTTAGACCCATGCGCCGGGTGCGCTACGATGATGGG
>JASGIE010000162.1:0-22485 GCA_049841055.1 Paludibaculum sp. | reverse complement strand
TATATGTATACCTTCGTTCAGTTGCGTCTGCTAAGGTTAATAGGGAAACACGATAGAATCCGAACAGCACCTGGATAGACCGCACGCGTCGTGGGATCCACGGTCACGCTGGCCAGAGGAAAACTCTTCGAGGCCGTCTTCATGAGGCGCGCCTTCACTGTATCCGGACTCAGGCCGGGGGTCCGCTGCAGCATCAGAGCGGCCGCTCCACTCACCATGGGGGCCGCCATGCTCGTCCCGCTCAGACGTGCGTAGCTGCCATCCACAACGCTGTCAGGATACGTTCTATCCAGTGTGGAGCCCGGCGTCCGCAATGACATGATCAGGTTGCCCGGCGCCACGATGTCGGGCTTCACTATCAGGTCGCCCCACGTGGGGCCCTTGGAACTGTAGCTTGCAATCTGGTCATCGGCGGTCGACTGGGTATCGAGCGTCTTCATCGCGCCCACAGTGATCGCCAGCGGAGAGTTCCCGGGGGAAAGGATCGTGGAATACCCATTCCGCCCAAAGTTGCCCGCCGCCACAACCACCACAATGCCTTGCTTCCAGGCCGCCTCCACCGCCTGCACTAGCGGATCGTTCTTGCAGCTCTCGTAAACGGGGCGTCCGACCGAGAGGTTGATCACTCGGATGTTGTACTTGCTCTTCAGCTGGACAGCCCGGTCGAGCGCGGCAATGATCACACTGTCACTGCTCATCCCGTTGGCGTCGAGCACTCGTAGATCGATCAGCTTCGCTCCTGGAGCAATCCCCGTCACTCCAGACCGCGACGCGGACCCGTTGCCGGCCACAATCCCCGCCACATGACTGCCATGCCCGTAATCATCGGCACTCTTTGAAGACACGAAACTCTCGCGGTACACCACACGACCCGCCAGGTCAGCATGATTCGAAATCCCGCTGTCGAGGATGGCCACGCCGATGCCGTCGCCGGTGAGCCCATAGGACGCGGCAAAGTTCGCGCCGATCGCGGCATGGGAGTAGTCGGTCGCTGCCGCCAACGTCGCACCCACGGGACGATCCAGCGAAATGTACTTAACAGTCGGCAGGTTCGCCAACGACAGGATCGACGCCACAGGCAACGTTTGGGTGACTGCGGGAATCAGGCTGTACAGCAGTCTGTTCACCCCAGGCAGCAGCCCGACCAGGCCGGTGACACTCTGCAACAGACCCGGCGGGTTGAGTTGAACTATCACGTTCAACTGCTGTCCGGGCGTAACCGGATTGTTCAACAAGGCGGCCAGGTCCGGCGCCAGCTTGGAGTTTTGCCCAAAGAGTCCAGTACTCAGGAGCAGATAAAGGACGGAGGTGAGTACTGCGCTGCCGATTCTCATACCTGCTCCTATGGCAAGTCCCGTACCATAGTCTCTGGAATTCGTATCTTATTTAAAACGCAGTACTTACCAAGATGAGCCCCCGGCGGCTTCCATTGCGTGGCGTCACGGTTGGCGCACCCTGCGCCAGCGCTGACGCGCTTCAGGACCTAAAGGGGTGCAATCAGTAAGCCGATGTACGAGTTGGACCAGGACGGTAATACTATGCCTATTCCAACCGAATCGACACAGGCGCCCCCGGCCCAATCGCCCCGACTCGCCCAAGCCTATATCTTTCTCATGACTCTGGGCGGAGCCGCAGTCCTGGGCTACGCCTTCTTGAATTGGAATACCCACGAATGGGGCCGCTTCCTCTTCTACCTCGCCATCTCTGCGATCGCCTCGGGCATGAAGGTGACACTCTCGGCAGGCTCGGGAACTATGTCGATGAACTTTCTTTTCATCCTCATCGGCATAGGCACCTTGAGTCTCGGCGAAACGCTGATGATGGGCTGCGGGGGCATCCTCTTCCAGCGTCTCTTTGCGGCAAAGCGGCCGCCGCGAGCCATCCAATCTCTATTTAACGTCGCGAGCATCGCCTGCTCCATCGGTGCGTCCTACTACACCTACCACGCAGGATTACGGCTGGAATCCTGGCTGGAAGCGCCACTTCTCCTGATGTTTGCCGCAGGCACGTTCTTCCTGACCAACACGTTCTCTGTCGCCCTGGTGATCGCCCTGACCGAGCAGAAATCGGCCTGGAAGGTCTGGCGGGAGTCCTACTTCTGGTCATTCCCCAACTACCTGGTTGGCGCCGCTGTCGCCCTTGGACTGAACGCCTTCAGCAAAGCCTTCGGCTGGCAGTCGTCGCTTCTCGTGCTCCCTGTTCTCTACGTGGTCTACCGTTCGCACCGCCTCTACGTCGAACGGCTCGAGGAAGACAAGCTGCGCGCCGAGCAGCAAACGCGCCACGCCGAGGAGCTTGCTTCACTGCACCGCCGCACGATTCAAACCCTGGCAGTCGCCGTCGAGGCAAAGGACCAGACCACTCGCGACCACCTTGCCCGCGTCGAGGTCTACGCCATGGAAATCGGGCGCGAGCTTGAGTTGAGCGAGAACGAACTGAAAGCACTGGAAGCCGCCGCCCTGCTCCACGACATAGGCAAGCTTGCCGTGCCCGAATACATCATTTCCAAGCCGGGGAAGCTCACACCCGAGGAGTTCGAGAAGATGAAGATCCACCCTATTGTCGGCGCCGAGCTGATTGAGCAGGTGGAATTCCCTTATCCCGTCGCCCCGATGGTCCGCGGCCACCATGAAAAATGGGATGGCAGCGGCTATCCCGATGGCCTGGCGGGAGAACAGATCCCGATTGGAGCCCGTATCCTTGCCACGGTCGATTGCCTCGACGCCCTGGCCTCCGACCGGCAGTACCGCCGCGCTCTGCCTCTCAACGAGGCCCTGGCCATGGTCCAGCGCGAATCAGGCCGTAGCTTCGACCCTCGCATCGTGGAAGTCCTGTCTCGGCGATACAAGGAACTGGAACGGATGGCCAAAGCCAGTGTTGTCGCCCAGAAAACCAAACTCTCCACTGAATTGAAAGTGGAGCGCGGCGCCGCCCCCGCCGCCGGCTTTGAGGAATCCGCGGACAAGACCGCGAACGACTTGACCAGCATTCACAACTCCATGCAGGCTGCCGAGGCTCATCGGACACTCCTGGAGCGCCTCGATCGCAGCCTCGCCGGTTGCGTGAACCAACCCGAGGTCTTCAACGCAGCGCGGGAGATCCTCCAAGGCGAGATTCCATTCGACGTCCTGGTTGTCTACCAATGCACGGGGGAGAGGCTCCTGCCTGTCTTCCTCGACGGGGAAGCGCAAAAGCAGTTCGCTTCCCTGGAAATTCCGATGGGAATGGGCCTCGCCGGCTGGGTGGCCGAGAACAATAAGGCCATCATGAACGGCAATCCTTCCGTCGAGCCCGGCTACTTGAACGACCCTTCCCGCTTCAGCACCCTCGGTTCGGCCCTCGCCGTCCCGCTGGAGGCCGGCACCGGAGTGACACACGTGCTTTCGCTCTATCGTCAGGGACGCGATGCGTTCAGAACGCGCGAACTGCATACGCTACTATCGGTCTCGGCCAAGCTGATTCGCCGGCTGGAGCTAGCGCCTCAAGCGCGGTAATTCCACGCGCGTTCCCTGGTCGTCTTGGCTGCTGTGCGCTCGATGGAGTGCAGCCAGATCCTCGGAGCTCGCCGATTCGTTGTGCTCCTCCTCGGTCCTCGGGAAAACGGGTATTGCCGCAATCAATTGGCGCGTGTAGGGATGCTGGGGCTCCCGGAAGATATCCTCTACCGGCGCATTCTCCACCAAGTCCCCCTTGTGCAGGATCGCTACCCGCCGGCAGAGCGCAGCGACCGAAGCGAGATCGTGGGAGATGTAGAGGATACTCACACCAGTCTCCTGGTTGAGCCGCCGGAATAACGCCAGGATCTCAGCGCTCGTGATCGGGTCAAGCGCACTGGTCGGCTCGTCCGCCAACAGAAGCGCGGGCCTGTGCAACAACGCCAGAGCGATTAGGAATCGCTGAGCCATACCCACACTCAGATGGCGAGGGTACAGCCGCAGAAAATCGGAATCCGCTGGAAGACTCACGCTCGACAACAGTGGCTTCCACTCCGGCTTGCCATTCCTGTGAGCCCTCCAGCTCTCTTCCAACTGCGCGCCCAGCCGCAGATTGGGATTCAGAGCGGAAAGCGGGCTTTGTGGCACCAGCGCGATCTGCAGACCGCGCAGCTTGCGGATCTCTTTCTCTCTCAGTTGCAGCAGATCCCTGCCCTGAAAGAGGATCTGCCCTGAACACTGGCCGTTCTTCATAGCCAGCAGGCCCAGAATCGAGAGGATGAGCGTGCTCTTCCCCTCCCCGCTGCGGCCCACCAATCCCACGATTTCGCCTTCGGCAATCTCGAGCGAGAAGTCTCGCAGGACACCTGCTTTCCCCGGGTAACCGGCCGAGATTTTCAGCTTGAGGAGGGGATTCATTTCCCGGGGACCATTGTCAGGTGTTCAGCGTCCCAAAACGTCCGCGGATAGAACGGGACTGGTCTCACCCCCTTCACCAGGGGTGAGACCGCGGAGAGCGAATTTGGATGCAACAGGAAGACCGCCGGCGACTGGTCCAACAGGATCGCCTGAACCCGGTCGAAGTTCTTCTTCCGGACCGCCGCGTCACTACTCGCGGCCTGGGAGAGCATCAGTTTGTCGACTTCTGCTTCCCATGGCGTGGCTGGCGTCTTTTGCGAAGGATTCCACGGGTGGTTCGCGGCGGAACTCAGCAGAATGTTCATGATCCCGTTCGGGTCGATGTCAACGTTCACAAAACCCAACAGACACGTCTCGTAGTCCAGCGTTCGTGTGATTCGCTGGATCAACGACGGGAAGTCCAGGGTCACAATGTTGACCTTGATCCCGATCTTCGCCAGATCCTGCTGGATCATCGCGGCCATCGGCTCGCGCGTCTTGCTGCCAGCATTGGTAATCAGCGAAAACTCCACCGTGTGCCCGCCTGAATCCTGCAGGACACCCCCCTTGAGAACAAAACCAGCCTGGGCTAGACGCTTCGACGCCCCGGCAGGGTCGAATCGATGCGGCGCCAGCCGGGCATTGAACCATTGTTTGTTAGCGGGAGAGACATAGCCCGCCGACAGGCTGGCGTGACCGCGATACACCACCCGGCTCATGTCGTTCCGCGAGATCGCCTCCGAGACGGCCCTGCGGAATGCCTGTGACTGGAACCATGCTTTTTTCTGCGCCGGCAGGGGAGATTGCGGCGCCAGATTGAACCAAAGGAATTCGACATCCGTCGTAGGGCCGGCGTCGATGGACTGCCCGGAACCCTCCTTTGCCAGGCGCTCATACAGATCTGGCGTCAGCGAGTCGATCAGCTGCAGCTCACCCCGGCGGAACCGCAGCAACTCCAGATCCCGGTTTTGCTGGAACTCAATCCTCAAACTGTCCAGCAGGGGGAGCGGCTTTCCATTCGCCTGTTTTTTCCAGTAGGCGGCATTTCGTCTCAATATCAGATGCGATCCCGGTGAATGCTCGGCAATCAGAAACGGCCCAAGTCCTGGTGCCGGCCGCTGCCTGGCCGCGGCGGAGAGGATTGGCACCTGGTCGAACAAGCGCTCGAATGCGCCGGCGGAAGCCGGGAAATCGGCGATCACCGTGTAGTCGTCCTGGGCACTCACGCGGACTTCACCCTTTTCCGTCTTGAAAGTGTCTGCAAGCGGTGAATGCAGTGCTGGGTCCAGCAGCTTCTGAAACGTCGCCGCCACGTCTTTCGCGGTAAAGGAGGATCCGTCAGGGAACTTCACCCCCCGGCGAAGCGTGAACACTACGCGCTTGCCCCCGTTGGTCACCTGCCACGAGGTAGCCAGCTCCGCCTCCGGCTTCTGAGTCAGCCGGTTCACGCGGATCAGTACCCCCTCAGTCAGATAACGGATTGCCTCGGCGGAATCGTCAGCCACCAGTAGCGGATCCAGTTGCTTCGGTTCGGCATGCAGAGCGAAACGCAACTCGGCCGCGGGCAGGCTGAACACGAACAGGAGAGTCAGCGTAAGCAAACGAATCATACGGAGTAGTCCTCCCTGGGCAAGATGAGTTGAAACCCGCCGATCACCAGAGCCAGAAGGAGCACAGGCGCTGCGATCCAGGGCTGCGACACCAGGTCACCACTTTGAAGTTCACGCAGTATCCCACCCCACGAAGGGAGCGGCTCGGAAATCCCCAACCCCAGCATGCCGAGAGTTGCCTCCGCCAGGATGAACACTGGCACAGAGGTCCAGAATTGGGCCAGCAGGACCGGCATCACATTGGGAACAAGATGGCGCACCACCAGACGCCATGTTGTGCAGCCTGAAGCTCTTGCCTGCAGGACGAACTCGGCGTCGCGCAGCCGGATGACTGCGGCTCTGACCACGCGCGCGGAGGAGGGCCAGCCCAACAGGCCCAGAACCAGGAATGTGATTGCCATCGAGGCCACTGGAGACACATTCAACGGCAGACAGGCACGCACCATCAGCAGCAACAACAACCAGGGCAGCGAGAGGAAGAGGTCGACAACACCCAGCACCATCCGTTCAGTCCACCCGCCGGCATAGCCCGCAATCCCACCAATCAGGCCTGCCAGGATGCAGGAAAGCAGGGCCGCCGCGGGAGCAAGCGTCAACGAAACCCGAGTTCCATACAACAATCGAGCCAGACGGTCGCGTCCCAGGGAATCGGTGCCCAACAATGCCTGTTTCGATGGCGAGGCGTCCGGATTCTCACGCATCTGCGTCGCGTAGTCGCTGCCGGTCCACAATCCCGGAACCATCGCAGACAACGCCACCAAGGTCAGTACCAGCGCCGCTACAACTCGCGCCGGCCTCATTGGGCCACCTCCAGTCGACGCTGCGCGAATAACTCGGCGAGCGTCATCGCTGCCGTAGTCGCCAGCGCAATCAGCATCGTCAGATTCAGCAGTAGCGGTAAATCGCGGGCCGTTGCAGCCTGCCAGGCCAGCCGTCCCAACCCGGCGGCATCACAGATGGCCTCAATCGGAATGATCGAACCGATAGCCAAACTCAGCGATGTC
The DNA here is from genome assembly GCA_049841055.1 of Paludibaculum sp. Classification (GTDB taxonomy): domain Bacteria; phylum Acidobacteriota; class Terriglobia; order Bryobacterales; family Bryobacteraceae; genus Paludibaculum. Next base: position 15,540 of record JASGIE010000162.1, on the reverse strand, counting down.
GCCAGCAGAGCGAACAGTTGTGGAGCCGCCCCTCGAAACACATATGCGGAGAGAATCCGGCCCTCCCCGATCCCACGCGCCCGCGCCATGTCGATGCTCGGCGCGCCATAGGCTTGCGCCAATATGTTTCTTGCGTACCGGAAGATCCGAGGGGTCAATACCAGCATCAACACCACCTCCACCGGCGCCCCAAAGGTAAGGCAAAGAAAGGCCACAACACCTGCCGGCAGGCTCAGCAGCAGTCCGGTGAAGAACCCCGTGGCGGAATCCAGAACCCAGGCACGTCGCAAAGCGGCGACTGGAATAGCAAGCACCAACCCCAACACCCACGCACCGGCAAGCCCCACCCCCAATCGCCTCACGGTCGCCGTGGCATTGTTCCCGATCAGCTCAGCGATGGGTGCGTTGTTCGACTGCGACCGGCCCAGATCTCCCTGCAAGGCGCGCCAAAGGTACCGTCCAAACCCGGCGCCCAGGCTATTCTCCGCCACCCGCTGTGCTCGCATTGCCTCCACCGTCGCCGCGCTCAAGCGCGGATCCAGTTCGCGCTCGTCCACCATAGCGCCCGGCGAAAACCTTACCAGTACGGCGGATCCGAGGGCGGCCAGGATGACCAGAACTGCCATCCGGGCAAGCTGTGCGCCAAGTATCTTCATCTGAGCCCGATAGAGCCATCGGCAGTTTCGGTTCGGGTCTGCAGCCGGAGGACAAGTCCCTAGGGCTATCTCCTCAATTCGAGGGTGTTTTCCTCACAACTCTTAGTGCGATGCTCTTATGGCTGGAACCCCACGGATTCTCAATACTTGACGTTATAGGATTGATTCTCACTGGGACTGCCCGAATTCGTCAGCTATGAACTCCGATTGCGATAGACGCGGATACCTCGGCCTGGACGTAGTATTCGCTAGCCAACGAATTCGCGCCCTCCTGAGGCAGGCCGAGCAAGTCGCCGCGACTAATGCCGTCGTCCTCATTACCGGCGAGAGCGGCAGCGGCAAAGAGGTCATCGCCCGCGCTATCCATCACCACTCCCAGCGCAGATCGAAGTCCTGGGTGGATATCAATTGCACCGCCCTGCCGGAGCACCTGGTGGAAAGCGAACTCTTCGGCTACGAGCGTGGTGCCTTCAGTGGGGCCGACTCCTCCAAGGCAGGCCTCTTTGAGATTGCCAACGAAGGAACCCTCTTCCTCGACGAGATCGGCGATCTGGACCTCCGCGTCCAGGTCAAGCTGTTGAGAATCCTGGACGGAGCCCCTTACTACCGGCTGGGCGGAGTGCGAAAAGTGAACGTCGATGTCCGGCTTGTGACAGCCACCAACCAGGACCTGAAAGCAGCCGCCGGACAAGGCCGCTTCCGGCTGGACCTCTACCACCGTCTTTCCCAAATCAGGCTTGCTGTCCCTCCGCTGCGCGAACGCCGGGAGGACATTCTCCCGCTCGCTGCGCACTTCGTCCAAACCCAGCGTGCCGGGCTCGGCATCGCCCGCGACGCCGCGAGGGCCCTGGAAAGCTACGATTGGCCCGGCAACGTTCGGGAGCTGCGGAATGTCATGATTCGCGCCACCGTTTTTGCACCGGGCGGACAAATCACGGTGGAGGATCTCCCCGAAGAGTTCCATCAGGAGGCCTTCTCTGCCAGCCTGGCCAATCTTTCCATGCTGGGCGAGGCCGAACGGGACGTCATCGCTCAGGTCCTTGAGAAGACAGGCGGCCACCAGCAGCTCGCGGCAAAAACACTGGGCATCTCGCGCCGCACCCTCCAGCGCCGCATCAAATCGTACGGATTGTGTGTGGAACGCAATGCGTTGGTCAGGGTAGCTCCGCATGCAGGCTGAACTCCCCAACCGCCGGAAATCGCCGCGCTTCCCTGCCGCAGGAACCGTGGATCTCTTCTTCGAGGATCCATTGCCCACCACTGTACAGGCGCAACTCCAGGAGACGAGTGAGCAGGGCTTCCGCATCGCCCATGACAGCCGCCAGGTCGTCCCCGGTCTGGAAGTGCTGCTTCGCCGCGACGGCACCTCTCGCCGGGCTCGCGTCATCTGGACGCACATCCTGGACGACCAACTGGTGAGCGGCTGCCTCCTGCTGTAGCGACCTGATTCTGTTCCCGCCGTCATTGCTGGAATCCGGTCTATTCCATACAATAAGATCTGCTGATACGCAGGGAGTTGCCCATGGAACCGAAACCGGCGCAGGCCAGGCCCGACACGACCACTGGATTGCCAAGGAGAGGAGCCCTGCAAGCCGCGGCCGCCCTCTTCTCCGCAAACTTTGCAGCCCAATTCGCCGATGCTGCGCAAACTCCGACCACAGGAAGCAAAGTCGCCGCCGCACTCACAAGAAACCTGAGCTTCGACGAAGATTGGCGGTTTCTCCGTGCCGACGCGTCTGGAGCCGAACAACCGGCCTTCGATGATTCCACCTGGCGGACCTTGAGCCTGCCCCACGACTGGAGCGTCGAGGATCTTCCCCCGCGGCCTGCCCATGGCAACGGTGAAGGCGTCCTCTGGGGTACCGCCGGGCTGCCGACCCGGGTAGGCCCCTTCGACACAGAACTCAGCGCGGGAGCCCGGGACACAGGCTGGTTCGTGGGTGGCACCGGCTGGTATCGTAAGCACTTCCGTGCCGACTCCCTGCCTCCCGGGTGCCAAGTCGAGATTCTCTTCGACGGTGTTTACATGAACAGCGACGTCTGGCTGAACGGACACCTGCTGGGCAGCCAGCCTTACGGCTACACCACATTTGCCTACGATCTCACCCCTCATCTCAATCGCAATGGAGCGAATCTCCTCGCCGTCCGGGTCCGCAATGAGGGCCGGAACAGCCGCTGGTACTCAGGTTCCGGCATCTATCGCCACGTCTGGCTAAACATCACGGGAGACGTTCGCATCCCTACGTGGAGCCTTTTTGTCACTACGCCCGAGATCACCGCTCAAAGGGCAACGGTGAACGCCTCGGCCAGTGTCGAGAACCGTTCCAGCGCCACTCGGGAAGTCGAAGTCCGTTTGCAGATTCTGGATGGCAAAATACCGGCTACGCAGAGCCGGACGGTGACCTTGTCTGTCCCCGCCGGATCCACGGTCCCGCTGGAGCACACCTTTACGCTCGACAATCCGAAGCTTTGGTCCACTGGTTCCCCGCATCTCTATCGCGTGGAAGCGGTCCTTCTGGCGGCGAGCACCCCGAGTGACTCAGCTTCAACCTCTTTCGGCGTTCGCCGTGTCGAGATCGATGCCGCGAATGGGCTCCGCATCAATGGCGAACCCACCAAGCTGAAGGGCGGCTGCCTCCACCACGACAACGGCCTGCTGGGCGCCTGTGCCATCGACCGAGCCGAAGAACGCCGCATCGAGCAAATGAAGGCCAATGGCTTCAATGCTATCCGTACCAGCCACAACCCGCCCTCGCCGGCCTTCCTGGATGCCTGTGATCGCCTGGGCATGCTCGTCCTCGACGAGGCGTTTGACCAATGGCAACGCCAGAAGAATCCGCAGGACTACCACCTTTATTTCGACAAATGGTGGCAGCGCGACCTGGACGCCATGGTCCTCCGCGACCGCAACCACCCCTGCGTCATCCTATGGAGCATCGGGAATGAGATCCCCGAACGCGCGGAACCGGTTGGTGTGGAAACCGCCAAACGCCTAGTAGGGCGCATCCGGCAGCTCGACCCCACTCGCCCGGTTACCTCCGCGATCAGTGGTGCCATCCAAGGCAGCGAAAGCCTGGATCCGGCGTTCCTCCACCTGGACATCGGCGGGTACAACTACATGTGGGGCTTTTACGAAAAGGACCACGTGCGCCACCCTGAACGCATCATCCTCGGGACTGAGTCGTTCCCGCAACACGCTTTCCAGAATTGGCAACTGGTCGAAAAGCACTCATATGTACTCGGTGACTTCGTGTGGACGGGCATGGATCACCTGGGTGAATCCTCCATCGGCAACGCCCAGCTCTCCAGCCCTGGACGCAACGGCCCTCCCGGCCAGCCGCCGTCTCAATTCAGCGGACTGGGCAACATCTTCACTGGCTTGAAGAGCTTCGGTAACATCAGCCTGCCCTTCCCCTGGTTCAACTGTTATTGCGGCGACATCGACCTCATCGGGCAACTCAAACCCCAGGGTTACTACCGCCGGATCCTCTGGGGCCTCAGCAAGCTTGAGATGGCTGTTCAGCGGCCTGTGCCGGTGGGCCAGACCGAGAGCATCAGCGCCTGGGGCTGGTCTGACGAACTCCGCAGCTGGACTTGGCCCGGATGTGAGGGCCGTACTCTCAAAGTGCGTGTCTATTCCACCGGCGACCAGGTCCGGTTATTTCTAGGTGGAACCGAAATCGGGAACAAACCAATCTCACTGGAATCCCAGCTCACTGCCGAGTTTGAAGTCCCCTATCGGCCCGGCGCTCTGAAGGCCGTCGCTTATGAGGCGGGTCGCCCCGTCGCCGAACTCACGCTCCAAACCACTGGCAATCCGGCTCGCATTCGAATCACTGCCGACCGCTCTGAAATCCGTCGTGATCGAAACGACCTGTCGTACGCCACAGTCGAGATTGTGGATGCCGCGGGATTGCTCATCCCCGACGCGGTGGTGCCCGTCACCCTGACCGTCAGCGGCGCAGGTGAGTTGGCCGCCGCCGGTTCCGCCAACCCCAAGGACCCTTTCAGCTTCCGCAAACGGCGTCCCAAGACATTCCATGGCCGCTGCCTCGCCATCCTCAGGCCCAGAGGCATCGCGGGTAACATCACCCTCCAGGCGCAAGCCGAAGGTCTGACCGGAGGCACTATCTCGATCCGGGTTGCCTGACGGCGTGCGTCAGGCGCTCGGCGTCCTGGGTCCCAGAAAACGAAGCCGCCCCGAATCTGCGTGAAAGAATACGCGCTGAATCCGGCCGTCCGCGATCCCCAGCAGCAAGGCAGCAAACGGAGCGTTTCCGGAATAGAACACCAGCGCCGGCCGCCCATTGAGTTCATGCATCTCAGTCTCCAGCACCGCCCGCTGCGCGGTCGCCGCGATGAACGAAGCGATGTTCACCGCTCCCTGCAGGGGCGCATGCAGATTGCGAATCCCTTCTACACGACGGCCCTCCGGACCTCCATCTGTGACCATCACCGCGTCTTCCGCCAGCATGGAAACAAGCTGATCGAGATCTCCTGACTTGGCGGCCTGGGAGAATGCCTCCAGCATGCGCCGGTGGGTCTCGGGGGGCGTTGTAAACAACCACTTTTCTGTCGCGACATTCCGCCGTGCCCGTTCCAGCAGTTTTCTGCAGGCCGCCTCGGATCTGCCAACGAGCTCGGAGATCTCGCTGTAGTCGAAGTCGAAGACCTCACGCAATAGCAGAACGGCTCTTTCCGTTGGCGTCAATCTTTGCAGCACGAAAAGGAATGCCATCGAGACCTGGTCGATCAACTCGGCCCGCCCGATGCCGCCTGCGTCCAGATCCACCGGCTCGGGCAGCCTGTCTCCGCGGCTTTCCTCTCTCCGTGTCCTCGCTGAATTGAGTTCGTTAATGCAAAGCCGCGTCACCAGCGTCACCAGATAGGCTCTCGGGGACGTCACCTCTGCCTTCCGTCCGCTCCACCGTAGCCATGCCTCCTGGACCATGTCCTCCGCCCTGCCCAGATCTCCCAACATCCGGTAGGCATGCGCCACCAGGGAACGGCGTTGCGGCTCGAACAGGGCCAGATCGGATTCGCTCGAACGACTCATCTCATGGATTCCCTCTCGAAGGCCGGTCGACTGATCGGTTGGCCATTCGTCGCCGGAACCGCAGCCGGCCCCAGCCCGACCACACGTTCCACGTGAAGCCGCCTTTCCACCGCGTCCACCAGGAATGCCGCAACGGATCGGTAGGACATCGCTTTACTGCCCGGCGGCAGGGCGCCATCCACCGCGCGAAAACCCACCTGGGCGGATTTCGTCAGGCGCGGCGACCGGGCGATCGTCCAATCCAACCCACTGGCCTTAACCAGCTCCTCCATGGACAGGAGATCCCGCGCATGGTGCCTCAACATCCAGCGGAAGAACGCAAAATACAGGCCCTTCTCAGGAAACAATACGGCCGCGGAAACAATCGCGAGGCGGGTCACACCCGTCGTTCTCATGGCTTCAAGCGTGGCTCGGACACAATCGGTCAACAGCGTGCTGGGCCGGAACGCATCCCTTGGTGGCGGCCCAATGGCGGAAAGCACCGCGTCATGGCCAGGCAGCGCAGCGGCAATCTGCCCTGAATGCTGAGGATTTCCGGGCACCACCGACAGCCATCCGGCGGCCGGCAGTTTCCGCGGAGACCGCACGAAGGCGGTTACCGTGTGCCCCCGTTCATGCGCCACCTGGAGAATCTCGCGGCCCGTCCGCCCGGTGGCCCCTATGACAAAGAGTTTCATAACTCTTAAGACCAGATCGGCCCGGCGCCTGTGACTTGGCATGAGGAAAGCCACCCGGCGCACCAATCGCCCGCCTAGGCGGGATGTCGTTCCGGCTGAGGATCCCGCAGCCGGGCGGCCCGCATCAGGAGGTAGTTCCGTTCCGGTTCACTCGTGGTCCGGCCCGCAGCCCGGAGGTAACTCTCGCTCGCCGACTCGCTATCCCCATTCATTTCCTGAAGATGCGCTCGCACGGCATCCAGACGATGGTTCCCCGCCAATCGAGCATCCGTCGCTAATTCTTCGATCAACTGGAGGCCTTTGCCGGCCCCATGTACCATGGCAGCGGCAACCGCATAGTTCAGCTCGACCATTGGGTTGTCCGACATTCTTCGCAGCAGGTCATACAGCGCCATGATCTGCGGCCAGTCCGTCTCTTCCACCCGCACAGCCTCGTCATGAATCGCCGCCACTGCGGCCTGCAGCTGGTAAGGACCGATCACACCCCGGGAGAGTGCCGCAGTCACCAGCCCTATCCCTTCTCGAATGCGGCTCTGGTCCCAGAGACTCCGGTCCTGTTCCGACAAAGGAATCAACACACCGTCAGGACCCGTGCGTGCCGCCCTCCGTGCATCCGTCAACAGCATGAGCGCGAGCAATCCCATTACCTCAGCATCTTCCGGCAGTAATGCGTGCAGCGACCGAGCCAGCCGGATCGCCTCCAGCGATAGTTCACAGCGCTGCAACTCCAGCCCGCCGCTGCTCGTGTACCCTTCATTGAAGATCAGGTAGAGCACATGCAATGCGCTACGCAGCCGTTCGGCGCGATCCTGCTGGGTCGGCAGGCTGAACGGCACCCCTGAACTCTTGACAGTCTGTTTCGCGCGGCTGATACGTTGTGCCATCGTCGCTTCGGGCACAAGGAACGCGCGTGCGATTTCCGCAGTCGTCAGTCCGCCGACGGCCCGCAGGGTGAGGGCAATCGCGGAGGCTGGCGTCAAGGCCGGATGGCAGCACATGAAGAGCAGAATGAGGGTGTCATCCTGTATTGAATTGACCTCAATCTCGGGGGGTGGAGCCAAATAGCCGAAATGAAGCGCGGCATCCGTTTCTCTGCGCCTTCGCGCCATCTCGCTGCGCTGGTAGTCGGTCATACGCCGCCCGGCAACCTGGATCAACCACGCGCGCGGGTTTTCCGGCATTCCGTCTCGCGGCCACTGTGTCGCCGCCGCGATCAGTGCCTCCTGCACCGCGTCTTCGGCGGCCGGGAAGTCCCGAAACCTGCGGATCACCGTGGCGAGCACCTGCGGCGCCAGATCGCGCAGCAGGTGCTCTGAATTCTCATCCCAGCGGCCGGACATCACACAAATTCTTCAGGCGGCCCGCTCATCACCTGCCGCACTTCAATCGCCATGTTCAACGGGATACCGCCGGGACCGGGCGCCGCCGAAGCCCGGGCCGCAATGGCATACGCCTGCTCGGTAGTCTCTACATCGACGATCCAGTAACCGGCCAGGAACTCCTTCGACTCGGGAAACACCCCATCCGTCACCGGGGTTCCATCCTGCCCCGCCCGGACGAGCACAGCCTGCTCCGGCCCTGCCAGCCCTTCGGCCGAAACCAGGTTGCCCGATGCCCGCAACTCCTTATTCAGGTTCATCATGAAGGCGATGTGCGCCTGAATGTCCTGATGCGGCCAGGTGGCGATGGGATCGCACTGCATGTTTTGCTTGCTCGCCATCATCATGAGAATGTATTTCATGGTTTGCTCCAACTCCTCTCGATTCTCGCACTCAAGTGTGCGGATTCACGGATTAGTCGAAGCAGTTGGGGCCATCTCGACATGCCCGCACCAAAAAACAAGCAATTTCACCATGGGTGTGGACACACGGCTACCGTGCTCTGGCCGCGGGGGCAGCGTACGACGCCCTCGTACAGTTTGGGACAAGACTGCCGGGCCCGGCAGGATACCTTGTCAGCGTTGAATGCTGACGGCGCTATCCTCGAGCTCATAGCCCTCATCCTGGGCCGTCTGATGGGCCAGAGACCGCAAGGCCGCCTCGTCGGCGTCATGCCCGGTGCCCTTGCAGGTGCGCCGGACCGCCTCCCCACCCACCTGGATCCTCACGATCCAGACCTTCTTCGTGGTATCCCAGAACACCTCGGCGGCATTTGCTCGTACCATGCTCAAAACAGTAACCCCGCTCGCCGCCGGATTCAAGCGTATTCCGGACCTGATCGGTATCCCGAGACTTCCGGGTTCTCCGCCGGTCCTTCCCTCGTGATTCAATCTAGATTTGGCGCCATGCCCATTGGAATCCTATGCAGCACAACTACCTCCGTCCTCTAAGATCCGGATTGCCCCTGATCGCGGCGGGCATCCTTTTGTCAGGAGCCTCCACGAACTGGAAATTCGGCCAGTTTGAGCGGCCCGCTGGCGCAAACCCCGTCATCTCGCCGCGCCAGGATTCGACGTTCCTTTGCCCCATGCGCAAAAAGCCGGTGAACTGGGAAGCACTGCACACCTTCAATCCGGCTGCCATCGTGCGCAATGGCAAAGTCTACGTTCTCTATCGCGCGGAGGACGATTCCGGGGAGATGAAGATCGGCATGCACACCTCCCGCCTGGGATTGGCCGAAAGCGACGACGGTCTCCACTTCCAGCGACGGCCGGAACCCGTCCTTTTCCCCGCAGAAGACGGCGAAAAGGAACGGGAATGGGACGGCGGAGTGGAGGATCCGCGCATCGTGGAAGCCGAAGACGGCCGCTATGTTCTCACCTACACGCAGTGGAACCACAAAAAGACAGCCGCCGCCATCGCCACCTCAACGGATCTGATTCACTGGACAAAACACGGACCCGCCTTGGGCAGTGCCATTTCCTACAAGTCGGCCGGCATTGTCACCAGCCTCAAAGGCGGCCGCCTGATTGCCAGGAAGATCAAGGGCAAATACTGGATGTACTGGGGTGAAGGCACCATCCGTCTGGCGACTTCGGACGACCTGATCCATTGGGCTCCGCTGACTGGCCCGGATGGACAACCGCTAAACATTCTTGCCAAGCGGGAGGGGCGGTTTGACAGTTCCTTCCCGGAGGTCGGCCCACCGCCAGTTTGGACCCCCAAAGGCATTGCGGTCCTCTACAACGGCAAGAATGCGCCGCAAGGCGGCAGCCCCACCCTGGCGCCGGAAACCTACGCCGTGGGAGAGGCACTATTTGCGCCCGACGATCCCTCCAAACTGTTGGAACGCCTGGACGAGCCAGTATTCAAGCCGGAACTGGCCTTCGAGCGAAGCGGGCAGTACGCCGCCGGCACCACGTTCGCGGAGGGGCTTGTGTACTTCAAGAAGCAATGGTTCCTCTATTACGGCTGTGCGGATTCGCTTGTGGGTGTCGCGGTAACCCGCCGCGGTCCCGGTCAATGATTGCCCACTTCAGCCGGTAGAAACAAGATGATTGAATCGAGGGCAAGTGCGGCAGACCGGCCCGGCACAGCCGTAACCCCATGATAAACTTCAAGGTTTACGATGCTGTGGTCCAAACTGTTCATTCCCACTCTGCGTGAAAGCCCGGCGGAAGCGGAGGTGGTGAGCCATCAGCTTCTCCTCCGGGCGGGGTATATCCGGCAACTTGGCGCCGGCATTTACAACTACCTCTACTTAGCCCAGCGATCACTCCTCAAGATCCAGCGGATAGTCCGGGAGGAGATGGACGCCATCGGCGCCCAGGAATTCCTCTTGCCTGCTCTGAATCCGGCCGAAGTCTGGCAGGAGTCGGGCCGTTACGAAGCCATGGGCGACAACATGTTCCGGCTGAAGGACCGCTTTGGACGGCAACTCTGCCTGGGCATGACACACGAAGAAGTCATGACGGTGATCGCGCGCGGCGAAATCCGCAGCTACAAGCAGCTGCCGCAAATCTGGTATCAGATCCAGACGAAATTCCGCGACGAACCGCGCCCCAAGTCTGGTCTACTCCGCGTGCGCCAGTTCATCATGAAGGACAGCTACTCGTTCGACCTGGCGCCCGCCGGCCTCGACGAAAGCTACGAAAAGCACCGTGCCGCCTACTGCAGGATCTTCGACCGATGCGGCCTGCAGTACGTCGCTGTCGAAGCGCACTCCGGAGCCATGGGCGGCAGCCAGTCTCAGGAATTCATGGTCGCCACCGAGGCAGGTGAAGACTATGTGGTTGTGTGTAAAGACACCGGATACGCCGCCAATCTGGAAAAAGCCGTCTCGAGGCCAGCTCCTCCGTCTGTGCCCGATCCTCAAGGCGATCTGAGTCCTGAGGAGGTCCATACTCCGGGCCAGAAGTCGATTGACGACGTGGCGGCTTTCCTGCACGTTCCGGCCACATCGATCATCAAGTCGCTGGTCCTGATTGCGGACGGCCGTCCTGTCATCGCCCTGATCCGCGGCGACCACCAGTTGAGCGAGACTAAATTCCAGAGCGCAACCGGATGCGCTGAGTTCCGTCCTGCCTACCCGGAAGAGATGCGCAATCTGATGGGCGCGGACGCGGGTTCGCTTGGCCCAGTGGGCATACAGGGCGTGGTGTTGATCGCTGATCGCGCACTCGAAGGCCGCCGAAATATGGTCGCTGGAGCGAACAGGGACGACTACCATCTGCTGAACGTGACGCCGAGCGAGGATTTCGAGGTTTCCTACCACGACCTGCGGCAGGTGAGCGAAGGCGACACCGAACTCGAGACCGGCGCACCGCTACAGATCCTGAAGACCATGGAAATCGGCCACATATTCAAGCTCGGCTACAAGTACTCACATTCCATGGGGCTCAATGTACTTGATCAGAATGGCGTCGAGACACCCGTGATCATGGGGAGTTACGGGATCGGCATTGAACGTGTGCTTTGCGGCGTGGTGGAACTCTACGCCGATGGAAACGGCATCCGGATGCCGGCATCGATCGCGCCCTTTGAAGCGGTCGTCACGCCGGTCAAGTCAGCGGATCCGGCTCTCGCGGCAGCCGGCACACAGGTGTATGAACAGCTGAAGCAACTGGGTGTCGACGTCGTATACGACGATCGCGATCTCAGCCCGGGCGTGAAATTCAAAGACGCCGACCTCGTCGGAATCCCGTATCGTGTCGTCATCGGAAAGAAACTACCGGAAGGAATCGTGGAACTGGTGGAGCGGCGCACCGGAACGAGAACCGAGGTGCCTCTGGTGGAAGTGGCCAGTATCGTTGCGGCACTGGTGTCGGCGGCCAAGCAATGACCGGCGACTGGCAAGCTGTCCGCGGCCTGTACCCCGCACTGCGGAATCGAACATTCCTGAATACGGCAACCTTCGGGCAACTCTCCACCCGCACGGTTGACGCGATGGACCGCCACTTCCGCCACCGGGATGAACTCGCGTGTTCTGACTTCCTGGGGTGGTTCGTCGACCACGATGGGCTTCGAAAGAAGCTCGCCACACTGATCAACGCTCAGGCATCCGACATCGCGTTCCTCCCAAACTCGAACGCGGGCCTCGCCATTCTGATGCACAGCATCGACTGGCGCCCGGGCGACGAGATTCTGACCCTGGAAGGCGAGTTCCCGAACAACATCTACGCGCCCGCCTACCTCTCGCACCGGGGTGTGAAGCTCATCGAAGCCCCATGGCCTGATCTGATCCATTCAATCAACCAGCGCACCAGGCTTGTCGCCGTTAGCAGCGTAAATTACACGACGGGCTTCCGAGTGCCCTTGTCGGAGTTAGCCTCTGCCCTGGCTGGCCGCGACATCCGCTTCTATGTGGATGCCACTCAGATGCTGGGCGCGATCCGGTTCGACTTCAATGCAATCCAGCCCGACCTGTTGGCGGTGAACTGCTACAAATGGATGCTGGCGCCCAACGGTGTGGCCTTCATGGCCGTCTCCGCCCGGCAGAGGGAACGCATGGAACCGCTCAGCATCGGCTGGCGCAGTCATCACGATTGGCGCAACGTCGACAACCTCCATTTGGGAACGCCCAGTCTAGTGCAGAGTGCCGAGAAGTACGAAGGAGGGATGCTGCCTTCCTCCCTACTTTACGGACTGGAAGCAAGCGTCGATCTGATGCTTGAACTAGGCCCTGAATCCATCGAAAAGCGCGTGCTTGATCTGGCATCGCAGACCAGAGCGGCCCTTCGCGCCATCGGCGGCGAGCCACTGCCATTCGACGATACCGCCATCGTTGCCTCACGCCTGCCCGGGCGCGACGCCAGCGAGGTAGCCCGCGACCTCAAGCAGAGGAACGTGATGGTTTCGGCGCGGCACGGTTTGTTGCGCGTTTCCACGCACTTCTACAACGACGAGCAGGACATCGAGCGATTGGCTGCTGCTCTGAAGAACTCGGACTAGGTCCGCCCAAACTGGCTCGAGTCGAGGGAGAATATACCTGATATGCTGCCCTTCGCTCTCCTCGCCCTGTGGATGGCCGGCCCACCGCAACCAATCTCGGTGACTCCGCTGGAAGGCGCCACTCACCACGTACAAGGCATTGTCGTGGACGGCACCTCGCTCTGGGTGACCAGCGTGGACCGTCTTGCAAAGAAGGGCTATCTATACGAATTTCAACTCGCGACGGGCAAGCGGCTCCGCTCGATTGAAGTACAACAGGGCAGCATGTTTCATCCTGGCGGGTTCGACATGGATGAAGAATCGCTATGGATCCCCGTAGCCGAGTACAAGCGGGATGGACACACCGTCATCCAACGCCGTTCGAAAAGCACGTTGGCCCTGATGTCCAGTTTCAGCGTAGACGATCACATCGGCTGCCTTACCCTGATGGATGGACATCTGATTGGCGGCAACTGGGATGCGCGCAAGTTCTATGAATGGAGTCTGGACGGGCGCTTCATGAGCGTGAGAAACAATCCGAATGCGAGCCATTACCAGGAGATCAAGTACCGCTACGGCGCGTTGATGGCCTCGGGCGGTGTGGTTCATTGGCTGGATCCGGAAGAACTGGAACCCCTTCGAATCTATTCGCTGGGGAAGACCGACCGGAACGTGCCTTACACCAACGAAGGCATGGACTTTCGCGACGGGAAGCTATACCTGCTGCCGGAAGATGGCCCCAGCCGCTTATTCGTTTTCGACCCGGAATTGCCCTACGAACTTACCCGTCCGTGATCACGCTCCCACGGGGCGCCACGCCCTACCACCCCCAAGCCGGCAAGAATACCGGGCCGAGGGTAGCGACGGAATACCGCCGTCAAGCACCTATACGTGTGTAGGATGCAAAACAATCACGCACGGTAGGCGGCCGGAGCTTTTTGCCGGGTAACACAAGATCCGCCCAGCCCGGCCATTCCTGCAAAGCAGATGAAAGGAAACTCTCATGAAACTCACTCACTCGTGGTGCGCCTGTGCCCTCACCACTGCAATGGCGGTCTTCCCTGCCGGGGCCGCAACGCTCGGAAATGTAGCCGAGACGATGATGAAGGATGCAAGTGCGAAGGCCTTCACCATCAGCGACAACGCCCAAGCGATCTATATGTCTGAGCCGGAGTCGAGCATCAGCTGGCAGGGGCAGTCGATGCGGCTCGAGGCGATCAAGGATGCCGTAAAGCAGATTTCCGGCGACGTAGGACACCTCAATCTCTGGGGTGAGATGGAATCGCCCGCTGAGCGCAAGGCGGTGGAAGAGGCGAATCCGATCCTGAAGGACCTTGCAGCCCAGACAACGGACGCTATCCGGTTCCTCAATGCGAACACGAACAACCTCTTCCTGCCCGAATACCGGCATCACTTGCAGAAGATCTCACAGGACGCCGAACAGCTCCGCGCACTCTTCCGGGAATCCACCAAGCTCAACTCCCTCAGCCGCAAGGCCGAGCACCTTCGCGAAGAGCTGAATCACTCCTAATGGATTCGATCCGATAGCATGCGAACCTCCCAGGCAGATTCCGGAAACCATCCGGGATCTGCCTATTTTTGTGGATGCCACGTACAGTACGGGACGGGCATGCACACGCCGGATCGTTTAGAGTATCGGGCTCAGAACCATCCGGCCATAGGCGATGAACGTCATGATGAGGCCTAATACCGCACTCATGACAATGGTTCCCACCTCGCGGTATTTGAGATGTACCCAAATAAAGACGAGGCTTTCGACCGCCAGGATGACCGCAGCCACTACGGTAAGTTCCGGTCTCCACCGGAATGCCGCCGGGACGATCAGACCGATGGTGCAGATCAGTTCAAGGATCCCGAGGATTGTCCAGACTCCTCGCGGAAGTGCGCCAAACGACGGGACGTCGGCGCTCACCTTCTCAAACATGAAGACCTTCATCGTGCCCGAAGCCCCGTAAACAATTGCGGCCAGCACCTGCAGAACCCACAAAAGCGTGTTCATCGGTCGATCCCCCTCAAGTTCTCCTTCGGCAGCGTAAGGGGAAGGTTAGCACTTTCCGTGCGGCATGAAGTTCCTCACTGATGCGGCCGCACTTCGGTCTGATTGCGGTGAGGAGAATGCCCTCGCAGGCGACTCATCGACAGCGCGTACTAGACGTACGAACATCCGAGGAAAACTCACCCCTGTTGTCGCTTAAGGTATTTTGATCGATTTCAATTCGTGGTCTAATGTCAAAAACCGATCAGGAGGCAGGGATGTTCCAAGTTGAGAAGTGTCTTCGCTACTGTTGGATCGCCAGCCTGAGTGTAGCCCTCGTCGCGCAACCCGCGGAGACGCCCACGATTCCCAAGGGTACGCAAGTCACGGTCCGAACGCTGGATTCCATTCAATCCAAACAGGGCGAAGTGGGGCAAAGCTACCGCTGTACGATGGACTCTCCCATCGTGGCCGGGGGTAAAGAGATCGTCTCAAAGGGCGCCGACTGCGTCCTGAAGATCGTGGAGATGAAGAGTGCCGGCAAGCTCAAAGGGAGCAATGAGTTGAAGCTCGTCGTCTCGGAGATTCGCGCGGGCGCCAATCTCATCGCTGTGAACTCGGAACCAACGGAGATCAAAGGCAAAGGGAAAGGAAAATCGACCGGACTTCGGACCGGCATCGGAGCCGCGGCCGGGGCAGGCCTCGGGGCGGTTCTGGGCGGCGGCAAAGGTGCCGCGATCGGAGGTGGGATTGGAGCCGGAGCCGGGGCGGCGTCAGCCGCAATGACGTCGGGACCGGAGATCAAGGAGGTGCTGTTCGGATTCTATTGTGTTTCCCTATTAACCTT
>JASGIE010000161.1:0-33227 GCA_049841055.1 Paludibaculum sp. | reverse complement strand
TATGTTTTGTGGTACCTCGTTCAGTTGCGTATTGCTAAGGCTGATGGGAAACACGATAAAATGCAACAGCACCTCAGGTGACTTCGCGCAAGAAGGAAGTGGAGCGGCTGCAGAACACGAGGAACTCGCGCAGTGTGGGACAAGTCCAACGGCCGTTCATCCGGTTTCAGATTGAGCGTCCTTCGGGCCAGCATCCGCTGGAAGTGCCGGGACTGGCGAAGTCCTATGACGACCTGGAAGTAATCAAGAAGTTCTCGGCCAAGGTCTCGCGCGGCGAGAAGATCGCGCTGATGGGCCGCAACGGCTGCGGAAAAACGACGATGCTACGGAGTCTGCTGCGCAACGCTAGGGCGGGATTGACGATGCCGAGCGGGCATTCGCGATCGATGCGGGTACGGTCACCTGGGGGCACGAAGTCTCGGTGGGCTACTTCGCGCAGGACCATCGCGAGTCCATCCAGCATGGGATGACCGTGATTGAATGGCTCTACCAGTTCGATCCGCACTTCGCAGGAAGAGCTACGGCTGCTCGGCCAGTGCTCTTGACGGCGACGACGCTGAAACCGACGCAGGCGCTCTGTCGGCGGCGAGGCGGCGCGCATCATGCTTGTTCCGTCTCGTGCTGCAGAAGCGATCTCCTCATATCGACGAACTTCACGACCGCCTGGACCTGGAATCGATCAATGCGCTGAACATCGCGCTGCAGAAGTACGAAGGCACGAGCAGGCTCACCTGGTGACGCACGATAATGACGTGATCGAGCAAGATCGCGAACCCACGTCTGGCATTTCGACCACGGCCGGATCGAGGACTTTCCGGGCACCTAGCCGAGGAGTACCTGGCGGCGCAGGCACAGGAGAAAAAATAAGGGCCGGCCTGCAGAGCCAGCGCCTTACACGCGTCCGCCTGGTGGATGCCGCGGCTCGAGGAATACCTCCCGGCCTGCAGGGCTTCACCAGGTTCCGGCATCTGTTCCTTTGTGAAGCGAGGCAGCATCTCATCGCCGATTGGCCAGGTGCCAGACCGGGCTCCGGCGATCACGACAGAAGTTCGTTGATGCCGGCGTCTTCCGGCACGATCCGTTCGTAGGTATCTGAGATACGTGTGCCAGGTGGTGCACGAAGTACTCGATGGGGTCCTGACCCAGTCCGATGCCGGCCAGGCCCGCGGCATTGAAGGACGTGCTGTCGGTGCCTCCGTTGCGGCGGTTCTCCGGAGGAGCGGAGGCTCCTGCTACGCCGAGGGTCGCGGCGAACGGGTCGAGGGCGGATTTCAGGACGTCGGCGGCCTCCTGGGGACCGAAGACATTCGCCATGCGAACGCGGCCGGTGCCGCTGTCGATGTTGAAGTAGGCGACGAGCTTGCCGAACTCGGCTTTCGGCTCCTCGAAGCTACCGAAGTGCTCTTTCACATACGCCTGGGAACTCGAGCAGGCCCTGCTCTCCGCGCTCCAGAGGGCGATGCGGATGGTGCGGCGGGGCTGGAATGCCGAGTGTCTGGATGAGCCGCGCGGCTTCCATCATCATGGAGGAGCCGATGCCGTTGTCGGTGGCGCCGGTGGCCGAATGCCAGGAATCGAGGTGCCCGCCCAGCATCACCACTTCGCCGGCCTTGTCGGTGCCGGGAATTTCAGCCACGACGTTGTAAGTCGTCTTGCCCTCGGGATAGGTCTGGTTGGTGATGTTGAACTCCATCTCGACCTTCTCGCCGTCGTCCAGCAGGCGGGCGATGCGGCCGTAGTCCTCATTGCGAAGGACCACCGTGGGCACCACTTTCGCGAGGTCATAGGAGCGGTTGCTGAAGGCGCGACCATGCCGTGGGCCATGGCGGCGTCGTTGACGCGCACCAGCGCTCCGTTGGCCACCAGCCATACGACCAGTTGCGTGTTGACCTCGAGCCGCGGTCCGCTGCCGGGTTCGGGCTTGGCAGGCGGAGTGCGGTTGAGACCGCCGAGGCCCGCCTGGGCCGCCGGTGCCGGAGACCGGCGCTCCAGGGCTTCAGTGTCATCCATGCGCTTGGCCACGGCGGTGAAGTTGACGGGGATCACGGTGGGTTTGCCGACCAGGACAATGCGTCCGCTGACCTTGTCCTTATTGGAGGCAAGCCAGGTGGTGAGCTTTTCCTGAGTGGGGGTCTTGGGCGGCTCGATGAGAACGGCCTGGGACTTCGCGGCGCCCTTGGTGGACGGGGTCCAGGAAGAGCACTTCGAAGACCGGTTGTCCCTGACCGGGGCGGTGACGTAGCCGGAGGCACGCTACATGAGCCAGCCCGGGTGTAGGAGGAACTCCCAGGCTTCGAGATCGGCATTCTTGAGACCCCATTCAGTCATTTTGTCGCGAGCCCACTTGGCCGCCGCCTCGTGATTGGGCGAACCGGTGAGACGCGGGCCGTCACGGTCAGTCAGCATGTGCAGGGTTTTCATCACCTGCGAGTTGGCGGCCTCTTCCTTGCGGAGCTTCTGGTTGACGTCCGAATTGATGCGCTCTTCCGCGGTAACGAGGAGAGCGCTGGCGAGGAACAGCAGAGCGAGACGCATATGGAGTCAGGATAACTGACGCGCTACCGTACTTTCGTTGCCATGGAACTGAAATCGGTCCGCCTGAGCATTCCCGAGAACGGCAACATCATTGTTGGTCAGAGCCACTTCATCAAGACCGTGGAAGACACTCTACCCAAAGCCATTGTGAATACAGTGCCGCAGATGAAGTTCGGCATTGCGTTCTGTGAAGCTTCGGGCGCGTGCCTCATCCGCGCCGATGGCAATGACGACGACTTCAAGGCCCTGGCGATCCAGAACGCGGAAGCGGTGGCGGCGGGCCATACGTTTGTTGTCTGCATGCGTGACGGCTATCCGATCAACCTGCTCTCGCGCATCAAGGACGTACCGGAGGTGGTGGGCCTGTTCTGTGCCACGGCCAATCCGCTGGAAGTGATCGTTGCCGAGACGGAACAGGGCCGGGGCGTGCTGGGGGTGTCATCGACGGAGAGAAGCCGAAGGGTGTCGAAGGCCCTGCGGATATTGAGTGGCGGCACGGCCTGCTGCGCAAGATCGGATACAAACGCTGACCGGAAATCCCCTGGCGCTGTAAGAAACCACGATTCCGGCCGTCAACCATCCAGATGTGGATTCTCCTCACCTGGCAGTTGTGGCCTGCTTACCTGCTCATTGCCGCTGGCACTGTGGATGCCGGCGCGCTGGCGCATGACGCGGCGTATCGCGTGCGGTGTGCTCGCATTGATCTCCCTGGCGGTGTGGATGGTGCTGCCGGTACCGCGGATGATCGAACCGGACGGCCCGTACGGTGTCGGCACGATGGTCTTTCGCTGGGTGGATCAGTCCCGGGCGGAGCTGGCGACAGACGAGCAATCCGACCGGCGCAATGTGATTCTGCAACTCTTCTACCCCGCGTCCAGGAGCATCCGGGGGCCGGGTCTCGCCTATATGGATGGGCTGTCCCAACTGCCTGAGCGTGTCTCGGTGCTTCCGCGATTCCTGCTTAGGAACTTCGATCATGTCGACACGAATTGCGTAGCCAATGCCGAACTGGCTGCCGGGCCGGAGCGGTGGCCCGTGTTGGTTTTCAGCCCCGGCTACGGCGCACCGCGGTCGTTCTATACCAGCCTGTTGTCCGGGCTGGCGAGCCGCGGAATCGTCGTGTTGGCGGTCGACCATCCTTATGAAGCGGGCGTGGCGGAGCTGGCCGACGGCCGGGTGGTGAGCACGATCATCCGGCGCCCGCCGAACGATCCGGACCTGATCGGGTACATGACCGGACAGCAGAGCGTTAGGGTCGCTGACATCCGCTTCGCGCTGGACCGGGTTGCCCGCCTTCCAATTGCAGTCCATCTGGATCTGGAGCATGTGATGGCCGCCGGCCATTCGTTTGGAGGGGCGAGTTCCCTGGCGGCCATGGCCGAAGACAGCCGTATTCAAGCCGCCGTCAATATCGATGGCACACCGTATGGATCGCTGCCGGAGAAGTGGCTCCGCCACCCGGTGATGATGTTGTTCAGCGATCCGGCGCTGACCCGCGGCAGCGAAGCATTCCGGACAGGCAACCGGCGAATTCTGCAGGGGCTGGACGGCGCAAACGGCTACGCTTTCACCTTCCAGGGAGACAACCATTTCAGCTTCAGCGATTTCCCGCTTTTCTTTTCGCTCCCTGGGCGATGGCTGCTGGCGCATACCGTGGGCGGGCGCTGGGATCCGGACGAGACGCAGCGGGCCATGCTGGACCTTCTGACCTCGTTCTTTTTCCACGCGGAGCAGCTTGACAGTGTCAAGACACACTACCCGCAGGTGAGCGGCGGACGGGTCCGTTAGCGAGGTCTCTTCGGGGAGTGCCTCCTCGGCAGTATCTCCTCGAGCAAGTCCTATTCCTTGCCCGAGGAGAGGAGCGGCGCATCCAGCGGGACGGAGGCTAGTTGATGAGCTTCCGCCCGTGGATCGCGCTGTGGCGAATGGCCAGAACCGAGGATCTGCGCCATTCCTCGGTCTCCTCCGATTCATTCACCACGTGGGGGGTGGTCACTACCGTGACCGGCCCGGTGAGATCGTATTTCAGCCATAGCCAGACGAACAAAGCCCAGTAGACGGGACCGGCAACAAACAGGCCCGAGAAGAGGAAAAGGCTCGTACTCGGATGCCTCATTACGTGCCAGGCCTCAATGCCCGCCAGTACACCGATCACCAACAGGAAAATGAACAGCGCTCGTTTGATCACCAGGTTCCGCATCTTCGTCCCTTCCGATCGACCGTTGCACTCCAGCCTCTCTTGGATGCGTTTAGTATGCGGCGGGCTGCGAGGCATCTCATATCCCGTCCAGAGAGTATCTTTGGCGCCTGTGGCAGAGGGGGTGTGTTGGGAACTCGTGGCGGCGGGCCGGTCCCTCTGCGTGGGGTCCTCCGCCATGGCATCATAAGGACAATGTCTAAACTGAAGGATCTGCAACGCGAACTGGGCTTTAACACGCGAGCCCTTCACGCCGGTTACGACCCCGACCCAACGACGAAGGCCCGCGCGGTGCCCATTTACCAGAGCACTTCGTTCACCTTCGACGATTCGGCCGATGCGGCGCAGTTGTTCGCGCTTCAAAAGTTCGGCAACATTTATACCCGCATCATGAACCCGACGACCGACGTGCTGGAGAAGCGCGTGGCGTCCCTGGAGAACGGCGCAGCCGCCCTCGCCGTTGCCTCCGGACAATCGGCACAATTTCTGGCGCTGAGTTCCCTGCTGCAGTCCGGCGATCATTTCGTGTCCTCCAGCACGCTCTATGGCGGCACGTATACGCAATTTGACGTGACCTTCCGCCGGATGGGGCTGGACGTCACCTTTGTGGAACCGGACGATCCGGAGAACTTCCGCAAGGCCATCACGCCGAAGACCCGCGCCATCTATGCCGAGACTCTGTCGAATCCGCGCGGCAACGTGCTGGACATCGAGGCCGTGGCGAAGATCGCCGCCGATGCCGGGCTGCCGTTTCTCATCGACAACACATTCGCTTCGCCTTATCTGTGCCGTCCCATTGACTGGGGCGCCAACATCGTCCTGCACTCATTGACGAAATTCATCGGGGGCCATGGCACGTCGATTGGCGGCATGATCGTGGATGGCGCGAAGTTCGACTGGTCGAAGGGCCCGTTCCCGATGATCAACCAGCCTTCGCCGGCCTACCACGGGATGAACTTCGCGGAGATCTTTGGTCCCATTGCCTTCATCCTGAAAACCCGGGTGGAGGGTCTGCGCGATCTGGGTCCGGCGCTGAGCCCGTTCAATGCGTTTCTCTTCCTGCAGGGCATCGAGACGCTGGGCATGCGCATGGACCGCCATGTTCACAACGCGCAGGTTGTGGCCGAATGGCTGGAAGAGCATTCCTCCGTGGCCTGGGTGAAGTATGCCGGCCTGAAGTCGAGCCCGTACAATGCGCTGGCGCGGAAGTACATGCCGAAGGGCGCGGGCGCCGTATTCAGTTTCGGCATCAAGGGCGGCTACGACGCGGGTGTGAAGTTCGTGAACAGCCTGAAGGTGTTTTCGCACCTGGCGAATGTCGGCGACGCGCGGTCCCTCGTGATCCACCCGTCTTCAACCACTCACCAGCAGCTTTCGCCGGAGCAACAGGCCGCGGCCGGGGTGACGGGCGATCTCATCCGTCTGTCGGTCGGACTGGAGGACCTGGAAGACATCCTGTGGGATCTCAGCCAGGCCCTGGAGGCTTCGCAGCAGTAGGTTGATACGAAGTTTGGCTTGACCGCCTTACTCCTGTCTGAGCGCCGTCATGGGGTCAACCCGTGCGGCGCGCCAGGCCGGGACGAAGCAGGCCAGCAAGGCAACACTCAGAAACAGCGCGCTGACGCTGAACAAGGTGAGCGTGTCGAGGGCCGACGTGGCGAAGAGCATCGATTGCAGGAATCGGGCCAGCGCCATGGCCCCCAGGAACCCGGCTCCGATTCCGGCCAGAACCGGTATGGAGCCTCCGCCCAAAACGAGGCGCAGCAGATCTCCCCGTGTCGCGCCCATCGCCGTGCGGATGCCCATCTCCTGGCTGCGGCGCGCCGTCACAAACGAGAGCACTCCATATATGCCGGCGCAGGCGAGAAGCAGGGCGAGGACCGCGAAACCGCCGAGCAGGAGGGCGGGCAGGCGCCGGTCCATCACTGTTTCCTCTTTGAGCTGCGTAACGGTCATCGGGCGGTCCAGGACCTGGTTCCTGTCAATGCGCCATACCGCCGCCTGCAGGGATTTGATCAGTGCCGCCGTGTCGCCGCTGCCGCGCGCCACCACACCCAAGCCAATCACAGGCACCTGGGCGAAGGAGGCGTAACAGCCGTCATCCGTAGCTGTATCCAGTCCGTTGCTCTTCTCGCTGCTGACCACTCCGACGATTTCCCAGGAGAGTTCATCGCCGATCTCGCGTCGTGATGGCAGAAGCTTGTTGGCGAGAATACGCTGGCCAATGGGGTTCTGCCCCTTCAGGTAACTGCGTACGAACGAATCGTTCACCACGATGACGGGAGGACTGCCGGCGGTGTCATGTTCATTCAGGATACGGCCTGCAATCAGCCTGAGCCGCAGGGCGGGGAAATAGCCCGGTGTGACGACCTTGAAGCCGATCGAGCGGTTCTCCCGCGCCTTGCCCGGGAAGTGGAAGGGCATGCCATCGCCCCAGCCCTGCATGGGTAGGGCGCTGGCGAGAGCCGCTTCCTGGATCCCTGGCATGCTGCGCGCCTCCTCGACCAGGCGGTCCGCGTAGCGCAGCAGTTGTTCGGCCTCGGGCTTCTTCTGGCGATCCTGAGGGAGATAAGCCGCTACCACCCCGGTCTCGTCAAAACCGATGTCGACGTTCAGCAGGCGGTGCAGACTGCGGAGGAGAAGGCCGCCTCCGGTGAGCAGAATGAACGCCATGGCTACCTGCAGCATGACGAATGACTGGCGGGCCACGAATCTTCCACGGCCGGCTGTGCCGCCCCGGCTGCCTTCCTTCAGCGATTCCGCCGAGTTGTGGCGTGCGGCCTGAATCGCCGGAGCCAAGCCGAACGCCATGCCGGTCAGCACCGTGGCGGCGGCCAGGAACAAAAGCGCCCGGCCGTCCAGGGCAATGCTCGATTCCGTGGGGAAGTAGTAGGGAGGCAGGACACTCTGAATCCAGCGCAGGAGGCCCGCGCCCAGTCCGATGCCCAGCAGCGCGCCCAACGCGGAGAGGAGCAGGCTCTCGGTGAGCAGCATCCGGACCATGCGTCCACGGCCCGCGCCCAGTGCCATGCGGAGTGCAATCTCGCGGGTGCGCAGGGTCGCGCGTGCCATCAGCAGATTCGCCAGGTTCGTACAGCCGATCAGGAGAACGGCCAGCACGGCGGACATCAGAATCACGAGCGTGCTGCGCATCTGCTGGCCCACCAACCGGTCGAGATAGCGGTCGATCGTGGCGCTCCACTGCGTCTTGCCCACCGCGGGATAGAGACGCGCGATTCCCGTGGCCAGTGTCTGCATCTCTGATTGGGCCTGTTGCAGAGAGACATCCGGCCGCAGGCGGCCCACGACGCTCAGGTAGTGATAGTTGCGCGCGGCGTCCGGCGCGATCACCAGCGGGACGAAGAGGTCGGGCCAGCCGCGATCGTACTCCGTGCCGCCGGGCAGCACGCCGATGACCGTGAAGGGGCTGCCGTTCAGGCTCACCTGCCGGCCCACAATGCCTTGATCGCCACCGAAGACGCCCTGCCAGATCCTGTTGGTGAGAACCACCACCATTTCCTTGCCGTGTTGGTCCTCATCCCGCGCGAACGTGCGGCCGAGCGCGGCCCTGGATCCGAAAACCTCGAAGTAAGGCGCCGAGACAAGCTGCGCGTGCAGGGAGCGCGGCTCCCCGCCGCCGGTGAAACTCATGCTGCCGCCGCTGATCGCGGCCATCGCCGTGAAGCTGCGGCTTTGCCGCGCCCAATCGCGATAGTTGGCGCCGGATACGCTGTTCCGTAAATAGCCTGGGGGTTTCTCCCAGATCTGCACGATGCGCTCCGGGTCGGGGTAGCTGGTGGGTTTGAGAAGAACGCCGTCCACCAGGCTGAATATGGCGGCATTCGCACCCAGGGCCAGCGCGATCGTGAGGACCGCGAAGAAGGTGAAGCCCGGACTTTTGCGCAGCACGCGAGCCGCATAGTGCAGGTCCTGAAGAACGGTCTCGATGGTAGAACCCATGCGGGCATCCCTCACTTTCTCCTTCACCTGTTCCAGGCCCTCGTACTCCAACCGGGTGGCGCGCAGCGCTTCTTCGCGCGAATGTCCCTTGCCCATGCGGCGCTCGACGTGAATCTCAAAGTAGGTGCGCACCTCCTCGTCCAGCTCATCCTCCAATTGGCGGCGGCGCAGGATCCGGTGCAGCAACGTACGCCCGCGGCTGGTCCAACTCACGGGTTAGCCCTCTTCGGCGAGCACCTGATTCACGGCGGTGAACACGGTGCGCCAGTTCTGTTTTTCCAAACCAAGCTGTGCCTTGCCTTCCGGCGTGAGGGCATAGAACTTGGCACGGCGGCCGCTTTCCAGCGTGCCCCACTCACCTTCGAGCCAGCCCTTTTCAGCGAGGCGGTGCAGGGCGGGGAACAGCGATCCGGGTCCGACGACAAAGACACCTTTGGTGACCTGCTCGATGCGGTCCGAGATACCGACGCCATGCAGTGGTCCGGGTTCGACGGTGCGGAGAATGAGAAGGTCGAGTGTGCCTTGCAGCAACTCGGCGGGCTTGGACATGGGTCGATAATATCGACTGTCGATATCGACGGTCAATAGAAGATCCAATGAGGAGGGAAAACGTTACATCGGTCTCACTGAGGGCCGGCTTCGAGGAGACGAGTCCGGCCCTCAGTGGATCTTCACAGGGCGGATCAGGGCCGCGCGTGCGCGGCTTCCAGCGCAGCGATGTCCATCTTTTTCATTTGCAGCATTGCCTCCATCACCTGTCTCGCCTTCTTCGGATCCGGGTCGCCCAGGAGGCGGCCGAGGCATTCGGGAATTACCTGCCAGGAGAGACCAAAACGGTCCTTCAGCCAGCCGCACTGGCTCTCCGCGCCGCCTTCGGTCAACGTGGACCAGTATCTGTCCACTTCCTCCTGTGTCTTGCAGTTGATGGTGAATGATATCGCCTCAGTGAACTTGTAGTGAGGTCCACCATTCAAGGCGATGAACGGCTGGCCGTCGAGCTCGAATTTCACGGTCATGACGCGGCCTGCCGGTCCCGGACCTGCGCTTCCGTAACGGGCAATGTGCACGATCCTTGAGTTCGGGAAGAGGGATGTGTAGAGGTTGGCGGCGTCTTCTGCCTGGCCGTCATACCAGAGAAAAGGTGTGATTCTGCTCATGACTGAAGTTCTCCTTGATTGTTCGTTCGCACGGCCTGGATCAGGCTTGTCCGGGTTGGCTGGACCGCGATACCGCTTCACGTGCCTGGGCGCGAGCCAGGAACAACCAGGCTCCGGCCCAGGAGCACGGCAGTGAGCTCAGGGCCAGCAGAACCGGGTACCAGTGGGGGCCGAACTCCGGCCCCTTGTTCCAGGTCACGACGGCGCCGAAGGTGGAGACGGCCAGTCCCACCGCGCCCATCACCGTCGCTTGTGGCATCACCCACGTAGGTGCCAGCCGTGATGTCAGATAGCAGCCCGCGATGGCGAAGAGGCACCGGTAGGCCAGTGCGAACGCGAAGAGGGGATCCGACATCCTCTGGCCCAGCGGCGGAAAGACGCCCGTTGAATGAAACAGCAGAACCGCGGCCGTGGAAGTCACCACGACGAAGACAAAACCGGCGAAGATGGCGCCGGCGCGGCGGGCTCTCGAAATGGTGCGGTTCATGGTCGGTTCTCCTTGTGGCGAGTCTGGAATCGGCGGCAGTGGCTGGTCACTGGCCCGGTTTCCACAATACAGTCGAAGCCCGCTGGTTGATTTCGACATGCCATCCAAAAAAACCGAAAGAAAGCTGGGCCGGAGCGGAGTTTACGGCAGACCTGCTCCGGAACCGTGGTATTGGTTGTATATGCAACTAACGCGATTGTGTAGTACTCTCCTCCTGCTCACCGCCGTCAGCGGGCTCTGGGCCCAACCGCCGGCCGCACCAAGGGTAACGCATGTCCTCGCAACGCTCTCGGTGAATCCGGGCGTCTCCCGGGAGCAGATCGGCAAGATCATGCGGGATGAGGTCGCGGAAACGGTTCAGCTGTATCTCGACGGAAAGATCGAGCAGTGGTACGCCCGGGGCGACGGCAAGGGCGTTGTGTTCCTGATGGACTGCCGGACCGTGGAAGAGGCGAAGGCGATACTGGACACGCTTCCGCTGGTGAAGGCGCATTATGTGACGTTCGAATACATGCCGCTGGGGCCGCTCTCGCCGCTGCGGGTGTTGACCGCACCGCCTGCCCACTAGAGGCTGTATGAGCCGGAAGTCCAAACCGGAACCGGATCCGCTGTCCGACCTGCATTGCATGTGCGCCAATCTACGGCGCGCTGCCCGGCTGGTGACGCAACTCTACAGCCAAGAAATGGAGCACTGGCTCGAGCCGGCGCAGTACTCGCTGTTGACCGCGATCAGCATGAGCAAAGCCGCGGGACAAACCGCGCTGGGGCGGATTCTTGGGCTGGACAAGACCACACTGTCCAGGAACCTCAAGGTGCTCCAGCGCAATCATTGGATCGCGCCCGCCGCATCAGAAGACCGAAGAGTGCGCGGCTACCGTCTCACGGAGGAAGGGCAGGCACTGCTGGACCGGGC
Source organism: Paludibaculum sp. (assembly GCA_049841055.1). GTDB lineage: Bacteria > Acidobacteriota > Terriglobia > Bryobacterales > Bryobacteraceae > Paludibaculum. The sequence continues at coordinate 21,978 of JASGIE010000161.1, read as the reverse complement.
AAACCCGGCCTGGCTGCGGGCGCAGGAGCGGATGCGCCGAGCCCTGCTGCCGGGGGAATGGGAGAGCCTGATGAGCACCTTCCGCCGTGTGGCGGAAGCGGCGCAGTCGGCACGGTTCGACGCCTGAAGCAGGCGGAGCTCGGGCCACGGGCGGGCAATATTCAGTCTTGCGGTGGTCTCAGATTTGAGATATTGTCTCTAAATGGAGACGTCGCTACGGGCTGAAACAGATATCGATGCTATTGAACAGCGGATCGCGAAACGTCTGGCCGGCTTGCGGGCCGAACACGGCTGGTCCCTGGAGGCGCTGTCGGAGCGGACCGGAATCAGCCGCGCCAGCCTGTCGCGGCTGGAGCGCCTGGAACTGAGCCCCACCGCGGCAATGTTGGGGCGCCTGTGCTCCGCCTTTGGCTGGACGCTCTCGCGGCTCATGGCCGATGTCGAGACCAGAACCGCGAACCTGGTGCCGGTCTCGAGCCAGACGGAATGGCGGGATCCCGAGAGTGGATACCGCCGCCGGGCCGTCTCGCCGCCCGCGCCTGGTTTGCGGGGCGAACTGGTGGAGGTGCGGATTCCCGTGGGGGCGACCGTGTCGTTCGACACTGCGCCAGTACACGGGCTGGAGCACCATCTCTGGATGCTCGACGGCTCGCTCCGGCTGGAAGTTGATAGCAGTGTCTTCGAACTACGTCCTGGCGATTGTCTTCGTTATGTGCTGACCGGCCCCACGCGATTTCACTGCGCGGGCCGCCGCGAAGCCCGCTACCTCATCGCGATGGTGCACCCATGACGAGTCAGCCTTTCCAGATCGAGGAATGGCGGCCGGCGGAACTCAACGACGCATCGGTCGAACTCGACATCTCGATGCTGGCCGAGTTGCTGCGGGCCGTGGTGTATGGAGGCGCCGGAGTCAGCTTCTTTGTGCCTTTTCCGCTGGACGAGGCGCGCGCCTTCTGGACCGGCAATGTGCTGCCGGGCGTGCAAGCGGGCACACGCCGCGTGCTGGTGGCCCGTCAGCAGGGGCGGATCGCCGGAACCGTGCAGATCAACCTCGCTGTGCCGCCCAACCAGCAGCACCGCGCCGACGTAGCGAAACTGCTGGTCCATCCGGACGCCCGGCGACAGGGCATCGCCCGGGCGTTGATGCTGGCCGTGGAACCGCTGGCGCGCTCGGAGCGCAGGACGCTGCTCACCCTCGACACGGTCTCGCGCGGCAGTGCCGAGACTCTCTACCTTGAACTCGGCTATGTCGCCGTGGGCGTCATTCCTCGCTACGCCCGAGGATCGCTCACGCCTGAACTGGAAGACACGACCGTCATGTACAAAGAGCTGGCGGCCGGATAACCATATCGGTATCCGCACAGCGCGGTAGCGCCGCCGGATCCCGGCACCTTGTGCCCGCTGTCGGCACAATGTGATCCGCGTTCCTATTGACAATATCCCGAACTTCGCCAATACTACGACTGCTACCCTAGCGATCGTAGTATGAAGACGTCTAACACCGCACAAACAGCCATCGATCTACTGGTGCTGACCATCCTCAGCCGCCGGGGACCTCTCCACGGATATGGCATCGCCAATGCCATCCAGGAACTCTCCGCCGAGGCCCTCAAGGTGGAGGAAGGCTCGCTCTATCCCGCTCTCCATCGCATGGAGGAGGAGGGCTGGATCTCGGCCGAGTGGCAGGTTACGGAGAACAAACGCCGTGCCCGCCTCTACACCATTTCCCGCACCGGACAGCGCCAACTGGAGTCCGAGCGGGAACGCTGGAACGGCTTCCGCGCGGGAGTCACTCGCGTGCTGCGCCTCGCCTGACAGTTCGTCGAAAGGGAACAACGGCTATGTCGTGGATCTCGAAACTCCGAAATGCGCTCTTTGCCCGGCGGCTTGACGCTGATCTTGCCGCCGAGTACGCCGACCATCTGGAGCGGCGCGCCGCCGAATGGGAAGCGAAAGGACTCACAGCCGCCGACGCGCGGGCTCGCGCCGCGGCGGCCTTCGGACCGGAACTTGCCTTCCGCGAACGCAGCCGTGATCTTCGCGTCAATGTCTTCATCGAGTCCCTGCTTCAGGACTCCTTTCAATCGGCGCGGGCTCTACTCCGCCAGCCTGTCTTCGCGGGCACGATCATCCTCTCCCTCGGCCTCGCCATTGGAGCCATTGCCGCGATCTATTCCATCATGAATGCCGCGATGTTCCGTCCTCTGCCGGTGGCGCATCCTGAATCCCTGGCCACACTGGACATACCTACACCAGACCTCGCTCTGCCGGGCTCCTCGGAAGGCGCTGCGTTCAGCTACCCGCTCTTCACCGAACTACGCCAGGCCGCCGGCAATCGCGCCCGCCTCATGCTCTTCGACGCGCCCACGCGGACCGCGGTCCAGTTCGGCGACACCAATGCTCCGCGGGAATTCGCCTCCGTACAGAACATTTCCGAGAGCATGTTCGAGACGCTGGGACTCGCCGCGGCTCGCGGCCAGGTTCTTTCCGGGAGTATGGAGAATCTCGCCTCGCCGCAATACGTCTGCGTCCTTAGTTACGATCTCTGGCAGCGGCGCTTCGGCTCCGATCCTGGGACTGTCGGCCGCCGCGTCCTCGTCGATGAGCGCCCCTTTACAGTGATCGGCGTGGCGCCCCGCGGCTTTACCGGAGTGGATCCGGGCCGTTTTGTCGACATCTGGCTACCCGTGACCACAGCCTCGCGCGGCATGCTCACCAACCACGGGGCCCGTGTCTTCCGAGTGCTTGCCCGACTGGCGGCCGGTATCAGCCCCGACAGTCTGCGGGACAGTGTCCAGCCGGCGTTCCTCCGCGAACAGTCCGAGCGTTTGGCCGGCGGCTCCGCACTGCCCCCTGGGCTCGCCGAACGGATGCGCCAGACCCGCCTTGCGGTCCGTCCCGCCGCGGGCGGTTTCTCCGCCTTCCGGCGGCAGTACGCCCGGCCGCTGGCCGTCCTGCTCGCCGTCGCTCTGTGCGTGCTGCTCATTGCGTGCATTAACGTTGCCGGGCTCCTCTCTGCCCGCTATGCCGCGCGATCCGGAGAGATTGCCCTGCGCCTCTCGCTGGGCGCATCGCGCACACGGCTCACGCGCCGGCTGCTGACCGAGACGTTCCTGCCGGTCGCCGCCGCAATTGTGTTCGGCGCGATCGTTGCGCGATTCGCGGCGCCTTTCCTGTTGGATCTCGCCTCAACTCATGGCCGGCCGCTACAGTTGGACCTGTCGAACGATGCATCCGTCCTCGCCGCCTGCGCTGCCGTGGCCGGCATGGTGGCGCTCGTCTGCGCACTGGTTCCCGCCCTGCACTCGGCCAGCACCGGGCCCATGTTTGCCCTGCGCCGCGCAGGAGGGCAGACCGGAACCCGCCTCGGCCGGATTTTCCTCGGAGCCCAGGTCGCATTCGCGTTCGCCGTTCTGATCTGTGGCACCGGCTTCCTCACCAGTTTCGGCAATCTCACCGCAGTCGATCTCGGCTTCGACCCGCGAGGCGTCACCGTGATCGGTATGGTCAACAATGGGTTCCAGGGAACGCCCACGCGCGACGTGCAGATGGCCATGGCCAACCAGATCCGCGACCGCGTGGCCGCCTCCGCCGGGGTGTCGCACGCCGCCCTCGCCTGGTGGGCTGCCTTCTCCGATGCGCGCCGCGCTCAACGCGTCGCCCTTCCCGGCGGACACGTCGGGGAGGCGGAGGAGACGTTCTACCGCGTTTCGGAAGGCTATTTCGACACGCTGCGCACACCGCTGCTGGAGGGCCGCGACCTCAGCGCTCACGACAATGACGACGAACCCATCGCCTCTGTCGTCAACCGCGCTTTCGCCCGCAAGTACTTCGGCGGTACGAGTGTCGTTGGCCGTGAATTTCTACGCGACGACGGCGTGCGCCATCGGATCGTCGGACTCGCCGCCGATGCCCACTACAGTGATACCCATGGCGGGCCCGAGCCGATCGTCTACATGCCGATGAAGCCGCCGCGCACGTTCACAATCTATGTCCGCTCGGACCTCGACACCTTAGCCACGGGGCAGCTTGTTGCCCGTGAAGCAACCGCGCTCGGCAACGGCCTGCACGTCACCGATGTTGTTCCGCTCGAGCTGCTCGTCGATCGAACCATGGTGCGGGAGAAACTCCTGGCCGTCGTCGGGGTCGCATTTGCCGCCATGGGTCTGATCGTGACCATGGTTGGGATCTTCGGCCTGTTGACCTATACGGTCTCGCAGCGCAGGAAGGAGATTGGCCTCCGCGCGGCGCTCGGCGCCACACCAAACCGCCTCTGCTGGTTCGTGTCGCGTGAGATCTCCACGCCCGTCGCAGCCGGACTCGTATCCGGGCTCGCCGGGGCTCTGGCGGTGCTTCACTTCGCCCGGTCGCTCCTGGTGGGTGTCGACAGCCACGACCCGGCGGTGATTGCCGCGGGCTTGGCCGTCTTTCTCTCTGGCGCTTTGCTGGCTGGTCTTCTGCCTCTGTGGCGCGCCGCCACGGTGGACCCAGCTGAGACGTTGCGCCAGGATTGAGGGACCGCCTGGATCGCTGGCTGGAGGAAGGGCTCCGGAACGGGTCCAGGATGGAATTCTGCCTGCCGGATCAAACATTTCTGGAAAAGCGGCGGACCTTGCCGAAAAGCAACATGGAAGGTCTGCCGCTAATGACTCGACACAAACTCTCCCTGCGCGCCCAGTTGACGTTGCTTTCGCTCGGCGCGGTAGTGGCCACGGCCACCGCCTGCCTGCTCATCCAAAGGGCGAATCTCCAGCGTCAGGGTACGCAGTTGACGAAGGAGGCGATGCGCGGTGTCCTGTTGAGTGCTGAAAACGTGCGTCAGTCGGTTTCGGCGATGCGCAACTCCGGGTCGTTCAATCCGGTCCTTGCCGAGGATGTCAAGAAGAACGCGGACTACCGTTTCACCAAGCTGTATCAGACCGTGCCCGTTGTCTCTGCCTGGAATGCGGTGCAAAGCGTCGCGGCGAAGCAGGGATACCAGTTTCGAGTCGCCGCGCTGGTGCCGCGCAATCCCACGAATCAGCCGAGGCCGGAGGAGATGCCGATTCTGACCCGGCTGGAGAACCGGCGAGAGGAGGATTACTTCGCGGTTGACGAAGATCGCGACGATATCGTCTATGCCCGCCCCATCCGTCTCACGGGGGATTGCCTTGCCTGCCATGGGGATCCCTCCACCAGCCCAACCGGGGATGGCAAGGATGTTGTCGGGTTCAGCATGGAGGGCTGGAAAGAGGGCCAGATCCACGGGGTCTTCATTCTGCACTCCAGCACCGCGCCACTGAACGCGGAGGTCCGTGCGGGGATGTTCATGGCACTGGCGTGGGTCATTCCCGTGGCCGCTCTGGTTGGCTTCCTCATCTACTACCTGCTGCGCGGCCTCAGCGAGAGGCTCAGCCACGTCAGCCGTGAGCTTTGCGTCGGTTCGACTGCTCTGGATGAGGCGGCCGCGCAGATCTCGAAGTCGTCCGGAGAATTGGCTCTCGGCGCCACCGAGCAGGCGGCCTCGCTGCAGCAGACTTCGGCGTCGAGCGAGGAGATCAACTCGCTTACGCAGCAGTGCGGCGCCAACTCGGGCCACATCACGGAATTGGTCACACAATCGCAGAGCAAGTATCATGCGGCCAACGAGGCGCTGGATGGGATGGTCGGCGCGATGAGTGAGATTCAGTCGCAGAGCGGGCGCATCTCGAAGATCATCAAGGTGATCGATGAGATTGCGTTCCAGACGAATATTCTGGCCTTGAATGCGGCGGTCGAGGCGGCGCGTGCCGGTGATGCGGGCATGGGGTTCGCCGTGGTTGCGGATGAGGTCCGCAATCTGGCGCAACGCTGCGCCCAGGCCGCTCGCGAGACCACCACGCTCATCGAAGACTCCATCGGCAAATCGACAAGCGGAAAAGTGAAGGTCGACAACCTGGTGGAGGTAATCCGCTCCATCACCGAGGAGTCCGCGCGCATCAAGGAACTCGTCAGGGAACTCCGCGCCAGTGGAGAGCGGCAGGAACAGGGCGTGGGCCAGATCGCCGGGGCGGTCGCCCGCATGGAACTGGTGACGCAGCAGACGGCCGCGCATGCCGAGGAGAATGCGGCTTCGGCCACCGAACTCAGCGCCCAGGCTCATGGATTGAAGAGCCTCGCTCTGTTGTTGCGCTCGATTACGGATGGCGCATCGGCTGACGAGGACTGCACGCGGGCGGCCGGCCGTTTGAGACAACGGCCGGGTTCCTCACGAATCCAGCAGGCGGAAGGGCTTCAAAGGGATCGTCGCTGAGTGGAGGGCTTTACCACCTGACCAACTCCACCCGCCGATTCCTGGCTCGCTCTTCCTCCGTCGTGTTCGATGCCGCCGGCGCGTATGGTCCGCAGCCGAAGGCATCCATGCGTGCGGCCGCCACGCCATATTTGGACGTCAGTTCCCGCGTGACCGTGGCCGCGCGCCGGCGGCTGAGATCCAGGTTGTAGTCGGGTTTCCCCTGATTGTCGGTGTGGCCCACTACATGGATGCTCAGGCGTGGATTGTCGGCCATGAGCTTTGCGATTTCCTTGAGTGTCGGCTCCGAATCCGGGCGTAGCGTATCCTTGTCCAGATCGAAGTTGATGCCGTAGAGTACCACCTTGCCCACGTCATCGATCGCCTTGGACATCTCCGCCGCATTCAGCAGGGTCATGTTCGACTCCATGGCTTGCGGAGCAATGACAATGAGTTCCGCCAGCGCCACGTTCCTTCTGGACGGTGCTCTGCAGCCGTTCAGGGATGACTCCATCCTTGTAGCTCGTCACGAAGAGATAGAAGTAGGTGGGCTTTGCGTCCTTCGATTTCGCAATCATCAGGCGCTCCTGCGCCTCGTTGTACTCCAGAATCTGGCCCACCTGATCCTCATCCGATAACTGGCTCAGGGTGGGACCGAACCAGCCGCGGTCCGCGGTGCCTTTCTGGTAAAGCGGAATCAGGCCCAGCCTTTGGAACTCCTGTTGATAGTTCCGGAACAACTCGGCGGGCGAACGGCCGGCAGGCGCCGCATAGGTGTAACGGGTGATCAGCCCGTCCACCTTGAGACTCTTCGCATACTTCGGAGGACTAATCTCGGTGGGCGGGCCCAGTGGCAGCACGAACTCGTCAAACTTGGCGGCCCGGAATCCAATGATCTCGCTGCCGGTGTAGCGTTTGACTCCGGGAGGATCCTGCGATCCCGGCACATCGGCGGCCAGGGCAGGGAACGCGAGCGTCAGTGTGAGCAGACTGAAGGCACAGCGAGTTGGGACAGTCATTGCATCCTCTCGACGCATTGTAGCCCACTGGATTCAGCAGCCCATTTCGCCTGGCACAAAGATCAGGCGTTTGTGCCGGCAGGCCCTGATGGAGAGCCCGCCCGGCGCTCGCATTCCCCCCTCAGGCTGCTAGGCCCGGCCGGCGAAGGTACGCGTCTCCGTCGAAACCCGCACCTTCTCGCCTTCCTTGATGAAGAGCGGCACGCGGATCTCCAACCCCGTCTCCAACGTGGCCGGTTTGGTCACCGTGCCGCTGGAGGAGTCGCCCTTGACGCCCGGTTCGGTCGCGGTCACTTCCAGTTCGACGAACGCCGGCAGTTCCAGGCCGATGGGATTCCCGTTGTATTTCAGCATCTCGACGATGGTTCCGGCCACGAGGAAGTCCTTCGCGCCGGCGAGCATGTCGTCCGACAGCGAATGGGTCTCGAAGCTCTCCTGGTCAAGGAATTCGGCGCCATCGCCGGTGCTGTAGAGATACGAAGCCGCGACTCGGGCCAAGTCAGGCTCCTTGAATTTTTCACTGGCTTTGAAGGTCTTGTCGAACACCGCATTCGTAATCAGATTACGGATCTTCAGCCGGACCAGCGTCTGGCCGCCTCGCGCCGTGGGAGTGTTCACCTCGGCTTCCAGGCAGGAGTAAGGAACGCCCTCGTGCTCGAACAAAGTTCTACGCTTCACGCTGATCGCGTCTATCAATACGGCCATAAACTCCTCAAGGGGCGGATGTACGGGGCAGTAAATACAGTCCCAATCTTGATTTTCGCGCACTCCGGCCGCGCGGCGCGACCCGGCACGCTTTCGCCGCGACTTATCACCCGTCGGGGACCGTCCAATTATCTGTGAGGGAACAGGTGGCGCCACAACCAGATCAGCACAACCAGGGCCACCAGTAGGAACGATGAGCGCGGGGAGGGCTCCAGCACAACCATCGCGCTTCGGGTGGACTCAATCTTCTTCGTCAGTTGCTCCTGGCGTGCAAGCGCCGCCAGACCTGTGGGGAGGATGGCCCGGGACAGGGCCGGTTCGAGCTGAAATCCCGCGGCGTAGTCTGCTGAGGTCGTCTCCAGATCAGTGGTTGAGACCACCGGAGCACAAACCGAGAACCCGGCACACTGGAGGGTCGGCGCAAGGGGGAATCCGCCTCTCGTAGCACCCCAGCTTTCGAAGGTGGGGCAGGCAGTCAGCCGATCGGGGCGTTCGGTTCCCAGATCGTCGACTGAACGGCCCAGCCCGGTTCTGTCTGTAAGAACGGTTACTGAGGCGCCGGCGGACAGGCAGCCTGAGAGACACACCGCAAGAAACTGCAAATAGCGGCGCATGGGCTTCTCTGGCTGCGCAGTATATACCTGCCTCTGCACGATTTCAAGACAAAACAAGGTGAAATAGCTCACACTGCTCAGGCAGCGACCGTCGACATGGGCGCCTCCAGGCTAAGCTGGAGGCATGCGCATCATGTGCGGCCGGCTTGTCAGCGGGCTGGGTGACTTCGGCTATTGGATTGGGCAATTGGGGGACCACTACCAACGAAAGACCGGCATGCGGCTGTACCCCGGTACGCTCAATGTGGAGTTGGATGAACCTTATTCCCTGCCACCCAATCCAATCCGCCTGGAGAGTAGCGAATACGGCGGCCGCGTTTCCGTGAACATCGTGCCATGCCGGATCTTCAATCGCCCCGCGTTCCTTCTGAGGACCGACCAGAATGAGAATGGGACGGGCCACCATCCCCGGAACCTCATTGAGATTGCCACGGACATCCGGCTTCGCGATGCCTTCGCCCTGAGGGATGGCGATCTTATCGAAGTTGAGCTTCCTTAGGCGGCCGGCCTTGTGTGCATCCCGGCTACGAGTTCTTCCTCAATAGGGAAAGCGCGCCGGCACAAAGGCGTTGTCGAAACGCAGCGACTCTGGGAAGCTCGCTGCGCCAGGCTTGGTGCCTGTTTCCAGCCACTGTTCCATCGCATCCAGGGCCGCGAGGAGTTGAGCGGAGGTGAACGCGCAGTGCCCTGGGCTGCTCACAAAGGCCTGGGCCAGCCGGTCTGTCACACCCCACCATTCGACCTGGGTTCGATACTCTCCTTCGTGGCGAACATCGGCGACGTTGTCGGCCGTGTTGTGAACGGTGAGCACGGGGCGGCGTAGAAGTCCGCGCAGCCCGCCATACCGCTCGACATACTCCCGGGCAAATGCAGCGGCATGGATGTTTGTCATCGCGTTCATCCTGGCCAGCAGTTCGTCCGGATTCACTCCCAGACCCACCAGGTAGCTCCTCTCCTCCGATGTGAGCGTGTACACGTGGTTGAGATTCTGCGTGAACGGGCCCGCCGCGTAGCCTTCCACCAGGGCACGCGTCGCAGTTGCCTGGAACAGGTTCAGCAGCCAGCCGGGTTGTCCAAAGACCGGGTTCGTCGCCCAGAATGCCTCGGAACTGATGCCCAGCACCAGCCGGATAAACTCCCAGCCACCGCGGTTGGTTCCGTCAGCCCGAGGCACGTTCGCGTTGGGAAGGACATCCACTCCAAAGATCAGCCCGTCGCGCAGATCTCCCACCGGCCCCCACTTTTCCGCCGGCCAGCCGAACGCGGAGGCGTAGGCGACGCTGAAGTCGAGATTCCGGTCCATTCCGCGTGCGAAGCCGGCTGCCGGAGCGCAGGTAGCGATGGCCCCGTCGAATGCTCTTGGATAGTCCTCGATCATCTTGATCGAAACTGCCCCGCCCAGCGAGGTTCCCCAGACGACGATTCGCTTCGGGTCGCCAATGCGCCCGCGGAAGTAGGCTGCCAGCGCCAGGGTATCCTCCACTGATTCCTTCGCCTGCATGTCCACGGTGCCGATTTCGGAAGCGGCGAGCGCGTAGCCCCGGGCCAGCAAAGTGTCTTCCAGAGTGGGCAGAGACCCGGGCACAACCGGCGGAACGACCATGGGCTCGGCGGCCGCGGCCACTTTCGTTCCCTGCACATACATCAATAGCGTGCCATTCCAGTTTGCGGGCACACGAATCTTGAACCTGGCGCCATCCAGGGTATCCACCAGTTCGACCGGCAGAGACGCCCTGATCTGACCGCTCAAGGGGGAGACCGGGAAAAGCGGAAATAGAACAAGCGGCAAGCACGACATCGTGAGCTTCATGATGAGTCCTCCTGGGCTCCAGTCTGCGCGGCCTTGCCCGTTTTGTTCCTGGCCGGATTCTCACTTCCACATCACCACGCAAATGGCTGAATTGAGGAGCATTGACTCCGATTTGCGCCGGCGCTAGCCTCGATCTGCGATGGAACCGTCCGGGCCGCCGGCAAGGAAGTTTCGCTTCGGCCCCTTTGAGGTCGATGAGGGCGCCCGCCAACTCTGCAGGAACGGCCTGCCTGTCCGGCTTCGCTGGCAGTCCTTCCAGGTCCTCATCCGCCTGTTGGAAAGCCAGGGCCGGCTGGTCACCCGGGAGGAACTCCGGACGCTCCTGTGGCCCGCCGGCACCTTTGTGGAATTCGATCCCGCTCTCAACTCCATCGTCAACCGGCTTCGGTCTGCCTTGGGCCGGTCTTCGGCCAGGACGGGCTATATCGAGACGGTGCCTCGCATCGGTTATCGCTTCACGGGCCATCTTCTCGATCCCGTCGGCGCCGCTTCGAACACGCGGGCCCCTCGGCTGGTGGTCCTTCCCTTCACCAACCTCAGCGGGGACCCCGGGCAGGAATACCTGTGTGACGGACTCACTGAGGAACTCATCGGCCAATTGGCCATGCTCGGCGGTGGACTCTCAGTGATCGCGCGCACTTCCTCCATGCACTACAAAGGCACGCGAAAGAGCGTCGCCGTTATTGCCCGCGAGTTGCGGGTCGACTACGTGCTCGAGGGCAGCCTTCGCCGCTCCGGCGACCACGTCCGGGTGACCGCACAGTTCATAGAAGCTGCTGGACAGAACCACGTCTGGGCGAACAACTACGACGGAGAAGTCGCTGACCTGTTGCGCCTTCAGGAAGAGGTTGCCATGGCCGTGGCGGCCGAGATCTGCTGCGCGACCTCACTTTGCCGCGCTCCATTCGTTTCGCCGCGTGCATACGATGCCTACCTCCGCTGGCCGGTTTCTCGCCGGTCGTCTTTCTTCCACGGGACTGGCCGACGCGGTGGAACTCCTAGAGGAAGCGGTCTCGCTGGAACCCGGCTTCTCCAAGGCCTGGGCCATGCTGGCGCAAGTCTGGGCCGACTCGGGTTTCTGGAACCACACGGCTACTTCGCTTGCCTATCCCAAAGCCGGTTACGCCGCCCGGCGCGCTCTTTCCCTGGAACGACACGCTGGCCGAAGCCCACAGAGCCCTCGGCACGGTGCATTGGTTTCACCATTGGAACCTCGAGTCCTGCCGCCGCGAATTTGTGCGAGCGATCGAACTTAAGCCCAGCGATGCCGCGGCTCGCCTGAGCCTCGCCGTCTATCTGGCTTCCATGGAACTCGAGTTCGCTCGCGCAACGATTGAGGCGCAACAGGCGCGGGAGCTCGATCCACTTTCCGCCTTGATCTGGGGCAATAGCGGGTGGGTCCACCTCTGGGCGAGAGAATACGAACAGGCTATCGTGGTCTGCCGGCGAGCCATTGAGCTGGATCCCCGCGATACCAGCGGCTACTATGTCCTCGGCCTCTCCCTGGCGGCGCTGGGCCGCTGGCCGGAGTCGATTCAAGTCTTTGAAGCCGGCAACCAGCTCCAATGCGGGAACATGATGCTGGCTTACCTGGCAACTGCCTGCGCCGGCGCGGGCCAGCGGTCGAGGGCGCTCGAACTCTGCTCGGAGCTGGAATTCCGCAGCGAGTCTCAACCGGTTTTTCCCACCTCTTTCGCCTTCGTCCATATGGGACTCCAGAACTTCGCCAAAGCGCTGGATTGGCTGGAACGGGCGGTGGAGGAACGCGATCCCCACGTGCTCTGGCTGCCCACCTCCCCACGCTGGGACCCGCTCAGGAACCATCCCAGGTTTGCCGCGTTGATGACGCGGCTGCCACGTCGAGCCGCGAAACTGTAGAATTACCTCCAGATGACGCGCCTCCTGCTGGCTGGGTTGTTCGCGCTCCACCTCTTGGCCGCGCAATCGACCCCGGACGTCGGGTTGATCGACGGCCTTGTTGTGAATTCGCTCACCAGTGCTCCCGTCCGCAAGGCGATCGTCGATCTGGATCAATCGGGTGGGCCTATTCATCTCGTTGCAGAGACGGATGCCGCCGGCCAATTCCAGTTCACCGGACTACCCGCCGGCGTCTACCGGCTTTCGGCCAGCCGAGCAGGCTACCTGCCGCGTCCTACAAAACTCACGGTGACTCTCGGCTCCAGCGGTCGTACCACGGCCTCGGCCATCCGATTACGGCCGCAAGGCGTGATTTCCGGCAGGGTGCTGGAAGAGGATGGAGAACCTGCACCGGGCGCCGGGGTCTCTGTCTATAGGCAGGTCTTCCGCCATGGCCGGAGGCAGTGGGAACGCCTCAACGCGGCAGCGTTGGCCAACGAATCTGGCGAGTATCGTGTCAACAATCTCACTCCGGGGACATATCTCTTGCAGGCTTACAACCGGCGCATGCAGACGAATAGCCATTACGGGGAGCCTGCGGAAGCCAGCCGCCGTCCCGCCTACTTCATTCCCGCCTACCATCCCAACTCGCCCACGCAGCAATCGGCGACCCCTGTGCAGGTTGGTGTTGGAGCCGAGCTCGGCGGCATCGATATCCAGCTCGTCAGAGTCGCTCGCCCGCGCACGGTGCATGTCAAAGGAAAGGTCACCGGGGTGCCCGGAGGACCGCAGACCACCGTCTCTGTCGGCCTCAACCCACGAGAGGAAGGCCCCCTGGGCGGAAGTTCTGTTTCGGCGCACTGGCCTGATTACGCCTTCGACTTGTCGGTGCCGCCTGGTGAATATGCAATTCGCACCAATGTGAGTTCCGGGGGAGTGGAGGCCTTCGGAAGCGGCACGTTGAGCGTTGCGGGAGATGTGGAGGGTGTGGTCGTGCCCATGAGCCTTGCGCCAGCGGTCACCGGGCGCATCCTGCTGGCCGAACCAGTCGCCAAGGTGAAGCTCGAAGGCATTCGAGTTTTGATTGTGGATGCCGACAGTTCCGACGGTAATATCTGTCGCGCCGACGAGGCGGGCCGCTTCGATCTTCCCTCCCGGTTTCATCCCGGCCGCTACGCCCTGGTGGTTCTGGGGCCGCTGCCGCCCGGGCATTACCCGCGTGCTGTAAAGCTGGGGGGCGAGGAGGTTTCACCGGAGGGCTTCGATATCGTGGCCTCGGCTCAGCTCGACATCGTTCTGAGCAATACGGCCGGAACGATTGGCGCCTCGGTCACCGACGATTCGGGGACACCAGTCCCGGTAGGTGTAGTGACCCTGATTCCCGAGGACCCGCGCGCGCAAATGGAAAAGGAGGCGGTGGACAACAGAGGGCAGATCCAGTTCACCAACCTGCGCCCCGGCAAGTACAAGCTCCACGCCTGGCAGGAGATGGAAGATGACCTGTGGCAGAATCCCGAGTTCCGGAAGCAGTATGACGCCCGGGCCGCAGCGATCACAGTGCGTCCCGGCGAAACGCAAAACGTCCAATTGAAAGTGATCCCGGAGGGGGAGATCCGATGACGACCCGCTTCCACGGAGCACGCTAAGCTAGGAGAGGAGCACAGGAATGAGCCGAGTCGAACGCCTTGAAGGACAAATCAAGAGTCTTAGCCCGGATGAACTGAAAGCTTTCCGCGAGTGGTTTGTGGAGTTTGATGCCAAGGTATGGGACCGGCAAATCGAAGCCGACTCTCGCGAAGGTAAGCTGGCAGGGCTTGCGGAACGAGCACTCAAAGATCACCAAGCAGGCCGTTCGACGGTTCTGTGACCCACCACGCCTCTCCAGACTTCTGGGCCGCCTACCGGGCGCTCCCACCGGAAATCCAGGCCTTGGCGGATCGGGCCTTCGTCCAGCTGAACTCCGACCCGCATCATCCTTCATTGCACCTCAAAAAGGCTGGGTCCTACTGGTCGGTACGCGTCGGACTTCACTATCGGGTGCTAGGTGTTGAAGTAGATGGCGGCATCCTCTGGTTCTGGATCGGGAGCCACGCGGACTACGATCGGCTCATCCGGTAGAGCGAGTCTGTGAATTGGAAATAAGCTGTCGCCTCGCGACAGTTCGACTGGCAATCGACCCAGCGAATCCGGCCATGACTTGCAATGGTCGATGAGTCGGCCCGGAACCGGAATTGGAGTGAGAACTTTGCCGGTCCAACCGCGTAGCCGACGCCTGACCGCTGATATCCGCCAACTTCCAGCCCCCGCCGCCCATCCCGCCCCCGGCTGCTACCATATTCAATACATGTCCTGTCCGAGACCTCCGTCGGTCTCCGAATTCCACAGTCTCAATTAGCGTTGTGGTGCCGTGCGGCGGTCCAACCTGTCACGGTTCCTGGGAGGATCCATTGAAATACGTTCAGAGAAGGCTCATCATTGCGGGGCTGACGGCATCGACACTCGGGCTCCTGTTCCATATCTCTGCCGGGAACAGTCCGGCACAGTCCAACGATGCGGAACTGATCGCGAAAGCGAAAAAGATCCACGACCACGTCATCAAGCTCGATACGCACAACGATATCGACGCCTCGAACTTCACCCCCGAGTGCAACTACACCATGCGTCTTACCACGCAGGTGAATCTTCCGAAGATGATCGAAGGTGACATGGACGTGTCGTTCATGATCGTCTACGTGGGCCAGGGGCCTCTCACCAAGGAAGGCTACGACAGCGCCTACGCCCAGGCCGTCGAGAAATTTGATGCCGTCCACCGGTTGACCGAAAAGATCGCGCCCGATAAGTTCGGCCTGGCCCTCACACCGGCCGACGTCGTCGCGTTGCACAAGAAGAATAAGCGCATCGCCGTCATCGCCGTGGAAAATGGCTACCCCATCGGCACCGATATCAAACGCGTTCAGGAGTTCTACGATCGCGGCGCGCGCTACATGTCGCTGGCGCACAACGGCAATAGCCAGCTTGCCGATTCGAACACCGGCGAGGCCCAGGGCTACCTCTACAACAACGGACTCTCGCCGCTTGGCCGCGAGGTGATTGCCGAGATGAACCGAGTCGGCATGATGGTCGACCTCTCGCATCCCGCCAAGGGCGCGAACCTCGAGGCGATCCGTCTCTCCAAGGCGCCCGTCATCGCTTCGCACTCCGGTGTCCGCGCCTTGGCCGATGTCAGCCGAAATATGGACGATGAACAACTGCTGGCACTCAAGAAGAACGGCGGCGTCATCCAGATCGTCGGCTTCGCCTCCTACGTCAAGGCGGAGTCAAAGGAGCGGACAGAAGCGCTCACGAAACTGCGGGAAGAACTGTTCGGCTCCATGATGGGTGGCCGCGGTGGCCGCCGTGCCGCTGGCGGTGAGGGTGGCGCCGCTCCCTCCCGAGCTTGCCCTCTGGAAACCGAAACGACCTCGGCTACTCCGGCCCGTCGCGGCGGCGGCGGTCGTGGTGCGTTCCTCGCGATGCTGCCGGCCGATAAGCGTGCGGAATACGAAAAGCGCATGGCCGAGATCGATGCCAAGTATCCGCCCGCGGCCCGAGCCAACGTCCAGGATATGGTCAACCACATCGACTACGCCGTGAAACTCATCGGAATCGACCACGTCGGAATCTCCTCCGATTTCGATGGCGGTGGCGGCATCGACGGTTGGAACAGTGCTTCCGAGGCATTCAATGTGACTCTTGAACTCGTGAAGCGCGGCTACACGGAGGAACAGATCGGAAAGCTCTGGAGCGGCAACCTGCTCCGTGTTTGGGGCGAAGTGGACAAGGTCTCCAAAAAGCTGCGCAAGAGCTGAAGCCCGGAGAGGCTGAGGCGGCCGTGCGCGGCCCCTCAGCCTGCTCGAATCGATTTGCCGCCAGATAATCCCGCGTCACAACCCCCGCAATTCTCCAACCTCAATCCTTCCCAAATCATCATCGTTTTGTCTGGATTAATTTGACCGGACAGTAGAGCCATCGTCGGCTGAAAATATCTGAAAACTCAAATCGAAATTGTGGATTGTCGCGGTACGGCTCGATAGACTATCCGCGATATGTCTCCCCGGTGGATTGGCATTCGCGCCAGCGCGGTGATTACGATACTCGGCAGCCTGGTTACCTTGCTGCTGGCTGCGCTGATGGTGTTCTTCGCAATCATCAGTCCCCCTCTGCCGGACGCGCCTGCGCAGCCCGTACCCGTCAAGGGAATCACTATCGCGATGGCGAACGTGAATCTCCCTATTGACCGCATGGGGGCTGGCCACCGCCGTAGGCATCTTCCGGCGGCGGTCATGGTCGCGCATTTCCATCCTGGTGTTTGCGACGATCCTGGTGTTTTTCGGAACTCATCTCCCCCTTGGTTCTCTTCGCCACGCCTGTGCCGGACACCCCCGGGATAGACCCGGATAAGACGTCCATGATCCTGCGCCTGGTCGGAGCGTTTTACCTGGCCTTGGGCGCCCTTGGCATCTGGTGGCTTGTTCTCTTCAATCGGAAAACTACGAAAAGCTACTTTTCGCGGCCTGCTGATTTCTCGGAAGATCCGCGGCCCCTGAGTATTCGCGTCATCGCCTGGTATCTGCTTGTTGGGGTAGTCGTCTTAGTGCCGATGTCGGTTTTGCGCCTTCCCGCTCTCATGTTTGGACTCGTGTTCTCCGGTTGGGGCGTCCTCGCGGTCTATGTTCCGTTCATCGTGATTCAGGCCTACGTCGGCGTTGGCCTGCTCCGGCTGCGCGAATCTGCCCGGGTCGGTGGCATCGTGTACTTCTCGCTGATCGCCGTCAATGGGCTAGTCAACCTGAATCCCCAGCGGCAGCAGGAGTTCATGGACCGGTTGCGGAGTACTACCCCTGGATAGACCAGCCTGGGCAGCCAGCCTACCAGCCGCAGTTGAGTTGGCCGTTCCTTCCGATCATGCTCGCCCTTGCTACGCTGCCCATCTATTTCCTCATCCGCCGCCGGGCTGCTTTTCAACCTGTTCCCGCCCAAGTGCTGAACAGTGAGAACGGCATTGGAGGCGGAATCCCGTTCCTGCCTGCTGAAACCCCGGACGCCAGGGACGAGGAGGGCAATGGGCCCGAAGCGCAGCACTGACCATCGCTTGCCCTTGACGCCGGCGCTTCGTCCTGCTGGAGTCGAGACAGGATGCAACGCTGGGCGGTCCTGACTTTCAATCTGGCTCTCTCGATCGGGCCCATCTGGGCACAAGTACCACCCTGCCGGATTCGCCACCTGGCGGCCGCGGACGACGGAGGCTCCGCACTGGGCAGCACGTACACCCGGCTCACTCTCACAAACGTCTCCCAGGCAGACTGCCGGATCGAGGGGCCTCCGCGCATTCAGCAATACGACTGGACCGGCAGGCGCGGCGAAGCCGTTGTCGAATGGCCGGTGAGGATCGTCGCCGAGGCGGAGGGCGCACGTTCCGTTGTGCTTGCCCCCGCCCACGGAACCGTTCTTGAGATTCAAACCTTGAATAGCACCGGCTACGCCCCTGGTAAGAACTGCGGAGTCCGCCTGGTGATCAGCCTGCCGCGCACGGGGCATGGCGCTCTGAGCATCCCCGTGGAATCCTGCGGCCTCATTCGGATCTCCGGCTACCTCCCCGCTGGAGAGGGGCGGTTACATTGACGATCCCCTGATCTGGCCATTCTCAGTGATGGAGCAGTTGAGATTCCCCGGCTTTTCAGCGCCCTCTAGGCCGTGCCACATGATCGATCACCAGGAACTCCCGGGTTCCTTCCGCAGGCTGAAGCCGCAACCCCATCTCCTGCAATGCCGCGAAAATCGAAGGCGCGCCCTGGTTCGCGGCCGCATCCACAAAGCGCGCCAGGTCCCCGCCGGGGAGATACCGGGGCGTCGCCTCACTCACACCAAACTGGAGATGGAGGTCGTACTGCCCCGCCAGGCCGGTCTGGTCCACCACGGGCCGGTCCAGTACCAGGTTCAGCATCTGAGCGAACTCAGCCAGGGTCGACCCCTGCGCATCCACCACAGGCGGTTGGATCCCAACGCACATCTTGCAGTACTCCTGCCCTGCCGGCAATTCCGGGAGAGGCATCTTCACCGGCATGGGCACGCAGCTTCCGGACGCGAAGACCTTCAGTCTCGGTGCGCCGGGCTCTACGGTCATTGCGTAGACGGGAACGGTCCTGGTCTCCCGATGGATTCTCAAGCCAAACCGCTCCTCCAGCAGCGCCTGCAACATCGGCCCCTGCATGCAGCGCCTCGTTCACTGGACCCGCCGCCGTTGCCTCGATCTGAAGCGTTCGGAATGAATCCATTCCGGCCCTCCCAGAATCGGCAAAAGACCCATCGGATGGACCGTACCCTCCGCGAACCGCACGTAGCCCTCTGGATCAGACCGGTATGATCCGCTTCCGCCAGCGCCAGGCAGCCCGTCCGCAGTTGCCGGTGCCGACACAGAATAACCGGCTCCTCGCTTGAGCCCTGCTTCTTCGCTGCAGGACTTGATTTCGGCCGACGCGAATGAGGGCACAGCGGCCTGAGCCCGCACCTGTCGGCCACTCACAACGCCCACAGCCAGCGGAACGGTGATCGCCGATACTCCGGCGGAAATCAGCGTTGCCTTCTGAACGAAGGTCAACTGGAGAGCACGGTGATTTGTCATGATCGCCCTCGATTCTCTTCCTAAGGTTTGCCCCCGTCACTCCTGACACGCAGGCCAGGGGCGACTCCGCGGTAGAACTTGCAGACGTAGATTCCATCGGCGTAGTCGCGCGGATCGCCTCCCTGGCTCAGCGCCTCTTTCATCGACACGCCCACTCCGTTCCTCCACCAGCCGCGCGCCTAACCAGCCAGACCAGTGGATGGAACCAGAAGACTGCCTCCGTCAGCATGTGAATCGCGCCATACAGATTGTCCCGGCGCCGCACATGGCAGAGTTCGTGCAAAACCACGCCTGGAATTGGGCCGGGTTCAACACCTCTGTGATTCCCTCGGGCAGCAGCAGGACCAGCCTCGAGTTCTGGCCACCCCCGGGCTCCGAGAAGTCCGGGAGCCAGGCGCACCTCCACACCCGCGCCTAACTTTCCGTCACCCAGCCGGCTCGGATCGCGGCACGAACCCTCCGCCGATCCCGGAATCGAATCGCGCCGACCCAGGCCAGCCAGAGCCCCCAAACAGTGAGGAGAAGGCTCCCCGGCAGCTCCTGTCCAACCCGTTTTGGCAAGGGGGCCGCCATGGCAATGGCGCCCGTCGGACCCAACGCCGGCTGCATCCACTTCAGCACCGGGGCGGCCATCTGCACGGCCGCCGAGCGCTTCCCCGCCACCGGATTCCACAGGCTGCCCAGCATTGTCAGCAACGAAAAGGGCAGCAGGAACTTGATCGATGCACAGAACCACAACCGGAACCGCACTTTGGCCCGGTTCCGACGGAAGGCGAGTGACAGCAGCGCCACCGCGGCCGCAAACACAGTCGACTGCATCAGGTGCGTGGCCACAGCGTTCATGATTCCGTCTCCGTTCCTGACCCGGACCGCCGCTTTTCATCCAGAGCCTGGATTGTCTTTTCCAACTCGCGCACATCTTCGATCGTGAGCTTTCCGGCCTCCGCAAGCTGCGCCATCATCGGCTGCGCGCGCCCCCCCGAAAAAGCTGAGAATCTCGTCCAGCAGCCGGTGACGTGTCACATCCCGCGCCACGGTCGGTTCGAAGATATCCGCATTCCCGATCTTCCTCACCCGGCGCACTACGTTCTTCCCTTCCAGCCGGTAGATCGTAGTCTGGATGGTCGTATAGGCCGGACGAGGGGCAGGGAATACCTCCTGAATCTCGCGGATCGAGGCCTTCCCGTGGGACCACAAGGCCTCCAGAATCTGCAGTTCCAGCCGCGTCAGTTTGGATTGTGTCATGGGGGTTCCCAACTATATAGTGTCTGATGCTACTACAATATAGTAGATTGGTCAATCAGAATATCGTCACTGCTCCCGCGCGCCGGCAGCCCTCTCTCCCGCGTGTGTATCAGGCGCCCACCACCACTTCGGGGGGGCCATCACAAGAGGGGAATACCCTCATTTGTGGACACGCGCCCCGCTAGTGTGGCGAGGATTCATTACCAAAATTTGCAGGTGCCCTAAGGTTTTTCCCGGATCCGCCGATCACCACCTTAGTGGTAGTCCGTTTGGACCGACCGCCAGCGCGTCTTCAACCTAAGTAGATGGGGAGTCAAAGCTGTCATGAATCCCGAGCCCGCCGATAGATATCTGTGTTCAGTCTTGGTCTCAATCCAACTGCCGTCAAAGGGCAGCCGGGAACGGAAACTGGATGCAAACCTCGAAGAGATCAGTTCCTCAGGAGCCTACTTGAACGTGGAGGAGCCCATTGCGCCGCAGCTCCCTCTGCGCATTGTCTGCACTGACAAGAAGGGTAAACACCGCTTTGACGGGGTGGTGACCGGAGCCTCTGAGGATCCGTCGGCAGGCCATTACATTGAAGTAAAGTTCAATCCCGGCACTACCTGGTCTCCTGAGATCTTCAAGCCGAATCACCTCATTCGCGCCAGCGCCGTTCTGGGTATGGATCCAGGAGAATCAACCACCCGCAATGTTGGCTGCGAACGGGGCGTCTGCCCCCAAGGAGGTCCTCTCCGAGCTCTTTGATCCACAGGCGCCGCTCACCGGCCGCGTGCGCGCCGTGGCCCGCGAGGTCGCATCGCTCTGCGGAGCCATGACCGACAAGGAAGCCGTCAGTTGCTTTGGAACGCTATTCGGCGCCGGACCCAAGCTGCCGCTTGTTCACCGAGTTCAAGGAATCCTACGCGCAGGGCCGCAGACCCGACTCGCGGCCACACCCCCGCAGCCTCCGCACCCGCTTCAATGGCCTGATGCAACTGGCCAATGCCATCCCGCGGGAAGTGCGTCAGATTGCAGTGCTGTACGCACCATAAGTCCAACCTGATCCCCATCCGGCTCCCTAAGGAATCGGACTGGATCTACACCGCTATACCTGACCCGCGGCTGCCGTTCAGTCCCGCACTCCAGGGTCTATCCTGGGACGCCTGCGAATTCCGCAGCCTCCAGGACATCCAGAGCAGACAGGCCGCCTGGAACCCGAAGTACGAGCCGATCCACAATATCTCCGCATGTGTCTGGGGCGACGGCTTCATCCCGGCAAACGCCAACGCGTAGGCGGAGCACTCCGGCACCGGTCGAGACCCCTGACCCAACGGTCCGTGCAATCCCGCTGCGGTCCCGGGGAATCGATCGAGTACCAGCGCGCCCAGGCTCAGGGCACTCAACACCATCAGGCCGGCGATGGTCCGAAACGAGACCGCAGCGCCAGAGGCGCCCGATAACACTATGCCCAGCGCGCACGAAATGAGCCCATTTGCCATCAGTGGCCAGCCTGTGCGCCGGTCACGCCGCCAGATCGCCGCGGCTGCGGTGCCGGCGCCCGCCGCCAGTGAAGAGTGGCCGAGTAGGTCAGTGGTCCCGCGCCCCGCGGCATGCCGCCAGGTCAGCGACCCATCGGGCGCTAACATTACGGCGGAAATGCCACACAAAGTGCGGCATTCAGGAATCCGCAAGTCGCCAAGAGCCACCAATGATTCCTTTGCGTTTGCATCGCATTACCCTCCGGGCGTGAACGCGTTCGGAGCGGCCCGATATATTTACCGCCAAGTCCAGAGTAACCGCGAATCAGGCCGGACGATGTCAGAATTTTGAAGGTC